>NZ_JBVKBN010000055.1:0-1068 GCF_055657065.1 Streptomyces sp. NPDC110618 | reverse complement strand
TGTATTGACCCGTGAGGTTGGGGACGCGGCTGGCGGGTGGTTGGCCCTTCAGCGCGGTGTGTCCGCGGTGGTGATTGTAGGTGTGCAGCCATTGCGGGAACGCTTCGCGGCGCTCGGCTTCTGATCGGTAGGGGCGGGCGTAGGCCCACTCGTCGAGGAGGGTGCGGTTGAAGCGTTCGACCTTGCCGTTGGTCTGCGGCCGGTAGGGCCGGGTGCGTTTGTGGGCTATCCCGGCTGTCGACAGCAGGTCGCGCCAGGTGCGTGAGCGGTAGCAGGAGCCGTTGTCGGTCAGCACCCGCTCGACGGTGATCCCGCACCCGGTGAAGAAGGCGTGGGCCCGGGTCCAGAAGCCGGCGGCGGTCTGTTTCTTCTCGTCCGTGTGGATCTCGCTGTAGGCGAGACGGGAGTGGTCGTCGACGGCGGTGTGCAGGTAGCTGTAGCCGGCGTTCTTGCGGTTCCTGCGGCCCGCTTGTCGGCCCAGCACCTTGTGGCCGCCGCCGTCGGGGATGTTGCCCAGCTTCTTGACGTCGACGTGCACCAGTTCGCCGGGCCGCTCGCGTTCGTAGCGGCGGACGACCCGGCCGGTGGCCCGGTCCAGGTGGGTGAGGCGGGCCAGGCCGAACCGGGTCAGCACCCGGTGCACGGTCGAGGGCACCAGATGCAGCAGGTGCGCGATGCGGGCCGGGCCCCACCGGCGCAGGACGCGGACCTTGACGATCCGGCGTTCGGTGCGGGTCGGGGTGCGGCGCGGGCTGGTGCGCGGCCGGGAGGAGCGGTCGGACATGCCGGCTTCGCCGAACTGCCGGTAGCGCTCGGCCCAGCGCTGGGCGGTGGTGGGCGAGACCTGGAAGCGCTCGGCGGCACGGCGCAGGGGCCAGCCGTCCTCGACCACGCAGCGGGCCAGGCGCAGCCGTCCGGTCTCGGTCAGGGGTGCATTACGGTGGGGCACGAGGGCCTTTCGGTCAGGTGTAGACGTCGCAATCCACACCGAACCGGAAGGCCTTCACCTGTTCAAGATCCCTCAGCCGAGACCTGGCTCACCCGTCCACAACCTCCCGGGACAGAACA
>NZ_JBVKBN010000054.1:0-1092 GCF_055657065.1 Streptomyces sp. NPDC110618 | reverse complement strand
GAGGCCCTGCGCGGCTGGGTCCGCCAGGCCGAGGCCGACGCCGGCGAACGCGACGACCGGCTGACCACCGCCGAGCACGAGGAACTGAAGCAACTTCGCAGAGAAGTAGCGGAGTTGAGGCGGGCGAACGAGATCCTCAAGGCCGCGAGCGCGTTTTTTGCGGCGGAACTCGACCGTCCCCGGACGAGGCCGACCAGGTGATCGAGCACCTCAGGGACAAGGGCCTCGGGGTCGGGTTCGCCTGCCGGGTGCTGGGCCTGTCGGAGTCGGCCTATTACGCGCGCAAGAAGCGGCCGAAGTCGGCCCGTCGGCTGCGCGACGAGCAGCTCATGCCGCTGATCGAACAGGTCCATGCCGAGTCCGGCGGCACCTATGGTGTCCGCCGGATCACCCGCGCACTCAAGCGCAAGGGCGTCCTCGTGGCACGCTGTACCGTCGAGCGGCTGATGGCCGAGCTGGGCCTTCAGGGCGTCATCCGCGGCCAGCGGCGCCGCACCACGGTGCCGGAGCCGTCGGCACCCCGCCCGCCGGACCTGGTCGACCGCGACTTCACCGCGAGCCGGCCGGATCAGCTGTGGGTGGCGGACATGACGTATGTCCGCACCTGGACGGGCTGGGTGTATGTGGCGTTCGTCCTGGACGTCTTCTCCCGGACGCTCGTCGGCTGGCAGGTCGCGAACCACATGCGGACCGAACTTCCGCTGGATGCGCTGGAGATGGCGCTGTGGAGACGCCGGATCAAGAAGGACTCCGGTCTGATCCAGCACAGCGACAGAGGGTCGCAATACGTGTCAATTCGCTACACCGACCGGCTCGCCGAGATCGGGGCCGCCGCGTCCGTCGGCTCGGTCGCGGACTCGTATGACAACGCGATGGCCGAGGCGCTGAACGGCACCTTCAAGGCCGAGCTGATCGAGATGCAAGGCCCGTGGCGGGACGTCGACCAGGTCGAGCGGGCGATCTTTCAGTGGATCACCTGGTACAACGAGGAACGGCTCCATGAAGTGCCCCGGGTTTCGTGGAGTCCGGTGGTCTTGTTTCAGGCGGACTGCGGGGGTTGCTCCAGTCTTCGCCAGTAGTCGCGTTCGTACT
>NZ_JBVKBN010000053.1:0-1349 GCF_055657065.1 Streptomyces sp. NPDC110618 | reverse complement strand
GGACTGACAGTGAGGATGTTGGTGGCTTCTCCGGGTGGGTCTGACTCATGGACTGACCGACGCCGACTGGCTGTCCTCAAGGGGATCCGTCGGCCCGTCCGGGGAAGTCACCGCACGCGACCGGACGGGCGTCCGTGACCTCATAGGAGCTTGGTCCAGAAGCCCCACCACTGTCTTGTCCGCCCGCCCGGCCGGCGCGTGCCGCCCACCGGGATCAGCGAGAGGACGGCAGTGACCAGCATGACGGACCAGACCCTGGAAGTCACAGGCGGCGTCGACACCCACGGCGAGACCCACCACGCGGCGGTGGTCGACCGGATAGGCCGCCACCTGGCCGACCGCGAGTTCCCCGCCACCGGCACCGGATACCGCCAACTGCTGTCCTGGCTGCGCTCGTTCGGCACGGTGACGGCCGTCGGAGTGGAAGGCACCGGCGCCTACGGCGCCGAGCTGGCCCGGACACTGCGACGGACCGGACTGAAGGTCGTCGAGGTCGACCGGCCCGACCGCAGGACACGCCGGGTGAAGGGCAAGTCCGATCCGATCGACGCCTACGCCGCCGCCGAGGCGGTCGCTTCCGGCCGGGCCACCGGCACACCGAAGAGCCGGGACGGCATCGTCGAGGCGGTCCGCACCCTGCGGGTGGTACGCCGCTCAGCAGTGAAATCCCGCACCCAGGCCATCAACCAGGCCCGCCAGCTCCTGGTCACCGCACCGGAAACCCTGCGGGCCCAGCTGCGCGGGCTGACGGCCGACGCCCTGGCGAAGGCATGCGCCCGCCTCCGGCCGGGCACCGACCTCGCCGACCCCGCCCAGGCGGCCAAGGCCGCCCTGCGCCGCCTGGGCCGACGGATCCTGGCCCTGACCGAGGAGATCGACGAGCTGGAGGCCGAACTGAAGCCGCTCACCACCCGGGCCGCCCCCGAGCTGCTGGCGCTCAAAGGCGTCGGAGCGGACGTAGCCGGCCAGCTCCTGGCCACCGCCGGCGACAACCCCGACCGCCTGACCTCCGAGGCCGCCTTCGCCCACCTCTGCGGCGCCGCCCCGATACCGGCATCCTCCGGACGCAGGGACCGTCACCGGCTCAACCGCGGCGGCGACCGCGCCGCCAACCGAGCCCTGCACACCATCGTCCTCAGCCGCATGCGCTGGGACGAACGAACCCGCGCCTACGTCGAACGACGGACCGGCGAGGGCCTGGCGAAGAAGGACATCATGCGCTGCCTGAAACGCCACGTCGCCCGCGAGGTCTACCGCATCCTCATCAAGTCACTCCACACACCGCACACCGGGCGCGACGCCACCCACAGCGACCTCGCCGAAGCCGCTTGACATCCATAGGAGCATCC
>NZ_JBVKBN010000052.1:0-1350 GCF_055657065.1 Streptomyces sp. NPDC110618 | reverse complement strand
CGCTTCCTAATGCTGTTGTCAAGCTGCCGCAGTCACCGGCGGTGTCACTTCGTAGCACCGCCGGTCACGAATCAGAGCCCAGATGACGTTGACGCGTCGGCGGGCGAGGGCGAGCACGGCCTGGACGTGCTTCTTCCCCTCGGCCCGTTTGCGGTCGTAGAACGCCCGCGAGTTGGGGTCGAATTGGACGCTGACCAGTGCGGATGTGTAGAAGACGCGCTGGAGTCTGCGGTGGTAGACGATCGGCCGGTGGAGGTTGCCGCTGACCTTGCCCGAGTCGCGAGGTGCGGGGGCGACCCCGGCGAAGGCCGCCAGGGAGTCCGGGGAACCGAAGTCGTCCAGGCTGCCGCCGACGGCGGCGAGGAACTCGGCACCGAGGGTCGCGCCGATTCCGGGAACGCTCAGGACGATGTCGGCGAGCTCGTGCTCGCGAAACCGGCCCTCGATGAGCTTGTCCATCTCGCGGATCTGCTCGTTGAGGGCCATCACCTCCTCGGCCAGGGTGTGGACCAGCCTTGCGATGGTCTTCTCCCCGGGGACGGCGGTGTGCTGGCGCTCGGCGGCCTCGACCGCCGCTTCGGCCAGGGTTCTCGCGTTGCGGACCTTGCGGTTGGCCAGCCACTTCGTCAGCCGCGTGACACCGGCCCGGCGGATCGAGGCCGGCGTCTGGTAGCCCGTCAGCAGCCTGAGCGGGCCTGTGTTGGTCACGTCCAAAGCCCTCTCCAGGGCAGGGAACATGCTCAGCAGCGTGCCGCGCAGGCGGTTGACCACGCGGGTGCGGTCTTCCACCAGGTCGGACCGGCGTCCGGTCAGCAGCTTCAGCTCGACGGCGGCTTCGTCACCGGGGCGGATGGGCCGCAGGTCACGGCGCATCCTGGCCTGGTCGGCGATGACGTAGGCGTCACGGGCGTCGGTCTTGCCCTCGCCGCGGTAGCCGTCGGAGGCCCGGTTCACCAGCCGTCCGGGCATATAGAGGACTTCCTGCCCGTGGTTGACCAGCAGGGCCAGCAGCAGGGCGGGCTCCCCGCCGGTCATGTCGATGGCCCAGGTGACCTGGCGGCCGTCGGCCAGGTCCAGGACATCACCGATCAGCTTCAGCAGCTCGGGTTCGTCGTTGGCCACGCGCCGCGACAGCAGCGTCTTGCCGTCCGCATCCAGGGCGAGGCCGTGATGGTGGCCCTTGCCGCTGTCGATCCCCGCCCATATCCGGCTCATAGTGCTCCTGACGTACGTGTTCGCTCTGTTCGTGCCACGGACGACCTCGCCGGCATTGCTCTACACAGCGACTTGTTCGCACTTCCTAATCGGCGGCCGAGTCGTCGTGGGGCACCGGGCGGCGAAGCGATGGAA
>NZ_JBVKBN010000051.1:0-1434 GCF_055657065.1 Streptomyces sp. NPDC110618 | reverse complement strand
CGCTGCCTAATGCTGTTGTCAAGCCACGAGACGAAGAGGCGGCCGGGCCTCGTAGGGGCGACGGTCGCGCAGGATGGCGTAGAGAACGTTGATCTTGCGCCGGGCCAGAGCGATCAGGGCCTGATGGTGTCGTTTGCCTTCGGATCGTTTGCGGTCGTAGAAGGCGCGCGAGGTGGGATCACGCTGGATGGAGCAGAACGCGGCCTGGTAGAAGACCCGTTTGAGGGCCTTGTCACCGCCGGTCGCGCTGCGCGAGTAGCGGATCTTGCCGGACTGGGAGAGCACCGGGGACAGCCCGGAGGCGGCGGCCAGCGCGTCGCCGCTGCTGAAGCGGCGGATGTCGCCGACAGCCGCGAGGAACTCGGCGGTGAGGGCGGCCCCCATCCCCGGCAGGCTGCGGATGAGGGCCCCGTCAGGGTGGCCGGTCACCAGTTTCTCGATCTCGGCTTCCAGGGCCTTGATGCGGCGTTTGCCGGCCAGCAGCTCGTCGGCGAGTTCCCGGATGAGCTGGGCGGTGCGGCGTTCGCCGGGCAGCGCGGCACGCTGGGTGAGTGCGGCGGTGTGCGCCGCATCGGCCAGCGGCTGCGCCAGGGCGGTTCTGACGCCGTGCCGGTGCAGGTAGTCGGCGATCCGGGCGGTGCCCGCGCGGCGGATCTCGGCGGGTGTGACGTAGTGGCCCAGCAGGATGAGCCCGGACTGGTTCGTCGCGTCGACGGCCCGTTCCAGGCCGGGGTGGATACCGGTGAGCAGGTCACGCAGCCGCGCGGTGCGGGCGGTGGCCTCCCTGACCAGCGTGGTGCGGTGGCTGACCAGCAGCCTCAGCTCCACGGCGCTGTCGTCGGGCAGTTCGACGGTGCGCAGGTCGTCGCGGAGCATGACCTGTTCGGCGATGACCTTGGCGTCCCGGGGGTCGGACTTGTTCTCGCCGCCACGGGTGGCGCGCCGGGCGCGGTTGACGGCCAGGCCGGGGACGTGGACGACGCGGAAGCCGGCCGTCAGGAGCATGGCGGTCAGCAGGGCGGCGATGCCGCCGAGGATGTCCAGGCCGACGGTGACGGGGCCGTGTTCGGCCTCGACGGTGTGCAGTTCGCCGATCGCCTCGTCGATGGCGGCGGGGTCGTTGTCGACCCGGTGGCTGAGCAGCTGACGGCCGCGGTCGTCGGTCACCGCGAGCCAGTGGAATTCCTTGGCGATGTCGAAGCCTGCGTTGGCGGTCACGGTCCCCTCCCGGTGCAGCGTGTGGCGCGACTTCTTCCGCCTGTCCTCGCCCTACCAAGCGATCGTTCGCAGTGCCTAATCAGCAGTCCGGAAGAAATGGCGGGACAGGGGGATCAGCGTCCTGAGCCATCGGAGGCAGCCAGCATGAAAACCATCCCTGCCCCACCCGCGCAGTCCCAGAGTCGCGAACTCACGGGATGCACTCAAGAAGGTAGG
>NZ_JBVKBN010000050.1:0-1459 GCF_055657065.1 Streptomyces sp. NPDC110618 | reverse complement strand
CTAGTAGGGCTTGGTCATCTTCATCCGTGAGCGGCGTGTCTGTTGATGCCTGGGTGTCGTTGGGGTGGTGTGACACCTGAGGAGATGGCCGGGGTCCGGGAGGACCTGGAGGTATTCGCTGCGGAGTTGTTCGACGGGTTCTTCCGTGCGGATCAGCGGCGGTGGGGGCAGGCGTATGTGCGGGGGCTGCTGCTGGACGGGCGGCGCAAGTCGGTTGAACCGATGGCGGCCCGCCTCGGTGAGGACGGCAACCGGCAGGCCCTGGCCCACTTTGTGACGACGAGCCCGTGGGATCCGGCACATGTGCGGGCCCGGACGGCCTGGAGAATGCAGGAGGCGATCGGCCCGGAGGCGTTGATCGTCGACGACACCGGCTTCTTGAAGGACGGGGGCGCCTCGGCGTGTGTGTCCCGGCAGTACACCGGCACCGCGGGCAAGGTCACCAAATGCCAGGTCGGAGTGTCGCTGCACCTGGCCCGGGATCATGCCTCGGCCGCGGTGAACTGGCGGCTGTTCCTGCCCGCGTCCTGGGATCCGGACTCCCCGGAGGCGGATGCGGACAAGGTCGCCCGCCGCAGCCGCTGCGGCATTCCCGCCGGAGTGGGGCATGTGGAGAAGTGGCAGCTGGCCCTGGACATGATCGACGAGACCCGGTCGTGGGGCATCGACATTCCCCTGGTCGTCGCGGACGCCGGTTACGGGGATGCCGCCGCCTTCCGCCGCGGACTGGAAGAACGCAACCTGCCCTATGCGGTGGGCATTTCCTCCCGCCACACCGCCCATCCGGTCGACGCCCGGCCCGTCCAGCCCGCCTACGCGGGCACCGGCCGGCCACCGGCAATGCAGTACCCCGAGCCTGCGCAGACCATGAAAGAGCTGGTCCTCGCAGCCGGGCGGGCGGCTGCGAGGCCGGTGTCCTGGAGGGAAGGCTCCCGGCCGGGCAAAGGGATCAGCGGCTTGAAACGAATGTACTCGCGGTTCGTTGCCCTCAGAGTCCGCCCCGCCGGACGCGGCATCCGCCGAGCCGCCGACGACCCGGAGCTGCCCGAGCGATGGCTGCTGGCCGAGTGGCCGGCCGGCGAGAGCGAGCCGGTGCAGTTCTGGCTGTCGAACCTGCCCTCCGGGATGCCCCTGGCGACTTTGGTGCGGCTGGCCAAGCTCCGCTGGCGCATCGAGCACGACTACCGCGAGATGAAACAGGCCCTAGGACTGGCCCACTTCGAGGGCCGTACCTGGGGCGGCTGGCACCACCACGTCACCCTCGTCTCCGCCGCCCATGCCTTCTGCACCCTGCAACGACTGGCACAAGACCCAAAAGACGCGGCGCAGGTCTGAGCCTCTACCAAGTCGTCCGCGAACTGCAGACACTCCTGGCCATCTGGACCGGCGCCTGCCCCACCTGCCACCGCGACATACCCACACCACTACGAACCTGACCAAGCCCTACTAGGTCCTGTCT
>NZ_JBVKBN010000049.1:0-1790 GCF_055657065.1 Streptomyces sp. NPDC110618 | reverse complement strand
GACGCTGTTGGTTTATTCGGGCCCTTGATCACTTCGCCCCGTTGAGCGTCAGCTCGGCGGGGCGAAGTGCTGCGAAGTGGCTGGTGCGGGTGCGGGCCCTGGGTGTGTCGGTGAGGTGGGCGTCGATGCGGGCGAGGTTGAGGGCGGCGCCGGTGAGCTGGTGCTGGAGGCTGGATTTCGCCAGGCCGTGGTAGCGGGATCTGCGCAGGCCGCAGCGGCCGACGCCCTGGGAGATGGTGCCTTCGACGCCGGCCCGGATCTTGTAGCGGTCCTTCCAGCTATCGGTCTGCTGGCTGGTGCGGGCGGCCTGGACGGCTTCGTGTTCGGCGCGCTGTCGCAGGGTGATCTCGCGGCGTTCGGCCTTCGGCGAGCTGACGCAGTCGCGCAGGCTGGGGCAGGAGCGGCAGTCGGCCGGGCTGAAGCGGACCCGGATCACCGGCAGGCCCTGCTGTGAATGCCGGTGATGCCACTGGGTGCTGGTGACACCGTTCGGGCAGGTCACCCGCTCGTGCTCCCAGTCGACGGTGAAGGCGTCCTGCCCGAACGGGCCACCGCTCTGGGCGGTGGTGTTGCCGACCATCGGGCCCTGGAGATCGACGCCGTGCTCGGTGCGGGCGGCCACGACCTGGGCCGCTGTGGGATATCCGGCATCGACCCAGTGCTCGCCGGGCAGGCAGTCACGTGCGGCCAGACCGGCGTGGACGACAGCGGCCATCCGGTCGTCCGGGACGGTGGCGACGGTGGTGGCCACGTTCGTGATCAGATTCGGGGCATCGGGATCGCAGGTCTCGGTGAGGTGGACCTTGTATCCGTCCCAGAAGGTGTCGCGTTTGACGCTGCCGCGTGCCTCGATGTCATAGGGAGTGACTAAGCGCATCGCGCCCGGCGGCCGGTCTTTTGGGTCCCGCCGCCTCACCTCGCCGTCCACCAGGTGGAAGGACTGCACCCACGCCTGCCGCAGGGTCTGGACCTCGTCCAGCCTGCGCAGGGCGGCTGGGGCGGTGGGGGCGAAGACCGCCTCAAGCAGACGCATGCCATCCCTGCCGATCCGCAGGCCCACCTCGTCCCGCTTGGTGCGGGCCTGGGGAAACCGGGAGTCCTCGGCCCGCGTCGCGTAGTGCCTGAACCAGTCCGGTTCCGCGATACCGGCCAGCCACTCGGGGGCCTGTTCGGCCAGCGCGTTCAACGCCGAGCGCAGTGTTTCGCAGACCATCTCCAGCCAGCACAGCTGACGGGCCGCGGACAGCACGTGCGTGGAATCGGTGCGGGCCCGGCCGGCCGCTTTCAGCAGGCCCTTGTCCCGGGCCGCGGCCAGGACGCCGTCCAGCACCCGCCGCCCTGCGTCCGCCTCGACCAGCCGGTCCCGGAACTCCGACAGCACCGAGAAGTCGAAGCCGGGATCGGCCAGTTCCAGAGCGAGGGCGTACTTGAAGTCGATCCTCGCGCGGACCGCCTCCGCAGCCTGCCGGTCGGTCAGCCCCTCGACGAACTGCAACACCAACACCAGCGCCAGCCGCCCCGGTGACCAGGCAGGCTTCCCCCGCACCGCAAACAGGTCCGCGAACTGCTCATCGGTGAACAGCGGCCCCAGCTCGTCCCGGACCCGGATCGCCAGGCTCCCCTTCGGGAACGCGGCCCGAGCCACCCGCACCGTCTCCGCCGGGATCTCCCCAGACCCCTTCGGCTGCATCGACATCCGCATCCACCCCATACGACAACGACGGCCTTCAAGACCACAACCGGGTCTTGAAGGCCGACGTCACGCAGGGCCCGAATAAACCAACAGCGTC
>NZ_JBVKBN010000048.1:0-2390 GCF_055657065.1 Streptomyces sp. NPDC110618 | reverse complement strand
AACACAGTGGACGCGAGCAACTGAGGACAAGCCCTCGGCCTATTAGTACCGGTCAACTCCACACGTTACCGTGCTTCCATATCCGGCCTATCAACCCAGTCGTCTACTGGGAGCCTTACCCCATCAAGTGGGTGGGAGTCCTCATCTCGAAGCAGGCTTCCCGCTTAGATGCTTTCAGCGGTTATCCCTCCCGAACGTAGCCAACCAGCCATGCCCTTGGCAGAACAACTGGCACACCAGAGGTTCGTCCGTCCCGGTCCTCTCGTACTAGGGACAGCCCTTCTCAAGACTCCTACGCGCACAGCGGATAGGGACCGAACTGTCTCACGACGTTCTAAACCCAGCTCGCGTACCGCTTTAATGGGCGAACAGCCCAACCCTTGGGACCGACTCCAGCCCCAGGATGCGACGAGCCGACATCGAGGTGCCAAACCATCCCGTCGATATGGACTCTTGGGGAAGATCAGCCTGTTATCCCCGGGGTACCTTTTATCCGTTGAGCGACGGCGCTTCCACAAGCCACCGCCGGATCACTAGTCCCGACTTTCGTCCCTGCTCGACCCGTCGGTCTCACAGTCAAGCTCCCTTGTGCACTTACACTCAACACCTGATTGCCAACCAGGCTGAGGGAACCTTTGGGCGCCTCCGTTACCCTTTAGGAGGCAACCGCCCCAGTTAAACTACCCATCAGACACTGTCCCTGATCCGGATCACGGACCCAGGTTAGACATCCAGCACGACCAGACTGGTATTTCAACGACGACTCCACCTGAACTGGCGTCCAAGCTTCACAGTCTCCCAGCTATCCTACACAAGCCGAACCGAACACCAATATCAAACTGTAGTAAAGGTCCCGGGGTCTTTCCGTCCTGCTGCGCGAAACGAGCATCTTTACTCGTAGTGCAATTTCACCGGGCCTATGGTTGAGACAGTCGAGAAGTCGTTACGCCATTCGTGCAGGTCGGAACTTACCCGACAAGGAATTTCGCTACCTTAGGATGGTTATAGTTACCACCGCCGTTTACTGGCGCTTAAGTTCTCAGCTTCGCCCACCCGAAAGTGAGCTAACCGGTCCCCTTAACGTTCCAGCACCGGGCAGGCGTCAGTCCGTATACATCGCCTTACGGCTTCGCACGGACCTGTGTTTTTAGTAAACAGTCGCTTCTCGCTGGTCTCTGCGGCCACCCCCAGCTCAGAGCGCGAAGCTCATCACCGGTTGTGGCCCCCCTTCTCCCGAAGTTACGGGGGCATTTTGCCGAGTTCCTTAACCATAGTTCACCCGAACGCCTCGGTATTCTCTACCTGACCACCTGAGTCGGTTTAGGGTACGGGCCGCCATGAAACTCGCTAGAGGCTTTTCTCGACAGCATAGGATCATCCACTTCACCACAATCGGCTCGGCATCAGGTCTCAGACTATGTGCAAGGCGGATTTGCCTACCTCGCGTCCTACACCCTTACCCCGGGACAACCACCGCCCGGGATGGACTACCTTCCTGCGTCACCCCATCACTCACCTACTACCAGCTCGGGTCACCGGCTCCACCACTCCCCACCACAGCAAAGCTGAGGCAGGACGGCTTCACGGGCTTAGCATCACTGGATTCGATGTTTGACGCTTCACAGCGGGTACCGGAATATCAACCGGTTATCCATCGACTACGCCTGTCGGCCTCGCCTTAGGTCCCGACTTACCCTGGGCAGATCAGCTTGACCCAGGAACCCTTAGTCAATCGGCGCAAACGTTTCTCACGTTTGTATCGCTACTCATGCCTGCATTCTCACTCGTCAACCGTCCACAACTCGCTTACGCGGCTGCTTCACCCGGCAGACGACGCTCCCCTACCCATCACGATCCCCGTTGGGGGTACATATCGCAATGACACGACTTCGGCGGTACGCTTGAGCCCCGCTACATTGTCGGCGCGGAATCACTAGACCAGTGAGCTATTACGCACTCTTTCAAGGGTGGCTGCTTCTAAGCCAACCTCCTGGTTGTCTGTGCGACTCCACATCCTTTCCCACTTAGCGTACGCTTAGGGGCCTTAGTCGATGCTCTGGGCTGTTTCCCTCTCGACCATGGAGCTTATCCCCCACAGTCTCACTGCCGCGCTCTCACTTACCGGCATTCGGAGTTTGGCTAAGGTCAGTAACCCGGTAGGGCCCATCGCCTATCCAGTGCTCTACCTCCGGCAAGAAACACACGACGCTGCACCTAAATGCATTTCGGGGAGAACCAGCTATCACGGAGTTTGATTGGCCTTTCACCCCTAACCACAGGTCATCCCCCAGGTTTTCAACCCTGGTGGGTTCGGTCCTCCACGAAGTCTTACCTCCGCTTCAACCTGCCCATGGCTAGATCACTCCGCTTCGGGTCTTGAGCGTGCTACT
>NZ_JBVKBN010000047.1:0-3284 GCF_055657065.1 Streptomyces sp. NPDC110618 | reverse complement strand
CCGAGTACGAACGCGACTACTGGCGAAGACTGGAGCAACCCCCGCAGTCCGCCTGAAACAAGACCACCGGACTCCACGAAACCCGGGGCACTTCAGGCTGAGCTGACCCCGGCCATGGCTGAGGCCAACCGGCTTATCACCGACCATCGCGCGGCAACCGGCGAGGGTGATCGGTGACCGCCGAACTTCAAAGCGCCCCGGTGACCCTGCCGAGCGTGCAGGAGAAAGGGGAATGGCAGCCGCGTGTTGTCGGTCTCGACCTGTCGCTGACCTCGACCGGCATCGCGGGCACGGACTGGGCGCGGGTGTACCGGCCCGGCCGGCGCCGCAGCCACGAGCGGCTGGACTGGCTGGTCGCGGCTGTCGCGCTGAGCGTGAAGGACGGCGCGGACCTGGTGGTAGTCGAGGGCGCCGCGTATGCCCAGGGTGGGCAGGCCGGGCACCACGAGCTGGCCGGGCTGTGGTGGCTGGTCACGCAGTACCTGTGGCGCCACCGCATCCCGTACGCCGTGGTGACCCCGCACGGGCGCACGATCTACGCGACCGGCCGGGCCAACCCGGCCCAGGACTTCCCGCGCAAGGACCGGGCCCGGATCGCGAAGGGCATGGTGCGCTCGGTGGCCGTCGAGCGGTACGGCGTCCCGTGCGAAGGGCCGGGCCGCTACGACCAGGCGGACGCCACGATCCTCGCCGCGATGGGGCTCGACTGGCTCGGCTACCCGACCGTGCCCGTGCCCGACTCGCACCGCCGTGCGCTGGAGGCCGTCCGCTGGCCCGATCTCATTCCGGCTGCCGCGAATTAGGGAATTGAATTGCGGAAATTAAATGCGCATTCAGTCGGCCATACCTTGCTTCTGGGGTATTTGCCATTAAGATATAAGTAAGGAATTCGGGAAACGCCCGAATAGGAAGGGGAATTGGAATGGAAACCCAGAACCACGGATGCGGCTGCGAATGCAACAGCGGCGGCTTCTGTGGCGGCTGCGGCCACGCCGGATGCGGCGGACGCCGCTAACCATCCCCCAACCCCAACAGCACCCCGCGCCCCCGGCCAAACGCCGGGGGCGCACCCATACGCGCAAGCGCCTCTTGGAGACCCAATGACCGACTACTCGCCCGGAGTCCGCGAACTCGCCCACCAGATAGGGCTCGACCCCGAACACGTCGCATACGCCGTCCGCTTCGCCTCACGCACCTTCGCCCGCGTACAGGTGACCACCGGCATGACCCTCGACCAATTCCGCCGCCTGTTCACCCAGGACCGGCACTCCATCACCATCGTCGCGAACATCGCCATGCGCCACGCCGGCCGCCGCGACGACGCCCAACTCCTCATGACCATCTACAAGGCCGCCGTCGGCCGCCTCCCGTACGAGCGGCCCTTGCACACCGGCGTCGGCACCCTGCCCGAGTACCACGGCCACAAGCAGGTCCAAGAGGCCGTACGCATCCTGACCGCCGCCGGAATGCCGCCCATCCACACCGACGGCGTCCACGAACTGCGCCCCGGCTTCCAGGTCATGCCCGACGACACCGGAGACCTGCCCGGCTGGGTGTTCATCAAGCCCGACCCCGACGCCAAGGCCCGCACCGGCTTCGCGGGCGGAGACCTCGGCTACCTCGCCGTCATGAGCTGGGCCGGATGGGGCGTCATCACCGAACGCCTCCCCGGCGGCCTCTACGCCGCCTGCCACCCCGACCACCGGGACAACCCCTTCCCCACCGCCCCCACCTCCTGACCCGCCCGTGCCCGGCCGCCCCGCGCGGCCGGGCACGGCCCACCAGAAAGGCATCAGCTCCCGTGAAGCTCCCCGTTGACGACGCCACGTTGGCGGCCTGGTCCGCCCTGCTCGGCCTTACCGACAAGCAGACCGCCGCGACCCTCGCCGAGATCGAGAAGACCCTGCGCATCGGCTACGAGCACCGCCCCGACGAGCTGCGCGACACCAGCTTCGACCAACTGATCAGCGACATGGACACCGACGAGGCGGCCCTGATGTTCCTCATCAACGGCCTGCGGCAGGCCGGGTACCCCGCCGCTGCCTACGACGTCGAGATCCGCGGCATCTTCGCCACCCTCCGGGACCTCCAGCAGGCCAGCTGATCCCGCTCCCAACCCCATCCACCCGCCGCCCCGGCCGCGCACCGCGCACCGGGGCGGCCCCATGCGCGCCCGCAGAAAGGAACCCGCCGTCATGTCCGACGACTTCTTGCCCCGCGCGGCAGCCCCGGCCACCGCCGCGCGGCCCGCGCCGTCGTGGGCGAAGAAGCCCCCGCCCCAGTCCAAAGCCCGCCCCACCGGCAAGATCACCGCCCGCCGCTACGCCGCCCCTCGCGACCCGCACGAGCACGCCCGCAAGATCGCGGAGAACGTCCTCGACGCCTGGTACCAGTCCTTCGGCGGCAGCAGCATCGACGTCCCCCTCGGCACCGTCGCCGGGCTCTCCCTGCTACGCAACGTGCCCGGCCTGGCGGACTGGGTGCTCAACCTCCAACCCGAACAACTTCCGCAGCTCCTCAAGGAGATCTACCTCGGCCACTGGATCAAGCGCCCCGACCTGATCAACCGCGCCATACGCCTCCACGACTGGGCCTGGAACCCCGACCCCGACAAGCAGCAGCTCCGCGCCGTCCACGCCGTCACCCGCGCCGCCATCAACACCGGCCTGATGGACCTCACCGGCCACGACGACCCCTGGCAACGCTCCGAAGCCGACATCCTCAGCCCCCTGCTCACCGGCCTCCGCCACAAGAGCGACAAGAAGTGGCGCGGCGAGTACCACACGCCGGCGTGCGTCACCGACCTGCTCGCCAACATGACCGTGGACAAGGACTTCGCCAAGCCGGGCATGTCCTTCCGCGAACCCGCCGTCGGCTCCGGCACGATGTTCCGCTCCGTCGCCCAACGCCTGCGCGACCTCGGCCTCAACCCGCACGATTTCCACTGGTACGGCAACGACATCGACTCGCTGTCCGCCGGGTGCGCCGCCGTCAACGCGATCATCTGGGACCTCGGCCCGCGCTGCCTCATCGGCTGCGCCGACTCCCTCGCACCGGAAGACGACTACGCCAAGACCCGTGCCGAAGCCCAAGAAGCCTTCGAGCAGCGCGACCGGTACATGGACACGGCCCGCACGATCATCGCCCACCGCCGCGCCCTCGCCCTCCTCGACGAACTCATGCCCAGCAAAGAGAACGCTGCCTAATGCTGTTGTCAAGCCACGAGACGAAGAGGCGGCCGGGCCTCGTAGGGGCGACGGTCGCGCAGGATGGCGTAGAGAACG
>NZ_JBVKBN010000046.1:0-4663 GCF_055657065.1 Streptomyces sp. NPDC110618 | reverse complement strand
CCGAGTACGAACGCGACTACTGGCGAAGACTGGAGCAACCCCCGCAGTCCGCCTGAAACAAGACCACCGGACTCCACGAAACCCGGGGCACTTCACGGTGGGTGGAGCTTGCCTGACAGGCGTAGATTGCGGTGAGCCAGCCACCTGTGACAGAGGGACGTTCTCCCGCCTCCGGTTCAGCGCCTCCCTGGTCCCTGGCACTGACCGACACCGGGGCAGGCTGGTGATGCGCCTTCGTGCGAGACGGAACCACATCACAGGCCCTCAGCCGGACGGACGCATGACGTCACGAGTAACTTCGCAGCAGTCGAAAGGGCGGCGATGGCCTTCGGTGGACTCTTAACGCTTGGGCTCCTTGCCGGGGCGGTTCTGGGTGCGACCGGTGCAGGGGTCGGCACGCCGGTGGTGGCTTCCTTCTTGTCGAGGCCCTGTCCACCCATTGGGGGAGTGATGTGGGACGAGCCGATCACCCGGACGGTCTGGTGCGAAGCCGCCTTGACCTGACCGTCAGTGTCGTCTGCGACTCCGCCTGTCATGGCAACGCCCTGCGTGCCCAGGCCCGGTACGGCACCCGAACCGTGCCGCCTGCCACCCGCGACCGGGTGCGGGCGATTTCGGAACGCCTGATTCATGCACTCAACGCCGCCAACGAGCGCTACCTCCTCGGCGAGGGAGTGGGCCGTGAGGTCGCCCTCCGCGACCTTGCCCGGCTCGTCGCCGGAGCCCTGCGGCAGAGCTGTGCTCCCGTGCCGAACGGGACAGCCTGTTGATCATCGACCCGCGGCTCCTCGCGGATGTGTCGCAGGCCGACGAGGCCGCTGCCACTACCGAGCCGCTCAAAACCACGCTGTCGACAGCAGTGGCCAGACTCGCCGTGGCTGCCGGGCTTGTCGCCGGGGTGTTCCTCGTACCTGGCGGAGAAGCAGTTACGGGGCTGCTGGTGGCCGCGGGTGTCTCCAGCGTCGCCGCGATCTGGCCGCGCCTTCGCGAGGCCCTGCACATGGATGGGCAGCTCGTCGGCGGTTCGTCCACTTTGAGGGAACCCGAGTCCGCTGCCGAGGAGCCGAGTCGCCCGGCGCCCTCCCCTCCACTGCTCAGACCGATCGTCCGTCACCACGGAATCACGGACGGTAGGGTGATGCAGCGATCGAAGCGGACACAACGAGCCCACATGGCATGAGGGGGAGGGCGACGAGACGACATGGCGGCGCTGGAGGAGAGCCAGGGGCGTACCCGGGACCAACGGTCGGTGTTCGAGCGGTATCAGGACGCTGCGGCGGATGCCGGAGAGCTGGATTCCTCCCTGTTCTCCGTGGAGGTCACCGCCGACGGCCGGCCGACCGATATCGAGCGCGAGGAGGCCGAGGACGTGGTGATCGAGCAGATCACCTCTCCTTTCGACCCCGAGCACATCGACATCGACACCCGGACGACGACCGTCGATCTGCTGCTGTCCCGGCTGCGCAACGAGATGATCGACCTCGCCCCGGACTTCCAGCGCAAGGCGGGCATCTGGACCGACGGCAAGCAGAGCCGTCTGATCGAGTCGCTGCTGCTGCGCATCCCCATCCCGTCCTTCTACGCCGCCGAGAACAAGGACGGGAGTTGGGCCATCGTCGACGGCATCCAGCGGCTCACGTCGATCGCTCGCTTCCTGGAGCCGCAGACGGTCGACGCCGACCCGTTGAAGCTGACGGGCCTGGAGTATCTGCGCAACTTCGACGGGGCGGGCTTCGCGGACCTTTCCGGAAAGCTCCAGATCCGGCTGCGCGAGACGGAAGTCGTTGTTCATGTCATCCGGCGGGGCACACCCGAGCCCGTGATGTTCAACGTCTTCGCGCGCATCAACACCGGAGGTGAGCCGCTCACCCGGCAGGAGATTCGGCACGCGCTCATCCCGGGACGGGCCCGCACGCTTCTCGCGGAGCTCGCGGAGACCACGGAGTTCCGGCAGGCCACCGGCTACAGCGTCGTCGGTGACCGGATGGCCGACCGGGAGATGGTCCTGCGTTTCCTGGCGTTCCGGATGACCTCACCGCACGCGTACAAGCCCGGTGACTTCGACGCATTCCTCGCCGAGGCGATGCACCAGGTGAACCGTCTCGACAGCGTGGAAGAGGACCGGCTGCGGAGCGAGTTCATCACGGCGATGATCGCGGCCAGGGAGATCTTCGGACATCACGCCTTCCGCAAGTACCGCCGGAACCAGCAGCGCAAGTCACCCATCAACAAGGCACTCTTCGAGGCGGTCGCCGTCAATCTCGCGAGCCTCGACGACGACGATCGCGAGACGCTGCGGCAGATCGATGTCCTCGATGCCTTCGCGGAACTCATGGATGACGTGGAGTTCGAGCGCGCCATCTCCGTGGGCACCGGCGATGCCAGGAAGGTGCGGAAGCGGTTCGACGCCGTCAAGGATCTCTTCGAGGACGCGCTCGGCGAGGAGCGGAGCGAAGTCGAGCAGTGATCAACCACATCAAGCTGATCAACTTCAAGGCGTTCCGGCGTCTGGAACTGCCTCTGGGCCCGCTGACGCTCCTCACCGGTCTCAACTCCTCGGGCAAGAGCAGCGTTCTACAGGCCCTGGCGCTACTGCGGCAGTCGTACGAGACGCAGATGCTCATCCGGACCAAGCGTGCCGGGGGAGGGCTGCTGCTCAACGGCGACCTAGTGGCCCTCGGCACCGCACAGGATGTCCTGCACGAGGACTTCGGGCCCGTGGAAGAACTCCCCGCCGTCAACGAGCCACTCGTAGGCTTTGTCATCGAGGAGGACGGCGAGCAGCGCACGTGGGCCGCTGCGTACGACCTTCGTCATCCCGATCGGGACGTCATGCCCCTGGCGGAGGGCTCGGTACGCTCACACTTGGCCGAGCAGCCGTTCCAGTACCTGCACGCCGACCGCATCACTCCGGCGGTCACTTACCCGCGCTCCCACCAGATCGCCATCGCGCGCGGCTTCCTCGGCGTGCGAGGCGAGCACACTGTCAACTACCTGCGTCACCACATGGAGCAGGACGTACCCACCGAGGTGCCCGACGGTCCGCTCCGTCATCGTGGCGCGACATCGCCCCAACTCCTGGACCAGACGATCGCCTGGATGCAGGAGCTGTGCCCGGGCGTCAACATCGAGACGGATCCAATTGAAGGCACGGACTCGGTCCGCCTCTCCTATGCCTTCGGCGGCACCGCCGGCATCAACGCCACGCGCCGTCGGCGCCCCACCCACGTCGGCTTCGGTCTCACCTACGCGCTGCCCGTCGTAGTCGCCTGCCTCACCGCCACGTCCGAGAGCCTGATCCTGCTGGAGAACCCAGAGGCGCACCTGCACCCCAAGGGGCAGAGCAGGGTGGCCGCGTTGCTCTCCGCGGCCGCCGCTACCGGCGCCCAGCTGATCGTCGAGACGCACAGCGACCATGTGCTGAACGGTGTCCGCATCGCCGTGAAACATGGTGTCCTTCGGCCGGAGAACGCGGTCGTGCACTACTTCAGCGGAAATGGAGCGGGCGCCGAGGTCGTCACCCCGCGCATCGACAAGGACGGCATGCTCGAACAGTGGCCTGAGGGCTTTTTCGACGAGTGGGAGAACTCGCTCGACCAGCTGCTGGACTGACGGCACGGAACGACACAGGGGGTAGCAGGCGTGCCACTGCTGTTTCTCAACGAGAAGTCCTGGGGGACGGCCTGCGATCCAGCGCGGGCCGAGCGGGCGATGGCCGACTTCGTGGCCGTCGTCCGTGCCGCCGCGGCCGAGGGAGGGCCGGGCACGGCGCTGGTGAGCGAGGTGGACGTCAAGGCGCTGGACATCGCCGAGGGCTATCCCGTCAACAAGTGGATCGGGGCCAGTCCGCGCAACCGCGCCCTCTGGCAACGCCTGCGGGCGTTACAGGGCCGCTCGCCCGTGCGAAGCGTCTTCCCTGCGGATGATGCCGTCGAGCACCTGGAGTACCGCCACGACGGCGAGGTCGTTCTCGGCCTGGGAGCCGCGCACTTCATGGACGGCATCGCGGTCAGCCTTGCGGTGGCCCGGCAGTGGCAGGCCGATCGCGTCACCCTGGAGCGAAGCGAACTTGTCGAGGACGACGACGCCTTGGAGATGCGGCAGGACGCTGTCGATGTGCGGCACCTGTCTGCGGAACCACATCTTGGAGTGCATCGGGACTGGTTCCGGGCGGCGCGCAACGAGGGCGTCACCACCGGCTCGCAGATCTGGGACTGCCGGGGCGACCTCTACCCGCACCTCACGTTCCTGCCGCGCGTAGAGGGCCAGCTCCGCAGCCTGGGCCCGCACTGGGTGGTACCTGTGCGGCGGGCTCTGGAGCGACTGGAGGAAGCCGTCCTCGCGTGGGATCCGGCGACCATGGCTGAGCCCGAGTGGCGGACCAAGGTCACCCCGGAGGGCGAGACCCGCAAGCGCGTGTGCCGCTTCACCGATCTGGACGGGAAGACACACACCTTCGACCTGCACGCCCGGTTCACCCCGGGCGCCGGCCGTATCCACTTCCGTCTGGTCCGGGAGGAACGGACGATCCGCCTCGCCCATATCGGCAGCAAGATTCGGCCGGAGGTCTAGTAGGGCTTGGTCATCTTCATCCGTGAGCGGCGTGTCTGTTGATGCCTGGGTGTCGTTGGGGTGGTGTGACACCTGAGGAGATGGCCGGGGT
>NZ_JBVKBN010000045.1:0-14014 GCF_055657065.1 Streptomyces sp. NPDC110618 | reverse complement strand
CATCCTCATCAAGTCACTCCACACACCGCACACCGGGCGCGACGCCACCCACAGCGACCTCGCCGAAGCCGCTTGACATCCATAGGAGCATCCTCACGGCACGGAACTTCCTTCTTTCAGATTGCGCCGCTGCCACCGGCACGGCAACGAAAAGGGCTCCCGCACACCCACGTGCGGGAGCCCTTCCCTCGTTCACCGGTCTTCTAGAACGTCCCCAGCTTCACGATCGACAGCAGGGCCACCAGCTGGATCGCCGACGCGCCCAGGGCCTTTGGCCAGGGGAGGTCGTGGCTGCGGGAGACCATCATTGTGAGGAGGGCGCCGGCCGCCACCCAGGTCGCCCAGCCGAGGATCTGGACGAAGCCCGCGTCGCCGCCGAAGAACATGGCGACGACCAGGCGGGGGGCGTCCGTGAGGGACATGATCAGCATGGAGAGGCCGACCGTGGGCTGCCAGGCGCCGTTGCCGCCGAGCTGGCGGGCCAGGGTGTGGGTGACCACGCCCAGGATGAAGGCGGACAGCACCATCGCGACGGCCGTCGTCAGGACGATCGGGACCGCGTTGGAGAGGGTCGCGTTGATCGCGTCCTCGCGGGCGCCGTCGAAGCCGAAGACCGCGAGCAGGCCGTAGAGGAAGGTCACGATCAGGGCGGGGCCCCAGACCGCGTAGTCCCGCATCTGGAGGAAGGTGCGGTCGGGGGAGAGGAAGATGCCCTTGAGCAGGTCCTTCCAGTGCAGGCGGGGGCCGATCGGGGCCGCGCCCGCCTGGTAGGTCTGGGCCTGGTTGTAGGGGTCGTCGTGGACCGAGAACGCCTGGGTGTGACCCGGGTTGTTCGCCGCGTACGGGTCCGGACCGCCGCCGCCGTGGGCGTGCGGGTGGTGTCCGCCGTCGCCGAAGTACTCCGGTTCGCCGTGGCCGCCATGGCCGCCGTAGGCGCCATGACCGGCCTGACCTCCGTACCCGGCGCCCTGCGGGGGGTAGCCGTACGACGGGGCCTGCTGCCCGTACGGAGGTTGCTGCGGTTGCCCTTGCGGGGTCCGGTTGTCCCGGCCTCCGCGTCCCATCCTGAATCCAGCCACGTCTTCGAACGTACCTGGTCCCGGAGAGTGACGTGCCGGGCCCGGGGTTTCGGGCCCGGCTTTGCGGCCGAGCTGTGACATCCCCTAAGGGGGGATTGGGGGTTGGGTCCGGGAGCGGGTGCTCAACCCTCGCCCGCGGACCCGGTCGGCCTCAGTCCGTGAACGGGCCGGTGAACCTCGGGAGGGTGAAGCCACCCGTCACCGACGGTGCCCGCAGCACCACCGAGGTACCCGCGCCGCCGCCGACCCCCACGTCCGTCTTGCCGTCATGGGTCACGTCACGCAGCCGTACGGTGTGCCCGAACGCGGCGTACTCCTCGGCCGAGACGGCGTAGCCGAAGTTGTCGTCCGCCTCCGGGCTGCCGGCCACCCCGGAGCCGGCCCGGTTGTACATCGCCGAGCCGCTCGGGCCCGAGGACGTGCCGCGCCAGACCGCGGTGGCGGCCGTGAACGTCAGCAACCCGCCCGTCAGCGCGACGGCGGTGGCCGTGGCGAGGGCGAGGCGCAGGGGCTGGTGCATGCGGGTTCTCCTGCGGCATGCGGGGATGTCCGGGGGACATCCGCAGTCAATGGGGTGCCGTCGGTCGCGTTCGCCGGAGTTGTCCGTGGGCGTGCGTCCGGTGCGGCGATCAAGAGACCCGTACTGGTGCTCAAAGGTTGTACGTGCGTTCGGGAAAACTTCGTTGAGTACGCGTACTCATGCCCCGGCGCCCCCGCCGGTCCACTGTGGAGTCCACCGGAAACGGACCGGACCACAAGCCAAGGGGGACCCGCGATGCCGCCGAAGGACTCTCGACCTCGCCGACTGCTGGCCCTCGCCACGGACAACTGGGCCGCCCGCGCCTACTGGACGCTCCTCGCGGCGGGTGTGGCCGTCGGCCTCGCCCTCCCGGAGAACCCCTTCGGGGCGGTCCCGCTGCTGCTCACGGCGCCGCTGTCGACCCTGGCGATCGCCATGCCGCCGGTGGGCGACACGCTCGCCGCCGTCCTCGCGGCCGTATGGCTGCTGCTGAGCGCGCTGGTCAACGCCGCCGTGGTCGGTGCCCTCGCCCACCGCACGCGCGCCGCGCGACACGCGTGAACGACTTCGACGCTCTCTCGTCTCTCGTCTCTCGTCTCTCATCGAACGGAACAGACATGGAACGCTCCGCCCGCCTGCGCGCCCTGCTGGCGCCCGCCACGGACAACTGGCTCTCGCGCGGCTATCTCGCACTGGTCGCCGTGGCGATCGGGTTCTTCCTGTACGCGGTCCACATCTCCCCGGACCCGGGATTCGCCGCGATCTGGCCGGTCTTCGCCACCGCGCCGCTCGGCTTCGGCGCCCTGCTGCTCGCGGTGCCCGTCGCCGGAGCGGAGTGGCTCGGCTCGCTGGTGTTCGTCGCCGGGACGGTGGCGGCGGGGCTGGTCAACGCCACGCTGCTGGGGATGCTGAGCCGGGGGCTGCGGACCGCCTGAGCCGGCCCTACTGGTACGGCTGCTGCTGCGGCTGGCCGTGCTGAGCCCCCGCGGACTGGGCCTGGAGCTGTTCCGCCTGTTCCTTCGTCAGCTTCTGTTCGAGGCCGCAGAAGGTGCACTGGGTGGAGTACTTCGTCGACACCGGGAACAGCGGCACGAAGAACAGCGTGAACTTGGTGACCCGCTTGCGCAGGGTGTGCGCGGCGGGGTTGCCGCACTGTCCGCAGACCAGGGTGAGGATCGCCAGCTGGTACAGGTAGCCCTTGGTGCCGAAGATGATCATCTGCGGTGCCTCTCCCGGGAGGGGTTGCGTCCTCCCAGTGTGCCGAGGGGGAACGCCGGACGCCCCCCGCCCGGTCGGGCAGGGGGCGTCCAGGATGTCGTACGCCTGCGGGCGGCTACTTCACCGGCTCCGGCTCCGGCTCGTTCTCCTCGGCGGCCTGGCCCTCGGGGTCGACCGGCGTCTTCACCGACTCCAGCAGCAGCTGGGCGACGTCCACGACCTGGATGGACTCCTTGGCCTTGCCTTCGTTCTTCTTGCCGTTCACCGAGTCGGTCAGCATGACCAGGCAGAACGGGCAGGCGGTGGAGACGATGTCCGGGTTGAGGGAGAGTGCCTCGTCGACGCGCTCGTTGTTGATGCGCTTGCCGATCCGCTCCTCCATCCACATCCGCGCACCACCGGCGCCGCAGCAGAAGCCGCGCTCCTTGTGGCGGTGCATCTCCTCGTTCCTGAGGCCCGGAACGTTGGCGATGATCTCGCGCGGAGGCGTGTAGATCTTGTTGTGGCGGCCCAGGTAGCAGGGGTCGTGGTAGGTGATGATGCCCTCGACCGGGGTGACCGGGACCAGCTTGCCCTCGTCCACCAGGTGCTGGAGCAGCTGGGTGTGGTGGATGACCTCGTAGTCGCCGCCGAGCTGCGGGTACTCGTTGCCGAGGGTGTTCAGGCAGTGGGGGCAGGTGGCGACGATCTTCTTCGCCGACTTGGGCTTCTTGGTCGACTCGTCCACCTCTCCCTCCTCGTTGAGGGACTCACCGAACGCCATGTTCAGCGCGGCCACGTTCTCCATGCCGAGCTCCTGGAACAGGGGCTCGTTGCCGAGGCGGCGGGCGGAGTCACCGGTGCACTTCTCGTCGCCGCCCATGATCGCGAACTTGACGCCCGCCATGTGCAGCAGCTCCGCGAAGGCCTTGGTGGTCTTCTTGGCCCGGTCCTCCAGGGCGCCGGCGCAGCCGACCCAGTACAGGTACTCGACCTCGGAGAGGTCCTCGATGTCCTTGCCGACGACCGGCACCTCGAAGTCGACTTCCTTCGTCCACTCCAGGCGCTGCTTCTTGGCCAGGCCCCAGGGGTTGCCCTTCTTCTCCAGGTTCTTGAGCATCGTGCCCGCCTCGGACGGGAACGCGGACTCGATCATCACCTGGTAGCGGCGCATGTCGACGATGTGGTCGATGTGCTCGATGTCCACCGGGCACTGCTCGACGCAGGCGCCGCAGGTGGTGCAGGACCACAGGACGTCCGGGTCGATGACGCCGTTCTCCTCGGCGGTGCCGATCAGCGGGCGCTCGGCCTCGGCGAGAGCGGCGGCGGGCACCCCGGCCAGCTGCTCCTCGGACGCCTTCTCCTCGCCCTCCATGGTCTTGCCGCCGCCCGCGAGCAGGTACGGGGCCTTGGCGTGCGCGTGGTCGCGCAGCGACATGATCAGCAGCTTCGGGGAGAGCGGCTTGCCGGTGTTCCAGGCGGGGCACTGCGACTGGCAGCGGCCGCACTCGGTGCAGGTGGAGAAGTCCAGCAGGCCCTTCCAGGAGAACTGCTCGACCTGGGAGACACCGAAGACGTCGTCCTCGCCGGGGTCGGTGAAGTCGATCGGCTTGCCGCCGGAGGTCATCGGCAGCAGCGCGCCGAGCGAGGAGTCGCCGTTGGCGTTGCGCTTGAACCAGATGTTCGGGAAGCCGAGGAAGCGGTGCCAGGCCACACCCATGTCGGTCTTCAGGGAGACCGTGATCATCCAGATGAAGGACGCCGCGATCTTCAGGGCCGCGAAGAAGTAGGTGAGGTTCTGCAGCGTGGACAGGTCCAGGCCGTCAAGGGCGGAGACCACCGGGTACGAGATGAAGAAGGACGCCTCGTAGCTGTCCACGTGGTGCTGGGCACCCTCCAGGGCGTGCAGCATGAAGATGCAGACACCGACGATCAGGATGATCGTCTCGACGAAGTAGGCCTGGCCGGTGTTGGAGCCCGCGAACCGGGACTTGCGGCCCGCCCCGCCCGGCCGCGACAGCTGCCGGACGGCGATGAGGACCACGATGCCGAGCACGGTCATGGTGCCGATGAACTCGACGAAGACGTTGTACGGCGCCCACTCGCCGATCACCGGCAGCAGCCAGTCGGCCTGGAAGAGCTGGCCGATGGCGTTCACGATGGTCAGCAGCAGCGTGTAGAAGCCGATCGCCACGAACCAGTGCGCGATGCCGACGATGCCCCAGCGGTTCATCCGGGTGTGGCCGAGGAACTCCTTGGCCACCGTGATGGTCCGCAGCACGGGGTCGTTGGTCCGGGCCCCGGCCGGCAGCGGTTGGCCGAGCATCATGAAGCGGACGAGCTGCAGGATGGCACGGCCGAACAGGGCGACGCCGACTGCCATGAGGACCATCGACACGATGATCGCGGCGAGTTGCATTTCGGGGCTCCTCGGGCCTGCGAGGCGACATTACTAAGCGGTAACTTATGCAGTCCTCTGAGACTACCCGCATCCTCGGTCGCACTGTAGCCAGCGGCGGGGTGATCTGGGTCGCTGAGGGTCGCCTTAAGAACCGATCGTGTTATTCACGCCAAATTAGTACATTCGGCACTAATTTAGATCCGTGCTCTACGGGATCGCCGCCGCCACCGCCGCCCTGTTTCTCTCCGCCGTCCTCACCGCCCTGGTCCGTGCCCCCGCCCTGCGTCTGAAGCTGCTCGACCGGCGCCGGCAGCGCCCCCTGCCGCTGGGCGGCGGCGCGGCCGTCGTGCTGGTCACCTGCCTGGTCGCGGCGGCCGGTGACGTTACCGGCACCGGCCCGCTCGACGCGGACACCGTCCGGCTGCTGGTCGCGGGCGCCGCGGTCGCCGCCCTCGGCCTGGTCGCCGATGTGCGCCGGGTCAAGGCGCGGTTCCTGCTGGGCGGTACGGCGGTGGCGGCGGCCTGCGCGGTGCCGTACGCGGAGACCGGGGTGGTGGGCGGGATCGCCGCCGTCTGCTGGATCGTGGTCGTGACGCTGGCCTTCCGGGCGCTGGACCACGCCGACGGCCTCGCCGCCACCGTCGGCATGGTGACCGCCTTCGGGGTCGGCGTCTGCGCGGCGGCGGAGGTGCTGGACGGGCTGGCGGTGCTGCTGAGCGTGCTGGCCGCCGCGCTGACCGGGTTCCTGATGCACAACTGGCATCCCGCGCGCGTGGGGCTCGGCGCCTGCGGCTCCCTGTTCGCCGGGTTCACGCTCGCCGCGGCGGCCGTGGTGACCCGGGCCGGGCACGAGGGGGCCGCGAGCGCGGGCGTGCTGTTCGCGCTGGCGGCGGTGGCGGGCGCCGATGTGCTGCTGGTGGTGCTGGCCCGGCGGCTCGGCGGGCGCCCGCTGCTGCGCGGCGGCCCCGACCATCTCGCGCACCGGCTGCGAAGGCTCGGGCTGACCCCGCAGGGCGCGACCGTGGTGCTCGGCGCGGGAGCGTCCGCCGCGGTGGTCGTGGGGGTGCTGGTGCACCTCGGCCGGATGGCTCCCGCGGGGGCGCTGTGGGTGGCCGCGGGAGCCCTGATCGCCGTACTTCTGCTCTTGAGGGTGAAGCGTCCGCAGTCTAGGCGGACTGCGTCCGTGCAGGTCAGAACCCAGTTGCGTGTAAGGAATGGATAAGAGTTGAGCCTCACAGACTCAGGTCTGTTGACCGCGCTCGACGGCTCATGCACACTTGAGTCCGTTCCACTCAAGTCAGCTGGAGGAATCAACCATGGCACGTGCGGTCGGCATCGACCTGGGCACGACTAACTCCGTCGTCAGCGTTCTGGAGGGCGGCGAGCCCACCGTCATCACCAACGCCGAGGGCGCCAGGACCACGCCGTCCGTCGTCGCCTTCGCCAAGAACGGTGAGGTGCTCGTCGGCGAGGTGGCCAAGCGCCAGGCGGTCACCAACGTGGACCGGACCATCCGTTCCGTGAAGCGCCACATGGGCACGGACTGGAAGATCGAGCTCGACGGGAAGCCCTTCAACCCGCAGCAGATCTCCGCGTTCATCCTCCAGAAGCTGAAGCGCGACGCCGAGGCCTACCTGGGCGAGAAGGTGACCGACGCGGTCATCACCGTCCCCGCCTACTTCAACGACTCCGAGCGCCAGGCGACGAAGGAGGCCGGCGAGATCGCCGGTCTGAACGTCCTTCGTATCGTCAACGAGCCCACCGCGGCCGCGCTCGCCTACGGCCTCGACAAGGACGACCAGACGATCCTCGTCTTCGACCTCGGCGGCGGCACCTTCGACGTGTCCCTGCTGGAGATCGGCGACGGTGTCGTCGAGGTGAAGGCCACCAACGGTGACAACCACCTCGGTGGTGACGACTGGGACCAGCGCGTCGTCGACTACCTGGTCAAGCAGTTCCAGTCCGGTCACGGCGTGGACCTGTCCAAGGACAAGATGGCCCTCCAGCGCCTCCGCGAGGCCGCCGAGAAGGCCAAGATCGAGCTGTCCTCGTCCACCGAGACCTCGATCAACCTGCCCTACATCACCGCCTCCGCCGAGGGCCCCCTGCACCTCGACGAGAAGCTGACCCGCGCCCAGTTCCAGCAGCTGACCGCGGACCTGCTGGAGCGCTGCAAGACCCCGTTCTTCAACGTCATGAAGGACGCCGGTGTCTCCATCAACGAGATCGACCACGTCGTCCTCGTCGGTGGCTCCACCCGTATGCCCGCCGTCGCCGAGCTCGTCAAGGAGCTGACCGGCGGCAAGGAGGCCAACAAGGGTGTGAACCCGGACGAGGTCGTCGCCATCGGCGCCTCGCTCCAGGCCGGTGTCCTCAAGGGTGAGGTCAAGGACGTCCTGCTCCTCGACGTCACCCCGCTGTCCCTCGGTATCGAGACCAAGGGCGGCATCATGACCAAGCTGATCGAGCGCAACACCACGATCCCGACCAAGCGGTCCGAGATCTTCACCACGGCCGAGGACAACCAGCCGTCCGTGCAGATCCAGGTCTACCAGGGCGAGCGCGAGATCGCGGCGTACAACAAGAAGCTCGGTATGTTCGAGCTGACCGGTCTGCCGCCGGCGCCGCGCGGCGTCCCGCAGATCGAGGTCTCCTTCGACATCGACGCCAACGGCATCATGCACGTCACGGCGAAGGACCTCGGCACCGGCAAGGAGCAGAAGATGACCGTCACCGGCGGTTCCTCGCTCCCGAAGGACGAGGTCGACCGCATGCGCCAGGAGGCGGAGCAGTACGCGGAGGAGGACCACAAGCGCCGCGAGGCCGCCGAGACCCGCAACCAGGGCGAGCAGCTCGTCTACCAGACCGAGAAGTTCCTCAAGGACAACGAGGACAAGGTCCCCGGCGAGATCAAGACCGAGGTCGAGAGCGCCGTCGAGGAGCTGAAGGCCGCGCTCAAGGGCGAGGACACCGCCGAGATCCGCACCGCCACCGAGAAGGTCGCCGCGGTCTCGCAGAAGCTCGGCCAGGCCATGTACGCCGACGCCCAGGCCGCGCAGGCCGCCGGCGGCGGTGCCGAGGCCGACGCCAAGGCAGCTGACGACGATGTGGTCGACGCCGAGATCGTCGACGACGAGCGCAAGGACGGTGCCGCGTGACGGAGGAGACCCCGGGCTTCGAGGAGAAGCCCGACGTCCCCTCCGGCGCGACCCCCGACGACGCCGAGCCGAAGGCCGCCACCCCTGAGGGGGCGGCCCCGGCCGGGGACGCAGCAGCAGCCAGCACACCGGACCCCGGTCTGATCGCCCAGCTGGACCAGGTCCGTACCGCGCTCAACGAGCGCACCGCGGACCTCCAGCGGCTGCAGGCCGAGTACCAGAACTACCGCCGCCGCGTGGAGCGGGACCGGATCACGGTGCGGGAGATCGCCATCGCGAACCTCCTCACCGAACTCCTGCCCGTGCTCGACGACATCGGCCGCGCGCGGGAGCACGGCGAACTCGTCGGCGGATTCAAGTCCGTCGCGGAGTCGCTGGAGACCGTCGTGGCGAAGATGGGTCTGCAGCAGTTCGGCAAGGAGGGCGAGCCCTTCGACCCGACGATCCACGAGGCGCTGATGCACTCCTACGCGCCGGACGTCACCGAGACGACCTGCGTCGCGATCCTCCAGCCGGGGTATCGCATCGGCGAGCGCACCATCCGGCCCGCGCGGGTGGCCGTCGCCGAGCCCCAGCCGGGCGCGCAGAACGTCAAGGCCGAGGAGCCTTCCGAGGCCGGCGAGGAGAAGGACAACGGCTCTGAAGAGGGCTGATCACAGCAGGAAGGAGGGACGTCGGGGATGAGCACCAAGGACTTCATCGAGAAGGACTACTACAAGGTCCTCGGCGTCCCCAAGGACGCCACCGAGGCCGAGATCAAGAAGGCGTACCGGAAGCTCGCGCGCGAGTTCCACCCGGACGCCAACAAGGGCAACGCCAAGGCCGAGGAGCGCTTCAAGGAGATCTCCGAGGCGAACGACGTCCTCGGCGACCCCAAGAAGCGCAAGGAGTACGACGAGGCCCGCGCCCTGTTCGGCAACGGCGGCTTCCGCCCGGGGCCGGGCGCGGGCGGCGGCTCCTTCAACTTCGACCTGAGCGACCTCTTCGGGGGTGCCCAGCCGGGCGGGGGCGCCGGCGCCGGCGGTTTCGGCGGCGGGCTCGGTGACGTCTTCGGGGGACTGTTCAACCGGGGCTCGTCCGGCACCACCCGGGTGCAGCCCCGGCGCGGCCAGGACATCGACACCGAGGTCACGCTCACCTTCACCGAGGCCATCGAGGGCGCCACGGTGCCCCTCAGGATGTCCTCGCAGTCTCCGTGCAAGGCGTGTTCGGGCACCGGCGACAAGAACGGCAACCCGCGGGTCTGCCCGACCTGCGTCGGCACCGGACAGGTCGCCCGGGGCTCGGGCGGCGGCTTCTCGCTGACCGACCCCTGCCCGGACTGCAAGGGCCGTGGCCTGATCGCCGAGAACCCCTGCGAGATCTGCAAGGGCAGCGGCCGGGCCAAGTCCTCGCGGACCATGCAGGTGCGCATCCCGGCCGGGGTCAACGACGGCCAGCGCATCCGGCTGCGCGGCAAGGGCGCGCCCGGCGAGCGGGGCGGCCCGGCCGGTGACCTGTATGTCACGGTGCATGTCGACTCCCACCCGGTCTTCGGCCGCAAGGGCGACAACCTGACCGTGACGGTGCCGGTGACGTATCCCGAGGCGGCGCTCGGCGGCGAGGTCAGGGTGCCCACCCTGGGCGGACCGCCGGTCACCCTGAAGCTGCCCCCGGGCACGCCCAACGGCCGCACCATGCGCGCCCGCGGCAAGGGCGCGGTCCGCAAGGACGGCACGCGCGGGGACCTGCTGGTCACCGTGGAGGTGCGTGTCCCGAAGGACGTGACGGGGAAGGCTCGTGACGCGCTGGAGGCGTATCGCGAGGCGACCGCGGGCGAGGACCCGCGGGCGGAGCTGTTCCAGGCCGCGAAGGGAGCTTGATGCCACATGGACGGCCGTCGACGCAATCCGTATGAACTGACCGAGGACACCCCGGTCTACGTCATCTCGGTGGCGGCCCAGCTCTCCGGCCTGCACCCGCAGACACTGCGCCAGTACGACCGGCTGGGCCTGGTGTCTCCGGACCGCACGGCCGGACGGGGCCGCCGCTACTCGGCCCGCGACATCGAACTGCTGCGCACGGTGCAGCAGTTGTCGCAGGACGAGGGCATCAACCTGGCCGGCATCAAGCGGATCATCGAACTGCAGAACCAGGTCGCCGCGCTGCAGGCCCGGGTCGCCGAACTCCAGTCGGCACTCGACGGGGCCGCGGCGGCGATGCAGCAGCGCGAGGCGGCGGTGCACGCCTCGTACCGCCGCGACCTGGTGCCGTACCAGGAAGTGCAGCAGACCAGCGCGTTGGTGGTGTGGCGCCCCAAGCGCCAGCAGAACGACTGACGCGCGTACGGTACGCGCAAGGGGCCGCGGGTCTTCGGACCGGCGGCCCCTTTTCGCAGCCCTCCCAGCCCTTGCACGGGCTCTGCAGAAGGAGTCCGAGTGATACTCGCGCGCCCCGGACCCAGGGTGTGGATCGTCGCCGCGGAGGCGGTGGCCACCCTGCTCGTGGCGAGGACGTTGTGGACCTGGCGGGACGACCCGTATGTGTTCCTCGCGGATGTGCCGTACATGGAGGCGGCGAGCATCGGGCTCGCCGTGTCACTCGTGCTGACGCTCGCGCTGGTGTCGCGGGAGCAGGTGTGGCCCCGGCGCGTCGGGTGGTCGCTGACGGCGGTGCGGGTGTGCGCGCTGCCGTGGCCGGCGCTCGCCTGGTATCCGGCGATGTCGCCGTATCTGTCGCTGTGGTGACAGCCGGGGCCGGGTCCGCGCGGACCCGGCCCCGGGCCGTTCTACTCCTGCGTCAGGTCCAGTTCCGTCGCCACGACGATCTGGGCCTCGCCGGTCCACTTGAAGGAGGAGTTCCCGTCGTCGTCGACGGCGTCGACGATGAAGCAGGACACCTCGCCGTCCGGGACGGTCTCGTAGCGGTACGAGGTGGTGTCCGGGCCGACGTAATAGCCGGGGTAGAGGGAGCAGATCTGCTGCTCCTCGTCGCCCTGGAGTTCGCCCCGGCGGACCACGTAGTTCGCCAGGTCCGGGGCCGGGTTCGGGTCCCAGGTGACGTGGAAGCCGTACTCGGTCGGGGTGACCTCCACGCCCGTCACCGCCGGCGGCGGCGTCAGGTCGGCGCGCCGGGCGGTGACCGCGGTGGAGCGGGCGGACTCGTTGCCCGCCGCGTCCAGGGCGGTGACCCGGTAGGTGTAGGTCCCGCCCTCCGCGGCCGTGGTGTCCATGTGGGTGGCCGCGGTGGTGGTCGCCAGGCGCGTGTACGTGCCGTCGGGGGCCGCGGATCGGTAGACCCGGTACGACGCGGCGCCCGTGACGGGGGACCAGTTCAGGTCCAGCCCTTCGGGCTCGGACCACGCGGTCAGGCCGCCCGGCACCGCGGGCGGCGTCCGGTCGGCCGTGGTGACCGGGAGCGACGCCGTTGCGGAGGACTTGTTGCCGGCCTTGTCGTGGGCGCGGACCGTGTACTCGTAGGCGGCGCCCGTCACGGGCAGCGTACTGTCCGTGTACGAGGCGGAGGTCGTCGTCGCCAGCGGGGCCGACGGGTAGGTGCCGCCCTTCTCGCGGCGGTAGACCTGGTACCCGGCGAGGTCCATCTCCTTGTTCTTCGACCAGGTCAGCCTGGCCTTGCCGGTGGCCCTGTCGTACGCGACGGCCGCGCCCGTGGGCTTGAGCGGGGCGACCTTGTCGACGGAGGCGGAGGTACGCGGGGCGTAGGAGAACTTGACCTTGGCGGAGCCCGTCCAGTTGACGTAGTCGATCCGCAGGGTGTGCTTGCCCTTGGCGAGGGTCAGGTCGACGTTCTTGGACACCGTGGCCGAGCCGTTCTTCCACAGGCTGAGCTTCCGCGTGCCGTCGACGTAGACGCGGATGCCGTCCAGGCCGGACGCGCTGAGCCGGAACGGCCCGCCGGAGCCGAAGTCGCGGGTCACGGTCCAGCGGACGCCGAAGGAGTTGCCCGGCAGTCCCGAGGCCGGGGCGCCCGTGCCCCAGTTCTGGTCGATCGCGCTGTCGCAGTCGGTCCGCTTCGGCGTGCCGGAAAAGGTGGTGTTCGCGTAGAAAGTCCGCTTGAACACCGGCGAGGCGCAGGTGGCGGCCGAAGCGGGGGCCGCGGCGGCGGTCAGCAGGCCGGCCGCGGTGGCGAGCACGGCGACGGCCGCCGTGCATCTGGCTGGGTTCATTCGGTCCTCTGGAGGTCGTGCACTGTCGTGATCACGACTCGCGAGGGGGCGCGTTGGTTGTACGGAGGGGAGGTAAAGGCCAGTTGGAGGGGATTCCGTCAGACCTTCACAAGCCAAGCGGAGCGTGGCGTTGCGCACTCGTTAAGTGATTCCGCTTGACGCTGGGGCCCGGTCCCGCGTTGGCTTTTCAGTCACCTGGGTCGCAATGCTGCGCCCGCGTCCGGAAGGCACCAGAAGTGAGCTCCCCAATGCGTCGTATCGCCATATGCGTGGCCGCGTCCTCTTTGACCCTTTCGCTCTCCGCCTGTGGCGCCCTGGGTGTGACGGGCGACAGTGCGGACGCGAGCCCGACCAAGGGTGATGACATCACCGTGGGGCTGCTGCTGCCGGAGAAGGCGAACACGCGGTACGACAAGTTCGACCACCCGATCGTCCGGGCCACGGTGGCCGAGCTCACGGAGAACAAGGGCGAGGTCGTCTACGCCAACGCCGACGCGAGCGCCGCCACCCAGACCAACCAGATGCAGAAGATGATCGACGACCGGGTCGACGTCATCCTGCTGGACGCCGTGGACGCCGAGTCCATCGCCGGAACGGTGGAGAAGGCCAAGCAGGCCGGTATCCCGGTCATCGCCTACGACCGCCTCGCCCAGGGCCCGATCGACGCGTACATCTCCTTCGACAACGAGCTCGTCGGCGAGGTGCAGGGCCGCTCCCTGATGGCCGCGCTCGGCGGTGACGTCGACACCTCGACGAAGATCGTCATGATGAACGGCTCGCCCACCGACCCGAACGCCGCGCAGTTCAAGTCGGGCGCGCTCTCCGAGCTCAACGGCCAGGTGACGATCGCCGCGACCCACGACGTCAAGGACTGGAAGCCGGAGAACGCCCAGGAGCACATGGCCCAGGACATCGCGAAGATCGGTGTCGACAACATCGCCGCCGTCTACGCCGCCAACGACGGCATGGCCGGCGGTGTCATCCAGGCCCTCAAGGCCGCGGGCGTCACCGATATGCCGCCCATCACCGGCCAGGACGCCGAACTCGACGCAGTGCAGCGCATCATCACCGGCGAGCAGTACATGAGCGTCTACAAGTCCTACCCCGAGGAGGCCCAGGCGGCCGCCGAGATGGCCGTCGCCAAGGTCCAGGGCAAGGACATCAAGTTCGACTCGCTGACCGCGGACCGGGTCGACAGCCCCACGCACAAGGACATCCCCGCCCAGCTCGTCCCGGTGGTCGCGCTGACGACGGAGAACATCAGCGAGACCGTCGTCAACGACGGCATCTACAAGCTGAGCGAGATCTGCACCAGCAAGTACAAGGCCGCCTGCGAGGAGATCGGGCTCACCAAGTAGCCCGCGGCCGCCCCGGACGCGAAGGGGCCCGGTTCCGTTTCGGACGCTGTTGGTTTATTCGGGCCCTTGATCACTTCGCCCCGTTGAGCGTCAGCTCGGCGGGGCGAAGTGCTGCGAAGTGGCTGGTGCGGGTGCG
>NZ_JBVKBN010000044.1:0-14983 GCF_055657065.1 Streptomyces sp. NPDC110618 | reverse complement strand
CCGGCGAGTACTTACTGGGTGGCGCCACTGCTTCCTCGTTTCCCTCTCAGGACGATCCTATTGGATCCCTGTCCGGAAACTTCGGGGCACCCCAGCCGTCCAGAGGCTTGAAGCTGACGGAGGTCTCGCTCTGCGGAGCAGCCAGGAGTGGGTTCTGCACGATGTTGCGCTCATCGTGATAGAAGCTAGACAACTCCCTGATCCTGGACCTGCTCTCCTGCCGCTGGAAACCAATGGTTTCCTCGTCATCGAGACGACTGCGCTGAGGCACGCCGACCCACTGGTCAATCTGCGTAGCCGGCGCTGCGAAGAAGACCAGGGGCTTGCCCGACGGGGTCTGCTGCGTGATGTGGGCTGGGTACGTGTAGGTGATCGTCTTAGCGTTCACGCAGGGGCCTCCAGAGAGCATGATCCAAGATGCCTCCAACGCTACCTGCTGGGGGTCGATCTCCACCGCAAGTCTCACAAAGCCTGCTCCCCGACCTGCCCTTGACCTGCGTCGACCGCGAACACACGATCGACCCAGCAACTGCCGTGAGGGGATGTGCTGTTGGGCTGTCCCCTAGGTGATGTGAGCGTTCCACCGCCGACTGTCGGTGGGGGGCTCTACAGTTTCAACACCTGCTCATGCCGAAGTCGACCGAACGGCGACGACGGCCAAAGGGCGAGCGGGTCACAACTGAGTGGGTCCGGCATATAGCAGCCGGGCACCCGGGGAGGGGCATGATGCTCCAGATCAACGACGTGCGTGTCGAGACGATGTGCCGTCTGTACAGGAAGAACAAGGCGAGGGCGTGGGACGGCGAGTACCTCGACGTTCTCGACACCGCTCTGAACCTCACACTTGGCCACAGGCGTGCGGCCGAAGACCCCGACCTTCTGTGCCGGAACGTCATCCGGGACGCACGTCGGACGATCCGCCGCTCGGAGGCCAATGCCCGCCGGAGTGCCGCTTGCCGGCCGCTGGCCGACGCTGCTCGCCGCCGCGTATCCACTACCGCAGCGGACGGTTCGCCCGTCATCGAGATGGTCACGTACGACACCCCCGAAGAGCGTGCACTCGCAACCGAAACCATCCGGGAGCTGACCGCCTTCGCCGCGACGCTTGGTCCTCACGGCCCCGCCTGCCTCCAGGGCATGCTCGACATGGAGACCGTCCCTGACTCCGCCAGGAAGACTGGCGTGTCTGTGGCCACGGTTGAGCGTGCCCGACGCGCCCTCCGTATCCACGCCAAGGCGCTGATCAGCGACGCCGCATGACGACGTTCACCAACGTTCACGTCCGGGTGGCTGAGCCGTACGAAGGCACATCTCGTGTCGCTCTCCGGTTCACGCGGAGCGTCGTGAACATGCAGATCCCGACCGGGACCATCGGGGCCTATCTACTGATGGAGCACGAGCAGGAAGGTGCCCGCCCGCTGTACGTGGGACGGTCGGACACCTGTCTCCGCCGGAGGTTATCCCGTCATCCACTCCGCGGGCGTGCAACCCACTTCGTCGTGGCCCCGGCCCGCAACTCCCACCAGGCCTATGCGATCGAGTCCTACTGGTACCACCAATACCGGTCCGCGGGCAGCGCCATCCGGAACCAGATACACCCCGCCAGCCCTGCCGGAACAGGCCGCCGCTGCCCGTTCTGCCCTGAAACGGCTATCGAACGCGCCTTGAGCCGAGCTCTACCTCGACCACGTCTTTCTGACACCAGGAGCACATCATGACCACCGCCGACATGGACATCATCCCGGTCGTCCTCTCCGGACAGGCCCTTCTCAGCCTCCGCGAGTCCGGCCACAACTTCCCGTCTGCTGTCGGGGAGGTGATCGACAACAGCATCGAAGCCCGCGCGAACCACATCCAGATCATCACCGAAGAAGCGATGAAGAGCCGCAAGAAGACCCTCACACAGGTCTCCTTCATCGATGACGGTGAGGGCATGGACGACGAGACGCTGCAGCACTACCTTCAGCTCGGCTTCTCCAAGAGGTTCATGTCCGAGAAGACCATCGGGAAGTTCGGTGTCGGTGCGAAGCTCGCCGGTCTCAGCGTCGGCATGCGCATCGACGCCTGGTCCCGCGTCGAGGGCAGCGAGCAGATCAGGCACGTGTTCTTCGACCTCGAAGAGGGCATCGAGGCCGAGAAGCGCGGCGACAAGGTCGGGATCTACCCCCCCGATGACGAGCCTCTGCCCGCCCACCTTGAGGTCTACTTCCCGGAGGGCTCGGGCACCATGGTGACGTGGTCGAAGATCGACAGGGTCTCCGACGGCCATGGTCGGAGCACTCCGGACCACATTCGCAACGAGATGAACAAGGAACTGGCCCGGGTCTTCCGGGAGTTCCTGAGCGGTGGCATCCGGATCACCGTCGACCACACGGACTTGAAGCCCCACGACCCGACCTTTCTCCGGAAGGGCACCTGGGCCGACCAGGTGCTCACCGAGGAACTCGCACGCACCAGCGGCGAATCACGCGCTGAGGCACGGCACTTCCACGGTCAGGTCTTCTTCAACGAAGAGGTCAAGGTGCAGGGTACAGATCACAAGATCCGCGTCGTCATCGCTCTGGCACCGCCCGAGATCCTGCGCTTCAAGGGCGCCGGCGGCGACGCGTTCGCCAAGCGGCTGCGGATCCCGGACAACGAGGGCGCCATCAGCTTCATGCGGCTTGACCGCGAGATCAGCTACACCCCGGTAGCCAAGCTCTTTCCCTCCGGGATCCAAACCAAGGACCGGTACATCGGCTTCGAGGTCTACTTCACCCCGGAGCTCGACCGCATGATGGGCGTTCGCAACGTGAAGCGCGGGGCGGTCCCCGCTGATGAGCTTCGCAGGACCCTGCGGACCATCGCGGAGAGCGTCATCCCGAAGGCTCGTGACGAGATCGACCGCGTATGGGGTGAGGTCAACCGCGACGACGCAGTGAAGTCCGGCGAGCACGCCCCGATCACGAAGGCCCTCAAGGACGCGGACCGCACCATGCCGAAGGCCCGGGTCAAGCAGGTTCCCACGCCGGCCCAGCAGGAGAGGGAGTACGAAAATCTGGCCAAGGACGCTGGGCGGAACACGACGGAGGAGGAGAAGGCCGCCTACGTGCAGGAGATCAAGGAGCTTCCGTTCGTCATCGAGACGGTGGACGTGCCCGGAGATGATCTCTTTCAGCTCACGCACCTCAAGGATCAGACGATCATCCGGCTGAACCAGCGCCACGTATTCTACCAGGAGATGTACGAGCCCTTGCAGCTGCTGTCGAATGAGGGCGGCACGGGCACAGGCCCCAACGTGTCCGCAACGGCTCGCCGAGCCATCGAAGCCATCACCCTGCTCCTGGTGGCGTACGCGAAGGCCGAGTCCATGCACGAGACGCCGGTCGACCAGTACAAGGAGCTGCGGAAGTGGTGGGGCAGCTTCACCGAGCAGTACCTGACGAAGATCAAGGACGTCCTCTGAGGTCAGCTGACGGCTCGCGGACAGCATGAAGGGCCGGCGGAGACAAGTAGTTGTCGCCGCCGGCCCCTCGTCTGTCAAGCCACCGCGAGCGACACGAAGTCGCTGATGCTTCTCAGATCGCGTCGCCCGTGGAGGAAACCGACGCCGCGGTGAATGTGGATGATCAATGCGCGGGAAACGGCTTCGTCCGTGGGCTCTTCGCCGTCAGCGAGGCACCGTTGCTTCAGCAAGGCGAGGTATACGTCCCCGTACGCTCCAGCGAACGTCTTCCAGCTCATCTCGACGTTCGAGTCGGTGACGATGTCCTTAACCAGCGGAGTCGAAGCGTCACGCAGGGACAGTGCGAGGGCCCAGCGGCACAGGACGTTCCAGTGCGTGATGCCGGTATGGCGCTTGAGCCAGACGAGCTGGTCCTTGGCCGTCTGCGAGAGGCGGATGGTCTCAAGCGACATGCGCTGCTCCTGCGGTCCACCAGTAGCCCGGTTCGACGGTGGTGGTGAAGGTCTTGTCGTCGTGGACGAGGGTGTATGTGTGGGAGAGATAGGGCTTGAGGCGACCGAGCAGCTTCTCGTCGATTTCCTCGTCCGTGGACAGGAGCAGCACCTGGCGGCCAGCCTTGGGGAAGTAGCGGTCCACGAGGTGCTCCCGGTGCTTGCTGTCCAGACGGCCGAGCGGGGTGTCAATGACGCTCGGCAGCCGGTTGCCGGCGGTCTTGGCCAGGCCCCACAGGAGGGAGACGGCAAGCAGCTGTCGTTCGCCGGCGCTCAACCGGCCGGGATCGATGGTTTCGCCATCCGGGCCGGTGAGGACGAGGGCGAACTTGTCATCCGTGTTGATTTGGATGTCGCGGATGAGGCCCTGCTTGCGCATGAGCGTGTTGAAGCTGTGCAACACGGCGGCTTCGACGTTCTCGATGTGGTGAGCGAGGAGATCGTCCCCGAGCTGCTCAAGGGTGCCACGTGTCTTCTCTGAGTACTTGACCACTCGCTCTAGCCACGCAGAGCGCCACTCGGCCGCACGGCGGGATCGATGAGCACGGTCAAGCTCATCCTCTAGCCGTTGGCGGCGTGCGACTGCTTCAGCGTGGAGGGTTTCGCCTCGCTGGAATTGCGCCTGTGCGACCGCCATCCTGTCGATCGCGGTCTGGCGCTCTGTAACGAGCCCGCCGATGAACTCGTCGTCAGGCACGGCGTCTACCTGCTGCTGGGCGGCCTCGAGATGCTCCGCGATGTCGGCAGCTTCCTTCAGGAGATCGCGGGCCCGGGCGGAGTCACTGGCCAGCGCCTGGTCGAGTGCCGACAACTGCAGCAAGGCGTCGTGAGGGAGTCCGAGGTTGTACTCAAGGTCAGCGGCCCTCTCACGCTTCTTGCGATCGCTAGTGAGCTTCCTCTTCAGCGCGGAGCGGGCATTAGCGGGCAGCTCGTCTGCGACTTGCATGAGCAGCCACTCGTCGCGTTCCTCTAGGACTCCGAGGAAGCGCGAGGCATCATCGGCTTCCTTTTCCAGCTCCGCCTGCTTCCTGACTCCGGCGAGTTGATCCTGCAGGAGTAGAAGCGGAAGCGGTCCTTCGGCTAGAGAGATCAAAGCCTTGTTCGTAGCCACCGCTTGATTCTTGACGCGGTTACGCTCGGCCTCCAGTTCCTTCCTGCGCTCGTACTCCTTGCCGCCAGCACGCTCGAACTTGTACTCAACCTCATCCAATTCCTTTTGGCGCACGAGGAGTTCTGAGCGGGCTGCCGCCATTAGCTGATGGGCATCAGACGCGGCCTGGGTGGCCTGCGCCAACTCCAGTTCTTGCTTCCGGATTTTGTCCAGAACGTCTTGATCGGCGTCGGACAGCCGCTGACGGTTCTGGAGGGTCTTGAGGAGTTGCCGCAGACGTTCTACGGCGCTGACGCCGAGGAGCGAGTGAATGGCCGACTCGATGACCTTGGCTGCGCTTCGTGGATCGGCAAGCTCCTCAATCTTCTCTCCGTCGAAGAAGAAGAGCGTGGCTACGTCGAGCGGAAGGATCGTCTCAACGTGATCGGCCCAGCCCTCAGTCAGTGGGCGACTGAACTCGCCATCGACCAAGACAGTCAGGAATTCACGCAGCGTCTTACTGCCGGTGAAGTACCAGTTCCTGACGACACGGTAGTAGTGTTCTTCCCCCTCCACGGTGATGGAGAATTCCAAGGCGATGGATGCGCCCTCGGCGGGATCTGCCTCTCGGTTGATGCACTGCTGAAGATAGTCGTTGTAAGGGCGGCTGCCGCGGCCGCTGCAGTCAGCTTTGGGGCCGTAGAGTACGAGCTGGATGGCATCGAGGAGCGTGGTCTTGCCACAGCCGTTCAGTCCGCCGATGAGGACGATGGGGCGCCCGGGCTCTGTGCGGAGGTCGAGCCGCTGCTCGCCTTGGTACGCCCCAAAGTCGCGCAGCGTGATGTTATGCAGGAGCATCGTTCTACTCTTCGTCCAAAGTCGGGGCCTGGTGCTGGTCTGTGGTCTCAGGTCGGACGCCGCTCTCGTGCATAGCTTGCTTAAGCTGCGCGAACTCCAGCGCGTCCTCTTTGCTCTCGTAGAACCCCTTTTCGATCACTTTCTCAAGCGCCTCGTAGAGACCCTTGCGCCGTGTCTTGGTCCTGTATTCACGTTCAACAGCCAGTAGTTCACGGACCATGGTGAAGTGGATTTCGTCGTCGCCGCAGATCTTGCGGAGGAGGTCGATCTCGTTCGCGCGGATGACCAGGCTCTCCTCAAGGTCTTGCCCGGGGAACTTCTCGCCGGTCTCTTCCTCGTAGATCCGCGGGAGGATGTCTTCTACCTCGTGCTTCTTGAACACCCAGATCCGACGGATTTCGTGCAGCTCTTCCATCGTGATCAGCTCGATGTTGCGGGCCTCCTCGGGACCTTCCCTACGGACGTGCGCCTGGGCGCGAAGCAGCTTCCGCAGCCAGTCCTCGCGAGCCTTCTGGGTGTACGGGCCCTGGATGATGCGGTCGTTGAACAGCTGCACTCGACCGTTCATCCGCCGGAAGTCCCGTGTCTCCTTCTCCTTCGACACGTCGTCCAGCTCGTTGCGAAGAGAGAGGAGTGGACGCATCCACTTCTTCTGCTCCGGGTCGTTTTGGATCATGGCAGTCATGGACTTGTCCTGGTCCACAAGCGTGCATGTCCAGCAGCCGAACCGGCTGTCACCGCAGGACGGGGTGGTGTCGTCCACAACCAGCGGACATTCGGAGTCGCTGGATGCCCCCTGATACATGGTGAGCAGGTCCTTGTTCTTGTAACCCCATGGATTGGCCTGCTGCATGAGGAAGGCCCAGACCTCGTCGTTGCTCCAGTCCTCGATAGGGCTGTAGACAAGCGAGTTTGGGAGGTTGCCATTGGGGGACAGGCGGTCGCGCACGCGCCGCTTCTCGTGCTTTGCCATGGCTCGGGCGCGGGCCTGACTTTCAGCCTTGCGGATACCGAGGACGAGGATGGCTTCGCCATGACGACGCACAACCTGGCGGATGAAGCGGTTGGATGGCTTGATCTTCATGCGCTCCGTGCACCAACGGAACTTCGGCCGAGGGGCCGGGTATCCGCGGCCAATCAAGTTGACCCAGAAGGTGTCCTCTACCTTGGGGGTGAGCCGGTGCGGTTCGATCGGCAGGTTCTGCTCGGCCGCGGCCTTCTTCATTGTCTCAAGTGATTGCGACACCCAGGCAGCAACGATGGGATTTTCTACCAGGGTGTCAGTACTGATCACATGTACCGGCTTGGTGCGCTGCTCGGCCGGCAGTCCTTGCAGAGCAAGCCATACGAGTTGAAGGACGGCGGTGGAATCCTTTCCGCCGCTGTAGCCGATGACCCAAGGCACCTCGTCCGCGGTGTAGAGCTCACGCACTTCATCGGTCAGCTCGTTCACGACCTCGGAAAGGCCCCGGCCCTGGAAGGCCACGGGACGTGCCACGGTGCTCATGCATCTCCTCGTGCGTATGCGTCCTCTACACGCTGTTCTTCGGGGCTGAGCCGAAGGTCCATGTGGTGTCGGAGGTAGTTCACAGTCAAAGTCAGGTTCTGGTGGCTCTTCGACACGCGGCCACCCACGAGTGCTCGGCCTTCCCAGTCGGTGTTGCTGCGCGTCCAGTCCACGGACTTCAAGCGGGCCAATTTCGGCTTCCACGCCTTGGGAGAATGTGCGTTCCTCAGGAGGGTGTTACCGATCCTGCCTAGGGCATGCAGCGCGATGCCATGGCTATGAATGAAGTCACGGCGAACCTCGGGGGCCGTCAACTCGCGGCGGCGCACCAGAGACCATTCTGGGATGACCGCGTCAATGGCCTCCCAATACTGCTCAGCGAGTGTTTGCGCTTGTTCCTTTTTAACCTCAAGTCCCTGAAGGAGAGACTGAGTTGCGTAATAGACAGCACTGAGAGTGAACAGCTTGCGGGACCGTTGGGAGAGGGTGCTGTTCTCCATCTCCACGTGTCCCTTGAAGACGGGCGACTTCATGGCAAGCAGTCGGGTGATGATGGCCAGGTCGTCTCGGTGGTCATAGAGCACGCCGATGGACCGGGCCGGGCGAACGGCATGACGGTTGAGGTCGGCGAACATCTGCTGGCAGCGGGCGAGGCCGGCATCGTGGAAGAAGACGACGGCGATGGTCTCTTCGCCGAGATCCGGGTTCTCCTTCAGCGCCTGTTCGATCGCAGCTCGACGATGCTGGCCGTCGTTGATGAGGAAGCGAGCGGCCATGGGGATGCGGATCTGCCCTGCGCGCATCCCCACCCCGGAGTCAGAGATGCTCTCGAAGTGCATCTCGCCATCCACGGACGCCGTCAGCGCACTAAAGACGTAATCGTCCGGATTGTCCACAATGTACCGAGTGAGGGCTGGGAGTCTCCCCTTGTTCAGCACCCGTTGCGCGCGTACTTCAGGGGCCAGCTCGTCTTCATCGAACAGGAAGATCTTCGGAATGAGACGAAGCGGACACATGGAGACGTAGAACTCGCGCCCCGCCTGGACCCCTCGGATGGCTGGAAAGATGTACTCGAAGCCTGACGAGGTAGCGGCGTCTGCGAGCTGCGAAGGTGACTGTGATCCCACCTGCGCAACGGTATCGTACTCGTACGTCAGAGATTAGACGTACAGGGCATGCAGGAATAACGCACAGAGGTGTGGTGGGGCTAGTGGTGACGTATCTCGACGCGGCAGCGACCACGCGCGTGGACCCGCGCGTGGCCGAGGTTGTCCTGCACTGGATGACTGAGGAGTTCGGTAACGCAGGCAGTCGCACCCACGAGTACGGCTCCCGGGCGAAACGTGCCGTGCAGCAGGCGCGTCAGTACTTGGCCGGTACGTTCGATGCCGAGGTAGACGAGCTGATCTTCACCAGCGGCGCGACCGAGAGCAACAACATCGCCCTGCTGGGTCTGGCCCCCCATGGCGAAGAGACTGGCCGACGTCACATCATCACCTCGGCAATTGAACACAAAGCGGTCATCGAGCCTCTTGAGTACCTGCAGACACGGGGCTTCGAGGTCGACTTCATCGAACCCGGCCCGTCAGGACGCGTCAGCGTCGACGCCGTGATGGAACGCCTGCGTCCGGACACCCTGCTGGTATCGCTCATGCACGTCAACAATGAGACAGGGGTCGTGCAGCCTGTCGCCGAGCTCGCGCACAAGCTGCGTGAGACCTCCACATACATGCACGTGGATGCCGCACAGGGCTACGGGAAACTGACACAGGACCTCACGGCGCCCATCGACATGATCAGTGTCAGCGGGCACAAGATCGGCGGACCCAAGGGCGTCGGGATGCTCCTGGCCCGCCACCGCGGCTGGGACACCCTGCCCCTCAAGCCGATCATGTTCGGCGGCGGTCAGGAGCGGAAACTGCGGCCGGGTACCCTCCCGGTCCCGTTGATCATGGGGTTGGCTGAAGCGGCAAAGATCTTCCACAAGGAACACGCCCAGTGGAACAAGGAAGCGGCTGCTTTCCGTGCTCGCCTCCTGGACGCACTCGCGAAGACGCGCTTCCGTATTAACGGCGACCAAGACCACACGGTCCCTCACATCCTCAACCTGACCTTCGACGGCGTGGACGCCGAGGCGCTCATCGTGATGCTGAAGGACCAGGTCGCCGTGGCGACGGGCTCCGCCTGCACGAGCGCCTCCTACACCCCCAGCCACGTCCTGACCGCCATGGGCCTGCCTGAAGAAGTGGCTTCCAACGGGCTCCGCCTGTCGTGGTTCCCCAGCCAGACGACGGACCTGGACCCCACCGAGCTGGCAAATGCGATCATGCGCTTGCAGCCCGACTCAGCTTGATCGGTCATGCGGTGCCCGCCGGACCAGACGATGCCCCCGCAACTCGCGCCCACAGCGTAGGAGCTCCGCTTCCCAACCGTTCTCCGTACCGATGAGGTGAGGGTGCTCGTACAGCCCCGCCTTCACCTCTGCTGCCGTGAGTCGCTTGTAACGCTCGACGTCTGGATCGTCGGGAGCCAGGAACTCGTGCTTGCGGTGCAGTAGAGGCCGGTTCATGGATTCGGCGTATGAGGTGTGGGAGGTCTCAAGCGTTTTGAGATCTACCTGGTACGACGACAGGATCCGCGGGTGCGGGTCGCTGTCGAAGTCGGGGTAGTCCAGCCAGCTCACCGCCCGTCCCTGATGACGCAGCTTGGCCACGGTCCAATCCTGTGGGCGGCCGGCCGCGATCGAGGCGCAGTGCTCGTACAGGCGCAGGACCGTGGGCATGCGGTCGAGGGCGCGCTGATGCACGTACAACGCGGTCGGGGTCAGCTTCCCGACCGCGGAAGCGTTCATGGCTCCGCGGAGGTACGCGTCGTCGCGGAGTTTCAGCAGAAGACGGTCGGATCGCTGGCATGCCTCCTTGTAGGAGGTGAAAAAGGCACGGACGTCGAGCTGGACACTCAAGGGGAGGCTGCTGAAAGGGCCGCGGCCGTTGAAGAGTTCGACGGCCAGGAAGAGCAGCGTATTGAGCGTGGTCCGCTTCTGGCCCTCCTCGACCTTGGCTTGCTCGGCGGAGTCCCGGACAAGACGGCGCAGTTCACTGGGGCGTAGGTGGCCGAGAAGCTCAGCCATCGGCTGGGGCACTTCCTCCATACGGGGAAGGCGCCCGCGCCGTTCCACGTGGTCGACCACTGCGGCGATCGCCGAGGTCGTGTCTTCGGAAGCGAGCCACTCAGCGTCGGGAACGATCCGTTGAGCGAGGTAGCTCAGTCGCGCCTTCTCATCCTTGAAGGCATAGACAATCCCTGGCGCCGCGGAGACAGTCCGTACGCCCGTTACTTCTTCGACGTAGTTGCGCAGTTCGCTTGCCCCGAAGAGGTGCTGGAACGTTTGCCGGCTGGTGAGCAGGCCGTCACCGAACGCCTCACCGCGGACCTTCGACTTCTCCCAGGTAAGTCGTGCTGAGGCGACCAGGACTGTTCCCGCCAGGTCCCACGCTGCCTTCAGCGTCTTTCGCCGTTCCTGCGGATCTTCGATGACGTTGAGGACGTAGGTAAGAAGAACAACGTCCGCGGGCTGCAGCGTCGTCTCGGGTAGGTAGAACGGATCCCAGCCAACGGCGCGGTAGTCCAGCTGCTGAAGGGTGTGCACGTCACCACCGCGGCCGCAACCGTAGTCAAGGACGGTACGTCCGGGGAGTACCTGCCTGTCGATCACAGCCTGTCGGGCAGGCACGGAGAGGCTTTTGCGGCTGATCGCGGTGAGTCTGCGGTCGCTGCTCCATGCCTGCTGCTCCATGTTCACGCCCTTGCATAACTGGGGGGACACCGGGAGGGTAACGTCGGGCGCTCCTGGGCTTGGGGGTAACTCGGGAAGGCGACCGGCTGCCGGCGACGGGCATCGACGTCTACATGCCTGGGCAGGTCCGGCAGGTTCGCCACCCACAGCCTGGCGCGATGTACTTCTCGGTGGCCTAGCGGTGTCACGTCGCCCCCGTGCTCAGACGGAGTCCAGGTCGTCGAAGATGCTCCGGCTCTCTGTGCCGTCGCAGCTTGCCTCTTCGCTCTCCTCCTCTTCGAAGCCCCCACCGCACAGGGGAGACGTGTACAGGTAGGTGCTGAGTACGTCTTCCGTGTACGAGAGCTCAGCGGAAGCATTGGGGTGGTCCTCGTAGGCGACGCGGTAGGCGACCACAGCCGCCTCGTAGTGTCGCGCAATGTGGAGCCAGTCTTCCTCAGATTCCCATTCGATGGTGCTTCCCGGGTCCTCGATCACGTCCGCTAGTTCGGGGATGACGTCGCGGAAGACTCGCTCTCGGAGTTCTTGGTACTCATCTGGAGTGGTGAGTTCAGTAGTTGCGGACGTTTTTGCCCAGTCGAAGTCGACCTCAAGATGGATAGGGAGGGATGTGGCGTTCTCTGTGATCTTGGCAACGGCAGACCTCCGTTCCCTTTCCGGGAGGAGCCCGGCTTGCCACAGGCGAGCCAAGAGCTTTATGCCAGTTACCCCGAAGCGAAGCGTGTCTACATGGATGAACATTCCGATGATGTCTCCTCTCAACTCTGCAAGCCTCAGTAGGAAGGCGGGGCTGCAACACGAGGAGAGGAACTCGGCGAACTCCGGCGACTCGCAGAGAAGACGAGTGTCCTGAAGTTCCGAGATTCGGTTGATGAGGAGGTCGTAGCACACCTCCGGGATGATGACTGTCTCGCGTGAAACGTCTTGTTGGCCGCCACAGTCGACCATGGTGAACAGTGCTCTTTCGGTCAGCCCGGAGATAAAGATCTCGACCAACTCGCTGTTCTGGCCGATGTGTTTCGCCAGGGCGTGCGCCAAACTGGGATGGTAAAACTTCCATCGTGGGCTGGTCTGAGTGTCGACCCTAAGGAGGAACGACCCGCTCAAGCGACCAAGGGCCTGAGTCACTCCGGCCTTGGTTCCCCCTATGAGATCCAGTGCTTCTCCCTCCCGAGAGGTGAAGGTGATAGGTGACTTCAAACCTTCACCGGCCATGTACACCAGGCACAGTGTCGAAAGTGAATCTTGATCCAGCCCTCTGAGTACCTCACAGAGGTGGTCGATGGGGTTCTCGAAGAAGTCCAGCAGCTGCTGCTCCGATCCACTCTCAAGCCCGGATGACAAGTAGGTACTTCCCAGTCGCCTGGCTTGCTCGGGCGTGAAGGATGTAGATCGAGCCGCGATGTGTAGATGGTCCTTAATTTCTGTGAGGAAGCTCTTGGGCTGGTCTCCGTGCCGTAGGTGATTGTAGAGAATCTGCTCCCTTTCTCCGACTGTCAGGCAGTGGGGAGACAGATCCACCCGGCGATCGAGGAGTTCCCTTGCGGCTCCCTTGAACTCACCTCGTGCGGCTTCAAGGATGTAATCGCGACTAGTGAAGACAAAACGCGCCCCGTTCTTGATCGCAGTTCGCATCAGCCCCGAGTTGCGAACCCACTTCTCGGTAGACCGGGCATCGAACCTAAAGACGCCGAACGCGTCGTCAACCCAGAATAGCTGGTGTGGCTCGTGCGGATTCCACGCCTCCCGGAACTCCTCAGGTGCGTCAACCCTAATGACGGCACTCCCATAAGCATCCACCGCACCGATGGCTAGAGCGGCCGCCGTGATGGACTTCCCAGAACCCGCCCCACCGACCAGGATGGCGAACCCGTGATTATCCAGATACTCCATGGCCTGTGCGTAGAATTTGGTTCGCACGAACGTGGCCAGGCTCTCGTCGCCGAGGTGCGATAGGAAAGCGTGGGCTTGACTGTACCGTCTTTCGTCAAGAATCTGAGTCAGATCACCGAGCCCGTACATCCGAGGAAGTTTCCTGCGCAGGCTCACACTGCTGGTGATCATTTCCTGAATCCAAGTCCCGCTCAACACGAGGACGTCCTTGGCCCCAGCAGCCTGGAACATGTCGCGCATCACTCTCTCGCTGTCTGCTGTGACGCGCGCGTTAGTCATGAGCACATAAGTTGAGCAGATTTGTTCTGCCGCCAGTCTGCTGACCTTCTTTACTTCGCCGGTGACGTCTGAGGGTTTGAGTGTGTCTGACTCATTCTGGACAAACTTGCACTGGATGACAAAAGGTCCTTTGAGCCTGCTGGCACCCGGGCCCCCGAACGGAGCCGGCGCCTTGGGATCCGGCTCCCAGTCCCCATAGAAGGCGCCATCACGTCCACCGTCGCTGCCTTCAGCGAAGCTCACCACTGTCGGCCCTAGGATCTCTCTTATGATGGCCAAGGCGAGATCCTCGAACGCTCGCCATCCAAGGGTGTGCAGCCGATAGCTTGGACGAGCGAACGCCTCTCCTGGATACCGGCCGGAGTGTGAACTGGTCATGAGACAAAGGCTACTTGCGACGGCTCAGGTGGCGGCGGGAGACAGCCAGTGCTGCTGGGCCAGCGAGTGGCTGCTGCGTAGCACACTAGGTCCTGTCGCCGCGCCCAGCGGAAAACCACGGGCGCACGCCGACAGCACGCGGCATCATGAGGCATGAGTTCGGATGACTGGCACCTCACCGAAGACATCGACGACTTTCTCGCTCGCGCCGGAGACTTCCTGCACTCACGCCCCGCCCTGCACACCGTCCCACTGACGGTGACCGAGGCACTGCGTACGCGCGGGACGGACGCGTACGGCTCCGAAGCCCCCATCTTCGGTTTGCTGGAGCGGGCGGGCGAGGTCCGCGCGACCTTCTTCCGTACCCCGCCCCGCCGCCTGACCGTCACCCCCCTTAGCCCCGAAGAGGCCGACAGCCTCGCCGCCCACCTAGCCGGCCTCGGCCACTGCCTCCCCGGCGTCAACGCGGACCACGACACCGCCGCCTCCTTCGCCGAGGCTTGGCAGCGGCACACGGGCGCGAGACCGACGTTGCACGAGCAGGAGCGTCTGTACCGCCTGGGCACGCTCACACCGCCGGAGCCGTTCCCTGAGGGCCGGGGGCGAGTCGCGGGCGAGGAGGACCGCGAACAACTCATGCTCTGGCACCGGGAGTTCGTCACCGCCATCGGAGGAACCCCGTCTGCGGACAACAGCTCATGGGCGGACTCGCGCATCGCCGACGAACGCGTCACGCTGTGGGAAACCCCGGACGGTTCCCCCGTCTCCATGGCAGGCAGGACCCCCATGGTCGCGGGCCAGATCCGGGTGGCCCCCGTCTATACCCCGGCTCACCTGCGTGGTCGCGGTTATGCGGGCGCCGTGACAGCCGAGGTGAGCCGAGCCGCACTATCCGCGGGCGCGGCGGAGGTCCTGCTGTTCGCGGACCTGGCCAACCCCACCAGCAACGGCCTCTACCAGCGGATCGGGTACCGCCCGATCGCCGACTTCGCGGTGTACGACGTTTAGCGTGCCGCGCCGGAGATCCGTCGAAGAACTCCAGAGGGCTGCGGGCAGCGCAGCGAACACGTGGCTGGCGCGCAGCCTCGACGCCACAGCACCCAGACTCAATGCCTGCCTGCACCACGCGGTCCGTGGGGCATTAGATGGGCTGAGCTGACCCCGGATTCGTGGAGTCCCTGAAGCCAGGCTTATGATCCTGGCCCGAAGGAGAACCACGAGCAGTGCCAGCACCACGTAAGTACCC
>NZ_JBVKBN010000043.1:0-15717 GCF_055657065.1 Streptomyces sp. NPDC110618 | reverse complement strand
GAGGCAGCCAGCATGAAAACCATCCCTGCCCCACCCGCGCAGTCCCAGAGTCGCGAACTCACGGGATGCACTCAAGAAGGTAGGGCCGCATGACCCGCGACATCCGTGAGGAGCAGCGCGGCAACCCCCGCTTCGAGCGCGGCCAGGCCAAGCTGCTGGAACTCGGCGACTCCGGTGACGCGATCTTCACCGCGCTGGCCGACGTGGCCCCCGACATGGGCCGCTACGTCGCCGAGTTCGTCTTCGGTGACCTGTACGGCAGGGGCGGACTGGACGACCGGCAGCGGCAGTTGGTCACGCTGGCGCTGCTGACCGCGCTCGGGGACACCGAGCGGCAGTTCGCCTTCCACCTGAACCTCGCCCTGAACGCGGGTGTCACCCCGCAGGAGGTGGTGGACGCCCTGGTGCACGGCCTGGCCTTCGTCGGCTTCCCGCGCACCTTCAACGGCCTGAGCACCGCCAAGCGCGTGTTCGCCGAGCGCGGTCTGCTGCCGGTGGCGGACGCCCCGGCGGCCGACGCCCCGCTCGCCGAGGCCGGCTGAAGCTCCCGCCCCGTGCGCGCCCCTACCCCCCGTCGGGCACGCGCGGGGCGGGCCCCTTTCCTACGAGACAGGAGGGACCCGCCATGCGCCGCCGCCCGGCCGCGTTCTTCGACGTCGACGGCACCGTCATCAACGTCACCAGCATGTTCCGCTTCCTGGAGTTCCGGCTGGCCGCCGAGGGGCATCCGCCGTCGGCGTACCGCCACGAACGCCAGCGCCTGAAGGCGATGACAGCGGCGGGGGTGCCGCGCTCGGAGACGAACCGCGCGTACTTCGCCTCGTACGCGGGAGCGGACGTGCGGGCCGTCGCCGCGCTCGCGGAGGAATGGTTCCGGGCGGAACTGGACCGGGGCGGCTTCTACAACGACCAGGTGGTGGGGGCCCTGCGCGCCCACCGACGGGCCGGGGACCTGATCGTCCTGGTCTCGGGTTCCTTCCGGGACTGCCTGGCCCCGATCGCCCGCGACCTCGACGCGGACGTGGTCCTGTGCACGGACCCCGAGACGGCACGCGGCCGGTACACGGGCCGGGTGGCCCGCCCGATGATCGGCGAGGCGAAGGCGGAGGCGATCCACGCCCTGACCGACCGGGCCGCCCTGGACCTCACCGCCTCCACGTCCTACGGCGACCACATCTCCGACCTGCCCCTGCTCCGTACGACGGGCAGGGCGGTGGTGGTGGGCGAGGACCCGCAGATGCGCGAACAGGCCCGCCGCCACAACTGGCCCCTGTGGCCGCGTCTCTCACCCGACTCCCAGCTCGCGCACAGCCACGGGTCCTACGTTCGGGCCCATGACGGGAAGCCACGAGGATGAGGAGCTGGCGCGGACGGCGGTGGCCGCGCTGACGGAACAACTGGCCCTGACGGCGAAACCGGGCCTGCCCGACCCCTCCCACCCGGACCACCACACCCTGCGCTGGTCGGCGAAGGCCCTGTCCCCCGGCCTCGCGGCCATCGCGGCGGCGGCCCGCCGCACCGGCGAGCCGACCCCCGCGCTGCGCGCCGAACTGGGCGCGATAGCCCGCGGCACGGAGCACTCCGTGGGTCTGGCGGGCGGCGGACACCGGGGCGCGCTGTGGACGCTGGGCCTGCTGGTGGCCGCGGCGGCGATGACCCCGGCCGACGTACTGCCGACGGCGAAGCGCCTCGCCGCCCTCCCCGACCGAGGCGCCCCGCGCCGCCCGTCCCGGGGCTCCACGATGTCCGCCAAGTACGGCGCCCAGGGCGCCCGGGGCGAGGCCCGCGCGGGCTTCCCGCACATCCGCAGAGCCCTCCCGCTCCTCACGGAGTCCCCCACCGCCCGCCGAAACGCCCTCCTCACCATCATGTCCACCCTCCGAGACACAGAACTCCTGTACACGGCAGGCCCCCACGGCCTCCACCACGTCCAGGGCCGCGCGGCCGACATCCTGTCGGCGGGCGGCCCGGAAACTCCCCAGGGAGCAGCGGCTCTGGCCGTCTTGAACACCGACCTCCACGACCGGGGCTGGAGACCAAGGGGGAGCGCGACCATGCTGACGGGGGCACTGTTCGTAGCGTCGCTGCGCCGCGAAAACCCGTAGCTGCGGGCAGCCGCGCCGCTGGGGCGCCGTCCACCCAGGCCGACGGCGCCGCTGTTCCCCCGTAGCTGCGGCCGACCGCGCCGCCAAGCCCCCGTAGCAGCGGCCGACCGCGCCGCCAAACCCACATAGCTGCGGGCAGTCGTGCCGCTGGGGCGGCACGGGTGGGCGCAGCGGCACCCCGCCAGCGCCGGTGAGCGCACCCCCGCCCGCCCCGGCCCAGCGCGCCGGTGAGCGCACCCCCGCCCGCCCCAGCCCAGGGCACCGATCAAGCGGCCGGCACCAGGACCGCCTCCCGCCGCGCCGAAGCCCACCGCGCCGCCGGCCCCATCGCGTACGACGCCACCAAGGTCGCCGCCCCCAACAGCCCCCACCCCCAAGGCCCCCACTCCACCAACAGCACCGTCAGCACCAGCGGCCCCGCGGTCCGCGCCACCGTCACCCCCGTCCCGAAGAACCCCTGGTACTCCCCGACCCGATCCCCCGGCGCCAGGTCGAACGACAACTGCCAAGCCCCCGCCGACTGCCCCATCTCCCCCACGACAAGCAGCACCGCCCCCACCACCAGCACCCCCACCGCAACCCACGCCGACCCAGCGGGCCCCGACACCGCGAACACCCCGCACGCCGCGCCCATCACCCACCCCGACCGCCGCAACACCCCCACCGCGGACAGGATCCCGGTCACCCCCCGAGCCATCCGCACCTGAAACAGCATCACGGCCACGGTGTTGAGCACGAACAGCACGGACACCACCCACTCCGGTGCCGCCGTCCGCTCGGCAACCCACAACGGCAACCCCAGACTCAACAACGGCATCCGCAACAGCAGCACGGCGTTCAGCGCGGCCACGACCACATACGGCCGATCCCGCAGCACCGTCACGGACGCCCCCGCGGAACGATTCACGACCACCGGCGCCACCGAGGGCAACCGCGACAACACCCCCGCACACAGCAGAAAGCTCACCGCGTCCAGCGCGAACACCCCGAGGTACGCGCCCCGCGACCCCACATGCAGCGCCAGCCCACCCAGCCCCGCCCCGACGGCCAGCCCGGCGTTGAGCGTGGACTGCAGATGCGCCAGCAACCCGGTCCGCTCCCCGGCGGGCACCAGTCCCGCCAGCAGGGCCTGCCGAGCCGCCGCCAGCCCGGACTGCGCGGTGGCATAGACGACGGCGGCCGCCACGAACGGCCAGAACCCCCGCACAACAAGGAAGGACGCCACCGACAGCCCGGTCGCGAGTGCGAGCAGCACCGCCGTCCCCCGCGCCCCACGCCGGTCCGCGAGCCGCCCCAGCGGCACCCCCGCCAGCGACCCGACCGCCCACGCGACGGTCAGCCCGAGCCCGACCCGCGCGGGGTCGAGCCCGACGACGTAGGTGAAGTACAGCGCCGAGGTGACATAGAAGGCCCCGTCACCGACAGAGTTGGACAACTGGGCCAGAGCCAGCACGCGTTGCGGCCCCGCGGGCGGAACGAGGGAGTTCGTCATACAGACGACACTAGGAACCAACTGGACCCGTAAACAGGACCACTAACAATCGAAAACATTGGCCCAATTACGAGCCGCCGCCCGGCCGCTACCCCTCGCCCAACACCCTCCCCAACACCTCCACCGCCTCCGGATACACCCGCTCCCGAGGCGTCCCGTACCCCACGACCAGCCCTTGAGCCCGCCCCCGGCGGTCCGGGCCCCCCTCCCCATGCCAGTGCTCCCCCAGCGCCCCCACCGCAAGCCCCTCCGCCCGCGCCCGTGCCAGCACCTCCGCCTCGTCGTCGACCTCCACCAGCGCGTGCAGCCCGGCCGCGATGCCCCGCACCCCGCGCACTCCCGGCCGCCCCGCGATCCGCTCCACGAGCAGGTCCCGCCGTCGGCGGTACCGCAACCGGCTGGCCCGCACATGCCGGTCGTAGGCATGGCTGTCGATGAGCTCGGCGAGCGCCAACTGCCCCAAAGTCTCCGTGTGATGGTCGCTGTGCAGCTTGACGTCGGCGACCGCGTCCACGAGGGCGGGCGGCAGCACCATCCACCCGAGCCGCAGGGCAGGGCCGAGCGTCTTGGAGGCGGTCCCGAGATACACGACCTGCCCCGGTGCCATGCCCTGCAAGGCCCCCACGGGCTGCCGGTCGTAACGGAACTCCCCGTCGTAGTCGTCCTCGACGATCAGCGCGCCACGCGCGCGTGCCCAGTCGGTGAGCGCCCGCCGCCGTTCCGGATGGAGCGTGACCCCGGTCGGGTACTGATGCGCGGGCGTCACGACGACCGCCGCCGCGTCCCCGAGCCCGTCCGCCACGGCCCCGCGCTCGTCCACCGGCACCGGCACCACAGTCCCGCCGCCCCGCCGCACGACCTCCCGATGAAAGGGCAGCCCGGGGTCCTCCATCCCGAACACCCCGCCCTCCAGCACCCGAGTGAGCAGCGCCAGCCCCTGCACATACCCGGAGGTGACGACGATCCGCTCGGGCGGCGCGATGACCCCCCGGGCCCGCCCCAGATACCCCGACAGCGCGGTCCGCAGCTCGATCCGCCCCCGCGGATCGCCGTAGTCGTACGCCAGGGAGGGCGCCGTCGCCACGGCCCGCCGCAGCGCCCGCAGCCAGGCCGCCGCCGGAAACGCCCCCACATCGGGACTCCCGGGCCGCAGATCGAACCGCGGCGCACGCGCGTGTGCCACCGTCTCCAACACCCCAGCACCGGTGGAGGCAAGCTCGGCAACCCGCGTCCCGGACCCCTGCCGCGCGGTGAAGTACCCCTCGGCGACGAGTTGGTCGTACGCCGCTTTCACGGTGTTCCGCGAAACCCCCAGCTCCTCCGCGAGCCGCCGCGTCGCAGGCAACCGCTCCCCGGCCGCCAGCCGCCCGTCCCGCACGGCATCCCGCAAGGCCCGCTCCAGCCCGGCCCGCCGCCCCTCACCGGGGACGAGCTCCACGTGCAGGTCCACAGAACTCCCCCGCTAAGAGCGCCGTTCCTCGCGTACCGACTCCACCTCGACCCGCAGGGACGGAAGGTGCTTCTCCCACGGCACGAACACCGTTCCGGTGACGGTTGTCCCGGCATCCACCGTGCGCGTGGCCCACTCAATGGTGTCGCTGCCGTCGCTGGTGAAGCTGAACCCGACCCGGAACTCGACCGGGTCGGAGCGTCAGCCCTTCAGCCCCGCCATCCAAGCCTCGACCTCGTCCGACCGCCGAGGCAGCGCCGCCGACAGGTTCCGGTTGCCGTCCTCCGTCACGAGGATGTCGTCCTCGATCCGGACGCCGATGCCCCGGTACTCCTCCGGCACGGTGAGGTCGTCGGCCTGGAAGTACAGGCCCGGCTCGACCGTGAGGACCATGCCCGGCTCCAGCGTGCCGTCGACGTACGACTCGACCCGCGCGGCAGCGCAGTCGTGGACGTCCATGCCGAGCATGTGGCCCGTGCCGTGCAGCGTCCACCGCCGCTGGAGACCCAGCTCCAGCACCCGCTCCACGGGGCCCTCGACCAGACCCCACTCCACGAGCCGCTCGGCGAGCACCCGCTGGGAGGCGTCGTGGAAGTCCCGGTACTTGGCGCCCGGCTTCACGGCCGCGATGCCGGCCTCCTGGGCGTCGTACACCGCGTCGTAGATCTTCTTCTGGATCTCGGAGTACGTGCCGTTGACCGGCAGCGTGCGGGTGACGTCGGCCGTGTAGTACGTGTGCGTCTCCACGCCCGCGTCCAGCAGCAGCAGGTCGCCGGAGCGCACCGGGCCGTCGTTGCGCACCCAGTGCAGCGTGCAGGCGTGCGGACCGGCCGCGCAGATGGAGCCGTAGCCGACGTCGTTGCCCTCGACGCGGGCGCGCAGGAAGAACGTGCCCTCGATGTAGCGCTCGGAGGTGGCCTCGGCCTTGTCGAGGACCTTCACCACGTCCTCGAAGCCGCGCACGGTGGAGTCGACGGCCTTCTGCAGCTCGCCGATCTCGAAGTCGTCCTTCACCAGCCGCGCCTCGGAGAGGAAGACCCGCAGCTCCTCGTCCCGCTCGGCGGTGACCTTGTCGGTCAGCGCGGCCTCGATCCCGGAGTCGTAGCCGCGTACGACGCGGACCGGGCCGGTGGCCTCGCGCAGCTTGTCCGGCAGCTCGCGCACGTCGGAGGCGGGGATGCCGTACAGCGTCCCGGCCTCGGTGAGGGAATGGCGGCGGCCGACCCACAGCTCGCCCTGGCCGGAGAGCCAGAACTCGCCGTTCTCCCGGTCGGAGCGGGGCAGCAGGTAGATCGTGGCCTCGTGACCGTCGGCCACGGGCTCCAGGACCAGGACGCCGTCCTCGGTCTGGTTGCCGGTGAGGTAGGCGTACTCGACCGACGCGCGGAAGGGGTACTCCGTGTCGTTGGAGCGGGTCTTCAGGTTGCCCGCGGGGATCACCAGCCGCTCGCCGGGGAAGCGGGCGGAGAGCGCGGCGCGCCGGGCGGCGGTCTCGGCGGCCTGGGGGATCGGCTCCAGGTCGCGCAGCTCGGTGTCGGCCCAGCCGGACTTCATGTTCTCGGCCAGCTCGTCGGAGACGCCCGGGTACAGGCCGTTCTTGCGCTGCTTGATCGGCTCTTCGGACTCTTCCGGGGTCTCCGGAGTGAGCTGTTCAGCCACGGTCATCCTCCTAGATACGGCACTGGACCCCCTCCATCGTACGGTCGGGAAGATGGGGGCCCAGGGGCGAAGGACCTGTTACCGGGCTCACGTACTCCTCACTCGAAGCGGGCCGCCAGCAGCACCACGTCCTCGGAGTGGTCCGCCGCGTCCAGGCCGTCGGGGAGCACCGTGCGCAGGACGTGCTCGGCGACGGCGTCCGGGTCGTCGCGGACCGAGCGCGGAACTCCGGCCGCCGCGCTGTGCAGCCGCGCGAAGGCCCGGTCCGTGGCGTCGCCGGTACGGTGCAGCAGCCCGTCGGAGTAGAGCAGAACCGTCTCTCCGGGCTCCACCTGGAACTCCACGCTGGGCGCCTCCCAGCAGGCCAGCATGCCGAGCGGGGCGGAGACGGAGGTCTCCACGAACTCCGTGCGGCGCTCGCCGATCAGCAGCGGCGGGCAGTGCCCGGCCCCGGCGAGGGTGATCTTGCGCAGCGCGGGTTCGCAGTAGGCGAACAGGGCGGTGGCCGAGCGGGCGGGCTCGGTCAGCCGCAGCAGCAGCTCCAGGTCGGACAGGACCGCGACCGGGTCCTCGCCCTCCATCACGGCGTACGCCCTGAGCGAGGCCCGCAGCCGCCCCATCGCGGCGATCGCGCTCGGCCCCGAGCCGGTGACCGAGCCGACGGCGAGCCCGAGGGCGGCGTCCGGCAGCGGCAGCGCGTCGTACCAGTCGCCGCCGCCGAGCGGCCCGGTGCGGTGCCGGGCGGCGAGCTGGACCCCGGCGACCCGGGGCAGCCGGGACGGCAGCAGTTCCTCCGCCATGGTCGCCATGCACGCGCGCGTGCGCTCCAGCTCCAGCAGCCGGGCCAGGTGCTCGGTGGCGTGGTCGGTGTAGAGGCCGACGAGGTGCCGCTGCCGCTCGGCGGGTTCGGCGGGCTCGTCGTAGAGCCACACGGCGGCGCCGAGCCGGCCGGCGGCCTCGGTGCGCAGGGGGAGGGCGTAGCTCGCGGCGTAGCCGAGGCGGGCGGCCACCTCGCGGTGCCGGGGGTCGAGTCCGTCCTCGGCGAACAGGTCGGGCTGGGCGATCTCCCCGTCCCCGCCGGGCAGTCCGTCGAGGATCTTCCCGTACGACATGGCGCCGCGCGGCACGGTCTCGATGGTCCCGAGGTCGGCGCGGCCGAGGCCGAGGCCGACGGTGGTGTCCGGGCCCCGGCCGTCGGCGGGCTCCAGGACGACGAGTCCGCGCCGGGCGCCGACGAGGGCGGCCCCGGCGCGGAGCAGTTCCTGGAGGGCGTCGGAGAGGGAGTCGGTTCGCGCCAGTCGCTCGGTCAGCTCGTGCAGGGTGGTGAGGTCGGAGACCCAGCCGGCGAGACGGTCCTGGAGGAGGAGTCCGGGGGCGCCGGTCGCGGTGACGGCAGTGGCGACGGAGCGTTCTGCGTCTTCTGTGCTTTCTGCGCTTTCCGATGCCACGGGCGCGGGCGCGACAGTGTGTGCGGGCGAGGGAACCGTTGAATCGATTCCGGCCACTTTCGGAGGGTGAGGGGCGTTCATGGCGTCCGGCTTTCCGACCGGTGCGTATTGCTCAAAAGCATCGCAAACCCCCATGTCATTCTGCGCCGCTAGCAGTGTCTCCACATGTACACGCACTCGTAAGGGGATGTCCAGCATTGTCCTGCTGGGATTCCTGGTGTCCGTGGGTACTGAGTGGACATCTCCCCAACCCCTTGCGGAAAGGCAAAGTTGGCTTAAAACTGCCTCAGGGAACGCGTTATTGCGGTCGACTGGCCTTGCTCCACGGAGCGTCACAGCGGTCGTGATGGGTACGTACTCGGAGAAGGCCAGGGGTGGTTGACAGACACCCGGAACCTGGTGACCGGACCCGGGCGTCTTAGCCACCGACGACCGTGCCCCATCCTCCCGTGGCGGAGGCGAAGAGAAATACGCGCGACGGCAAAACGCCAGACTTCGCCACCCCACGCCACGCCCATGCTTTTGACAGACGCGGTATGGACGAGGCTGTCACGGACGCAGCCAACGCTCGGCCCATAGGGGTTCCCCTTGCGTGCAGCGGGGGTGTGATGCGCCAACAGGTACGCACAGTGAAGTGATCGACACATGATGTGATGTGGACCACGGTGTTGCCAGCGGTGCAACGGAAAGGAACGAGCGCTCATGCGCGAGATCCTCGGAAGGCGACGCAGGCTCCTGTCCCAGCGCGGCGAGGGGCGGCCTGAGTTGCTCAGCGCGGCCCTGACCTTCGCGACTCAATGGCAGTGGCCCGTACTCCCGGGTGTGACGGCGGATGCGCGGGGCCGCTGCGGCTGCCCCGACCCGGAGTGCACGGTGCCCGGTGCGCACCCCTTCGATCCCGGCCTCCTCGCGGCCACCACCGACGCCCGGATGGTGCGCTGGTGGTGGACCAACCGGCCGACCGCACCCATCGTGCTGGCCACCGGCGGCAAGGCGCCCTGTGCGGTCAGCCTGCCCGCCCTGCCGGCCGCCCACGCGCTCGCCGCACTCGACCGCAAGGGCATGCGGCTCGGACCGGTCATCGCCTCGCCCACCCGGTGGGCGCTGCTCGTGAAGCCGTACTCCATGGAGCAGTTGGGCGAGCTGCTGTACGCCAAGGACTTCGTCCCCGGCTCCCTGCGGTTCCACGGCTCGGGCGGCTATATCGCCCTGCCCCCCTCGGAGACCGGCCAGGGGGCCATCACCTGGGAGCGCGCGCCGCTGCCCGGCTCGGCCTCCCCCTGGGTGCCGGACGTGGAGGCCGTGGTGGACGCGGTGGTGGAGGCCCTCACTCGTACGGGTGTGAGCGCACCCGAGTTGTAGGGGTGTCGGGCGCGCGCCGGTCCTGGCGCGCGCCCTCGCGTCGTTATCGTCCGTCCATGAACGTCCGAATCGTCCGTCCATGAACGTCCGACTCCTCGCCCTCGCGGGCGTCGCGGTGTGCGCGGTCGCGCTGCCGCTGGCCGTGGCGTCCGCGGGACAGGTCGGCTCCGGGGGACCGGCCGCCTCCGGGCAACGGGTCGGCGAGGCCCTCCTCGGCACGGCGCCGCCCGCTGACGCGAAGGCCGCCTCCCCGTCACCGCTGCATCTCGGCCTGGGACTGGCCACCGCCGCCCGCTGCGGACCCGAACTCACCTCGCCCGAGGGCATCGAGGCGCAGACCTGTGTCCTCACCCAGGGCGAGGAGACCTGGGCGCGCACCTACTACCGCAACACCACCGGCGGGGCGCTGGAGGCGGTGCTGAGCCTGATGGGGCCCGCCGGGCGGGCGGTGCAGATGCGCTGCGCGGTGAGCGCCGAGGACGAGCCCGGCACCTGCGAGACACCCCGTGAACCGCTCCGGGGCGGGCCGCAGGCCTACACCGCGGTCGCCGAGTTCGCGGCCTCCGCCGAGGGGCCGCTGTTGCTGCGTTCCGGCAGCAACTCATCGGCGCCTACCGGGAGTTGACGTCCGACCGCGTTCCGTACAGCTCGGCGGGCATGGAAAGACCCGGTTGCTGGCGACGGGGGATGCACCAGCAACCGGGCTACTGGAACGGTAACAAGAGATCGGCCGTTAGCAAATTCGATCCGGGCTTTCCGGTCACCGATTTCCGTGTCTTGACCGGGAGTTGTGATCGGATTCACCGATTCCGGACCCCGTCCGCAGCTGACCGGTCGGTCAGCTGCGGGCGATCTTCACCCCGTGCGTCAGCTCAGCGTGACCTGGCGGTTGGTGAGCCCGCCGCGCGCGCGGCGCTCGTCCGCGGTGAGGGGCGCGTCGGACGCGAGGGCCTCCGCGAGCCGCTCGGCGAACTCCGCCGCTGGCTTCTCCACGTCCTGGGCGCCCATCTCGCGGGGCAGGTCCCAGACCGGCACGGTCAGGCCGTGGGCACGGAAGGAGCCCACCAGGCGGGTGCCCTCGCCCAGGCTGGACTTCCCGGCCGCGTGCAGCCGCGCGAGCGCGTCCAGAAGCTGCTCCTCGGGGTGCGGCATGACCCAGCGCAGGTGGTTCTTCTCCGGCGTCTCGCACCAGTACGCGGCGTCCACGCCGGTCAGCCGGACGGTCGGGATGGCGGCGGCGTTGGCCCGCTCCAGCGAGGCGGTGACCTCCGGGGTGGCGTTCTCCGCGTCCGGCACCCAGAACTCGAAGCCCGTGTGCACAACTGGCTTGAACGCGCCTTCCGGGTCGAGCAGATCCTGCAGCCGCGGACCGTCGGCCGGGGCGCGCCTGGCCTGCACCGGGGAGCCCGGCGCGGCCTCCAGGGCACGCCGCAGGGTGTCGGCGAGGTCGCGGCTGATGTCGCCGGAGGCGGTGTCGTTCTGCAGGCCCAGCAGGACCGAGCCGTCGTCGCGGCGCAGCGCGGGCCAGGCCATCGGCAGCACGGTGGCGAGGGTGACGGAGGGGACGCCCTCGGGCAGGCCGCCCTTCAGCGTCAGGGCCACGGTGGCGGCGGGCACGAGTTCGCGCAGGGCCACCCAGTCGCACTCGCCCGGCAGCCCCTCGAACGGGCGCTGCACCAGCTCGGTCACGGCCTCGGCGGCGGCCTTGCCGTGACACGCCTTGTAGCGGCGGCCACTGCCGCACGGGCACGGCTCGCGGGCGCCGACGACCGGGATCTCCCCGTCCTTGAGCTGCGGGCGCGCGCCCTTCGTCTGGGGTCGCTTCTTGGCCATGAGGGTGTCTCCCGGAAACGGCTCGTCTCGTACGGCGGGAGCCTAGCTGTTCACGCCATGGCCGACGTGACCCTGTGGACAACGCGTCCCCGGACGGTCCGCCCGGAACGGGTCAGTCGAGGTCCTCGAAGGCGTCCGCGAAGTCCAGTTCAGGGATGGTCGCGACCGCCGGTGCGGCGACGCGCGTAGCGAAATCGTGGCGCCGGTGCGCGTGCGAGTCGTGGACCACGACCCATACGGTGACCTCGCCGTGGACATCGTCGCGGACGCCCCAGTCCTCGGCCAGCGCGGTGATGATGTTGAGCCCACGGCCGCCGTGCGCGGTGACCGAGGGCGTGGCCGGAGCCGGGCGGGTGGGCCCGCCGCCGTCCGTCACCTCCACGGTGAGCCGCCCGGTGGCGTCCACCCGCCACGCGGCCCGTACGTCGCCGTCCCCGGCCAGGGCGTCGCCCAGTGGCCGGCCGTGTTTGCACGCGTTGCTCAAGAGCTCGGAAAGGATCAGTACGGCGTCGTCTATGACCGATTCCGTCACCCCGCCGCTGCGCAGTTGCTCGCGCATCCGGCGTCTCGCCTTCCCCACGCCCGCAGGGCCATGGGGTACGGCCATGCTTGACGACGTGGGCACCTCCTGTGCCACCACCAACGCCACCCCCGAGACCTCCTTCGCCCCACGCCACGGTGTGGATGCCCCATTGGCCTGTACCGGAAACCGGCCAATCCTTGTCCGGTGACGCATTCGAAACGATCGAATACGCAGCGAACGCGCCGGAGCACTCCCTGTAATTACTTGGCTGGAAATCGACGGTGTGGCCGAGATGTGGAGGATGGGGCCGGTGTGACGCCGGGGTCAAGAGGTCGTACCCGGACAGAGGGGGCCGCGCCGGTCACGATTCGGCTTTCCGCAGCTCAGCGGCCGAGCTGGTGCAGTACCGCGCGGGGCCGGTTGGTGATGATCGCGTCCACGCCCAGCTCCGCGCAGAGGTCCACGTCCTCCGGCTCGTTCACGGTCCACACGTGCACCTGCTGACCGGCCCGCTTCCACCGCTCCACGTACGCGGGATGGTTGCGCGCGATCCGGATCGACGGCCCGGCGGTGCCGACGCCCGCGGGGAGCCGTCCGTCGCGCAGCCGGGGCGAGACGAACTGCATGAGGTAGACCGTCGGCAGCGTGGGCGCGGCGGCGTGCACGCGGTGCAGCGAACGCGCCGAGAAGCTCATCACGCGGACCGGGGACTCGGCGGGCGAGGCCGGGGCGTCCAGCCCGAACCGCTTGAGCAGGTGCAGCAGCCGCTCCTCGACCTGGCCGGCCCAGCGCGTGGGGTGCTTGGTCTCCACGGCCAGCTCCACCCGGCGCCCGGCGTCCGCGACGAGCTCCAGCAGCCGTTCCAGGGTGAGTACGGACGTGGCCTCGCGGTCCTCGGGCCGGTGCTCCCAGTCGGGTTCCTCGTCCGGGCCGCGCCCGGTCTTCCAGGAGCCGAAGTCCAGTGCGGCGAGGTCGGCGAGCTCCAGCGCGGAGACGGCGCCGCGGCCGTTGGAGGTGCGGTTGACCCGGCGGTCGTGGACGCAGACGAGATGGCCGTCCGCGGTGAGCCGGACATCGCACTCCAGGGCGTCCGCCCCGTCCTCGATCGCCTTCCGGTAGGCGGCCAGGGTGTGTTCGGGCGCGTCCTCGGAGGCTCCGCGGTGGGCGACGACCTGAGGCGTGTGCTGTCGTGCGTGGGTCACCGCGTCATGGTGCCACCGAGCGGGGGTAGGCGTGTCGACGAAGACGCAAGGATGCGCCCTTTTAGTCGGACATGACCTATATAAAGAATGGCCTCGGACCCACAGCCACCGCTTATGGTGCTCTGACGTCCCGTGGGAAAAGCTGACCGCATACAAAAACCATGCACAGCTGAAGCGCACCGGGCCGTCGACACACGTGAACGGGCGTGACCGAGTGCGACCGAAAACGACAGCCGTGGATCGAGGAGAGAAGCTGTGAGCACCGAGAACGAGGGCGCCGCGGTACCCCCGGCCCCTTCCGCACCCCCCGTGCCGGTGGACGCTCCCGCTGCTCCGGAGGCCCACCCGGCACCCCCGACGGCCCCACCCGCCCACCAGTCGCACCCCGAGGCGTCCTGGCCGCCCCCGGCCCCGGCGGCGCCTTCCTACGCCCAGCAGGGCCCGGACGCCTCCGCCGCGGGAGGCGGCGGCTCGGACACGCCCACGGTCTGGGGAGCCGCGTACCAGCAGCCGGCCCCCGCGCCCGCCCCCGCGGGCCGCAAGCGGGGCGGCCTGCTGGCCGCGGTCCTGGTCGCCGCGCTGCTCGCGGGCGGCATCGGCGGCGGCATCGGCTACACCCTGGCCAAGGACGACGACACCTCCTCCACCACGGTCTCGGCCGCCGACACCGGCGGTGACATCAAGCGCGACGCGGGCACCGTCGCGGGCGTCGCCCAGCGGGCGCTGCCGAGCACGGTCACCATCGAGGCGGAGAGCAGCAGCGGGGAGGGCGGCACCGGCACCGGGTTCGTCTTCGACACCGAGGGCCACATCGTCACCAACAACCACGTGGTGGCCGAGGCGGTCGACGGCGGCAAGCTGGCGGCGACCTTCCCCGACGGCAAGAAGTACGACGCCGAGGTGGTCGGTCACGCCCAGGGCTACGACGTCGCCGTCATCAAGCTCAAGAACGCCCCCTCGGGTCTGAAGCCGCTCACCCTGGGCGACTCCGACAAGGTGGCGGTGGGCGACTCCACGATCGCCATCGGCGCCCCCTTCGGCCTGTCCAACACGGTCACCACCGGCATCATCAGCGCGAAGAACCGCCCGGTGGCCTCCAGCGACGGCACCGGCTCGAACGCCTCGTACATGAGCGCGCTCCAGACCGACGCGTCGATCAACCCGGGCAACTCCGGCGGCCCTCTGCTGGACGCCAAGGGCAACGTCATCGGCATCAACTCCGCGATCCAGTCCACCGGGAACGGCCTGGGCGGCTCCGGCCAGTCCGGCTCCATCGGCCTGGGCTTCGCCATCCCGATCAACCAGGCCAAGTACGTCGCCCAGCAGCTGATCAAGACCGGCGAGCCGGTGTACGCCAAGATCGGCGCCTCGGTCTCCCTGGAGGAGGGCACGGGCGGCGCGAAGATCAGCGAGGACGGCGCGGGCAACTCCGAGCCGGTGGAACCGGGCGGCCCCGCCGACAAGGCCGGCCTCAAGCCCGGCGACGTCATCACCAAGCTCAACGACCGCGTGATCGACTCCGGCCCCACCCTGATCGGCGAGATCTGGACCCACAAGCCGGGCGACAAGGTCAAGATCACCTACGAACGTGGCGGCGACACCCGCACGGTGGAAGTCACCCTCGGCTCCCGAGTCGGCGACAACTGACCCGCACCGCCCCGAGCCGACCCGTTACTCTTGTCCCCGCGCCGGGATCTTCCCGACGCGGGGAGGCGTGCCCGAGCGGCCGAAGGGAACGGTCTTGAAAACCGTCGTCGTGGCAACACGACCGTGGGTTCAAATCCCACCGCCTCCGCAGCGTGAGCAGTGAGAACGGCCCCTGACCAGGCCCATCGGTCGGGGGCCTTCCCCATGCCCGGCACCTGTTGGTGACCATGGTTCCCCGTGAGTCACCAGTCTGTCGGGCACGGATGGGGCACGGCTTCAGTCGCCCTAAAACCACAGATAGCTGCCTGGCGTGCTCGCGCACTGCTCAAGCAACCTTGCAAGGTCGTCCAAGGCAGCGAGCTGACGCTCATCGGTGCACCGTTGCCGTAGAGCGGGGATTTTACCGAGAGCAACGGCAGCCTCCTGCTCGTTCATCCGAGCGTCCCCGTACGGGTCTACGGAGGTCAGCCGCCCAGGCACCCCGCGTAGTTGGAGTGAGCCGATCGCATCAGCCAACGCGTCCCCGTGCCCGTACGAACTCTGCAGCAGCGTCGCTCGGGACTCGCGTTGGCCGTGCCGAGGCAGCGGCAACCAGCAAGCAGTGACGCACCTTGCACTCTGCGTACCTCAAGGAAGCCTTAAATGATCTTCACGCTGTGAAGGCGGTGTGTTTCGATTTCGTCGCGTCCTCCCTTGATCGCTGGGGAGGCGCCTGTCATGTTTCGACCATTGGGGGATTTCCATGCGCACCAAGACCAGTGCTGCAGTCATAGCCTGTGCCATCGCGGCAGGTTCCGTCATGTTCAGCGCGCCGGCCGCCTCAGCCGCAGCCGCCTGTGACTCCTCCGGCCACACCGCTCCGGGGCTGCCCATCGAGCGTTGCACCAAGCTGTCCAACGGGATTGAAGTGCCCCGGGTTTCGTGGAGTCCGGTGGTCTTGTTTCAGGCGGACTGCGGGGGTTGCTCCAGTCTTCGCCAGTAGTCGCGTTCGTACTC
>NZ_JBVKBN010000042.1:0-20771 GCF_055657065.1 Streptomyces sp. NPDC110618 | reverse complement strand
GATACTTACGTGGTGCTGGCACTGCTCGTGGTTCTCCTTCGGGCCAGGATCATAAGCCTGGCTTCAGGGACTCCACGAATCCGGGGTCAGCTCAGAGTGCCATAGGTCGTACAGCCAGTCATCCCCGACGAAGTCCAGGAAGGCGCCGGTCTGTTCGGGCGTCCAGACCATGACCGGACCTGGCTTCTCGCCGGTTCGCTTCCAGTGCTCGACCCGTTCGGACGTCCATACCAGGGGTTTGGGGCGAGTGACGGCCGGCAGCTCGACCAGCCGGGCCCAGTTCTTGCTGAACGCGTCCTCGCGCTTCATCCCCCAGGTGATGGCGGAGCTGAGGGTGTCGTTGATGCGGTGCATGGTCGCTGCGGACGTGACCTTCCGCAGGCCCTTGCGGGCCTCGCGCAGGGCGGCGTTGGCGTCGAGGTAGGCGCGCCGGGTAAGGCGGCGCTCCTCCTTCTTCCCTGCGGCGCGAACCCAGGCTTGGTGCGCGGCGTCGCGGGCCCTGGTTAGCTCCTCGACACGCAGGTGGTGGAGTATTCGCTCTGCGTTCTCGCGCTCGATGGCGTCGAGGTGGCGGACCCGGAGGTCTCGGCGCTTGATGTGCCCGAGGTGAGGCACCAGGTAGTTGTCGATGTGTTCCTGGTAGCCGTGTCGGGTGGTGCGGGCGAGCTTCTTCTTCGCCTCGATCCAGCGCCGCAGATACTCGGCCATGGTCTCGGTGGACATGACGTCGGCGCCGCCTGCCACCTCGTTGTAGAACTTCTCGGCCGCCTCCTCGGCCTTCTCCTTGGTGGGGAAGCCACCGCGCTTGGGGCGGCGCCGCTTGCCGTTCTCGCCGCGCTCCAGCTCCAGGGCGAAGTACCACGTTCCGTGGCCCTTCCGTCCGAGCTTCGGGCACGTCAGCCCGATGTCACCGATCTTCGGTGTGCCGTCATCGTTCAGTATGGGTTTGCCGTTCTTGTCGGTGAGCGGCCCCTTGCACTGGCATCGCCGGTAGAAGTTCGGCGAGTACATCCGACCCCCTGCTGTCGGCTGGCTCTCGGCCAGCCAAGGTTGTGCGTACGTGTCCGTACGTGTCTGGCGTGATCTCTCTTGATCTTGCTGGGGGTGTCGGACAGCGTTGTAAAGTTGCTGACAAGTTGGCGCGGGGGAGATTGCGACCAACGAGATGACTGCTCAGGAAGCGGGCGGACAGGCTTCGGCCGGAGCGATGGGCCTGGAGGAGCTGCTGGCTCTTCCGGCGACCGTCAACGTGACAACTGCCGGACGAGCTCTGGGCATTGGCCGTGACAAGGCGTACGAGTTGGTGCGGGCGGGCAAGTTCCCGGTTCGTACGCTCCCGCTCGGGGGCACCGTGCGTGTGCCGACGGCCGAGCTGTGGAAGGTGCTCGGCGTCGAACCTCGACGCGGGGTGGGGGCGGGAACGTGATAAGCGGAGGGCAATGTACGACTTTGAGGTGTTCGTGCGTTTCATCAAGACTGTGACCTATCTTCGGTAAACTAGTTCACGTAAGGGGGTCGGTAGGAGGGGCGAGATCATGCCAAGGCTGTACGGCTTCGAGGACATGGCGTACCGCCGTGTGCGCGAGAGCGAGGCGGAAGGAATTAGGCGCGCTGCCTCGCGCCGCCTGCTCAGGCAGAGCTGGCCCGCCATCTGTGAGGCGATCAATGCCGAGGGGTACCGCACGACGCGCGGCAACCTGTTCAAGCCCGACGTTCTCGCGAACATCCTCGACCATCCGGCCATCGCCGGCCTGATGGAGAACGAGGACGGCGAACTGGTGGACTCGGGCGGCCCGCGGATCATCCCCGTCCAGGACTTCCTGGCCATCCGCGCCATGCGCCCCTCCAACGACCCCGACACTCAGCGGGCACCCGACCGTGAGTACCTGGTCAGCGGCCCGCTGGGCGTCTGCGGCCTGTGCGCCCACACCCTGGGGGCTTCACCGTCGAATGCGGGGAGCCGCGGTTACCGCTGCATGCCGAGTACGGCCCAGCACCCTGGGGGGTGCGGCAAGGTCCGCATCAACGCCGACCTGTTGGAGAACTACCTGGGCGAACACGTCCTGGCGGAGCTGGCCAAGCCCGAGGTCGCTGCGCTGATCGGCGAGGTGCGTGACGAACTGCTCGCTACCGCCCAGGACCTGCGAGATGAGGCCGCCGCCGCCCGCCGCAGGCAGAAGGAGCTTGGCGAGAGCTACGGGCGGAGTCCGGAGCTGTCCCTGAAGGCGTTCAAGGCGGCCGACAAGAAGCTGACCGAGCTGATTCGGGAGAAGACCACGCAGGCTCGTTTCCTGGAGCAGGTCAAACACGTCCCTGTCGGCGACATCCCCGATCTGGTCCGGTGGTGGAAGCACGCTCCGATGGCCGCGAAGAGGGGGGTTCTCGTGCTCTTCTTGGAGCAGATCGCGGTCTACCCGGCCGCATCCAGGGGCTCGCGCACCGTAGACGCGGACCGGGTGGCACTGCGGTGGCGCCAGTGGGGGGTTGAAGAGGCGCCCGCAGAGTCCGCTTAGGTACTGCGACCGGCTCTCTTGAGGCCGAGGCTGCTCAGCACGGCCAGAGTCAGGCCCCCAATCAGGCAGATGACGCTCATCCCCGCCAGTACGGGGCTGAGCGTGTTCTCGATGGCCAGTGGCCATGTGTGCCCGCCCTCGAAGGCGAGCACGTAGCCGCCCCGGCTGATGGCGTAGAGGATGCCGAAGGCTGCTCCTGCCGTCGTTATGGAGAGCCCTGTCGCCGACGGTCGTCCCTGCCGCCGGACTGCACGGGCGATCTTCGCCGAGCGCATGGTGACCTCCAGGCCAGCTGCCGCGAAGAAGCCCAGGTAGGTGAGGAGGTACGTCCGTACCTCGGAGTTCCGAACGTATGTGGTGGACAGGTCGAGATGGACTCTGTCGGCGCGGCGGAACTCCAGGATGAGCAGCGCGGCCACCACGAAGACGAAGCCGATGCGCAGGGCAATGCCGGCGTGGTGTGGCGCGTTGTACTCCCAGTCGATGATCAGGACTTGCAGGCTGGCGCAGAAGATCACTGCCGCGATGTCCGAGATAAGGAACGACACGTCGTCAGATCCAGCGACGCTGTCGACGGCGTCAGCGACGTCGGGGACCGCAAGTAGCGTGCCGACGAAGCAGCAGACCAGCGATGTGAAGTGTGCGCGCTGCGAGACGCGGTAGGCGAGCAAGCTGCTACGACGCTCTTGGGTGAAGTGCAGGTATACGAGTATCGCCGCACTGATCAGTGCTACCACCGCGCACAGGCCGAAGACCGGGCCGTCCAAGGGGTCAGCGTCCTTCCAGGTAGTCCGCTGCCCTCTCAGCGGCTTCTTCGGTGCTCAGTCGGCGACGTGGCCGCCCCTCGCGGGGCTGGTCGACGCCAGGGGGAGGTGGGGGGATCGGGGGGACGTCTTCAGACAGTCCTGCGCGCCGACGCATCTCCCGGAGCTTCTTGCTGATTTCAAGAATGTCCTGCACCTCAAGGCCCTGCATTAAACGCAGAGCTTGACGGGCTTCAGGGCGTTCCGCGTACACGGTGAGCGCCGTGAGGTCGTCCCACTCCGGGCCTGGCAGCAGGAACGCGGCCGGAGCGCCGAGGGCCTGAGCGAGGGCGGCGACGGTAGCTGTCGTGGGGTTGCTACTCGTGCCGTTCATCAGGCTGTTGCACTGGCCGTGGGACAGATCGGGCTTGCGTCTCCCTTCCTGCCTGGTGGCTTCCGAGACGTCCCGGGCGCTGGGGATGAAGCCGTCTGAGTCGCGGCGCAGACGGAGCAGCGCGAGCAACTTGGCGCTCAGGCCCAGCGGTTGGGCATCGTCGTGCGTGTCTGCCATGTCCGTCTTCTCTGGCCGTGTCGTATGCTCGCCGCAGGTGACTGGCCGGTAACAATCGTCCGTGCTCTAACAATACCTCGCAGGTCGGAGGGGTTATAGGGTTTGTCGGACAGTTTCTCGGCGAGCGCGCGACCGGTGAGCGGCGGACATCGGTGTGCTCTGCGCCTGCCTGGCGGCGGGCGCGCCGGGAGGGTCGTTTCTGGGCGGGCGAAGGCGGCGGCGCATACGCCGTTCACGGGAGGAATCGCATGTCCGAGTTTGACGAGCGGCGGATCAAGGAGTGGGCGAAGCAACCCTCACGGGTGCTTCGCGGCAAAGGCGGGCCGGCGGCTCGGGAGGAAGCGCGCAAGGTTCTGGAGTGGCAGGCCCTCATGCGAGGCGAGCCACAGGACCCGCGCAGTTCGGCGGACGGGGGTGGTTGACGTAGCTGGGCGGTGCCGCGCCCTTCGGTGGCGTAGATAGGTGACATTCTTGAAGAGCTGCTGTACGTTCTGACGTGCCGGGCGGGTACAGCAGCCGCAGGAGCCCCGCACGGCAGCGTCGCGTGAGCGGCGTCCTTCCCTACTCCTCGCCGGGCGGCCGACCCCCCCCCGCGCCCCGCCCGGCGAGGAGTCGGCCGCCCGGTGCGGCCGTCGGGGTGCGTGATGGGAGCTGGCCCGCCGTGACCGCTTGGTCGTGGCGGGCTCTCTTGTGTCCGCATCCGGGAAGGGAAATTGAGGAATGCGACGAATTCCCCTTTCTGAATTCCCTTGAATTAAAAGAGTTCTGAACTTGCTTTGGCGGTATTCGCCATTAAGATATAAGTGTAAGAACAAAGGGAAACACCCCGAACGGAATTCACGAAAGGCGCGGGAAAATGGCTGACAACAAGGTCGAGTTCATCAACATCAAGGTCAGCGAGATCGTCCCTAACCCGGAGCAGCCGAGGAAGTTCTTCTCGGAGGAGGCGCAGGAGGAGCTGACCAACAGCATCAAGGAGAACGGCCTCCTTCAGCCGGTCGTCGTCCGGCCGGTCGAGGGCGCCAAGGTCCCCTACATGCTGATCGCGGGTGAGCGGCGCTGGCGGTCATGCCAGGCGGCCGGCCTGGAGGTCATCCCGGCGAAGGTCGTCGAGGGCGCCACCGAGGAAGAGGCGTACGTCCTCAGCATCGCCGAGAACGTCAACCGCGCGGACATGACGATCATGGAGGAGGCCGGTGCGTACGCCGACCTCAAGGCCGCCGGATGGACCCCAGCGAAGATCGCCAAGCAGTTCGGCAAGACCGAGACTCACATCACCTGGCGGTTGGGCCTGCTCACCCTGCGCCCCGAGGTGGCCGAGATGGTCGACCAGGGGCAGATCAAGAACAACCTTGCCTGGCACATCGCCCAGCTCAACCCGGCGAACCAGATGGTGGCGGCCATGCGGTACGTGCGCGGCGACTTCGACAGCGAGGCCGAGGCGCAGCACTTCGCCAACGGCCTCAAGATGATGGAGCAGCAGACCTCCCTCACCAACGAGAAGGCGCCGACGGCCGAGGAGCAGGAGAAGCAGAAGAAGGCCAAGGCCAAGGCGAAGGACGGGCTCGGCAAGGCCGAGGAGGTCCTGATCCCGCTGCTGGAGGAGCTGGCCGAGAAGAAGCCGGAGGACCTCGCGGTCATCCTCGGTGACGACCTCGCCCGCCACCTGCGAGTCGTCGGCCGCCTGTACGTCAAGGTGCAGATGGTGCGGAACCTGCTAAGCAAGGCGCAGGGCGTCCAGCGGGCCATGGCTGAGGAGTTCAACAAGGCGGCCGTCGAGGTCCAGCAGGAGGCGGCGGCTGCGAAGAAGACCGCGGCCGGGGCCAAGCCCGAGGCGAAGGCCGAGAAGCCGGAGGCGAAGACAGCGGGCAAGCCGCAGTCCACGGCGAAGAAGGCGGCGCCCAAGCCCGCCACGAAGCCCGAGGCGCGCACGGCCACGGGCACCAGGGCCCCGGCGCGCCGGACGCCCGCCAAGAAGGCTGAAGCGGCAGTGAAGTAGAACGGAGGGGCGCGGCAGCGGTCGCGCCCCTCCTCTCCTGCGAGTTTGGGTGAGTGAGCGCGGCCAGAATTCCGGTCGCGCCCGTTTCCGCTTGAATCCCTCTCGAAATTTCAACCCGTTTCGGCCCGGGCCGGGCACGCAGGGAGGCGCTTTCCCTACGTGCCCGGTGCCGCTCAGGCCCCTACAGGTCCGAGCGGGCGGCATCATCGGTCACCGGGGCCGCCGACGCGCCCTGGTATCTGAGCACCACGAAAGGAATGGCCACGTGCTCACCCTGTTCACCAACCGGTTCCAGGCGTTCCAGCCCCCGCAAGGGGTGCCGGTGCGCATCACTCTGGGCGCTCCCCGCTTCAAACTCCCCTACTCCCTCACCCACTCGGTGCGGGAGCTCGCCCCGCGTCGGGACTACCTCTCCCAGCCCCAGCTCGAGTTCACGACGGCGTATCGGGCCGACCTCAACCAGCTCGGCCCCGAGCGGATCGCCGCGCGCCTGCGGCAGGTCACGCAGGCCGAGGGCGATCACCGCCTGGTGCTGCTCTGCTTCGAGGACCTGGCCAATCCGGGCCTGTGGTGCCACCGCCGCGTGTTCGCGGCCTGGTGGAAGGAGGTTACGGGAGACGAGGTGCGGGAGCTGTCCCCGATGGATCAGCAGGGCACCTTGATCTGAGCGTCGGAACCACGCTCCAAAGATAGGTGACATGATTCCAAGGGGCTGCGTGCTCCTTGTCTAAGGTTCCAGCGCAGCGCCCGGCCCGGCACCCGCCGAGGCCGGGCGTTTGTCGTTCGTCGGGAGGCGAGAGATGTTCCAGGGCACCATCCCGGGCCCCATGCGCTCCATCGTGCGCGAGACCGCCGGTGGGTGGCCGCGCGGTCCGGTGTACGTCCCGTGCTGCGGGAACTTCACCATCGAGCGCAGTGTGGCCGGCATGGGCTTTGCCCTGCACTCATCGGATGTGTCCATCTACACCAGCGCGGTTGGCCGGTGGCTCACCCGCCAGCCGGTCGGCATCCAGCTCCGCGAGGAGAGCCGTGACGAACTCGGCTGGCTCGCGGACTCCTTGGACGACGGTGTCGGCACCGTCGCCACGCTCATGCTTGGCACTCGGTTCCTCGCCAGCGTTGGCCGCGAGGGGCTGTGGCACGAACGGGTGGTGCGCTCCTACCGGGAGCAGTGGGAGGTCAAGCACGCGGAGACGGTCGAGCGGCTGTCCGGCTCTGACGTCGAACTGGCTTCGTACGAGGTGGAGGACGTGCGTTCCTGGCTCCAGAAGGTACCCTGTGACGCCCCGGTGTGCTCCTTCCCTCCCTTCTACGGCGGCGGCTACGAGAAGCTGTACGAGCCGCTGGAGGCGCACTTCACCTGGGACGCGCCCGAGTACGAGCCGCTGTCCGACGACGACGTGGTCAGCGTGCTCGGCGCGATCACGGACCGGCCGTACTGGCTGACGGCCTCCAACCACGACGTGCCCGAGCTGCACCCCTACCTGCGCGGCGTGATCAAGGCGACCCCGCGTGCCGCTCCCTTCTACGTGTACGCCAGTCAAGCCCGGACGAGGATCGTCGCCCCGCGCCAGCCGATCGAGCCGGTGAAGGTCCCCCGCCTGCGCGAGGGTGACGAACTGGTCGGCCCGCTCACGCTGTCGCTGCTGAAACCCGGCCAGTTCAACGCGCTGCGTTCCCGATACCTCAACCCGAAGATCGCGCCGGGTGCGGCGAACCTGGCCGTCGCGGTGAAGGACGGCGGCGGACGGATCTTGGGCGTGTTCGCGATGGCCCCGAGCACGTTCACGCCGGACGAGGCGTACGTGCTCTCGGACTTCGCGGTCGCGCCAACCGACTACCCGCGGTTGTCGAAACTGATCGTGCTCGTGGCCACGAGCGCCGAGGCGCAGTTGCTGTGCCAGCGGGCATTCTCGCGGCGGATCCGGCGGGTGGCGACGACGGCGTTCAGCAACAACCCGGTGTCGATGAAGTACCGCGGGCTGCTGCGGCTGCACAAGCGCAGCCCATCGAACGAGGACGGCTGGAAGTTCCAGCTCCAGTACCAGGGGGCTATGGGCCAGCACACGCTGGCCGAGGCCCTTGAGATGTGGGCGAAGCGGTGGGGCGCCCCGATGACGAAGACGGGAGTCTGACCATGGAGGAGACCACTCGCCTCGCCCCGCCGCAGATGGTGCAGGGCGACCCGCGCACGCTGACGCTGCTCGACATCAACGCGCGGTTCCTGCCGCACGAGCAGTTCCGGCAGCTCGTGGCGAACATCGAGCGAGACGGCTGCCTGACCTCGACACCGCTGGTGTGGAACGACCGCGACACGGGGCGGCTAGTCGTCCTGTCCGGCAACCACCGCACGCTCGCCGCGATCGAGGCCGGCCTGTCGCAGATCTGGTGGATGCAGATAGACGAGCCGCTGCCCCGCCAGCGGCAGATCGCTCTCCAGCTCTCGCACAACGCCATCGCGGGCCAGGACGATCCGGCAATCCTCAAGGAGCTGTACGACGAGCTGGAGTCGGTGGAGTGGCGGCAGTACACGGGCCTGGACGATAAGGCTCTGGACCTGCTGGAGAAGGTGGACGTCGCCTCCCTGGGCGAGGCGAACCTCGACTTCGCCAGCGTGCAGTTCATGTTCCTGCCCGATGAGCTGGAGCGAGCCGAGGCCGCGTTCGATGCGGCCCGGTCCGCAGCGGCGGCGGACCAGCGGTGGGTGGCCGGGCTGGAGCAGTACGAGCCGGTGCTCGATGCGCTGGAGACCTCTCGGGCCGCGTACAAGATCGGCAACAGCGCGACGGCGCTCGGCGTGATCCTCGAGGTGTTCGAGCGGCACCTCGGGGAGCTGGCCGAAGGCTGGTTCGACACGGCCACCGGAGAGGCGACGAGGGCGGGGACGGCACCGCTGGAGACAGTGTTCGGCGTTCGGGACGTGCCGGTGGAGACAGCCGCCGTCGTGCGGGCGGCCATCGACCGAATGGTGCAGGACGGCACCGTGCCGGCGGACCAGCCGTGGCGGGTGCTGGAAGTCCTGGCCGAACGGAGCAACTAGAGGGCCGTTGGCCAGGAGGTGAGCGGTGGCCGAGGGCACCGTGGAGTCCTGGGAGCGGCAGAGCGGGGAGTCGGTCCAGGCGTTCGAGGCGTTCGCCGTGTACCGCGATCTTGGCCCGGCGCGGAGTGTCACAAAGGCAGCACGGGAGTTGGATAAGTCTCGGTCTCTGCTGGGCCGGTGGTCGCGGCAGTTCGCATGGGTGATGTGGGCTGCGGCCTACGACCGGGAGCAGGACCGGCTGTTCCTCGCGGAGCAGGCGCAGGCGCGGCGGGACATCGCCCGCAGGCACGCGAAGTTGGCGCAGGCCGTGCAGAGCAAGGCGGTGGCCCGGCTCCAGACGCTCGACCCGCGGGAGCTGTCGCCGTCGGAGCTGCTGCGCTACATCCAGGTCGCGGCGGAGATCGAGCGGCGGGCCGTGGGTGAGGCACCGGCGGCCGGGATGGTTGAGGACCGTGACCAGGGCATGGACGTGGCCTCTCTGTCGGATGAGGAACGCCGGGCTCGGATGGATCAGCTCCGCCGGGAGCTGGAGCGCCGGTTGTCGGAGGGCGCGCAGTGAGCCGCGGCCGAGCCAAGCGCCGCATGGTCGGGGGGTTCGCGGACCCGTCGGTGATGAGCGACGAGCAGTTGAAGGCCGAGGTCGCGGTACTGCTTCGGGCCGACGAGCTGTCGGCGCGCAGGTGGGCGTGCGAGGTCCCAAACTGCGACGGGCTGCCCCACGCGGGGTGGCTGCATCACCATGCCCGTGCGGCGCAGCGTCAGCCGCTGTGGCTGTGGACGGTGTGGATGCTGCTCACCGGTCGTGGCTGGGGGAAGTCGCGGACGGCGGCGGAGACGGTGAGGGATTGGGCGCAGACACCGGGGCTGCAGATCGCGGTGGTGGCGAAGAACGCGACGCTGGTGCGGGACATCTGCTTCGAGTCCCCGAAGTCGGGACTGCTGTCGGTGTTCCCGCCGGAGGAGGTGGCGAAGTACAACTCGTCGCTCGGTGAGACGACGCTCCGGCTGACGAACGGCACGCTGATCCGCGGGTTCGGTGCGGAGACGCCGGACAACCTGCGCGGCTGGGCGTTCGACAAGGCGTGGTGCGACGAGTACGCGGCTTGGTCTCGGCACACCGCGCAAGAGGTCTACGACATGCTGTGGTTCTGCCTGCGTGAGGCGGACACCCCGCAGGTCGTCATCTCCACGACGCCCAAGCCGCTCCCGCACGTCAAACGGCTCGTCGAGCGCGGCCGGGAGCAGGAGAAGGCGCATCAGAAGGGAGGGGCGCCGCCGCGGGTGGTGTTGACTCGCGGGCACATGCGGGAGAACGACGCGAACCTGTCGGCGGCGGCCCGCGAGGAGCTGGAGGAGGAGTACGCCGGCACCCGGCTGGGCCGTCAGGAGCTGTCCGGGGAGCTACTCGAGGACGTGGAGGGCGCGCTGTGGAAGGGCTGGATGCTGGAGGTCGAGGGCTTCCGGTCCCGGCCCGAGCATCTGCCGGACCTCCAGCGGGTGGTGGTATCCGTTGACCCGGCCACGAAGTCCCACGAGAACGCGGACATGACCGCGTTCACGGTGGCGGGGCGCGGGTTCCCGGTGGAGACGATGTTCGGGGACGACCGGCCCCGCGGGTATCTGCTGCACTGCGAGCAGGACCGGTACACGCCGACGCAGGCGATGAAGCGGGCCGCCACGCTCTACCACGAGCACCGGGCGGACTGCGTGGTCATCGAGGCGAACAACGGCGGCGACTACCTGCCCGCTCTCCTGGAGCAGGTGGATCCGACGGTGAACTGGCGCATCGTTCACGCCACGAGAGGCAAGCGGGCGCGGGCGGCCCCGGCAGCGCAGCTGTACGAGCAGGCTCGGGTGTCGCATGTCGGCCCCGCTCGGCGGTTCGCGGAGCTGGAGGAACAGATGACCACGTTCGTTGGCCAGGGGGAGACGGAGGACTCGCCTGACCTGCTGGACTCGGCGGTGTGGGCGCTGTGGGACCTGTTCCTGGATCCAACGATGCCGCCTCCACGTGGCGGGGATGACCAGCGGCTGAGCGGTCGACGGTAACCGAGTGTCATCCCTGCGCGGCATACCGTCATGCGCAGGGATTGAGGTCATTAGCCTTGACTAATGCAATTAGCTATGGCTAATATCTTCTCCTGAATCAATCATGCCGGTGCAGGAGGTGAAGACATGGAGCCGGGCGTCCGAGCTCTACCCGAGGACGGCTATGAGGAGCGGCTGACTGCGGAGCTGGCCCGACTGCCTCGCGACGTCACAGTTGAGATCAGCCGACTCCAGCGCGCATCCGGACTGACTCAGTCAGCCCTAGCTGCCCGTATGGGCGTAACGCAGGGTCGCGTCAGTCAGGTCCTCTCTGGTGATGCGAACGCCACACTCCGCACGTTGGCATCGGCGGCAGCGGCGCTCGACGCACACTTTGTTATTCGGCTTGAGCCGAACCCTCCCAAGGCTGACGAGTAAGGGCCTCCCTCTGTGGGGCGTGGGCGGTGCCTATTGAGGCTACAGAGGCGGCCGCGGGTTCTGCACTCTCGGGACTAGTGAATCTCTGCCATTCACATATGCCCGTACGAGCATGATCCGATACTGGTCCCATGCTTCGTCCAGCGAGCGCCGATATTCGAACGCCTGGCCGGTGCTTTCCCAATGGCGTGCATCGGCGCAGTGCTGCCGGATGCCCTGCATCCAGACCTGTTCCTCCCTGGTCTTCACGAGGTCTTGCTCGCGCAACTCTTTCGCAAGGTCACGAGCTTTGGTCTCCACCTCGTCGGGTGTCCAGGTCAGGTCCCAGCGCAGGCGGCACCAGTCGTTCCGATGTTGAAACATTCGGGCATCCAGACGCTGCAATCCGTAGACGAGTGCCGCCTTTTGTATCGCGCGGAACCATCCTGGAGTACTCTTGCTCGTTCCACCCTCACTCTCGTGTCTCCTGCTCTTGACTGCGCCAGTCAGTCGCTCTGCGTCCAGAATGCTCGGACCTACGCCTCCTGCAAGCAGGGCTGCGTATGGTGACGCTATGAGGGCGCCCAGCAGCGCAGCCAGCCCAGCTGTCAACAGGATGACCTGAAGAGAAGTGATGATGCTGGCTCGTGTGAAGGGGCGTAGACCCTTCCCTTGGCCGCGAGCCCAGAGCCATGCCCAGCCGCTAGGCAAAGCGACGATGAAGGCGATCAAGGCCCTCGCCCATGTGGACTGCTCCCCGACGACGGGAATCGCCAAGGACTCGTGGAGCATCTGCCATGCCGTAGTTGCCACGACAACCACCTTGATCCGCAGGCGCTACTACCTTTCTACGCGCAAGGGCAGTTTTCTTCCTGTTGTAGGCCCTGCGATCGCCGACGCCGACGCCGACGGGACGGCGCACTAAGCTGGCATGCGGCGCGGGGCCAATCACCGGAGGACTGCCCCCGATGAGCCTGCGCCAATTTGTGATCGACGCTTGGTCGTGGCTGAACTACAAGCCGGTGATGGCCGACGCTGGCCGTCCGAGCAGCCGGGCGTTTCCGGAGCTGGCCAAAACGTGGGTGCCACCGCACGAGTTGCGGCGGCTGGCCGCGTACAAGGTGCTGGCCTCGTACGACAACAACCAGGCCGGGCAGCTTGCGGCGGCCGGTGGCGACGCGAGCGCGCTGGAGCGGCGGGAGCTGGGGGACGCGGCGAACCTGGTAGACACCGCCCTCGGCTACCTCCTCGGTTCGGAGCAGAAGGTCACGGTCGAGGGCGCGGAGCACGCCGATGCGGAGATGCCGACGCCCGGTGCAGCGGAGGCCGCCGCGGTGCAGGACCGGTTGCGGAAGTGGGCGGACAAGGAGCTGCTGACCTTCCGCGTCCAGCAGGCTGAGCGAGCTGCGGTGCTGCTCGGGGACAGCGTGATGGTGCTCGCGTGGAACCCGGAGAAGCAGCGGCCGACGCTGAGGGTCTACGATCCAGGGTTTTTCTTCCCGCAGTGGGACGACGAAGACGAGGATTTCCCCAGGCGGGTGCATCTGGCGTGGGAGCTGCCGGCGGACGACGACGCCGGCTTGAAGGCCAGGGTGCGGCGGGTGACGTACGAGCTCGGTCCGATCTCCGAGGACGGCGAGCCCGGCGAGGGTGCGGCGGCTGGCGGGCGGCAGTACCCGTGGGAGCCGGGCCGGACGTCCTACGTGACGTGCTACCTCACGGACGCGGAGTGGCTGCTGGAGGACCTGAAGAACGGCGAGACGCTGGACCGGCTGCCGATGGACAAGGCGAGCTTCCGGGTGCGGCCGGACGGCATGGAGCTGAACCGGCTGGACCTGATGATCGACTTCGTGCCGGTGGTGCACATCGCGAACACGATCCCTGACGGTGGAGAGCACTGGGGACGCTCGATTCTGGCGCGGGTTCTGCAGGCGCTCGACGAACTCGCGGCCACGGACTCGGACAGCTCAGCGGCCTCGGCGACGACGGGCACGCCGATCATCGGGCTCGCGGGTGCGCGGCTGCCGGTGGACCGGGCGACGGGCAAGCCGCAGGAGCTTCAGGTGAAGGCCGGTGCGGTGTGGCAGCTCGGTGAAACGGGGCGCATGGATGCCCTGGACACGTCGCCGCAGTTGGCCGAACTGCGGGCGCGGGTGGATCACCTGCTGGAGCGGATCGCGGCGAACAGCCGGGTGACGGCGGCCGGTCTCGGGACGCTGGAGGCCACGGAGGTGCCGTCGGGCTACGCGCTGAAGCTGGCGCTGGGGCCGCTGGATGCGTTGATCGGGATGATGCGGTTGGCGAGGGAGCACAAGTACCGGCTGCTGTTCAAGATGGTGCAGCGGCTGTACCAGGCCGGGCGTGCGGCGGGCTGGACGGCCGGAGAGACGCTGCCGGCGCGGCTGGCATGGGCGCCGCACACGCCGACGGACCGCGGCGCGGTGCTGGAGGAGGTCGTCAAGGCGTACGGGGCGGGGGTGCTGTCGCTGGAGACGGCGGTGGCGATGCTGCTGGAGGCCGGGTATCCGATCAAGGACGCGTCGCAGGAGGTGGAGCGGATCCGGGCGAAGGCGGAGCAGGAGGCCGCGGTGCGGATGGCGGAGGCCGCTGCTCGGCGCGGGCGTGGAGAGGACGACGAGGACCAGGAGGAGGATGACGGGTCCGGGTCGGCCGGGGGGAGGAAGCCGGTGGGGAAGGTGAGCGAGCGGGAGCCGGTTGAGGCGGGCCGATAGTGCGGCCTCGGGGTGCGTGAAGCGGGGGTCAGCGCCAGATGCCGCGGGCGCGCATCAGGTCGATCTGGGGTTCGGTGACGTGCTCGCGGTACTCGGCGTGGTTGTACGGCGGGCGGTCGGCGTAGAGGTTGGCCGGGTAGATCGGCTGTTTGTACAGGGTGGCGAACAGCTCGGTGCGCAGGTCCTTGGTCCAGTTGGTCCACGTGGCGGTGGTGCGCTGGCGCCGGAGGGCGGGCAGGTCGATGGTGGCGGTGACGAAGGTGGCGACGCCGCCGTGGTCGAGGTGGCCGACGGTGCGGCCGGTGTAGTCGGTGATGGTGGAATGGCCGCCGAAGAAGTCGACGCGCGGCACGTTGGCTCCGGTGTAGGAGGCCGGGTTGGGGGCGAGGACGTACATGGTGTTGTCGAGAGCGCGGGCGCGGTTCTGGATGTCGTAGGTGTCGGAGGCGACGCCCGGCAGCGGGTAGCTGGTGCGGTAGGCGATCTCGCATCCGCCGAGGGCAAGGCCGCGGGCGTTCTCCGGGTAGGACGCCTCGTTGGCCATCATGACGCCGAGACGACCGATGGCGGTGTCGGCAACGGGCCAGTACGCCTCGGGGCTCCGGCCGTAGAGACGGGTCCACTGGTCGAGCACGTCGTGTGGGCTGACGCTGTGTTCCATGGGTGGCAGCGGGGCGAGCTTGTGGTGCCGCAGGACGATCTCGCCGTCGGGGTCGATGACGAATCCGACGTTGAAGTACCGGTCAGGGAAGGCCGGGTGGAGGGCCTTGGCCTGGGCCATGATGTGAATGTTGAACTCGCGAGCCCAGCGCCCGAGTTCTTGCGTTTCCGCGCCGGGAAGGCTGATGGCGCAGGTGCGCGCGTATGTGGCGTGGTCGAGGTCGTGGATCTCGTCGGTGAAGCCCTGGAGCGCGCCTTCGGGCAGGGCGACCAGCCGGACGGGGTGGTCGAGGCCGCCGAGAGAGACAGCGGTGCGGGTGAGGGCGTAGAGGTGGTCGAGGTTGGCGGCGATGTCGTCGCGCTGCTGGATCTCGGTGATCTCCGGGATGAGCCCGACAGCGGTGTAGGGGTCGAGTGTCATGGGTGGTGCGCCTCCTTGTTCGAGGCCATCCTGCGGGGGTGGTCGGACAAGGGTTCGTGGCCGTGTCGGTGCAGGTGGCTACACTGGCCGACAGCGCGGGGGCGCGCTCTGGAGGAGATGTATGGTCCGGCCCCTGCCGCCTCGCCGTCCTGTCGGCCACCGCCGGGACGGGCGGCCGATCTACCCGATTCTCGGTGCTTCGTCGGAGGACGAGACGAACGACCAGCTCGATGAGGCCCCGGACGACGGCGGCCAGGAGCAGCAGGTCACGGTCACCCAGGACCGGTTGGGCAAGATGCTCACCCGCGAAAAGGCGCAGGGCGAACGGGCTGCGATCAAGCGGCTGTTGTCCACGCTCGGGTTCGACTCCCCGAAGGCGCTCACCGAGTTCGTCACCGCGCAGAGGGAGGCCGAGCAGGCCGCGCTGTCGGAGGTGGAGCGCCGGGAACAGGCTGCTACCGAGCGGGAGTTGCAGGCCGCGCGCCGGGAGGAGCTGGCCGCCGAGCGGGAACGGGCGGCACTTCGCCGGGCCGCGCTGGTGGCGCTCGGCGCGGAGGGCGACGATCTGGTGGACGCTGAGCGTCTGCTGGCCGTGGACGACGAGGACGCGGACGAGGCGCAGATCCAGTCGGCGGCCGAGGCCCTGCGAGCCAGGCGTCCGGAGCTGTTCGGTGAGGTCCGCACCCTGATGCCGGCCGCCCCCGCGGGCGCACCGGCAGGGCGCGGCCCGACCCGTACGGCCCCGGTGTCCAAGCCCGGTTCGGCCGGACTGGAGATGGCCAAGCGCCGTGGCCTGATCCCGGAGTTCAGCGACTCCGCAGCCCGATAATCCAGGCCTCAGACCTTGGGGGACCACGCCCCCTGAACTTCGTGGACGGCATCGCCTCCGTGGGCGGTGTGCGGAACCTGACCGCAGCGTCCATGGAGACCAAGCACATGACCATCCAGCCCGTCTCGACGTCCGAGTACACCACTGCCAACCGCGAGTGGCTGGCGTCCCTGCACGGCACCGACTCCGTCGACACCATCACCCTCGACCTCACCCTGTTCAGCGAGGGCGTGCACTACGTGTGCGGCGACGGCTGCGACCCGTACGGCCGGGTCCTGTCCGGCGTGCCGGTCGGCAGGGTCGCGGAATCCGGCCTGTACGGCCCGTACGACCCGGAGGCGCACTGCGGCCGCCAGACCCTGCGCGGCTTCGTGATCGCCGAGGCTCCGTTCGCGCCCGGGCAGACCCGTGTTCCGGCCGCGCTGCTGTGGCACGGCGCGGTGAAGGCGTCGAAGGTGCCGGGCGGCATCGACGTGTCCCAGCTCGTGTGGCACCCGCGTGCCGCGCAGATCCGCTTCGTGTGAGCGGGGGCTGAACTGTGACGATTCAGGACCTGCTCAAGGACGTCTCGGTCATGGACCTGACGGCGTTCGCCAGGGCGATCCCGTCCCCGAAGGACTTCCTCCTCACACAGACGATCTTCCCGACCGTGGAGATGCGGGAGGTGAAGTGGCGCACGAAGGACTCCGGTCGGTACGTCAACGTCGCCAAGTACCGGGCGTTCAACGCCTCAGTGCCGTTCGCGACCCGTGAGGCGTGGCAGACGTCCCGCGAGGGCGCGCTGCCCGCGCTGGGGCAGAAGCTCGTCGTCTCCGAGCAGGAGCAGATCCTGCTGGAGGCGTCGCACGGCTCGGACCAGGACCGGCTGATCGAGCTGCTGTACGACGACGTGGAACGGCACGTCGAGGCCATCCGGTCCCGGCTGGAGCTGGCCGCTGGCGACGTACTCGCGGACGGCCGGTTTACGCTGGAACAGGAGAACGGCCTGACGCTGGAGGTGGACTGGAACGTCCCCGCCGAGAACATGCCGGTCGCCCGGATACCGTGGTCGGACCCGGCCTCCGACCCGATCGCGGACGAGCTGCGATGGATTCAGCACCTGGACGACATCGGCGCCCCGGAGCCGGAGCTGGTGATCACCTCCCGGAAGGCGTTCAGCTACCTGGCGGCGAACAACGCCTACAGGGCGGCTTACTACGGCAGCGTGAACCCGTCGACCACCCCGACGGCGACGCTCACTCCGCAGCAGATCAACGTGGTGCGCGGCAACTACAGCCTGCCGCCGATCCAGTTCTACAAGGCCCAGGTGCGGGTGGACGGCAAGCCCCGCAAGGTGCTGCCCGAGGACCTGTGGATTCTGGTGCCGCCGGAGCGGGAGAAGTGGGCGCAGACCATGTACGGGGTGACCGCTGAGGCCCTGGTGCTGTCGCGCGGGTCGAACCCGGAGATCATCCGGGAGGACGCCCCCGGCCTGATCATCACGCGAGGTGTTCAGGACGACCCCGTGCAGATCTGGACCAAGGGCGCCGCGGTCGGGATGCCGGTCATGCACACCCCGGACGCGCACATCGTGGCGAAGGTCCTGTGATGGCGAGCCGCGGGCGGCTGAAGGCCGCGGTTTACGTACAGGACCCGACCACGAGGGTGGAGCTGATCCTGCTCCCCGGCAACTGCCCGGACCCAGAGGTGGCTGTGCTAATCACCAACCCGGACGCGTGGGATGAGTCACCGGAGGACTGCGACGAGCCGGACGAGGCTGTCGCGGTGGAGAAGGCGGAGCCGTCCGGGAACAAGGCCGGCGGCCAGGCGGAGACGGCCGACGTTGGCGCGATCAAGAAGCCGCAAACCCGGCGCTCCCGTTCGTCCGGGTCGTAGGATGACGCTCGTACGGCCCGTCACCAGCATCCCCCGTCTGGTGACGGGCCGTACCTCGTTCGTTGGAGGGATCCCTTGTGGATGAGTTCCAGAGGTCATGGCTGTTGGCGCAGCTCGGGCCGGATACTGACGCGGCCGACCTGGAGCGCCGGTTCTTCCGGCTGCGGACGGTACGCGCGGTTGCACTCGAGGTACTGGGCGAGCGGCGTGCGAAGCTGCTCGCCGACCCGCTGAAGGTAACCGTCGACGGCGTGGTGACGATGGACCTGCAGGAGAACCTTCGAGGGGTCGAGCGGCAGATCGAGCAGGTTCTCCAGGTCCCCGCCCCGGATGGCCCCGAAGACGAGGACGACGCAGATGAGGCGATGGCGACGACGTGGCTGACGCCTGCGAGCCGCTACCGCTAGGTCCCGGGAACGAGCTTGGGCTGCTCCATAGCCGGTTGGCGAGGGCGGCCCGTCATCTGAGGTGACTCGGACGCCGAACGTTTCTAGCTGGTGATGGACGCAGCAAGGCGCTTGGGACCGATCCACCTGTCGAGACGCCAAGGATCGTGATGCTCACAGAATACGGCTAGATTGACCGGAGTGAGCGCACCGTTGGGATTCCGGGGCCCGGCGAAGAGTTCACTGTCCTCGATCTTGGCGGTGCAACCATCGGGGAATTCGCACCTTCTACGAGTAGCCACGGTCCGCAACACCCAAAGTGGCTGGGGCTGCGTCACAGGACCCAGAGCTTGATGGTCGAATATGCCGGCAGACCACGGAATCGTGTCGTATATGTTCGTGTATCTGTTCTTTACGGAGTTGCACCAGCCGCAGGCAAGGCGCAGATTCTCAACAGACGTCTTCCCGCCCTCTGCAACCGGGATTACATGATCCACCTCGATGCACAGCTGACTCGCGCGCATGCCTCGGGGGCGCGTGAAGTCAACTAGCGGTGGGGTGGGCGGCTCATCTTGGGCGATGCCGAGGAACTTATCTCGGGCATGGTCTCCGAACAGGTAACCGCAAAGGTAGCAGCGAGGTTCTGGCTGCCCCATGGCCCACAGTTCTTCGCGCGTGGCGAGTCCGACCGCCGACCGCTTCCGCCTCCTCCGCGCTGAGACCAGCTGCCAAGCAAACTTCGTCAGCACGCGTGCATACTTCTTTCGCTCGTCCAAGGGGACTTGCGGGCTGACGGTGTTGAAGTAGTCGAGTATGGGGGCGTGGAGGTGTCCGATACTCAGTTCGGCGTCCAGTTCGTACGGAGCCAGGTCAACGAGACTTTCGATGAACCAGCGACCCCAGACTGTTGACAGGTCTCCGCGCAGGAGCCAGCCATGATTTCCAGATATGACCTCTGGCACTGTGTATTTCGAGAGAGACTTCAGGGCCTCGTCCGACCAGTTACTGTCCAGGGCCTTTTTGATCTCGGCGAAGAACTCGCCGACCTCCTGTGGCTGCATCACGCCCCGGCAGCGGGGTTGTACTCGCCCTCCTTGGGCAGGGACTCGGGGTTCCTTCGGTAGTCGTACCAGAGGCGACTCCAAGTCCTGCGGATGAGTGGGGTGTCCTTCTTCTCGACGTTCCAAAGTCGGTTGAAATATGCAGGGTTGACGTCAGTGAGCCACGCCTCCATGGTGGAGTCGACATCGTCGAGGCTGTTGAGCGTCTTCTTCTGCATGCGCAGGAATTCGAAGTAGTCAGCCGCCAGAATCGTGAGGCTGATCTTGTTGTACAGGTTGCTGCGGGTGGTTCCCCAGGCGTTCTTCGCCTCCGGATCGTCGGCGCCGAACTTGTCCCTGATGTTCGAGTAGAACCTGATGAAGACGTCCCGCCAGGGGCCGTCAGGCCTGGCCCATGCCGCGACCTTCTCGTCGTGAGTGTCGAAGTCTGCGACGAACGCACTTTCGTCAAGGTGGTACTTGCCCCAGACCCGGGCCCAGTCGGTCTTCTGTCCGTAGAGCTTGCCCCCGGACAGCTCTCGGAAGATTCCTACGAGTCCCTTGAGGACCGGCCACTGCAGCAGGGTCCTGTTGTCTCCCGCGATACCGGTCTGTACGAAGTTCTTGAACGGGCTCTCTTCCGCCCGCGTGAGGTAGGCGATGGCCTGAGAGTCGTCCAGCTTGATGCCGGCGTCCTTGAGTCGCTGTGCCACCGGGTCCAGTTCGTCCTTGCTCAAGCTCGTCGACACGATCGTGCCCAGAAGGGCTTTGCCCATCGGCGTGGCCTTCTGGTTCACGACCACGAACTGGAAGACGTGTTCGCTTGGGCTGGGGTCGAGCAAGAGGGAGACGGGCAGCCGCCGAGCGTGTGCCGAGATGAAGTCGGCCTTGGCCTGAGCAGGGTCCAGGCCGTTCTCTGCTGCCTCAAGGAGGAAGGCCTCCCCGTCCTGGCTCTCAGCCAGGCTCGCCGCGGCCAACACTGCGCCCTTCAGGCGGTGCTGTCCATCGACGAGCATGATCGGCTTGAGGTAGCTGATCATCGCTTCCCGGTCGAAGCCGAGGATCTTCTTCGGCTTCACGTCCGCGTCGAGGGCTTCGAGGACCTTGATTCGACCTTTGAGCTCGGTGTAGAAGTCGATCAGGTGGGTCTCGTCGGTGAGGAGCACGCTCGCTGCATCTGCCTCGTCTCCGTTCCCCGCGTCCTCCGCTGCCACTTCCTCGTCTTCGTCTCCGACGGCATCGAGCCCGTGCTCCTTTCGAGCCCGATCTATGATCGAGGAAAGTCGCTCCTGATCCAGAGCGGTCTTCTTCAGTTCCGGCATGCGCGCCTCGAGGCGTGCAACTACCCGCGACATCAGCTCCAGCAAGGACGTGTCGCTGAAGTCCTCGCTCACGATCTCCAGCGTGCCGAACTCGGGAGTACCTGAGGGGCCTCACGTTTTCCGGACAGGCTTCTGACCGTCTATTTCATGCGGCGATTCGCAACTTCTCGTACTCGGCGTGGACTTCGCGCGGAG
>NZ_JBVKBN010000041.1:0-28582 GCF_055657065.1 Streptomyces sp. NPDC110618 | reverse complement strand
GAGACGACACTCGGGCCCCCGGCCTGCCCAACTTCACCCCTCCGAACGAAAACGGTCCACCGACTCCGTCGGCGGACCGTCACGCAAGATCGAGGTTAGGCGGCTGATTGCTGTGCGCGCGGCACGGGCGCCGGCCGGGCTGGAGCGGGACGGAGGCAGGAGCGCAGGCCCGGCCGGGGGCCGGGCCGCGCGCGGGGAGCGGAGCGAGCCGCACTTGAACCAGTAGAGAAAGTTGTAACTCAGTCGGATGCCTGGGGTGCCGGATCACCCTGCTGTCATTGCCCGAGGTTGGCGCGAAGCACCTCGGATGCGCATCTATCCCACTGGGCGCACTCTGAGCTTATGAACGGCGGGAGCTCTGCCTGTCGGCAGCGAGAAGCTTTGGCCCGGCTATGACCACGGGCTATCCAGCACCATCAACCGATCCGCCTCCGAAGTCCTCGGGCGCGGCAAGGCGAAGACGTGTGCATCTCGTGCTCGCGGCTCTCATTGGTGCCGTCGTTGGGGCTGGCGCCGTCGGAGTCGCCTGGGGCATCACAGGTGGCAGCCGGCACACCGCGAGGCAGAATCCGACCGCGACTGCATCGCGCGTCACGCACCGGACACCAACGACGTTTGTCCTGACCGGCACGTTCGAGCTGACCGACGGGGTTGTTGGCGATGGTGCCGGCGGGTGTAAGGGCGGTGAGGGCTATAGCGACATCTCTGAAGGCACGGCTGTCACGGTGTACGACGCGACTGGGACGGTGGTAGCTACCGGCGGCCTTGGTGAGTCGACGCGAGCGGGCAGCACATGTCGATTCGACGTGGCCGTCAGTGGTGTGCCTACGGGCAAACGGTTCTACAAGGTGGAGGTGTCTCACCGAGGGACTGTGCAGCTGACGGAGGCGGAGGCTAGAGGTAGCGGGTTCGGGGCCACGCTGGGGTGAGCGTCACCCGTTGTCGACTCAGCAACAGCCCAGTCCGCTTGTCAGCTTCCTTGGGGACTGTTGCATTGGTGGTCGATTCCTTGGGGCTTGTAGTCGTCTACGCAGACGGGGAGTTCGACGCCTTGTCGGTGTGCGAGCGGTAGGAAGATCACCGGTCGGATAGTCCACGTGATGGCGGTGCTGCCGTGGGTCACTGAGACCTCGCAGGGTTGACCTCGTAAGAGTGCCTGCCGGGTTGCGATGCGGCCCTGGTACAGCCAGACCCATGCTTCGTCGGAGGCCGCGGGGTCCAGTGCCGGTGAGATCGTGCGGAGTGCGACTGCGACCCACCGGTCTGCCTGTGGGGCCGAGTAGGCGTCGAAGGAGGCTCGGAGTGCGGGCCGCTCCTGTTCTGGGAGCTCTTGGGTCCAGCACTCGCACCAGTAGCCGCGCCTAGTCTCGGAGTTCAGCACAGGTGACCTCCTGCGCGCGTGCCGGTGAAGAGCTCCGCCGTGACCGTGTGGCCGCCGTCGCTTTTGTGGACCACCACTCGGTGGGCGATGGCGCTGACCATGCCCAGGCCGCGGCCGTGCTCGGCGTTCTGGTCCTCGTGCTCGGCCTTGGGCGCCGTGCCGGCGCCTCCGCCGTCCGTCACCGACAGGGCGATGACCTGGGCGGAGACTGCCAGGGCCAGATGGAAGCTGCCCGAGTCCCGTCCGCTGGCGGTGTGAAGGATGGCGTTCGCGCTCAGCTCGCTCACGATCAGTTCGGCGTCCTCGGCCAGGGGCGAGCCGCGCAGGATGTCGCGGGTCCAGCGGCGGGCCCGGCTGACCTCTTCGGGGAATCCTGGGCAAGTGAGTCCCCAGACCCGGGCTGTACTCGTATACTCGTGCATACAAGTTCCTTCATGCTGGTAGGCCGCCATGTGCAGCGGGTTCGGACTAGACGAGTTTCACGCCATCGTGAGCGCGGATGGCCGGCGGGGACGCCGCGTCGAGTGCGTCCAGGACGCGGATCGCGTACGCCTCGTCGGCGAGGTCGGAGACTTCTTCACGGGTGGCCCAGCGCAGGGCGCGTGTCTCGTCGCCGGTGGTGGGCACACCGTCGGCGGCCTCGCAGCGGAAGACCAGCGAGACGATCAGGCCCGTCATGTTCTTGTAGACGCCGGTCAGGGTCGCGGGAAGCGCGATCTTGATGCCGGTCTCTTCGAGGACTTCGCGTTGCAGAGCCTCGGGGATGGTTTCCTCGCGTTCGAGGACGCCGCCCGGGGGCTCCCACTTGCCGTTGTCTCGGCGCTGGATCAAGAGGGCCCGGTTCTGGGCGTCAACGATCACTCCGGCGACGCTCACGGAGTGCGGACGGTCCATGCTCACGTTCCTCGGCCCTCTCGGCTGGCTAGGCTCTCCACCGTAGCAACAAGACTCGCCCACACGTCTAGATACCTAAAGGAGTACGCGCGTGAGTCCTTCTCTTCCTTCCGGTCTCCTCGGCGACCTCGACCCCACGAGCGATCGTGCGGTTTTCCGTCAGATCGCCGACCAGCTGCGCGAGGCCATCGACCGCGGGCGATTCCATGAGGGCGACAAGCTGCCCTCGGAGGCCGACCTTGTCGAGCATTACGGGGTATCCCGGATGACGGTCCGAAACTCCTTCTCCATCCTCCAGGGGGAAGGGCTCGTGCATGCCGAGCACGGCAAGGGCGTCTTCGTCCGACCACGGCCCCCCGTACGACGTCTCGCCTCAGACCGCTTCGCCAGGCGGCATCGGGAGCAGGGCAAGTCCGCCTTCATCGTCGAGGCCGACGCTGCCGGCAGTCACCCCCAGGTCGATAGCCTGGAAGTCAAGGAAGAGAAGGCCAGCCCCGACGTCTCCGCCCGCCTCGGCTCCGTGCGGCGCGTGCTGGCCCGGCGGCGGCGGTATCTGTTGGACGGCCGTCCGGTCGAGTTCGCCACCTCCTTCCTGCCCCTCGACATCGCGCGCGGCACGCAGATCGCCGAACCCAACCCCGGGCCCGGCGGCATCTACGCCCGCCTCGAAGAACTGGGCCACCGCCTTGACCACTTCGAGGAGGAGATCCGCGCCCGGATGCCTTCGCCGGCCGAGGTGAAGACGCTCCGGCTGGCCTCCGGCGTCCCGGTCATCCACCTGATCCGGACCGCCTTCGACACCGAGGGGCGCGCCGTCGAGGTCTGCGACACGGTCATGGCCGCTGACGCATACGTGCTGTCGTACCAGCTGCCTGCGACCTGATCGTCATGGTTTGCGGTGGTGCGCGGGGGCGATTCCCGGACTCGTACACCCCAACACGCTTACTCGTATAGACGAGTGGGCAAGTTGTCCTGCATAGTGGTCCACGCGTTCCCGACATCGGGTTCGCAGAACGCCACATGTATAGACGAGTAGATAGGGGAAGTCCCTTGCGTACCATCCGCGTTGAGACCTCGGCCGCGACGATCCTGCTGACCGAGGCTCCCGAGCCCAAGGTCCGTGACCGTCAGACGGGCGAGATCGCGAAGGATGCCGTCAGCGGTGAGGCGCTGATGACGATCGGCGTCGTCCACATCGAAGACGGCGAGTCGTCGCTGATCAAGGTCACCGTTCCCGAGAGCGGTGTTTCCGAGGGGCTGGCGCTGGGCGCGCCGGTCTCGCTGCCGGGGCTGGTCGCCCGGCCGTGGGAGTCAGTGTTCAACGGGCAGAAGCGTCACGGCATCGCCTTCCGCGCCGCCGCCGTGACTCCGGCCGCCTTCCCGGCCGCTGCGGGGGCTGCCGCCTGATGACCGACCTGACGACGCTTCTGGAGGTGGGTGGTCCCCTCGCCGCGCTCGGCGGTGGGGCCGCCTACACCCGGGCCAAGCACCCGGGCGTGTACTGGTCCACCATCGGCCTGCCGATATCCACGACTCGGCTGCTCGGCTCGTACGGCTCGGTCATGGAAGCCTGCGGGTTGACCGTGGCCCCCTCCCGGCTGAGAGTCCTCGCCGTTAAGGCCACCACCAAACGAGAAGTCCGGCCCGTACCGCCCCGCCGGGGCATCATCCGGCCCACCTCGACCGGACTGCGCATCCGACTCCGGCTCGCCCCGGGGCAGGAACCCGCCGACGTCGCCGCCTCCGCCGAACGGCTGCGGCACGCCTGGGGCGTTCACGCCGTGTACGTCACCACCGTCAAGCCCGGTGTCGTCGAACTGCGGCTCGTCGGATACGACGTCCTGCGCAAGGTCCGGATGCCGCGCAAGGTGGCGGACGGCTTCCTCAAGGTGCCGGTCGCGCTGCGAGAGGACGCCATGCCCTTCGTGCGCGACTACCGCACCATCCCGCACCAACTCACCCTCGGCGCGACCCTGTCCGGCAAGTCCATGTACCTGCGCCACCTCATCACCGGCCTGGCCCGGCAGCCGGTCGCCCTGGTCGGCATCGACTGCAAGCGCGGGGTCGAGCTGGCACCGTTCGCGCCCCGGCTCTCAGCACTGGCCACAGACCCGGAGCAGGCGGCCGAGCTGTTGCCCGTGCTCGTCAAGGAAATGGAGGACCGATACGACCTGATCAAGGCCCGGCAGGGCATCGCCCCGGACACCCCCGACGAGGAGATCACCTCCGACATCTGGGGCCTGCCCGAACACCAACGCCCCACGCCACTCGTGCTGTTCGTCGACGAGGTAGCCGAACTCTTCCTCGTCGCCACCAAGAAGGACGAGGAACGGCGCGACGAGATGGTCACCCAGCTCATCCGGCTCGCCCAGCTCGGCCGCGCCGCCGGCATCTACCTGGAAGTGTGCGGACAGCGCTTCGGCGCCGAACTCGGCAAGGGCGCCACCATGCTCCGCGCCCAGCTCACCGGCCGTGTCTGCCACCGCGTCAACGACGAAGCCTCCGCAAAGATGGCACTCGGCGACATTGCCCCCGAAGCGGTCATGGCCGCCTGCGCCATCGCCCCCGAACGACCCGGCCTGGCCGTGGCCGGTGACACCTCCGGCGGCTGGTCCCGCATCCGCACCCCCTACCTCTCCCTCAGTGACGCGGCAGAGACCTGCCGCGACACCGCACACCTGGTCCCGGACCTGCCCGCGCTCAAGCCCTTCCGCCCGGACGTGCCCGCTCGACCCGTCGAGGCCCCGGCCCCGCTCGTGAAGCCGCGCCCGGTGACCGACTGAGCTACCCCACCACGGCCGGCGTGACCGCCTCACGCCAAGTCCCTACCCCTCCCATGCCTGAACCCGAAAAGGAGCCTCAGCATGCGCGCCCAACTGGCCCGCGTCGACGCGGTGCTCGTCCAGGCACTCATCGCCGCCTCTCTGTCCTTCGCCCACCTGCACGACATCGCGGCGGCGGCCGGACAGGCCGGATGGAAAGCGTGGGCCTACCCGATCAGCGTCGACCTGCTGCTCGTCGCCGCCTGGCGCCGACTGCGCTCCGGCGATGCCAAAGCGTCCGGCTGGTGCTGGTTCCTCATCGCCCTGACCGCATCCCTTGGCGCCAACGTCGCCACCGCCGGACTCCTCGACCTGACCCACGTGCCGGCCTGGCTGCGCATCCTCGTCGCGGGCTGGCCCGCCGTCGCCTTCCTCGGCGGCACTCTCCTCGCCCACACCACCCCCGCCCCACCGGACAACAACCTCGACGTCATCGAGGACCAGGAGGAGACGCCCGACCCCACCCCCGAGCCATCCGCCCAACCTGCCCTAGAAGCACCGCCCGAACGCCCCGCCGTATCAGTCCCGGCCGCCCTGGTCGACCACGCTCGCAAGGTCGCCGCCGACCACCACACCCGCACCGGCACGCCGATCGACACTCCGACCCTCCGCGCCCGCCTGGGCGTGCCGGCCCCCATGGCCGAAGCCATCGCCGCCCAGCTCTGAAAGGAGACTCACGTGACCGCCAACCGCCGCTTCCGCAGCGTCACCCGCATCGGCCCCGTCCAGGTCGGTACGTCATACGACGGCCGGGGCCGCGAGAAGCACACCGCCGCCTGCACCGCGCCGCGCTGCGGCTTCTCCGCCGACTACGACAGCCGGGCCGCCGCCGAACTGGCCGCCCGCACCCACCGCTGCCCCGTCCGTTGAAAGGACCCCGAAGACCGTGACCGTCAGCCTCCCGCTCGTGTTCGTCCTCGGCTTCTTCGCCTGGGGAGCGGTCAAGTTCCTCGGCGTCCGCACCTGGGTCGTCGTCCTGATCGCCCTCTTCGGCTTCTGGCTCTCCCACACCTTCATGGCCCCCGCCATCGAGTCCGGCACGCGCTCCGGCGTGGACGTCATAAACGGCTCACATGACTAGACGAGTAGATAAGGAGTCTCCGACCGTGTTCCTGCCCAAGTACCCCGACAGCCCGACCCCGCCGCCGGCGCACACCCACGCCCCGACCGCACCGGCGCCCATACGGCGCTCACTGCCGTCAGTCGCGATCGACAAGAACACGGTCGCCGTCGTGCTCATCGGCGGAGTCGTCCTCACCGCGCTTCTGGCCGCCGTCGCCGTGACGGCCATCTCCGTCGCCGTGGCCGCGGTCGTCCTGCGCTCGATGCTCCGCGACCACAACCGGCGCTGAACCCTCGTCCCCGGCCGCTCGGGGCGGCGGCACACGACGAGCACTCCGCCGCCCCGGGGCCTGTTCCTCCCGACCGAGCCAGCCAAAGGAGAAAGCCATCTTCGCCCGCACCACTCCGGCCCCACTCCCGGAAGTCGCGCACCTGGCCGCACAGGGCACGCTCCCGGGCATCCTCCGCCAGCTCTCCGGCCTCGGTGGCTGCACCCACCCGATCCGCCTCGACGGCCACCGCACCGAGTACGACGTCGACACCACCACCGGCGAGATCGGCAACGTCCTCCACCACCTCGACTCCACCAGCCTCCCGGCCGGCCAACTCCTCGTCCGCTGCAACAACCGCCGCACCACCCGCTGCCCGGCCTGCGCCGAGGTCTACCGCCGTGACACCTTCCACCTGATCACCGCAGGACTACGCGGCGGCAAGGGCACCCCGGAACACGTCGCCACCCACCCCCGCGTCTTCGCCACCTTCACCGCCCCGAGCTTCGGCCCGGTCCACAACCGCCCCTCCAGCGGCCGCACCTGCCGCTGCGGCACCCACCACGACCAGGACGACGACACGCTCGGCACCCCGCTCAACCCGGACACCTACGACTACGAAGCGGCCGTGCTCTGGAACGCGCACGCCGGCGCCCTCTGGCGACGCTTCTCCACCTATCTCCGCCGAGAGGTCGCCAAGCGGGCGGGCCTCTCCCAACGCCGACTCCGCGACCACGCCCGCGTGTCCTTCGCCAAGGTTGCCGAGTACCAGAAACGCGGCGCCGTCCACTTCCATGCCGTCATACGCATCGACGGCCCCGGCGGCGGAGACACCCCGCCCCCGCCCTGGGCCACCGCCGAACTCCTCACCGACGCCATCCGCGCCGCCACCGCCAAGGTCCGCGTGGACGGCCCGGTCATCGACGGCCGCACCCACACCTTCACCTTCGGCCGCCAACTCGACGTCCGCACCATCAAATCCGCCGACTTCAACGACGGCCAGGAGCTGACCGAGCGAGCCGTCGCCGCCTACATCGCCAAGTACGCCACCAAGGGCGCCGAGACCGCGACGGGAGCTCTCGACCGCCCCCTGAAGTTTGCCGCCGAACTCGCCCAGCTCGACATCAGCGACCACGCCCGCCGCCTCATCCGAACCGCCTGGGACCTCGGCGCACGCAAGAGCCTCGAACCCCTCCGCCTGCGCGCCTGGGCCCACATGCTCGGCTTCCGCGGCCACTTCTCCACGAAGTCCCGTCGCTACTCCACCACCCTCGGCGCCCTCCGCGACGCCCGCGCCGAATGGCGCCGCGCCGAAGTAGCCACCGCACAGTCCGAACGCGGCACCGACACCACATACGTCCTCGCGCACTGGGTCTTCGCCGGCACGGGCCTGTCCTCCGCCGAAGCCTGGCTCGCCGCGTCCCTCGAACCCGCCCCCGGAACCGAAGGAGAGCCCACCAAATGACCACGGCCGCGCCCGAACTGCTCACCGTTACCGAGGTCATGACGCGGCTCAAGGTCGGCCGCACGAAGGTCTACGACCTCATCCGTACCCGGCGCCTGGTCTCCATCAAAGTCGACGGCTGCCGCCGCATTCCGGATGACGCCGTACGTGCCTTCATCCGGGGCCAGATGGAAGAGGCGGCCTGATGACCAAGCGTCGTAGCCGCGGTGACGGCGGCCTGCACTGGGACGAGAAGAGACAGCGGTGGATCGCCACGGCGAACCTCGGCTTCGATCCGAGCGGCAAGCGGATCGTGAAGCGGGGGAGTGGCAAGACCAAGACGGAAGCGAAGAACAAGCTCAAGGAGGTGTTGCGGGATCACGAGGACGGCCTCGCCATCGCACCCACCAACTACACGGTCAAAGACGCGGTGACGGACTGGCTCGCCTACGGGCTGGCCGGCCTCGACCCCAGAACCGTCGAGACCACAACGCTCCTGAGTCATAAGCACGTTATTCCGTCGCTCGGCGCTCGCAAGCTCCGTGACCTCAGCGCGGAGGATGTAGACCGCTGGTTGGCCACCAAGTCGAAGACGCTCAGTACGCGCACCCTCCAGGGCCTTCACTCCTGCCTGAACCGCGCCGTCAAGCGGGCTATGGCGCGGGACAAGGTGAAGCGCAACGTCGTGGAACTCTGCTCGGTACCCCAGGGGCAGGCTGGCCGCCCGTCGAAGGCGCTCACCTTCGCCCAGGCCGAGGCCGTCCTCAAAGGAGCCGAGGGAACCTCGATGTACCCGTACATCGTCGTCGCGCTGCTGACCGGTGCCCGCACCGAAGAACTGCGCGCCCTCACCTGGGATCACGTCTTCCTGAGGGGCCGCCCGGACTTCGATCCGCCGCAACCTCCGCACATCGCCGTGTGGCGTTCGGTTAGGCGCACTGGCGACACCAAGACCCGGAAGTCCCGGCGCACCCTCGCCCTGCCGGCGCGCTGCGTCGAAGCTCTCTGGCAGCAGTTCGAAGATCAGGGATGGGATCGGCTCGCCGCCGGTGACGACTGGGAGGAACACGGGCTCGTCTTCTCCTCCGCCGTAGGCAAACCGCTCGATGCCGCCAACGTCCGTCGCGCCTTCCGCCAGGCGCTCAAGGGCATCGACGGGATCAACGCCGATGAGTGGACGCCCCGGGAGCTCCGGCACAGCTTCGTGTCACTGCTCTCCGACCGGGGTGTGCCGCTGGAGGAGATCTCCCGGCTTGTCGGGCACTCGGGTACGGCCGTGACCGAGGAGGTCTACCGGAAGCAGATTCGCCCCGTGATCCAGACTGGAGCCGTCGTCATGGATGGCATCTTCGGAGCCGATCCGCGCAAGCCGTAGGCACTCAGAAAGCGATAGTCACGCAGATAGACACGCAGGCCAAACAAGAGACCCACCTACTCACGTGAGTAGGTGGGTCTACCTGCTGTTTTGGCTGTCGGGGTGGCGGGATTTGAACCCACGACCTCTTCGTCCCGAACGAAGCGCGCTGCCAAGCTGCGCTACACCCCGATTGCCACCGCTCGTCGCGGTGACGTCGTTTACTTTAGCCCACCGGTGGCTGGAGACGAAATCCGGTTTTGGCGCGGTGGCGGATGAGGTTCGGGCGGGTGTGGTCGAGGGCGACCAGGAGGACCGCGAGGGCGTAGATCGAGAGGCCGATCAGGAGGGCGTTGGCGAGGACGGACTTGTAGCCGTGGGTGTCCACGTCCAGGAAGGGGTAGAGGTAGCGGGCCGAGGCTCCGGAGGGCAGGAGTTCGGCTCGGGTGAGGGTGAAGACGAGGTACGTCGCGGGGTAGATCAGCCACGTTGCCGCCTGGCGCAGGTGCAGGGCCGCCGGGGCTGTCAGGAGGAGCCAGTCCAGGGTGGCCGCCAGTGGGGTCGCCGTGTGCAGGATCACGTTCGTCGCCGCGTGCCAGCCCGTCGGCGGGGGTGCCGTGTCCGCCAGGAGAAGGTGGTGGACCAGGGCCGTGGTCACCGCGTACAGCAGTGTCGCGCCGGTCAAGGACGAGGGCAGGGGCTTGCGGGCGGTCCAGGCCTTGCGGGCCGACAGCAGCATGACCAGCGCCAGCAGGATGTTGCTCTGGACGGAGAAATGGCTGAGGGTGCGCAGGGGGGTGCCCAGCCAGAGTTCCACCGACACCGCTGCCGCCGCCGTCAGGGCGATCAGCAGGCGGAACGCTGCCGTCAGGCGGCGGCGGGACGGGGCCACCACCGCCGCGGCGGGGACGGGCGCGGGCAGCACCCCGGGGATGCCCGGTACGGCGGGCAGGTCCGGGATGTCCCTGGGTATGGGGGCGGTCATGCCCCTCACGCTAAGCAGGAGGGGGGATATGGGCTATTTAGGTGGGCCGGGTGGGTTAACCCGCCCGGCCCCGGCCCGATGCTCCCTCTACTTCTTCTCCACCAGCGTCAGCAGCGTCGCCTCCGGCGGGCACGCGAAGCGGAACGGTGTGTAGCGGTTCGCGCCGCAGCCCGCCGAGACGTGGAGGTAGGACGTCCGCCCCTCCGCCGTGTGCCGCGACAGGCCCTTCACCCGGTCCGTGTCCAGGTCGCAGTTGGTGACCAGGGCGCCGTAGAAGGGGATGCAGAGCTGGCCGCCGTGGGTGTGGCCGGCCAGGATCAGGGGGTAGCCGTCCGCCGTGAAGGCGTCCAGGACGCGCAGGTACGGCGCGTGCACCACGCCCATTGAGAAGTCGGCCGTGCCGGACGGGCCGCCCGCCACCTCGTCGTACCGGTCCCGCTTGATGTGCGGGTCGTCCAGGCCGGTCAGCTCGATCGACACTCCGTCGATCTTCAGCGCGCCCCGGGTGTTGGTCAGGTTCTGCCAGCCCGCCGCGTCGAAGCCGTCCCGCATGGCCTCCCACGGGTTGTGGATGGCGCCGACCGCTGGCGGGTTGCCGTTCAGGCCGTACTTGCCCTGCGCCTTCTCCACCAGGTAGCGAGCCGGGTTGCGCAGCTTGGGGCCGTAGTAGTCGTTGGAGCCGAAGACGTACGCGCCGGGGAACTCCATCAGCGGGCCCAGTGCGTCCAGTACCTCCGGCACGCCCTCGGTGTCCGAGAGGTTGTCGCCCGTGTTGATCACGAAGTCGGGGCGCAGGCCCGCCAGCGAGCGCAGCCAGCGCTGCTTCTTGCGCTGGCCGCAGACCATGTGGATGTCGGAGACCTGGAGTACGCGCAGCGGCCGCATCCCGGCGGGCAGCACGGGGACCGTCACCCGTCGCAGGCGGAAGGAGCGGGCTTCGAACCCCGCCGAGTAGAGCAGTCCGGCGGCACCAGCCGCCGCGATCCCCAGAGGTACTCTGTATCGCGCGCGCATGCCTCCATCGTGTCAGACCGCGCTCAACTCCCGTGCCCCGCCGCCGCTGAAGCGTCCCCTGGGGAAATCGAGGGGCGCCCGGTTACACGTACCTGCGACAATCAGGCCATGACCACGCTCAAGTCGAAGCTTCAGGATGACCTCAACGCCGCGATCAAGGAGCGCGACGAGCTGCGCTCCTCGACGCTCCGGCTGACGCTCGCCGCGATCACCAAGGAGGAGGTCGCGGGTAAGGAGAAGCGCGAGCTCTCCGACGACGAGGTGCAGAAGGTGATCGCCCGCGAGGCCAAGAAGCGGCGCGAGGCCGCCGAGGCGTTCGCCCAGGGCGGTCGTCCCGAGTCCGCCGAGCGGGAGAAGGCGGAGGGTGAGGTGCTTGCCACGTACCTGCCCAAGCAGCTCAGCGACGAGGAGCTGGAGAAGATCGTCGTCCAGGCGGTCGAGGAGGCCAAGGCCGCCGGTGCCGAGGGGCCGCGGGCCATGGGCGCGGTCATGAAGATCGTGAACCCGAAGGTGGCGGGCCAGGCGGAGGGCGGCCGGGTGGCCGCGGTCGTGAAGAAGATCCTCGCCGGCTGAGCGAACCAACTGAGCGAAACCAGCTGAGCGAACCAGCTGAGCGACCCGACCGGGCAACACAAGGGCGCTGACAGGCGAACGGCCCCTGTCCCTCGTAGGAGAGGGGCAGGGGCCGTAGCAGTCCCGGTCGGCGGCTGGGCCGCGGCTAGCCGCGACCCCCGTTCCCGTTACCGCCGTTGTTCGTCTGGCCCTGGAAGAAGTCCTCCGGGATCGAGAACGTCGGGTCCGGCTGGGTGGGCTCGCCGGTGGCGCCGCCGTTGACGGCGCCGCCGTCGGTCGTACCGCCGTCGATGAAGCCGCCGATCAGGCCGCCGTTGCCATTGCCGTTGTTGCCGTTCTCGTCGCCGTTCCCGTTGTCGTTGTCGTCCTCGTCGCGGTCCCGGTCACGGTCGCGCTCCCGGTCGACGTCGCTGCGCGGGATGTCGACGATGTTGAACGGGGGCGCCTCCCGGCCCTCCAGCGCGCCGGTCATCATGTCGCGCCAGATCGGGCCCGGCACCTGGCCACCGAAGACCTTCGCGTGCCAGACACCGCCGATGGTGATGTTCTGCATCTTGCGCTTGTGCGCGGGGTCGCCGACCCAGACGGCACCGGCCATGTTCGGGGTGTAGCCCACGAACCAGGCGGCGAACCGCTCGTCCGTCGTGCCGGTCTTGCCCGCGCTGGCGCGGCCGCTGAGGCCCGCCTGCTGGCCCGTACCGTCCTCGACCACACCGCGCAGCAGGGTGTTGATCGTGTCGGCGGTCTTCTCGGACATCGCGCGCGAGCAGGTCGACTTCGGGACCTGGAGGGACTCGGTCTTGCCGCCCACGCGCCGGGTGATCGACTCGATGGCGATCGGCGTGCAGTACATGCCGCGCGAGGCGAAGGTGGCGTAGCCGTTCGCCATGGTCAGCGGGGACATCTCCTGGGTGCCCAGCGCGATGGAGGGCGCCTGGACGATCTTGTTGCCGTCGGCCCGCTTGACGCCCATCTTCTCGGCCATCTCCGTTACCGGGCAGATGCCGATGTCGCTGATCAGCTCGACGTAGTAGGTGTTGACCGACTTCGCGGTCGCCTCCCGCATGTCGTACGGGCCGACCTCGGACTCGTTCTCGTTGGCGACCTTGACGCCCTGCTCGCTCCAGGACCCGCCGCCGCACTGGGCGACCGGGCTCGGGTAGTCCATCTCGTACGGCGAGGCGTACACCTTGTTCGCCGGCATGCCGCCCTCGATCGCCGCCGCGGCCACGATCGGCTTGAACGTCGAACCGGGCTGGTAGCCCGCGCCGCCGCCCATCGCCGCGTCGACCGAGAGGTTGATCTGGGTCTCGTTCTTGCCGAAGCCGTACGGGCGGGACTGGCCCATCGCCAGGATCTTGCCGGTGCCGGGCTCGACGATGGTCGCCGCGGTCGCCACGTCGTCGCTCTTGTTGACGTGGTCCTTGACCGACTGCTGGACCGACTGCTGGGCCTGTGGGTCGAGGGTGGTCTTGATGGTCAGACCGCCCTGGTTCCAGATCTTGGCCCGGTCCTCCTTGGACTTGCCGAAGACCGGGTCGCTCAGGAAGGCCGCGCGGACGTAGTCGCAGAAGAAGCCGGCGCCCTTCACGGCGGTGATGCAGCCGTTCTTGGGCTTGCTGACCTTCAGGCCCAGCGGCGTCTCCTTGGCCTTGTCGGCCTCCTCCTGGGAGATGTCGCCTACCTCCGCCATGCGCTGCAGCACGGTGTTGCGCCGCTTGGTGGCCTCGGTCTCGTCGTTGACCGGGTCGTAGCGGGAGGGCGACTGGACGATGCCGGCGAGGAGGGCGGCCTCCTGGAGCTTCAGCTTCTTCGCGGACTTGGAGAAGTAGCGCTGGGCGGCGGCCTCGACGCCGTACGCCTGCTGGCCGAAGAAGGTGATGTTCAGGTAGTTCTCAAGGATCTTCTTCTTGCCCAGCTCCTCCTCGACCTGGATCGCGTACTTCAGCTCGCGGATCTTGCGGCCGAGCGTTTGCTGGGTGGCCTCGGCGACCTTGGTCGGGTCGTCGCCGGCCTCCTCGACGAAGACGTTCTTCACGTACTGCTGGGTGAGTGTGGAGGCGCCCTCGGCGACACCGCCGCTCTGCGCGTTGCGGTTGAGGGCGCGCAGGACGCCCTTCAGGTCGACCGCGCCGTGCTGGTAGAAGCGGGCGTCCTCGATCGCGACGATCGCCTTCTGCAGGTACGGCGAGATGTCCTTGAGGTCGACCACCGTGCGGTCACGCGAGTAGACCGTGGCGATCGTGCCGCCCTTGGAGTCGAGGATCGTGGTGCGCTGGCTGAGCGGCGGCGTCTTCAGGTTGGCCGGGAGCTCGTCGAAACTCTCCACCGTGCCCTTGGCGGCCAGCCCGAGCGCGCCGACCGCGGGCAGGGCGATGCCCGCCAGGACGGCTCCCGCGAGCACACTGACACCGAGGAACTTGGCGGCCTGCTGCGCTGGCGACAGACCACCGCCCGAGAGCTTCTTTGGCATGAGGGCAGCCTACGTTCTCATTCGCCGGACACGCGTATATGCCTTGGCCTAAGCTGCTCACAACTGTCACAGCAGTGCGGCCACGTATCAATACGTCCGGCGACCCCGAATCGTTCCGGTCCGCCATCAGATTTTTGATGGAAACGTGTCCGAATCCGCCTTGTGTGTCACCTGGCGTCCGTTGTGACTCCATAGAACTGTCCCGGTTTGCCTGGATGATCACGCATGTCACCAGCTCACTCCCCCGGGTGATCTGCCGCTTCCCCATAGTCCGTTCGGACCATTCAAGATTGGGCCCGCTGGGGGTGTTGCGCTGTGCCCACCTTCCGTAACGTCCTCAACTGGCGGCGGTGAATATGCCGCTGCCGCCGTGGGGGAGCCTCGATTCGGGAGAGGACGGCGCCGGTATGGGCTGGGTAACCGACTGGAGTGCGCAGGCGGCCTGCCGCACTACCGATCCGGATGAACTGTTCGTTCAGGGAGCAGCGCAGAACAGGGCCAAGGCGGTGTGCACCGGATGTCCGGTACGCACGGAATGTCTGGCCGACGCGCTCGACAACCGCGTCGAGTTCGGCGTGTGGGGAGGAATGACCGAGCGGGAGCGCCGCGCACTGCTGCGCAGGCGGCCCACAGTCACCTCGTGGCGCCGGCTGCTGGAGACGGCTCGTACGGAGTACGAGCGCGGGGCGGGCCTGGTGCCGCTCGACGACGACCAGGTGTACGAGAACTACGCGGCGGTGAGCTGACGGCACCCCAGAGGGCTCCGCCGGCCGACCCGCTGGGCGGTTCAGGCGCCGGGAGTGGGCAGCTCCGGCCGGCCTGCCGCCAGGCGGTCACCGATGTCCCGCAGCCCCGTGAGGTCATGCACATCGCCGGGCAGCGCGGCCACTTCGGCCACCGCCACCTCGGGGTGGAGCGCGGTGAAGCGGTCGCGTGTGCGCTGCTCACGGGAGAGCAGCTGCATACGGTCCGCGTGCAGCCTCAACAGGCCCGCGGCGAGCCGGTCCGTGGTGGGTGCCGGGGCCGGAGCCGGGTCCTGGTCGGCGGGGGAGCCTTCCTCGGTGGCCTCGGTGGCCTCGGTGGCCTCGGTGGCCTCGGTGGGCTTGGCTGTCTCGGATGTTTCGGCGGCCTCGGTCACGGACCCGGACGCGGGTCCGTCCGCGAGCCCGGATGCGGGAGATTCTGAACTGCCGTACGTGTCGGGAGAGTTACGAAGTCCAGCTTTCCCGTCCTCCTGATCCACAATGCGGGACTCCTCAAGATTTTCCGCGGCGGCGAGCGCCCGCTCGGCCGACAGCCGGTCGGCGCCGCTGCCGTGGACCCGGTTGAGGACCAGACCCGCCAGCGGCATGTCCTCCGCGGCCAGCCGCTCCACGAAGTACGCGGCCTCCCGCAGCGCGTCCCGCTCCGGCGCCGCGACCACCAGGAACGCCGTCCCGGGCGCCTGGAGCAGCTTGTACGTGGCGTCCGCGCGGGTACGGAAGCCGCCGAACATGGAGTCCATCGCGGCCACGAACGTCTGCACGTCCTTCAGCAGTTGCCCGCCGAGCAGCTTGCCGAGGGCGCCGGTCATCATCGACATCCCAACGTTCAGGAACTTCATCCCGGCCCGGCCGCCCACCTTCGCGGGGGCCAGCAGGACGCGGATCAGCTTGCCGTCGAGGAAGGAGCCGAGCCGCTTGGGCGCGTCCAAAAAGTCCAGCGCCGAGCGGGAGGGCGGGGTGTCCACGACGATGAGGTCCCACTCGTCCTTCGCCCGAAGCTGCCCCAGCTTCTCCATCGCCATGTACTCCTGCGTGCCCGCGAAGCCCGCCGAGAGCGACTGGTAGAAGGGGTTGCCCAGGATCGCGGCGGCCCGTTCGGGGTCCGCGTGCGCCTCGACGATCTCGTCGAAGGTGCGCTTCATGTCGAGCATCATGGCGTGCAGTTCGCCGCCGCCGGAGTCGTCGATGCCCTTCACCCGGCGCGGGGTGTTGTCGAGCGAGTCGATGCCCATGGACTGGGCGAGCCGACGCGCGGGGTCGATGGTGAGCACCACGACCTTCCGGCCGCGCTCGGCGGCCCGCAGCCCGAGCGCCGCGGCGGTCGTGGTCTTGCCGACACCGCCGGAGCCGCAGCACACGATGATCCGGGTGCCGGCATCGTCCAGCAGCGGGTCGATGTCGAGGGCCCGCGCGGGGGAGAGGCGATGGTGGGCCTGGGACTTGGACGGGTGGGCGTGGGCGTCCGGGCTCATGTCATCCCCTGCTCTCGCAGCTCGGTGGCCAGCTCGTACAGCCCCGCCAGGTCCATTCCCTCGGTGAGCAGCGGCAGTTCGTGCAGCGGCAGGCCCAAATCGGCGAGCACCGCGCGCTGTTCCTGCTCCAGCGCGTAGCGCTCGGCGTATTCCTCGGCCTGCTGCAGCAGCGGCGTCACCAGCCGCTCCGCGTGCCCGCCGCGCCGCGCACCGCCGAGCCCGGCCGCCGACAGGGACTGCGCGATGGCCGTACGGGGTGTGGCCCGTACGAGTTCCAGCTCCTCGGCGTCCAACACCTGCGGGCGCACCATGTTCACGATGACCCTGCCCACCGGCAGGCGTGCCGCGCGGAGTTCGGCGATGCCGTCGGCGGTCTCCTGGACCGGCATCTCCTCCAGCAACGTCACCAGGTGCACCGCCGTCTGCGGGGACTTCAGCACCCGCATCACGGCCTGCGCCTGATTGTGTATCGGGCCGATCTTGGCGAGGCCCGCCACCTCGTCGTTGACGTTCAGGAACCGGGTGACGCGGCCGGTGGGCGGGGCGTCCATGACGACGTAGTCGTAGACGAACCGCCCGCTCTTCTCCTTGCGCCGAACCGCCTCGCACGCCTTGCCGGTCAGCAGGACGTCGCGCAGGCCCGGGGCGATGGTGGTGGCGAAGTCGATGGCGCCGAGCTTCTTCAGGGCCCGGCCCGCGCCGCCCATCTTGTAGAACATCTGGAGGTAGTCCAGAAGGGCCAGTTCGGGGTCGATGGCCAGCGCGTACACCTCCCCGCCCCCAGGAGCGACGGCGATCTTCCGCTCCTCGTAGGGCAGCGCCTCTGTCTCGAAGAGCTGCGCGATGCCCTGCCTGCCCTCGACCTCGACGAGGAGCGTGCGCTTCCCCTCGGTGGCGAGGGCGAGCGCGAGCGCGGCGGCGACCGTGGTCTTTCCGGTCCCGCCCTTGCCGCTGACGACCTGGAGCCTGCTCACGTATTCGAGCCTAACCAGTCGGTCGCCGGATCACGCCGGAGGCTGTGGACAACGTGCGCGCGAGCGCCTGTACGACAGGGGCTAAAGTCGGCCACATGACCAAGTGGGAATACGCGACTGTGCCACTGCTCGTCCACGCCACGAAGCAGATTCTGGATACCTGGGGCGAGGACGGCTGGGAGCTCGTCCAGGTCGTGCCCGGGCCGAACAACCCCGAGCAGCTGGTGGCCTACCTGAAGCGGGAGAAGCAGGCGTGAGCGCGGTCGAGGCGAGGCTCGCCGAACTGGGGCTGACGCTGCCGGCCGTGGCGGCGCCGCTGGCCGCGTACCAGCCCGCCGTGCAGTCGGGCGTGTACGTCTACACCTCCGGCCAGCTCCCCATGGTGGACGGCAAGCTCCCGGTCACCGGCAAGGTGGGCGCGGAGGTCACGGCGGAGGAGGCCAAGGAGCTCGCCCGCACCTGCGCGCTCAACGCCCTCGCCGCGGTCAAGTCGGTCGCGGGCGACCTGGACCGCATCGCGCGCGTGGTGAAGGTCGTCGGCTTCGTCGCCTCCGCCACGGACTTCACCGGCCAGCCGGGCGTCATCAACGGCGCCAGCGAACTCCTCGGCCAGGTCCTCGGCGACAAGGGCGTCCACGCCCGCAGCGCGGTGGGCGTAGCGGTCCTCCCGCTGGACGCCCCGGTGGAGGTCGAGGTCCAGGTGGAGCTGACTTCGGCGTAACGGGCGGTGGTACGGGGGCCGCCCCACCAGGTTGCCCGCAGCCATGCCGACCTAGCTGCGGGCAGTGGTGCCGCTGGGGCGGCACGGGTGGGCTGGGGGTGCCCCCTCTGGGGGAGGCACCCCGCACGCGCGGGTGAGCGGATCCACCCCCACGGCCACCCCCACCAGATCAGCCACCTCTCGAACATCCGCGCGCCCCGAGATAGCCTCCGGACATGGCGAACGGTCAGTGGTATCCCCCGGAGTGGCCCGACCGCATCCGCGCACTCGCGGACGGCGCCCTCACCCCGGTGCCGCCCAAACGCGCGGCGACGGTCATGCTCCTGAAGGACACCGACACCGGCCCCGCCGTGCACATGCTGCGCAGACGCGCCTCCATGGCCTTCGCGGCCGGCGCCTACGCCTACCCCGGCGGTGGCGTCGACCCGCGCGACGACGACCACCAGGTCCGCTGGTCGGGCCCCACACGCGCGTGGTGGGCACAGCGTCTCGGCGTCGACGAGCTCGGCGCCCAGGCGATCGTCTGCGCCGCCGTACGCGAGACGTACGAGGAGGCAGGCGTCCTCCTCGCCGGGCCGACCCCGGAGTCCGTCGTCGGCGACACCACCGGCGAGGACTGGGAGGCCGACCGCGCCGCCCTGGTCGCCCGGGACCTCTCGTTCGCCGAGTTCCTCGACCGCCGCGGCCTGGTCCTGCGCTCCGACCTGCTCGGCGCCTGGACCCGCTGGATCACCCCGGAGTTCGAGAGCCGCCGCTACGACACCTGGTTCTTCGTCGCCGCCCTCCCCGAGGGCCAGCGCACGCGCAACGTCTCCACGGAGGCCGACCGCACGGTATGGACCGCCCCCGGGGACGCGGCGGCCGCGTACGACAAGGGCGAGCTGCTGATGATGCCGCCGACCATCGCTACCCTGCGTCAGCTGATGCCGTACGCCACGGCCGCCGAGGCGCTCGCCGCCGCTCCCGCGCGGGACATGACGCCGATCATCGCCGAGGCACGCCTGGAGAACGGCGAGATCGTGCTGTCCTGGCCGGGACACGCCGAGTTCACCAAGCACATCCCGACCACTCCGACCGGTGGAGCCCCCGCATGACGGACGCCAGTACCCTTCCCGGCCAGCCGCGGGGCGGGGTTCACTCGGGCCCCGCCACCCCGCGCGCGGTGAACGTCCTCGCGCCCAACGCCTCCGCCATGACCCTGGACGGCACGAACACCTGGATCCTGTCCGAGCCCGACTCCGAGCTGGCCGTCGTGGTCGACCCGGGCCCGCTGGACGAGGGGCATCTGCGGAACGTCATCGACACCGCCGAGAAGTCCGGCAAGCGCGTCGCGCTTACCTTGCTGACGCACGGCCACCCCGACCACGCCGAGGGCGCCGCCCGCTTCGCCGAGCTCACCCGTACCAAGGTCCGGGCCCTGGACCCGGCGCTGCGGCTCGGCGACGAGGGGCTCGCCGCCGGGAACGTGGTCGACGTCGGCGGTCTGGAGCTCAGGGTGGTCCCGACCCCCGGGCACACCGCCGACTCCCTGTGCTTCCATCTCCCGGCCGATCAAGCGGTCCTGACCGGCGACACCATCCTCGGGCGCGGAACGACCGTCGTGGCCCACCCCGACGGCCGTCTCGGCGACTACCTGGACTCCCTGCGGCGTCTGCGCTCACTCACCGTCGACGACGGCGTGCACACCGTGCTTCCCGGCCACGGCCCGGTCCTGGAGGACGCGCAGGGCGCCGTCGAGTTCTACCTCGCCCACCGTGCCCACCGCCTCGCCCAGGTCGAGACCGCGGTCGAGAACGGCTACCGCACACCCCAGGAGGTCGTGGAACACGTCTACGCGGACGTGGACCGCTCCCTGTGGCCGGCGGCGGAGCTGTCGGTACGGGCCCAGCTGGACTACCTGACCGAGCACGGGCTGATCTAGGCAGCCTCTAGTCGGGCCTGGGTGCCTTCACGCCGTGCACGCGCGCGTACTCCTCCGCCAGCCACGGGCCCAGGTCCTCGACGTAGGACCGTAGGACGGCCGCGTCGCCCGTCGGCTCGTAGCCGCTCACCGCCGCGACGCGCATCTGCTCGGCGCGCTCCGGGTAGTACGCGCCGAAGGCCTCCGCCATTTCCAGCAGATCGCTCGTCCAGCCGTTCCAGCGCGGCATGACCAGGGTGAACCCGGTGCGGACGAGATGGCGCGACATGAACCGTACGAGGGGCCTGCGGGCCTCCTCGCAGTCGCCGGCGGCCGCGATCCGCTCCCGCCAGCGGGGCAGCAGCAGGGCGAGGTCGCCGTTGGTCTCCCGCGCGAGGAGGGAGTCGGGCCGGTAGCGCGGCAGGTACTCGGCGAGGTCCTCGCCGAGCAACGGGGTGCACAGGCAGGCGATGAACCACCCCAGGTCGTAGCGCTCCAGCTCGCTCAGCACGCGCGCCTTGCCGTACAGCAGCGTGCCGACCCCGTCGATGCGCCGGAACTCCTTGTCCAACCCCTCGCCGAGCACGCGCGCGTCCTCGCGGTCGGCGTCGGTCGGCTCGGCGTGCAGCACGACCAGCAGATCGAGGTCGCTGTGTCCCACGCGCGCGGTGCCGCGCGGAATCGACCCGTAGAGGTAGGCGCTGTGCAGCCGCGCCCCGAACACATCGAGCAGCCGGTCGCGCGCGGCGGCGACGACGGGCCGGAAGTCGTCGGACACCAGGGCGAGCGAGCCCTCGCGCTCGATGTACCCCTGACCGTCGAGACCCTTGCCCAGCGCCGTGTCAGCCATGACCTCACTGTGCCAAAGCCGCCCTGGTCAGGCATACGGAAACAGGGCCCGCCTCGTGAGGAGACGGGCCCTGTGACAGCCGTACGGCCGAGTGGTGGGCGTCAGCGGGAACGCTTGGCCAGGCGCTCGACGTCCAGGAGGATCACCGCGCGGGCCTCCAGGCGCAGCCAGCCGCGCTGGGCGAAGTCGGCGAGGGCCTTGTTGACCGTCTCGCGGGACGCGCCGACCAGCTGGGCCAGCTCCTCCTGCGTGAGGTCGTGGACGACGTGGATGCCCTCCTCGGACTGCACGCCGAACCGGCGCGACAGGTCCAGCAGGGCGCGCGCGACACGGCCCGGGACGTCCGAGAAGACCAGGTCGGACATGGCGTCGTTGGTGCGGCGCAGGCGGCGGGCGACGGCGCGCAGCAGCGCGGTGGCCACCTCGGGGCGCGCGTTCAGCCAGGGCTGGAGGTCGCCGTGGCCGAGGCCGAGCAGCTTGACCTCGGTGAGTGCGGTGGCGGTCGCCGTGCGCGGGCCCGGGTCGAAGAGCGACAGCTCACCGATGAGCTCACCCGGGCCGACGACGGCGAGCATGTTCTCGCGGCCGTCGGGGGAGGTGCGGTGGAGCTTGACCTTGCCCTCGGTGACCACGTAGAGCCGGTCACCGGGGTCGCCCTCGTGGAAGAGGGAGTCGCCGCGCGCGAGGGTCACCTCACTCATGGAGGCGCGGAGCTCCGCGGACTGCTCGTCATCGAGCGCCGCGAAGAGCGGGTTGCGCCGCAGAACGTCGTCCACGAGTTCTCTCCTTGTCGACCTGCTCAGGGGATCTTGCTCCCCCTTGGTACCAGGGGACCGTGCTCCCCATTTTGCCGGACCGTCCAAACAGTGTGATCTGTCACAAGGATGCCGCACAGGTGTCCCGAGTTAAGCGGCAGGGGTCCAATTGGGCGCCGATCTTCAGGGCTCGGGGCGGATGTCGGTGCCGGGCTTTAGGCTGGCCGGGTGTCCAAATCGCCGGTGAGAGCACAGGCCAAGGGGGCTGGGCGGGTGGTTGTACGTCGTGATTCCGCTGTGGGCGAACAGAACCCTGGTGGCGCAAAGAAACCGGCAAAAGCGGCAAAGGGTGCGGTGGCCCCGGTGAAGACGGCTGCCGCGAAGAATGCGGTGGCGACGAAGAAGGCGGCGGCCCCGGTGAAGGCAGCGGCCACGAAGAAGGCGGCCACGAAGAAGGCGGCCACGAAGAAGGCGGCCCCCGCGAAGCGCGCGGCCGCGAAACCCGCCAAACCCGAGTCCCGCACCGCCCTCGTCCGCCGGGCCCGCCGTATCAACCGCGAGCTCGCCGAGGTCTACCCCTACGCCCACCCCGAACTGGACTTCGACAACCCCTTCCAGCTCCTGGTCGCCACGGTGCTGTCCGCCCAGACCACCGACCTGCGCGTCAACCAGACCACTCCCGCCCTCTTCGCCAAGTACCCCACCCCCGAGGACCTGGCCGCCGCCAACCCGGAGGAGGTCGAGGAGATCCTGCGGCCCTGCGGGTTCTTCCGGGCCAAGACCAGGTCGGTCATAGGGCTGTCCAAGGCTCTGTCCGAGCAGTTCGGTGGCGAGGTGCCGGGACGGCTGGAGGACCTGGTCAAGCTGCCCGGCGTCGGCCGCAAGACCGCCTTCGTGGTGCTCGGCAACGCCTTCGGGCGGCCCGGCATCACCGTGGACACGCACTTCCAGCGGCTGGTGCGGCGCTGGAAATGGACCGAGCAGACCGACCCGGACAAGATCGAGGCCGAGATCGGGGCGCTGTTCCCCAAGAGCGACTGGACCGATCTGTCGCACCACGTGATCTGGCACGGCCGCCGCATCTGCCACGCCCGCAAGCCGGCCTGCGGCGCCTGCCCCATCGCCCCGCTCTGCCCCGCGTTCGGCGAGGGCGAGACGGACCCGGAGAAGGCGAAGAAGCTCCTGAAGTACGAGAAGGGCGGCTTCCCGGGCCAGCGCCTGAAGCCCCCGCAGGCCTATCTCGACGCCGGTGGCAAGGCGGCCCCGCCGCTGGGGGCCGGATGACGGGCCCGAGCCGGCCCCCGACAGACCCTCGGGGTCGATCTCAGGGTCGATCCCCGGGTCCGGCCCAGGAACGATCGCGGCGCCGCCCGGCGTTGGAACCGGCAGGACGACGGGGGTGGCGATGACACGAGCGAGCCATACACAGGGCATGCCGGTGACACTCAGCAAGGAGGGCCTGCCCGCCTGGCTGGACCCGGTCGTGCGCGCCGTGGAGACCGTCGAGCCGGCCCAGCTCAGCCGCTTCCTGCCGCCGGAGAACGGCACCGGGCGGCAGTCCGCCGTACTGGTCCTGTTCGGTGAGGGCGAGCGCGGCCCCGAGCTGCTGCTGATGGAGCGGGCGGGCTCGCTGCGCTCCCACGCGGGCCAGCCCTCCTTCCCCGGCGGCGCCCTCGACCCCGAGGACGGCGATCCGAAGACCGACGGGCCGCTGCGGGCCGCCCTGCGCGAGGCCGAGGAGGAGACCGGGCTCGACCCGTCCGGGGTCCAGCTCTTCGGCGTCCTGCCCCGCCTCTACATCCCGGTCAGCCATTTCGTGGTCACCCCCGTCCTCGGCTGGTGGCGCGAGCCGAGCCCGGTCGGGGTCGTCGATCCGAACGAGACGGCCCGCGTCTTCACCGTCCCCGTGGCGGATCTCACGGATGCCGCCAACCGCGCCACCGCGGTCCACCCCAGCGGCCACCGAGGCCCGGCATTTCTGGTCGAATCGGCTCTGGTCTGGGGTTTCACCGCCGGGATCATCGACAGACTGCTGCACTTCGCGGGCTGGGAGCGGCCCTGGGACCGGGAGAAGCAGGTCCCGCTCGACTGGCGGTCATGACAGGGTGGTCGCCGTGTTGTGTGAAATCGGGGGGCCGGGAAGTGACGAGGCGAGGCGTTAAGCGGTGAACGTGCTGGACATCCTGCTGCTGCTCGCCGCGGTGTGGTTCGCGATCGTCGGCTACCGGCAGGGCTTCGTCGTCGGCATCCTGTCGGTGATCGGCTTCCTCGGTGGCGGACTCGTCGCCGTCTATCTGCTCCCGGTGATCTGGGACGCCCTGACGGACAACTCCGAGGTGAGCACCACCGCCGCGGTGGTCGCCGTCATAGTGGTGATCGTCTGCGCCTCCGTCGGCCAGGCCCTGACCACCCACCTCGGCAACAAGCTGCGCCGCTACATCACCTGGTCCCCGGCCCGCGCCCTGGACGCCACCGGCGGCGCCCTGGTCAATGTCGTCGCGATGCTCCTGGTCGCCTGGCTGATCGGCTCCGCCCTGGCCGGCACCACCCTGCCGACGCTCGGCAAGGAGGTCCGCAACTCCAAGGTGCTGCTCGGGGTCGCCCGGGCGCTGCCCGACCAGGCCGACACCTGGTTCGCGGACTTCTCCTCCGTCCTCGCGCAGAACGGCTTCCCGCAGGTCTTCAGCCCGTTCGCCAACGAGCCCATCACCGACGTCCAGCCGCCCGACCCGGCGCTCGCCAACAGTGCGGTGGCCACGAAGGCGAAGCGATCCATCGTCAAGGTCGTGGGCACCGCGGACAGTTGCGGCAAGGTCCTGGAGGGCACCGGCTTCGTCTTCGCCGACCGCCGGGTGATGACCAACGCCCATGTGGTGGGCGGCGTCGACGAACCCACCGTCCAGATAGGCGGGGAGGGCCGCAAGTACGACGCCCAGGTCGTCCTGTACGACTGGAAGCGCGACATCGCGGTCCTCGACGTACCGGATCTGGACGCGCCCGCGCTGCAGTTCACCTCCACCGACGCCCGCAGCGGGGACGGCGCGATCATCGCGGGCTTCCCGGAGAACGGCGCCTACGACGTTCGCGCGGCCCGTGTCCGCGGCCGCATCCCGGCCAACGGCCCGGACATCTACCACCGCGGCACCGTGCACCGCGATGTGTACTCGCTGTACGCGACCGTCCGCCAGGGCAACTCCGGCGGCCCGCTGCTCACGCCCGAGGGCAAGGTGTACGGCGTGGTCTTCGCGAAGTCCCTCGACGACGCCGAGACCGGCTACGCGCTCACCGCGGACGAGGTCAAGGAGGACATCGCCGCCGGGCGCAGGGCGAACCAGCAGGTGGACAGCGACAGCTGCGCGCTGTGAGCCCCGCTGCTCAGCCGCGCGGGTGGCGCAGGCGCACCGAGACCCAGCGGGCCCGGCGGCGCAGGATGCGCGGAATCCCCACCCGGGGGTCGGAACCCGCGAGTTGCGGGGCGCTGCCGCCCTGGCGGCCGCTCAGAGAGCTGCCCGAGCGGCGGTTGCGTGCTACGTCGTTGTAGTCGTGCGTCCAGCCCATACCCCGACGTCTGCCCCTGCCCCAAGGTCGATAACCGCCCCCAGGGCCCCCAATTGGCCTATGCGCCGGGCAAGTGGCCGTTCGTAGGACAGGTGTTCAGCCACCGATACCGGGAGCTTCCGAACCGTCACCGATCGGGTTCGGGGTCCTTCAGCCAATTGACCAGTTCCGTCGTGAAAGCGACCGGATCCTCCTCGTGCGGGAAGTGTCCGAGTCCGTCGAACAGACGCCAGCGGTAGGGGGCTTCCACGTATTCGCCGGAGCCCGCCGCGCTGCGGGTGCGCATCACGGGGTCTAGGGAGCCGTGCAGATGCAGGGTCGGCACCCGGACCGGGCGCTTCATCCGGCGGTTGAACTGGATGCCGTCCGGCCGGGCCAGCGAGCGGACCATCCAGCGGTACGGCTCGATCGAGCAGTGCGCGGTGGAGGGGATGCACATCGCGCGGCGGTAGGTGTCCACCGCGTCGTCCTCCGGCAGCCGGGGCCCGGACCAGTCCCGGATCAGCCGTCCGACCAGCGCCCCGTCGTCGGCGGTGAGCCTGCGCTCGGGGATCCAGGGCCGCTGGAACCCCCAGATGTAGGAGGACGCGGAGGTCTGGCGGACGTCGGAGAGCATCGCCGAGCGCCAGCGCCGCGGATGCGGCATGGAGGCCACCGCGAGGCGCCGTACGAGCTTCGGGCGCATCACCGCCGCCGTCCAGGCCAGGTAGCCGCCCAGGTCGTGCCCGACGAGGGCGGCGTCCGGCTCCCCGAGGGAGCGGATCACGCCGGTGATGTCGAGCGCCAGGTTGGCCGGGTCGTAGCCACGCGGGGTGCGGTCGCTGCCGCCGACGCCCCGCAGGTCCATGGCGACGGCCCGGAACCCGGCGTCCGCGAGCGCCGGGAGCTGGTGCCGCCAGGTCCACCAGAACTGCGGGAAGCCGTGCAGGAGCATCACCAGCGGCCCGTCGCCCATCTCGGCGATGTGGAAGCGCGCGCCGTTGGCGGCCACGTCCCGGTGGGTCCAGGGGCCGTCGAGTCGTGCGATCGAGGCGGATTGCGCCGAAGGGGTGGCCGGGTCCGTCATGATGTCGAGCGTGCCACAGCCTCGATGGCGGCGGGCGACCGGTCCTCCAGCTCCGGCGCCGGACGCGGGTGGGGCTTGGCCTTCTGCAGGACGCCCGCGGTCTCCTTCATGGAGGCGGCGACCTTCTGCGGGCCCTTGCTCTTCTTGGCCTTCTTCGCGAAGTAGACGCCGATCAGCGCGAGCACCACGGCGATCAGCACGTTCGCGGCGAAGGAGAGCAGGAAGCACAGGGCGAGGTTCCAGTCGCTCCAGGTCCGGATGCCGTACGCCAGGGCGAAGTTGAGCATCGGCAGGGAGAACACCAGCACCCCGCCGGCCACCATGAACGCGCCACCGCTGGTCGCCCCGCGCTTCACGTCCTGCTTGAGCTGTGCCTTGGCCAGCGCGATCTCGTCGTGCACCAGGGCCGACATCTCGGTCGTCGCCGAGGCGAACAGCTGGCCGATGCTGCGTTCGGCGCCGACCGGGCTGCCGTCGGGTGCGCTCATCGCGTTCTCCCTCTTCTGACCGTCTGGGTGAGGTCTCGACATTTGTACCGTCCCGTCAGATCATGCCCGACGGCCGTTCTCCTCGCCTGCCCCGCCCGCCACTTCGGCAAGCCGTGCCAGCTCCGCGGCCTTCTCCTCGGCGATCCGCCGGTGCTCGGCGGCCTTGTGCTCGTGGATGGCGGCCATCCGCAGGTGGTACTCCGGGTCGTCCTCCTCGTAGATGTCGGGGATGCCCGAGTGGTCCTCGTCCCGCTCCTCGGCCTCGGTCATCCGCCGGTACTTGGCGTTGCGGATCTTCAGCAGCACCGTCGCCAGCAGGGCCGCGATCAGGGAGCCCATGAGGACGGACGCCTTGACCTCGCCGGTGAGGGCGGCGTCGTCCTCGAAGGCCAGCTCGCCGATGAGCAGCGAGACGGTGAAGCCGATCCCGGCGAGCGTGGCCACCGCGAACAGGTCCGCCCAGGCCAGGTCGTCGCTGAGCGAGGCCCGGGTGAACCGCGCGGTCAGCCAGGTGCCGCCGAAGATGCCGACCGTCTTGCCGACCACGAGCCCGAGCACCACGCCCAGGGTCTCCGGGTGGGTGAACACCTTGCCGAGCGCGTCCCCGGACAGCACGACACCGGCGCTGAACAGGGCGAACAGTGGGACGGCCACCCCCGCCGAGAGGGGCCGGACCAGGTGCTCGATGTGCTCGCCGGGGGAGTGCTCCTCGCCCTCGTGGGGGTGGCAGCGCAGCATCAGGCCCATGGCGACACCGGCGATGGTGGCGTGGATGCCGCTGTTGTACATCAGCGCCCAGATCACCACCGCGAGCGGGACGTAGACGTACCAGCCGCGCACGCCCTTGCGCAGCAGCAGCCAGAAGACCACCAGGCCGGCGACGGCGCCGCCGAGGGCCGCGAAGTTCAGGGTCTCGGTGAAGAAGACGGCGATGATCAGGATCGCGAAGAGGTCGTCGACGACGGCGAGGGTGAGCAGGAAGGCGCGCAGAGCGCTCGGCAGGGAGGTGCCGATCACGGCGAGCACGGCGAGCGCGAAGGCGATGTCGGTGGCGGTGGGCACCGCCCAGCCGTCCAGGGAGCCGCCGCCGGAGAGGTTGGTCAGGGCGTAGACGAGCGCGGGCGCGGCCATGCCGCACAGCGCGGCCACCACGGGCAGTACGGCCGCCTTGGGGTCGCGCAGATCACCGGCGACCAGTTCGCGTTTGAGCTCGATACCGGCGACGAAGAAGAAGATCGCGAGCAGTCCGTCGGCCGCCCAGTGCGCGACCGACAGATCGAGGCCGAGGGCGGAGGGTCCTATGTGGTAGTGGCTGACCTCGGCGTAGCTGTCGCTCAGTGCGGGGACGTTCGCCCAGATCAGGGCGGCCACGGCGGCGGCGAGGAGCAGGACACCGCCGACGGTCTCGGTGCGCAGCGCGTCCGCGACGAAGTTCCGCTCGGGCAGCGACAGCCGCCCGAAGGCCTTGCGGGGGGTGCGGGGCGTGGACACGGGAACCTCCGGGAAGCGGGCAGCACAAACACTTGCCGACCAGACTTCCCGGCGCACCTTGTGGAACTTTACGTGTTGTTTAGCGTACCTAACCTGTGCGGCCCCGGCACGCGAGGGCCGTACGTGCGCGAGCGGAGCGCCCCGCGGGGGAGCGCTCCGCTCGTCGGCCGGTGGAGGGGGATGCTCCTATGGATGTCAAGCGGCTTCGGCGAGGTCGCTGTGGGTGGCGTCGCGCCCGGTGTGCGGTGTGTGGAGTGACTTGATGAGGATGC
>NZ_JBVKBN010000040.1:0-30589 GCF_055657065.1 Streptomyces sp. NPDC110618 | reverse complement strand
GTACTTACGTGGTGCTGGCACTGCTCGTGGTTCTCCTTCGGGCCAGGATCATAAGCCTGGCTTCAGGGACTCCACGAATCCGGGGTCAGCTCACCAACCCGACCGCACGGAGCACTGCATGACCCAGAACCCCACCTGGCTTCCCCCCGAGGTGTACGCCGAGACGCTGCCGAAGGCGACGATGTTCGGTGCCGTCTTCTTCACCGACGAGCGTGACCGTCCGGTGCAGTTGCGCTCCGTGTACTCGGTGGAGGTACACCCCTGGCAGTGGCCCGGCGGGACCGCCGAGGCGGGAGAGCGGCCGTGGGAGACGGCGGTGCGCGAGTGCAAGGAGGAGACCGGGATCGTCGTACCGGGACCGCCGCGGCTGCTGGCGGCGGTGTTCGGGCTACCCGGGTCGCAATGGCCGTACGCCACGGCCGGTTTCGTGTTCGACGGGGGGCGTCTCACGGAGCGGCAGATCAGGGGCGTCCGGCTCGATCCGAGCGAGCACTCCGAGGTGCTGGCCCTGCCGCTCGCACAGTGGCGGCCGCTCATGCCCGAGCGGGACTTCGTCCGCCTGGAGGCGGCGATGGAGGCCCGGCGCACCGGCCGGGCCGCCTACATCGGTTCCTGGGACTGGGAAGCGTGAACCCCGGTCCTCAGGTTCGGGGCGGTGTGCGCCGGGTCGTGCGCACGTAGGTGATCGCGAGGGTGAGGAAGACCGCGACCACACCGGCCGGCAGGACGACCGCCGCCAGCCAGGCCGAGCCGTCCTCCGGCCCCGCGGCCACCCTGAGGATCGCGGTGACCGCCCCCGTGGTGAGGCCCGTGCCCACGAGGACGGCGACCACGCGCCGGGAGCCGTCGTGACCGGGCAGGGGCTGGCCCTGACTCAGCTGCGACCACTGGCGGGCGGCCTCGTGCGTCTCCCGCCGGTGCTGCACCGCCGCGCACACCCGCAGTGCGACCGTGACGGCGGTGCCCGCGCCGGCCGCGGCGGCGGGGATCCACCACGCCTCGGCCAGCATCAGCAGTACGGCGATGACCCCGGCCGTGCTCCAGCCGCTGAGGCAGGCCGCCGCCGCGGTGCGGCGGGACACCGGCCGGTCCGCCCCCGCGCGCAGGTCGGCGAGGGCGGGGACGTACCAGACGCAGCCCGCGGCGGTCACGGTCGCGACACCTAGTGCCCATATGGCGTGGGCCATGGTCAGCTCGCCGTTTCGAGCTCGGCGATCTCGGGGTGGTGCAGGTCGAACGCCGGGGACTCGGAGCGGATACGCGGCAGGGTGGTGAAGTTGTGCCGCGGGGGCGGGCAGGAGGTGGCCCACTCCAGGGAGCGGCCGTAGCCCCACGGGTCGTCGACCTCGATCTTCTTGCCGTACTTGGCGGTCTTCCAGACGTTGTAGAAGAACGGCAGCAGCGACAGGCCGAGGATGAACGAGCCGATCGAGGACAGGGTGTTGAGGGCGGTGAAGCCGTCGGCCGCGAGGTAGTCGGCGTAGCGGCGCGGCATGCCCTCGGCGCCGAGCCAGTGCTGGACGAGGAAGGTGCCGTGGAAGCCGACCGTGAGCGTCCAGAAAGTGATCTTGCCCAGGCGTTCGTCGAGCATCCTGCCGGTGAACTTCGGCCACCAGAAGTGGAATCCGGCGAACATCGCGTACACCACCGTGCCGAAGAGCGTGTAGTGGAAGTGCGCCACGACGAAGTAGGTGTCGGACACGTGGAAGTCCAGCGGCGGCGAGGCCAGGATGACTCCGGTCAGGCCACCGAAGGTGAAGGTGACCAGGAAGCCGGTGGCCCACAGCATCGGTGTCTCGAAGCTCAGTGAGCCCTTCCACATGGTGCCGATCCAGTTGAAGAACTTCACACCTGTCGGCACCGCGATCAGGAAGGTCATGAAGGAGAAGAACGGCAGCAGGACGCCGCCCGTGACGTACATGTGGTGCGCCCACACCGTCACCGACAGGCCGGCGATGGCGATCGTGGCGCCGATCAGGCCCATGTAGCCGAACATCGGCTTGCGGCTGAAGACCGGGATGACCTCGGAGACGATGCCGAAGAACGGCAGGGCCAGGATGTACACCTCGGGGTGTCCGAAGAACCAGAACAAGTGCTGCCACAGCAGTGCCCCGCCGTTGGCGGCATCGAATATGTGGCTGCCGAACCGGCGGTCGCATTCGAGGGCGAACAGCGCGGCGGCGAGCACCGGGAACACCATGAGGATCAGAACGCCGGTCAGCAGGACGTTCCAGGTGAAGATCGGCATGCGGAACATGGTCAGACCGGGGGCGCGCATGCAGATGATCGTGGTGATGAAGTTGACCGCGCCCGCGATCGAGCCGAAGCCGGACAGGGCCACGCCCATGATCCACAGGTCGGCGCCGATACCGGGCGAGTAGACCTCATTCGACAGCGGGGCGTACAGGAACCAGCCGAAGTCGGCGGCGCCGCCCGGGGTGAGGAAGCCGCCCGCCGCGATGAGCGAGCCGAACAGGAACAGCCAGAAGGCCAGCATGTTCAGCCGCGGGAACGCCACGTCCGGGGCGCCGATCTGGAGCGGCATGATCCAGTTGGCGAAGCCGGTGAACAGCGGCATCGCGAACAGCAGCAGCATGACCGAGCCGTGCATGGTGAAGGCCTGGTTGAACTGCTCGTTCGACATGATCTGCATGCCGGGGCGGGCGAGTTCGGCGCGCATCATCAGCGCCATCACGCCGCCGACGATGAAGAAGACGAACGCGGAGACCAGGTACATCGTCCCGATCTTCTTGTGATCGGTCGTCGTCAGCCAGTCCACCCAGGACGCCCGGTGGGCCGGTTCGCGCCCCCGTTCGCCGGGGTCCCCGCCCGCAGGGCTCACCGCGCTCGGCCGCGCGATCCCCACCTGCTCTATCTGTGCCTCGTCCACCGGACGTCGTCCTCCCCAAGTGCTCATGTCCTTCACGAGCCGGGAAGTGCCAACAGCGAACGGGAATGGCCTGGCCCTCCCGGCCGCCACCACATGATCACCGCAGGGCCCCCTGGTCCCGGTAGGGTCAACCGGTCCCTGTCAGGACCCGGGAACTGGGACCAATGGCCCTGTTCGATCGAACAGGCCGCTTCCGAGAAGTTGCGCGGCGCGCGGTTCTCAGAGTTGGACCGGGCGAGGGCTGGACGGGGCGAGGGCCTCAGGGCCCACTGGTTACCGGGTGAGGCAGCGGCGCACCAGCGCGAGGGTGCGCTGGGTGACCGTGTCGAGAGGGGTCCCGTTCTCGACGGCGGTCAGGGCGGTGTGCAGCATTCCGGCGATCAGGTCGGCCGTGAGCGCGGGCTCAGGGGCGCCGAGTTCCCGGACGGCGGCGCGGAACGGTTCGACCTGATCCAGGTGGAGTTCCATCAGCCTTTGCTGGCAGGCCGGAGGAAGGCCCGCGTTCATGAGGGCGACGGCGGGCCGGTGTGCGCCTTCGGCGCCCAGGCGGAGGCTTTCCGCGAAGAACGCCTCGACGCGTTCCAGCGGGCCGTCCGCCGTGGCCATGGCGCGGGTGAGGGCCTCGTTGGAGCGCCGGAAGGCTTCCTCGGTGATGGTGGCCAGGAGGGCCGCCGAGGAGTCGAAGTACTGGTAGACGCTGGAGCGGGCCAGGCCCGCGCGGGCGCCGACCGCCGCCGGTGTGACGGCGGCGGCGCCCTCGTTGACCAGGATGTCGATCGCCGCCCCGATCAGCGCCTCACGTTGCTGGGCACGGTGCTCGGCGACGGTGGAGGCGTTGATCTTCGGCATGCGGCGTGGGCTCCTGGAGAGTGGACAGGGCCGGGCGTGCGGTGCCGGTCGGCGGCCCCGTCAGGACAGACGGCCGTCGACCATCTCGTACACCCGGTCGGCAGCGTCCATTATCGCCGTGTCGTGGGTGACCATGACCGTGGCCGTTTTGCGCTCGTGGGTCTGTTCGGCGATCAGCCGCACTGCCTCGGCGGACCGTTCCCGGTCCAGTGCCGAGGTGGGTTCGTCCACCAGCAGGACCGCGGGGGAGGTCATCAGCGCGCGGGCCAGGCCGGCGCGCTGCCGCTCGCCGCCCGACAGTTGGTGCGGACGGGCGCCGGTGCGGTGGGTCAGCCCGACGGCCTCGATGAGTTCGTCCGCGCGGGCCCGGGCGGCGGAGTCGAGGCGTCCCGCGATGTGCAGGGGCAGCAGGAGCTGTTCCCTGACGGTGAGGGAGGCCAGCAAGTTCGACTGCTGGAAGACGAAACCGATGTGGCGCAGGCGGGCGGCGGTGCGTTCCTTGTCGGACAGTGCCGTCAGCTCGGTGCCGGCGATGTGCACGGTGCCCGAGGTGGGCCGCTGGAGGCCGCCGACGACGGCGAGGAGGCTGGACTTGCCGGACCCGGAGGGGCCGACGACGGCGACGAACTCGCCGGGGGCGACGGTCAGGGCGACGTGGTCGAGGGCGGTGACGGCGGTGTCGCCGTCACCGAGGGTGAGGCTGACGTCGTCCAGGCGCAGCCCGCCTGAGCGGTCGGTCTCCGCGGCGGCCTGCTGGTCGGTGGCGGATGTGGTCATCGGGTGGCTCCCAGAGCGGTCAGGGGGTCGACGGCGGTGATGCGGCGGACGGCGACGACGGCGCCCACGGTCCCGAAGACGATGAGGAGACCGGAGGAGGTGGCGATGGCCGGGGCCGAGAGGGAGAAGGGGGCCTTGCCGATCATCGCACTGCCCAGGGCCAGGCCGATGGCGGTGCCGAGGGCCGTGGCCGCGACGAGCACGGCGACAACCTGGGCGAGCGCATCGCGCAGGATGTACCGGGTCGGGGCGCCCAGTGCCTTCAGCAGGGCGATCTCGGGCTTGCGCTGGACGGTCCAGACGGTGAAGAACGCGCCGATGACCAGGGCGGAGATGACGTACAGGAAGCCCTTGATCAGGGCCATGGTGCTCGACTCGGCCTCGTAGCCGGGGGACGCGTCGTACGTGGCCTCCCTGGTCTCGGCGCGGGTCCCGGTCGCCTCCTCCACCGCGGCGACGTCGGCGCCCGGCGTCAGGGTCAGGGCGACGGCGGTGGCCTGTCGGCTCGCGGCCCCGGGCAGATCGCCGGGCAGGCCGTAGTGCAGATGCCGCCAGGTGTCGAGGCCCGCGTAGACGACGCCGATGTGGCCGTAGGAGATGGTCTCGTCGACCAGCCCGACAACCTTCAGCCGCACCTCGCTCTTGTCCGCGGTCAGCACATCGCCGATCTCCACGCCCAGGTCGGCGATCTCCTCGGTGATCACAATGCCCGTACTGCCCTCCTTCAGGCCCTCGCCCTTGCTGGGACTGGGGGCGAGGGGGGAGTCCGGTGCCATCCCGAAGACGGCGAGATTGACCTGCTCGCCCTTCTTGGCGCCCTTGGTCACCTGGGCGTTGGCGAGGGTGTTGCCGAACGGCTCCGCGCGCTCCACTCCCGGTGCCTTGGACCACGCCTGCCAGTCCTCCTCTTCCACGGTCGAGCGGGAGAACTGCTCGCTGGTCGCCTTCTCGTCGAAGGCCATGTGTGTCACGGGCAGCGCGCGCAGCCCGGATATGCCGGCGTCCGCCAGCCCGGAGGCGAGCCCGGACAGGAGGACACCGAGTACGGCGATGAGCGCGACCACCGCGCCCATCAGGGCGAAGCGACCGCGGGCGAAGCGTAGATCGCGCAGGGCGAGGAACACGGGGCTCTCCGAGCGGGGAAGGAAATGTGGGCACGACAGGGCGTACCACGTCGCCACTTTGCCTCAACTTGACGACGTAGGCGTCGGCATCCTATCGGATGTTGTCGACGCACCTGTCGGCATGTGTCGTCACCGCGATGCTCCTCGGCTCCCCAGCTCCTCAGCTCCGAGACACCCGCGCCGCCGCCGGACGTGGGCCGCCAGGGCGCGCAGGACGGCCTCGCCGTGTGTCCAGATCAAGGAACCCCCCGCGTCGGGAAGGGAGTGTCGCGACGCCGTCAGGATCCTGCGGGCCGGCGATTCACTTAGGTCCGGGGAGTGGACCGGGCTGGTGTCCTGCCGGCCGTACAGAGGTCGACCTGGACCGTGATGCCGGCCGGGCCGAAGGGCCACCGGCCCATCGCCAGGACGGTGTCGCGGGCGTAGCCCGCGGGGCCCTGGCTGAACGCCTCGTTTATGGCGCGCCGGAAGGCGGACCGGAAGACCGGGTCGGTGTAGACGGCGCGGTCGACGGCAGGGCTCGTCGTGCTGATCAGTTCCCACAGGGCGTCGGCGCTGCCAAGGCCCGCTCCTGGATGAGGTGCTGGATGTCGGTGGCCCAGGTCGTCAGGGTCCGGCCGGGAGCCGGATCGGATGCCCCGAGACCGGGCCGGTCCACGCTGACCAGCCGGATCCCGGCCGAGTCGTCCACGCCACCACCGAAGCCGAGCCACCTTCTGGTGGCCGCACCCGGGCACAGCAGCACAGGCGTGCCGTCGGCCGGACCCCACTCCGCCCAGCCGAGACGCCTGCCGTCCGGCAGTCGAGTCTGTCCGAGCCGGGCTGGTTCCCCCACACCGTGGTCCATGCTGCGCAGTATCCCGGACCGGGTACCTGCGCCTCATCACCAATTCCGCGACTCCCTGTCTGCCGGTAACCGGTTAAGCGCATCACCAAGACAAGGTCATACGTTGACCCCAAGCACCCGAAGAAGATCCATCGAACCTCTTTGAGCTGCTCAGACTTTAGCCATCCAGCCTCACGGACGACTACGTCGGAGGCCGGAATGCAAACCTCACAAGCGCACCTCCCGCGACTAATTCACTAAACCGGTTACTTAACTTTCGCAGCAGCATGGACAACGCTGTCGTGATCCAGCAAAGTCGGCAGCACTTCCCCGTGGCGAGAGCCGACCCCTTCCTAGGAGACGCCATGCACAGACCTGCCGTGAACCGCCGTTCGTTCGTCCTCCTCGGCGCCACAGCCGCCGTGGCGAGCGCCGGTATACCCATGGCCTCGGCAGCGCCCCGCTCCACCGCTTCGGCCGGCGCGCCGATGCCGGTCAGGATCGTCGACGACAAGGCGACGAGCGCCACGCGCGCACTGTTCGCCTTCCTGATGCGGCAGCAGGGCAAGGGTGCTCTCTTCGGCCACCAGCACGCCCTGTCCTACGGGTTCACGTTCCCCACGCAGGACGGCGAGTCGTCCGACACCAAGGCCGCCGTGGGCGACCACCCGGCACTGTTCGGCTGGGACACCCTCGTCCTCGACGGCGACGAACGCCCCGGCAGCAAGGAGCAGACCGAGGCGGAGAACATCGCCGCGCTGACCCGGTGCTTCCAGCAGGCGGACGCCCTGGGCGGCATCAACACGCTCAGTGCGCACATGCCGAACTTCGTCACGGGCGAGGACTTCTACGACACCTCCGGACGCGTCGTCTCGCAGATCCTGCCGGGCGGCGCCAAGCACGCCCAGTACAACGCCTTCCTCGACCGCGTCGCCAAGGCCGTCAAGGGCGCGCGGCGCAAGGACGGCACACTGATCCCGGTCATCTTCCGCCCCTTCCACGAGAACAACGGCGGCTGGTTCTGGTGGGGCGCCGGGCACACCACCTCGGCGGAGTACATCGAGATCTTCCGCTACACCGTCGAGTACCTGCGCGACACCAGGCGCGTGCGCAACCTGCTCTACTCCTACTCCCCCAACTCCAGCTTCGGCGGCGACGCCTCGGGCTACCTGAAGACCTACCCCGGCGACGGTTACGTCGATGTCCTCGGCTACGACGCCTACGACAACTCCGCGGGCTCGGAAGCCTGGATGGAGGGCCTGGTCAAGGATCTGGCGATGGTGGTGCGGCTGGCGGAGGAGAAGGGGAAGGTCCCGGCCTACACCGAGTTCGGCGAGAGCGGGGAGGAGGGGCGCAACCCTCGGTGGTTCACCGAGCTGCTGGGCGCCATCAAGGCCGACCCGGTTGCCCGCCGGGTGACGTACATGCAGACGTGGGCCAACTTCGGCGGCGATGCCCGGCAGTACGTGCCGGTTCCGGGCCACGCGCTGCACGCGGACTTCGTCCAGTACGCCAAGGACCCGTACACCGTCTTCGCCCGTGATCTGCGGGGCGTGTACACCGCGCGCACCAGGGCCCTGCCCAACACCCCCTTTCTGCACCTGGTGACTCCTACCGACCGGCAGCGTCTGACGAGCTCCGAGACCACGGTCCGTGTGCGGGTGACCCATGCGACGCCGAGCCGTGTCACGTACGCGGTGAACGGCGGGCGCGCCCGGCGGCTGCGCCTGGACGCGGACGGGTTCCACTCCGGACGCTGGAAGATCGACCCCGCCTGGCTGGACAACCGTTCCGTGACCCTCTCGGTGGACGCCCGGGTGCACGGCAGGACGCTCACCGACTCCGCCCTGGTCCTCCTCGGCGAGGTCGCCCCGCTGCCGCCCGGCTGGATCGACGACTTCGAGGGGTACGCCGGCGACGACACCACGCTCAGCGAGGCCTACAGCCACATCAACGCCAACACCACCGCCCTCTCCTCCGACCACAAGGCCTCGGGCTCCTACGGGCTGGCGTACACCTACGACTTCAGCAGTGCCGGGTACACCGGCATCGGCAAGTCGGTCGACGCCGACTGGACCGCGTTCTCGTCACTGGCGCTGTGGCTCCAGGGCGACGGTTCGGGCAACGGCGCGACACTCCAAGTCGTGGCCGGTGGCGTCTACTTCGAGTACAACGTGCCCCTGTCCGAGACGAGCGGCCGCGAAATCAAGGCGCCCTTCAGCGAGTTCGCACCGGCGCCCTGGGACACCGCACACGCCGGGCACGTACTCGACGCCGCGCATCTCGCGGACGTGACGGCGTTCAACCTGTACCTCGGGCACGGCAGCGGGGCCGCGGTCACGGGAGTTGCGTACGTGGACGACATCAGGGCCGAGTGACCCTCCTGGTCCGTGACCGATCGCCCTCCGCTCTCCCGCCCCCTCGCGCTTCTGCGAGGGGGCGGGAGCTGTTGCGTCACGCCATCGACACCCCTTCTCCTGCGGATGCGGAGCCGCATGCTGACACCCGTCGGGCCGGCCCGGCCACTGGATGGTGTCCGCCGACGCCAAAGGAGGAGGGAGGACCGGCATTGCCGGTCCTCCCTCCTCCGTCGAACTGCGTCCCGCTACTTGCTCGCCCCCTGGGCGAAGCCGTTGTAGATGTACCGCTGCAGGAACAGGAAGACGAGCAGCGTGGGGACGATGACCAGGATGGCCCCGGCCGAGATCGTCTCCCAGTGCGCGCCGTAGGGGCCCTTGAACCGGAACAGGGCGGTGGACATCGTGCCGAGGTCCTCGGAGGGCATGTACAGGAACGGGATGTAGAAGTCGTTGTACGTGGTGATGCCCTTGATGATGACCACGGTCGCGATGGCCGGCTTCAGCATCGGGAAGATGATTTTCCGGTAGACGGTGAAGGCGTTCGCGCCGTCCAGGCGGGCCGCCTCGTCGACCGAGATCGGGATACCGCGGATGAACTGCAGGAAGATGTAGATGGACACGATGTCAGTGCCCATGTACAGCAGGATCGGCGCCCAGCGGGTGTCGAAGAGGCCGAAGCTGTTGACCACCTGGAAGGTCGCGACCTGGGTGGTGACGCCGGGGACCAGCGTGGCAACCAGGAACAGCGCCATGATCAGCTTCTTGAAGCGGAACTCGAAGCGGTCGATCGCGTACGCCGTCATCGAACCGATGATCACGGTGCCGGTGATGGAGAACAGCAGGATGAACGCCGTGTTCCCGAAGGCGGTGAGCATGTGGCCGTCGGAGAAGGCGGTCACGTAGTTGTCGAAGTTCAGCCAGTTGTCGGGCAGGGCCAGCGCGTCCTTGCCCCCGGCGACCTCCTCCGATGTCTTCAGCGAGGTCAGGAAGACCACGCTGAGCGGGACCAGGACGACCAGGGATGCCGCGATGAGGACCAGGTAGGTCAGCGGGGTGGCGATGCCCAGGCGCCGGCGGGGCCTGGGGGGTGCGGTCAAGGTCATACGATGTCCACCCTCTCGTCGGGCACGAGACGGCGCTGGATCCAGGTGATCAGCAGGATGATCGCCAGCAGCACCACGGCGCAGGCCGAGGCGAGGCCCGTCTTGTTGAACTGGAAGGCCAGCTTCACGGTCTGGATGACGAAGGTCGATGTCCCGGTCGCACCGCCCGTCATGATGTACGGGATCTCGAAGACGGACAGCGAGCCGGAGATCGCCAGGATGACGCTGAGGCTGAGCACCGGCCGGATGCCCGGCGCGATGATGTGCCGGAACTGCTGCCAGCGGCTCGCGCCGTCGAGCTGGGCGGCTTCGTAGAGCTCGCCGGGGATCGACTGGATGGCGCCGAGGAAGAGCACGAAGTTCAGACCGGTGAACCTCCAGACGGAGACTCCGGCCAGCGAGGTGTTCGCGGACTCCGGGTCGCCCAGCCAGGCGTGGTCGGTGTGCACGCCGACCAGGGACAGCACCGAGTCGAGTGTGCCGCCGTCCTGGAAGAAGTACAGGAAGACGAAGCCGATCGCGACGCCGTTGATCAGGTACGGGAAGAAGAGGATGCCCTTGAAGACGTTCCGGAAGCGCAGGTTGAAGCTGAGCACGGTGGCGAAGTACAGGGCGATCGCGATCTGCACGACGGACGCGGCGAGGTAGTACAGGCTCACCGCGAAGACCCGGAACATGTCCGAGCGGGTGAAGACGTCGGTGTAGTTCTCCCCGCCCACGTAGCTGCGGTCGGGGCTGACGCCGTCCCAGTCGGTGAAGCTGTAGTAGATCATGTTGCCCACCGGGACGTAGGTGAACGTCACCAGGAGGGCGAGGGGGGCCAGCAGGAAGAGCCAGGGGGTCAGACGCCGCAGCGGCAGGTCACGCCAGGAGCGTCCGCCCGGCGCTTTCCGGCGGGCGCGGTGTCTTGTCGTGCGGTCCTGTTTCGTGATCGGCACGGGCGGTGAGGTGGTGGATACGGTTCGGGACATGGGGGCCAGGGCCTTTCGTCATCCGCTGATCGGCGGTGCGCGCCGGGTCCCGGCCGGGGGCCGGGACCCGGGCACCCGGCACGTCAGGAGCCGGCGTTCTGCCTGGCCTCGGACCAGCGCTTGTTCAGTTCGTCGAAGTAGCCCTGCAGCGAGCCGTCCTGCGCGCCGCGGGCGATGTCGATGAGCTTCTGGCGGTAGTCCGGCTTGTTCAGGCCGATCTCCGCGGCGTCGTCGATGGCGTTGACCTCGGCGGTCTTGTCCTCAGAACGTTCCACCATCTTGACATCGTTGTCAACGTAGTCCTTGAGCGTGGACGGCAGCGGAGCCGACCGCAGCACCGAGACCGCGCCCTCCTTCTCGGAGTAGCCGGACTCCTCGGTGAACCAGTCGATCCAGGCCCGGGCGGCCTCCTTGTTGTCGGAGTGGATGTTCACGGCCTGCTGGTAGTCGGAGACGAGCGTGGCGCAGAACTTGCCGTTGGTCTGCGCGGGCACCGGCATGAAGCCGATGTCGTCGGGGTTGGTCCCGGCGTCCTCGGCGGCGGCCCGCATCTGGTTGATGGCCCAGGAGCCGAGCATCATGCTGCCGACCTCACCCTTGGCCAGGAGTGTCTTGGAGCTCTCCCAGTTCGTGGTGCTCGGGTCCTTCTCGGTCAGCTTCTGGTCGACCATGTCGTGCAGGAGCTTGTCGAGCGTGTTGAGGTCGCTGCCCTTGGCCCAGGGCGCGTCCGAGGCCGACAGGGTGTCGAGCGCCTTGCTGTTGCAGCTGACGGTGCCCACGCCGTTGGTCCACTGGCCGCTCAGGGGCCAGGCGTCCTTGAAGTTGGTGTAGTACGGGGTGGCGCCGGTCCTGTCCTTGACGGTCCTGAGGTCGGCGAGGAACTCCTCCGGCGTGGTCGGCCAGTCCGTGATGCCGGCCTTCTTCCACACGGCCTTGTTGTAGACGAATCCGCTGGCGGTGCCGAAGGTGCCGATCCCGTAGACCTTGCCGTCCACCTCCGTCTTGCCGGTGAACAGGTACTTCGAGCTCATCGTCGACGCCTCGCCGAGCGGCGCGAAGAACTTCGGGTAGTCGCCCTTGGAGACCGCGCCGGGGATGAGGAGGACGTCACCGTAGTTCTCGGTGTTCATCCGGATCTTGACCTCACCCTCGTAGTCGGTGATGGCCTCGAACTTCACCTTCACCTTGGGGTAGGTCTTGTTGAACTCCGCCGCGTACTTCTTCATCGTGCCGTCCTGCACGAGGTCCGTACGGTTGGTCAGCACCGTGATGCTGCCGGACGCGCTCTTCGGGTTCAGCGGCGCGACCGCGGACTCATCAGGGTTCGGCGTGCCGCCCCCGCTGCACGCCGTGGTGACCGTCAGCACCGCGGTGGCCAGCATCGCGGCACTCAGCGTTCTTGTTCCCATACGCCCCACTCCTCCAAGGATTACGGCTCGGGCTTCGTCAGTTGCCGGGGACTATGCCAGCCCGTTAGTGAACCGGTAAAGCTCCTCGCACATCCGCGATACTTAATCGTTACATGCGCTAGCGGGCATTTTCAGGCACACCCTCTCTACCTGCATGTTTGTGTCGGAGCCCAAGAAACGGAAGGGGACTAGACCGGTTCATACAATCGGCGTTAGGTTGACTCGGTCGTCACACGCACGACGCCACGTGTTCTGCCAAGAGGAGCCGCACATGAAGGAAGTCGTCCAGCTCGCCGAGGGGTGGAGCCTCGGGTACGACGGCAGCGCTCTGCCGGCCCGGGTGCCCGGCTGCGTCCACACCGACCTGCTCGCGGCCGGGGAGATCGAGGACCCGTTCCTCGGCCTGAACGAGCACGACGTGGCCTGGGTGGGCAAACGCGCGTGGACCTACAGCCGGCACATCGACGCCTCCGACACCTCCGCGCAGCGCTACGAACGCACCGACCTGGTCTTCGAGGGGCTCGACACCGCCGCGGTGATCACACTGGGCGACCGCGAGCTGGGCCGGACCCGCAACATGCACCGCACCTACCGGTTCGACGTCACCGGGCGCCACGGCGGACTGCACGTGGAGTTCGCCTCGGCCTACGACGAGGCCGAAACCGTACGCGCGATGGTCGGGGACCGGCCCAATGTCTATCCCGAGCCCTTCCAGTACATCCGAAAGATGGCGTGCAGTTTCGGCTGGGACTGGGGCCCGACCCTGGTGACGGCGGGCATCTGGCGTCCGGTCCGCCTGGAGCGCTGGTCCACCGCGCGGCTGGCACAGGTGCGTCCCCTGGTGACCGTCGTGGACGGCGAGGGTCGCGTCGAGGTGCAGGTGGAGATCGAGCGGACCGAGCAGGGCGCCGGGCGCCGGCTGTACGTCCAGGCGTCCGTGGGCGGGGCGCGGATCGGCAGCGCTGTCGACGGCGACCGGGCCACGCTCACCCTGCGGGTCCCGGATGTCGAGCTGTGGTGGCCCCGCGGCTACGGCGACCAGCCGCTCTACGACCTGGAGGTGACCCTCGGCGAGGACGCCGACGGTGCCGGGGAGCGGACGCTGGACTGGTGGCACCGGCGCGTGGGCTTCCGTACCGTCGGGATCGACCGGTCGGCCGACGAGCGCGGCACCGGCTTCACCCTCGTCCTCAACGGCGTGCGGATCTTCGCCCGCGGCGTCAACTGGATCCCCGACGACGTCTTCCCGTCCCGCGTCACCCACGAGCGCTACCGGACACGGCTGACCCAGGCGGTCGACGCCAACGTCGACCTGGTGCGGATCTGGGGCGGCGGCATCTACGAGGACCACGCCTTCTACGACATCTGCGACGAGCTGGGCCTGATGGTCTGGCAGGACTTCCTCTTCGCCTGCGCCGCCTACCCCGAGGAACAGCCCCTGCGCGGGGAGATCGAGGCCGAGGCGCGCGACAACGTTGTCCGGCTCATGCCCCACCCCTCCCTGATCCTCTGGAACGGCAACAACGAGAACCTGTGGGGCTTCCGGGACTGGGACTGGGAGCCCGAGCTCGCCGGGGACTCCTGGGGCGAGGGCTACTACCTCGGGGTGCTGCCGCGCGTGGTGGCGGAGCTGGACCCGACCCGCCCGTACACCGCGGGCAGTCCCTGGTCCGGCTCCTGGGACCACCACCCCAACGACCCCGGCCACGGCACGTACCACTCCTGGGAGGTGTGGAACCGGCAGGACTACGCCGAGTACCGGGCGAACGTCCCGCGCTTCGTCGCCGAGTTCGGCTGGCAGGGTCCGCCCGCCATGGCCACGCTGCGCCGGGCGCTGCCCGGTGAGCGGCTCGCCCCCGACTCCCCCGGCATGCTCCACCACCAGAAGGCGGAGGACGGCAACGGCAAGCTCAACCGCGGGGTGGCCCGGCACTTCCCGCTGCCCGAGGACGACTTCGACCGCTGGCACTACCTCACCCAGCTCGTCCAGGCCCGGGCCGTCGCGGCGGGCATCGAGCACTGGCGCAGTCACTGGCCCGAGTGCGCGGGCACGGTGGTGTGGCAGCTCAACGACTGCTGGCCGGTGAGCTCCTGGGCCGCCGTCGACGGCGACGGCCGCCTCAAGCCGCTCCACCACGAACTGCGCCGGGTCTACGCCGACCGCCTCGTCACCCTCCAGCCGGGCACCGACGGCCCGATTCTGGCGGTCGTCAACCAGACGGCCCAGCCGTGGCAGGCCTCGGTGACCCTGCGCCGCGTCCAGGCGGACGGGGCCGTGCTGGCGGACGAGGTGGTCGACCTGACCGTGGGCGCGTACGCCGTGCACCGGCAGCCGGTCCCGCAGGAACTGGTGCCGGACGCGGCATCCGGCAAGGAGTTCCTGGTCGCGGACGAGGGGGACCTGCGGGCGGTGCACTTCCCCGTGACCGACAAGGACTTCGGCTACCCCGTCCCGGACTACGACGTCACGGTGGCGTCCGTGCCCGGCGCTGATGACGGTAGTCTCGACGTTGTGGTCACAGCACACACTCTTGTTCGGGACCTCCTGCTCCAGCCCGACCGGCTCGGTCCGGAGGCCGTCTGCGACAGCGGGCTGCGCACGCTCCTGCCCGGCGAGCGAGCCGTCCTCAAGGTCAAGGGAGCCAAGGAGACCGGTGCCAACGCCGTACGCGCGGCCCTGTTCTGTGTGGAACCGGCGTGAGCGCACCGACCGAGCGGATCACCATCAAGGACGTCGCCGCGGCCGCCGGCGTCTCCAAAGGGGCAGTCTCCCTCGCCTTCAACAACAAGCCGGGCGTTTCCGAGGCCACCCGCGAGCGGATCTTCGCGGTGGCCCGGGAGCTGGGCTGGGCGCCGAACTCCTCGGCGCGCAGCCTGTCCCGGCAGGCCGTCGACACCATAGGTCTCGCCATTTGCCGCCCCGCCCGGCTGCTGGGCCTTGAGCCCTTCTACATGGAGTTCATCTCCGGCATCGAGAGCGTGCTGGCCGAGCGCGACTGCTCGCTGCTGCTGCGCCTGGTCGGCTCCGTGGAGGAGGAGATCCAGCTGCAGGAGCGCTGGTGGCGGGAGCGGCAGATAGGCGGCTCGATCCTGGTCGACCTGCGCAAGGACGACCCGCGCATCGCGCCCCTGCGCACGTCCGGTCTGCCCGCCGTCGCCGTCGGGCACCCGAGCCTGACGGGCGGGTTCCCGTCGGTGTGGACCGACGACGCCACCGCGGTCGGCGAGGCGGTGCGCTATCTGGCGGCCCTGGGCCACCGGCGCATCGCACGCGTCGGCGGCCCCACGGGGCTCGGGCACAGCGCGATCCGTACCGAGGCCTTCGAAGCGGTGATGGCCGAGCTGGGTCTGGGCCCCGGTGTGCACGTGGAGACCGGCTTCTCCGGCGAGGAGGGCGCGCGGGCGACCCGTTCGCTGCTGCTGTCGTCGAACCGGCCCACAGCCATCGTGTACGACAACGACATCATGGCGGTCGCGGGGCTCGGCGTGGCCACCGAGATGGGCGTCTCCATCCCGGACGAACTGTCCCTACTGGCTTGGGACGACTCCCAGTTGTGCCGGCTCACCCACCCGACGCTGTCGGCGATGAGCCATGACGTGCATTCGTTCGGCGCCCAGGTGACCCGGGTGCTGTTCGATGTCATCGCGGGCCAGGAGGCCGTGTCCCAGCCCGCGGCGCTGCCGCAGTTGGTGCCCCGGGGGTCGACCGCGCCGCCTCGTTCCTGAGGTGCCGAGCGGTGAGGGGCCGTGGCTGACGCGCCACGGCCCCCTTTCGCATTCGTCGGTCGGGGCCCGTCAACCTGACACGTACACGGAGCCCTGCTCGGTCGTGCGGGCCCGGGCGGCGGCCGCCGCGCCGACGAGCCCGGCGTCCCGCGCCAGTGCGGCGGGCCGCACCGTCACGTCGCGGGCGAAATCGAGGACCGCGAACGAACGCAGGTGCCGCCGCAGAGGCGTGAACAGCACGTCTCCGGCCTGGGCCACTCCCCCGCCGATCACGGCCACCTCGATCTCCAGCAGGGTGGCGCTGCCCGCGATCGCGGCGGCCAGGGCACGGGCGGACCGGTCGTACGCGGCGAGGGCGCGTGCGTCCCCGGCACGCGCGGCCGCCGCCACCGCCGCCGCGGTCGCCGCCTCCCCCTCCCTCGGCACCCATCCGGCCTGCACGGCGTGGCGGGCGATCGCGGTGCCGCTGGCGTAGCTCTCCACGCATCCCCGTGCGCCGCACGCACAGGGCGGGCCGTCCATGGCCACGGAGATGTGCCCGATGTGCCCGGCGTTGCCCGACGGACCGGGATGCAGCTTGCCGTTCAGGACGTAGCCGCCGCCCACTCCGGTGGAGACCACCATGCACAGCGCGTTGGCGACGCCCTGGGCGGCTCCCCGCCACTGTTCCGCGGCGGCCACGGCCACGGCGTCCCCGATCAGTACCGGGTCGATTCCGTCGAAGAGCATCGGGTGGGCTCGTACGCACTCGACCAGGGGAAACGCCCGCCAAGCCGGTATGTTCACCGGGCTGACCGTGCCGTGGGCGGTGTCCACGGGCCCCGCGCTGGCGATGCCCACACCGCGAACGGTGCCCCAGGCCGGATGGGCGCCGAGGCGGTCGATCACCGCGTCGACGGTCCCGGTCAGCCGGGAGACCGACTCACGGGCCGGGGTGGGCAGTTCCGCCCGGGTCAGGATGGCGCCCGCGTCGTCGATCAGCGCTCCCGCGATCTTCGTGCCGCCGATGTCGAGTGCTGCGTACACCTGTCTGCTCTCTTCTCTGGTCTGTGTGTTCCTGTCCGAGGGGGTGCCGATGTGCGACAACGTTGTCACAAGTGCGCTTGGAAGCCGGTACCGGCCACGAAGAGGACACCGGCCCCCTCCACGGTGATGCCGCGGTCCGAGTCGGGCAGAAAGCAGGAGGCACCGGCCCGCAGACTGAGGACTTCCCCGCCGGATCCGCGCAGCAGGGCCTCACCGGCCGCACACAGGGCCACGCGCGGCCCGGCCGGCGGCAGCAGGGGGACCGCTTCGGCGGTGACGGCCGTACGGAACAGGGCGAATTCCTCGGCCGGGCAGTCGAAGACCTCGGTCCGCGGATTCCCGTCGACGGTCCGGGGCTTCACCACGGGAACCCGGACCGTCGGGTCGGCGATCCTGAGCAGCTCCAAAACGTTCACCGCCTTCGAAGTCAGGCCCGCGCGCAATACGTTGTCCGAGGCGGCCATGACTTCGACGCCGAACCCCCGGACGTAGGCGTGGAGTCCGCCTGCGGGCATGTACAGCGCCTGTCCCATGTCGACGACCTGATGCCGCATCAGCAGGGAGGCCACCAGTCCGAGATCGCCGGGGTGGTGCTCGGCCATGCGGACCACGGCACCGTATGCGTCCGCGTACGCGCCGGGCTCGTCCGCCTTCACGGCGCAGGCGTCCACCACCGCGGCCACGAAGGCCCCTTGGCGGTCGGCGGGCCACTCCAGCAGGGTCCGCAGTGCGCGCGTGAGCGCGGAGTCGTCGGTGCCGGCCGTCAGCAGTGCCGCGACGGGGGCAAGGTCGGCCAGGCCGAGTCCGTCGAGGACGGCCGCGGCTTCCTCACGCGCCCGGAATCCGGCGAGGACCTCGAACGGGCTCAGCGCACAGAGGAGTTCCGGCTTGGGCCAGTCGTCGGCGTAGGGGCCGTCCGAACCGCCCTCGCCCGCCTGGGACTTGTACGCGGCCTCCGCCTGCCTGCGGTCGGGGTGCACCTGGATCGACAGGGGCTGCTCGGCCGCGAGCACCTTGAGCAGGAAGGGAAGGCGGGAGCCGAAGCGCGCGACGCATTCGGCACCGAGTTCGCGTTCCGGAGCCTCGCTCACCACGTCCGTGAGCGTGCGCGTCCGCCCGTCCCGGACGAGGACCGACGGTCCTGCGGGATGCGCCCCCATCCACAGCTCCGCCTCCGGTCCCGGGGAGGGCGAGACGCGCCCTTGCAGGCGGGCCAGGGCTTCGCGGGAACCCCAGGCGTAGGGCTTGATGATCGGTTGCAGTAGATCCACGCGGTTACGTTAACGGTGGATGGATGGTTTACCGATCGAGGGCAGCTCCCGTTATTAAACCGGTATAGATCCATGGCATCCAATGAACCCCTCCAAGCACACTCCACGCTTCACCGAGAACGGCAGAGACCCGCAAAGTAGGGGAACTTGAGCGATGCAGGCAAGGACTTCGACGCGCACGGAATCGGTTTAGCAAATTTTAGCTCGTGCCCTCCCTGTGCATCGCGCGTAGAAATGAAACATGATTGTCGCGCCTATTGACATGACCGAAACATTCAGTGCTCTCATAAGGACGTCGGCGCGCCCCTTTGCAGCCCCGGCCTGATCCCCCATCAGACACACCTGTCCCCTGCCTCATTACAGGTGGGACAACGTTGTCAGAGCCGTGCGCCGGGTGCGCAATCCGTTTGATGTTCCCCAGGGAGTGACATGAGAAGTCAACGCAGAAGTCCGCTGCGCGGAAGGCCGTTCCGCTACTCCGTCGCCGCGGGTCTGACCGCTGTGCTCGGCCTGTTGCTGTCCTTGCTCGGCAGCGCGTCCGGTGAGGCCGAGGCCGCCGCGACCGGCCTGCGGGTCAGTAACGGCCGTCTGTACGAGGCGAACGGCAACGAGTTCGTGATGCGGGGCGTCAACCACGCGCACGCCTGGTACCCGCAGGAGACCGACTCGATCGCGGACATCGCCGCGAAGGGGGCGAACACCGTCCGCATCGTGCTGAGCAGCGGTGACCGCTGGACCAGGACCACGGCGTCCGAGGTGTCGTCGCTGATCGGCCAGTGCAAGGCGAGCAAGGTCATCTGTGTGCTGGAGGTGCACGACACCACCGGCTACGGCGAGGACTCGGCGGCGGCCTCGCTCGACCAGGCGGCGAACTACTGGGTCGGTATCAAGAGCGTGCTCTCCGGCCAGGAGGACTACGTCATCGTCAACATCGGCAACGAGCCCTACGGCAACAGCGGTTACAGTGCCTGGACCAGCGCCACCAAGGGCGCCATCGTCAAGCTGCGCAACGCCGGCATCAACAACGCGCTGATGGTCGACGCCCCCAACTGGGGTCAGGACTGGTCGAACACCATGCGTGACAACGCCTCCTCTGTGTTCGCCGCGGACCCCGACCGCAACACCATCTTCTCCATCCACATGTACGGGGTGTACGACACGGCTTCCGAGGTCCAGAGCTACCTCAACACCTTCCGGAACAACAACCTGCCCATCGTCGTGGGCGAGTTCGGGGACCAGCACAGCGACGGCGACCCCAACGAGGACGCCATCATGTCCACCGCGCAGTCCCTGGGCATCGGCTACCTCGGCTGGTCCTGGAGCGGCAACGGCAGCGGCGTCGAATACCTCGACCTGGTCAACGGCTTCAACCCCAACTCGCTGACGAGCTGGGGCCAGCGGCTCTTCAACGGGGCCAACGGGATCGCCGCCACGTCGCAGCGGGCGACCGTCTACGGCGGCGGGAACAGCGGAGGCGGCAGCGGCACCGCCCCGAACGGTTACCCGTACTGCGCGAGCAGCTCGTCCGACCCCGACGGGGACGGCTGGGGCTGGGAGAACAGCGCCAGCTGCGTCGTCCGCGGAAGCGCCGCCGACGGCGGAAGCGGCAGCGGCACCGCGCCCAACGGCTACCCGTACTGCGCGAGCAGCTCCTCCGACCCCGACGGGGACGGCTGGGGCTGGGAGAACAGCGCCTCCTGCGTCGTACGCGGTGGAGCGGCGGACCACTGAGCCAGGGAGCCGGCCCCGCGTCTGTGGAGCGCGGGGCCGGCTCCTCCGCCGCCTGCTCGGTCAGGCACCGGCGCAACGGTGTCCGTGCCGATCAGGGCCGGAGCTGCGTCCCAGCGTCGCGGGACAACGGGCCGGTGTCACTTCGGCGTCGTCGCTCGATGCACTGACTTCCAGCCAGGCCATCCAGCCCGTCCAGTGGAGCTCGGGTGTCCCGCTCGGTGACGTCCGGCCCCACGGGCCGTGTTGGGCGGCGCGTCGGCATGGTGAGCACGGCGAGGCAGGCGACGACCAGGCCGATGCCTGCCCATCCCACGAGGGGCAGGCGTTCGCCGACGACCAGGACCGCGAGGACGGCCGCGACCGCGGGCTCCAGCAGGGTCAGGGTCGTCGCCGTGCTCGCGGGGACGTGTGCCAGGCCCCAGCCGAAGAGGACGTAGCCGAGGAACATGGGCACCAGGGCCATGTACGCGGCCACGGCCGCGTTGGACCAGGAGGCGAGCAGAGGGGTGCCGGTGACCAACAGGACGGGCAGGAGCAGCAGGCCACCCAGTCCGAAGACGGTGCCCATCGCGGCGCGTGAGGTGATGCCGCGGGTGATGAGTCGGTGTGCCGCCCAGGAGTACAGGGCGTAGGTGAGTCCGGCCACCAGGCCGAGGGCCACTCCGAGCACTGTCGATCCCGCCGACCCGGTACCCGAGTGCGCGTCGGCAGCTTCCGCCGCGCACAGCAGTACGGTCCCGGACAGGCCCAGCGCTGCGCCGGTCGCCCAGCGGCGGGTGAGGCGTCGGCCGTCGATGACGCGCTCGATCAGGGCCGAGGCGAGTGGGGCCGAGCCGATCGAGACGACCGTGCCGGTGGCGACCCCGGCCAGGTGCATGGAGCTGTAGAACGCCAACGGGTAGGCGCCCACCGACAGTGCGCCCAGCAGGACCACGCCCTTGTGCGCGCGCAGCCGGGGGGCCTCGATGCGGATGCGGCGGGTGGCTGTCAGGGCCTGGAGCAGTCCGCCCAGGCCCATGGCCACGGCCCCGATCGCGAGTGGCCCCACTCCGGGGGCGAAGGTCGCGGCGGTGCCGGTGGTGCCCCACAGCACTGATGCCAGCAGCACGCACATGGCGCCCATGGCCGCAGGACCCGCGGGGCGCGTCACAGTCGGTCCAGCATGTCGGCCGCCATCGCTCGGGCGTGTTCCAGGCGCGTACTCATGCCTTCGAGGCCGGCGCGTGCCATGGCTCCTTCCAGGAGGAAGGACAGGTGCTCCGCCACCGCGCGCGCCTCCTCGGGGCGATCGGGCAGCAGTTGTTCCAGGTGCCCCGCGAGCAGGTCCTCGACCTCTTCCTTGTGGCGACGCACGACCTCGCGGCCCTCGTCGCCCGCGGGCAGTTCGGCAGCCGCGTTCAGCAGGCCGCAGCCGCGGAAGCCGCGCTCGTAGGCGAAGGCGGCGTGGTCGGCGTACGCGTCGAAGACGGCCAGCACGCCGCCGCGGGCGTCCCGCGCGCCCTCCAGTCGTCGCCGGTACAGGCCCAGCCATTCCTCGTGCCGTGCGTCGAGGTAAGCCCTGACCAGGTCGGCCTTGGAGGAGAAGTTGTTGTACAGGCTCATCTTCGCCACGCCCGCCTCGGCGGTGATGGTGTCGATGCCTGTCGCCGCCACGCCGTCCGCGTAGAAGCGCTTGGCCGCGGCGGCGAGCAGTTTCTCGCGTGCGGAACCGCGGCGGCGGGGGCGTGCCGCCGGCGCTCCGGTGTCGCTCATCCGACCTCCCTCGAAATTAGGTAGGTCAGTCTACATAATCTGGCAGCAGTGCAGGATCGTGGGCGTTCACGAGCAGCAGGTCCGGGGGGTTCTCGGCGTGGAGCCGGGTCAGGCGACGGTGGTTGCCTCTGACCTTCGGCCAGTCGGCGGCCACGGCTCGCTCCATCGCGGTCAGGGACTTCGGGGCGTCGCCCGTGCCGTCGATCTGGCCGTGGTGGTAGAAGGCGTCACCGGCGTGGAGAACCCAGTGGGTGCCGGCGTCGACGGCGACGGCGGCGTGGCCCCGGGTGTGGCCGGGCAGGCCGATCATGACGATGCCGGTGGCGATACCGGTGAGTTCCTTGGCGTGGGGGAAGCCCCGCCACGGCTCGCTGCCTTCGAGGGTGTGCGGGACGATCCTGGGGTTGTGGGCGCGCTGGGATGCGAGGTAACGGCCGCGCTCGACAAGCCCCTTGGGGTGCAGGGCCGCGCGGTTCTCGGCGGCGGTGAGGTGGACCTGGGCCCAGGGGAAGTCGGCGAGTCCGCCGGTGTGGTCGGCGTCGCAGTGGGTCAGGACGATGTGGCGGACGTCCTGCGGATCGTGGCCGAGCGCCTTCACCTGGCGGATCGCCGACTCGCTCGGGTCGAAGGCAGGGCGGACGTAGAAGCGTGCCGCTCCGAAGCGTCGTGCCGGGTCGGCGGTGTCCTTGAGTCCGATTCCGCTGTCGATCAGGACGAGGCCGTGGTCGGTCTCGACGAGCAGGACGTGGCAGACGAGTCCGTCCGGTGCCCGCCAGGGGCGCATGGTGCCGCAGTTGAGGTGGTGGACCTTCATCACGGCCTCAACTGCCCAGGTTCGGCGGGGTGGTGTTCAGCAGCCGGGGGTCGGGGCGTGTGCCGGCTGCGGCGAGGGCGCCTTTGAGGACGCGGGCGAGTCTGAGCAGTCCGGTGGGCCTGCGTTTGTCGATGCCCGCCACCAGTTGCTTGAGGACGGTGAGTTGGTCGAAGTAGATGCGTTCGGTGACCAGGTTCTCGTGCTCGTCGAAGATGAAGTACGCCGTCATCCGGGTGCGGTGCCTGGATCCGGTGGGCGGGATCCTGCCGAGGAAGCCCATGTGCGTGCCGAGCAGCCAGAACTCCACGATCACCGCGTCGGTGCTGTGCCTCAGGGCGATGAGTTCGTGGTTCTGGTCGGGGAAGGCTGCTCGGGTGTCCTGGTAGTAGCCGCGGACTTCCGAGTCGCCGTCGTGCACGACCATCGGCGCGATCAGTTCGTAGTGCGGGTGGGGGAAGGTTGAGAGCGTCGCGTCCCAGTCCTGGCGGACCTCGTCCCGGAAGTGGTCGAGCACGAGTCGTTCCCGGGCGCGTAGGACGTTCTCGGCGGGCAGCGTGAACCGGGAGGAGGGTGTGGTGGGCATGTCTGTCTCCTGTGCGTCTCAGGCCGGCTGTGCGCCGTGGCGGATCGCGCCGTGGGTGAAGGTCGGCTTCGTGCCGGGGTTGGTCCAGGCGCCGGTCAGTTCGCTGGAGGGGAAGAACTGCGGGAACCGCGGGTCCGCCTGGCTGCGGTCGGCCAGGGTCTTCTCCAGGACCACCGAGTTGTACTGGTCGGCGGTTGTCTCGATGGTGTTCGCGTTCAGGACGACTTCCTGCTGCCAGGCGCGGGCCCAGGTGGCCAGGCCGGGGAGTGTGGAGTGCCCCGGGACCAGCGCCTCGACGGCGATGACGTTCTCGCTGGACACCCAGATCCCCGTGTCCGTGTTGACGACCAGGGACTGGTTGCCGAAGACATGCCCGGGGGTCTTCATCACCGCCACGCCCGGGCCCAGTAGGACCGTGCCGTTCACCGGCAGGAACGCCTCGGGCGGGACATGCGCGTAGGTACTCGGCTGATACCAGGGCCTCTGCAAGGGGTGCAGGTCGGCCATCGCGGCCAGTTCGTCGCGCTGCACGATCACCTTGGCGTGGGGGAACGCCGCCTCGGGGGCCTGTCCGAGGTCGTCCTGGAAGGCGGTCGTGCCCACCCAGCGCCGTAGGTCCTGGGTGTGGAGGTGGTCGAACATCAGGTAGTCCACGTCCGCCGGCTCGATGCCGAGCCGGGCCAGATGGCCGAGCACTGTGCCGTGTTCGGTGACCATCTGCCGCCGCAGTACGCCCGGGGTGCGCCGGGCGAGGCTGTCGAAGTACGGGGTGTACCGGCCCCGTTCGTGGTCGCTCGGCTCGAACAGCAGCACCCGCTTGCGGCCGTCGGACTCGGTCCAGCGGATGACCAGCATCCGGTTGGTGATCGACAGGAAGGGTGCCAGTGCCTTCGAGGCACGGAACAACCCGAACCGCGTCGGGTAGGGCAGCGTCACGAGGTCGCAGGTCACGACGCTGTCCGGGGTGCCCGTCGAGGCGAACTCGGCGCGGAAGGCAGCGGCCTGCCGCCGGGCGGCCCGCAGCCGCGCTCCGGGCGGCTCCTCGGAGCGGGTCAGGTCGGTCACCGCGTCGACCGGTGTGCCCACCGTGGGGAGATCGGTCACCTCGGCAGTGGTCCAGGGGAAGTGCGTCATCGTCACCCCTCGCAAGATTTACCCACGGCGTGGGTATCTGGCGAGCCACTATATCCACGGCGTGGGTTTCATCAATCCGTCCGGCACAATGAGCCGCATGACTCGATCAGTGGACTCCCCCGCCGGAGCCCGGCGCGGCAGACCCCCCAAGGGCTCCTCGCAGCTCTCCAGGGACGCGATCGTCGACGCCACTCTCAAGGTCGTCGACGCCGAGGGGGTGGGCGCGGTCAGCATGCGCTCCGTTGCGCGAGTCCTCGGTGTCGACGCCAAGAGCCTTTACAACCACGTCGACGGCAAGGACGGTCTCCTCGACGCCCTCGCCGAGCATCTGCTGGGCGGTGTGGCCGTCCCCGCGCCGACCGGCGACCCGCGCATCGACCTGCCCGCGATCGCCGACGCCTTCCGCGAACGCGCGCTCCTCCATCCCGAGGCCGCGCCCCTCGTCCTGACCCGTCAGCTCGCGTCCTTCGAAGGTCTCGCACCGGTCGAAGCGCTCCTGGGCGTACTGCGGTCGGCGGGGTGCCCGGTCGAGGAATCCGTTCACCTGGTGCGCTTTCTCGTGGCCACGCTGATCGGCACGCTGCTCCGGGAGGTTCAGGCAGGCCCCACTTTCGGCATCTCGGACGGGGACGGCATCGCCGCGCGGCAGCGGATGCTGGAGGGCTCGGGCCTTCCCCACCTCGCTGAAGCGGCCCCGCATCTCGCCCGGTTCGACCGCGAGGCGGAGTACCGCTACACCGTCCAGGCCGCTACGGCACTGGTACTGGAGCGGGTCCGGGCGGCCGTACCGCGGTAGGGCAAGGTCGCGTTCCCGCTCAGGATGTCGGCGGCCTTCCTGCCGGGCCCCTGCCGGACGTCGTGAGGCCCTGGATGAGGCCTTGGGTGAGGTCGCCTTCGAGGTCGCGTTCGAGGTCGTCCAAGGCCCGGCGGGCGGTGGCGATGCGTTCGAGCAGCAGGTGGCGTTCTCCGGGCCCGGCAGGCGGACGCGGTCCCGGCGGCTCCTCGCGCTCCATGTCCCGCGCCTCGTCGAGGGAGGTCAGCACGACTCCGATCAGGACGTTGACCAGGACGAAGGAGGCCAGCAGGACGTAGGAGGCGTAGTAGAGCAGGCTCCAGCGGGAGATCTCCATGCCCGCGTGGACCGCGTCGCCGATGCCGTCCAGGGTCACCAGGAGGAAGAGGGTGAGTGCCGCGCGGCCGAGGGAGCCGTAGTGCTCGGGGTCGCTGCGGCCGAAGAAGACCCAGCCGAGCATCGCGTACATGTACAGCAGCAGGGCGCCGACGAGCAGGAAGCTGAGCGTCCCGGGCAGGCTGCGGCCCACCGCGACGAGGACGACGCGGAGTTGGGGCAGGAAGCGGGCGGTGCGCAGGACGCGGGCCAGGCGCAGCAGCCGGAGGACGGTGGTGTTCTCGCGTACGAGGGGCAGGAAGGCGCACAGGACCACGGCGAGGTCGAAGAGGTTCCACGGCGACTTGAAGAAGTCCCGGGGGCGGTCGGCGTGGGCTGCCAGGCGCAGGAGGATCTCGACGGTGAAGGCGGCGAGGCAGGTGTGTTCGGCAAGGCGTAACCAGCGGCGCCAGTCGTCGGCCAGTCCGGTGTAGGTCTCCACGCCCAGCAGGGCGGCGTTGGCCAGGATGACAGCGATGACGGACAGCGCGAACCAGCGGGCCTCGGTGACGGAGCGGCAGCGGCGGGCCAGGTTCCGGCGGGTGGAGAGGGCCGTCGCTTCGGCCCTCGGATCATGGTGGTCCGGCATCGTGCTGTACTTCTGTTCCTTCAACGCGCTGCGGATCCCGTCGCGGCCAACGAGGCCGGAATGCGGGGTTGTTGGGTGATCACACCCCAGGGGATACTTCTACAGCATTGTAGATTGCGGCTCGTCGCCGGTTCGCCGGAAGTCGGTCGCCGTCCGCCACCGGACGCCTTTACCGGAAGAGAGCAGCATAGTGTTCGGCTTGAGCGAGCTGGCCGTGGTCCTCGTCGTCATCATCGTGGTCGTGGGCATCAAGAAGCTGCCCGAGCTGACGCGCTCGGCGGGCAAGGCCGCGCGGATCCTCAAGAGCGAGGCCAAGGCGATGAAGACGGACGGCCCCTCCGAAGCGCCAGTGGACGAGGGGCGGGTCGTAAGGGGCGTGGTTGTCGAGCGGGACGATCGCTCCCCTCAGTCGTGAGCACTGCGCACACGTGCGGCCCCGGACGAGGAGTCCGGGGCCGCACGCGGCCTTTCCCGAGGGCCGGGACCTCGGGTCGTCGGCGTGCTACCGGGTGCCCACCGCTCCCGCCGCCAGGCCCTGCGGAACCTCCGCGTAGCCCGCCGGGCGGGTGGTGAACGTGCCCCGGCCCTGGGTGCGCCCGCGCAGGCGGGTGGCGTAGCCGAACAGTTCGGCCAGCGGCACCGTGGCGGTCACGACCGCTGTGGTGCCGCGCATCACCGACGCCGACACCCGTCCGCGGCGCGCCGCGAGGTCGCCCAGGACCGTGCCCACGCAGTCCTCGGGCGCGGTCACCGTCACCTCGGCCACCGGCTCCAGGAGCCGCAGTTCGCAGGCTCGCAAGGCTTCGCGCAATCCGAGCCGGCCGGCGGCGCGGAACGCCAGTTCCGAGGAGTCCTTGACGTGCGTGGACCCGTCGGTGAGCGTGACCCGCACACCGGTCACCGGATGACCGCCCAGCGGCCCCTCCGCCAGCGCGTCCCGGCACCCGGCCTCGACCGCGCGCACGAAGTCCCGCGGAACACGGCCGCCGACCACGGTCGAGGCGAACGCGAAGCCGTCGCCCTCGGCCAGCGGCTCGACATCGAGCACCACGTGGGCGAACTGCCCGGCGCCGCCGTCCTGTTTGACGTGCCGGTACACCAGCCCCGTGACCCCGCGGACCACGGTCTCCCGGTACGACACCTGCGGGCGGCCCACCGAGACCTCCAGGCCCCGCTCGCGGCGCAGTCGCTCCACGGCCACCTCCAGGTGCAGTTCGCCCAGGCCCGACAGCAGGGTCTGGCCGGTCTCCGGATCGGTACGCACGACCAGCGAGGGGTCCTCGTCCGCGAGGCGGGCGAGGGCCGAGGCCAGCCGTTCGGTGTCCTTGCCGAGGCGTGCCTCGACGGCCATGGACACCACGGGGTCGGCGGTGCTGGGCGCCTCCAGCACGAGCGGCGCCGAGGGCGCGCACAGCGTCGTACCGGCGCGCGCGGACTTCGGACCGATCACGGCGACGATGTCCCCGGCCATGGCCACGGACGTCTCCGTGTGCCGGTCCGCCTGCACGCGCAGGATGCGGCCGACGCGTTCGGTGCGCCCGACACCCATGTCCAGCACGGTGTCCCCCTTGGTCAGTACGCCCGAATAGATCCGGAGGAACGTCATCCGTCCGGTCGGCGCCGCGTGCACCTTGAACGCCAGCGCGACCAGCGGTGCCGCCGGATCCGCGGCCCGTTCCTGCTCGGTTCCGTCGAGCGTGCCGCGTACGGGCGGCACGTCCGCCGGTGAGGGCAGGTACGCCACCACGGCGTCGAGCAACGGCTCGATGCCACGGTCGCGGTACGCCGAACCGCACAGCACGACCACGGCCTCGCCCGCGACGGTCACCTCGCGCAGTGCCGTGCGCAGGGTCGCCTCCGAGACGGTGCCGTCGGCGCAGTACTCCTCCAGCGCCCCCGGGTGCAGTTCGGCGACGGCCTCGTCCAGCGCCCGGCGACGCCGCAGCGCCTCGTCGCGCAACGCCTCGGGCACCGGGCGTTCCTCGTACGTGCCGGTGTCGCCCGGCCACACCACGGCCCGCATCCGGACCAGGTCGACGACGCCCGTGAACCGCTCCTCGCTGCCGATCGGCAGCTGGACGACCAGGGGTGTGGCGCCCAGGCGTTCACGGAGGGACGCGACCACCGTGTCCAGGTCGGCGCCCGCGCGGTCCATCTTGTTGACGAACGCCAGCCGCGCGACCCCGTGCCGGTCGGCCTCCCGCCACACCGCCTCGCTCTGCGGTTCCACACCGGCGACGGCGTCGAACACCGCGACCGCGCCGTCGAGGACGCGCAGCGAACGCGTCACCTCGTCGGCGAAGTCGACGTGGCCCGGGGTGTCGATGAGGTTGATCCGGTGTCCGTCCCAGTCGCAGCTGACGGCCGCGGCGAAGATGGTGATGCCCCGGTCGCGTTCCTGGGAGTCGAAGTCGGTGACGGTGGTGCCCTCGTGCACCTCGCCCCGCTTGTGGACGGCTCCGGTCAGGAACAGGATCCGCTCCGTCACGGTGGTCTTGCCCGCGTCCACGTGGGCGAGGATGCCGAGGTTGCGAACGGTCCGGAGAGCGCGGGGTGTTGTGTCAATACGCACGGCCTTGAGGCCCTTCTACGTGAGTCGTGTCGTGAGTGGTGAAGGCGGCGCGATGGGGCGGACGAGAGCCGTGTGACGCGTCCCGCGGCGAGCCGGGCACGGCCGGCTGTCGGGGCGGGACAGGACTCAGTGACGGTCTACGACCGGGATCTCCAGTGCCGGGCGCGCAGCGGGCACCGGACTCACGAAGACACGAGGATCACGTCGAACCGTGCCCAGGGGGTGGCAACAGCGGTGGCGGTACGCACTGTTGGCCTCCCCTCAAGTCTGAACTCGGAACACGTAGGGCGCGCTGCGGCCACTCGGGGCCGGGCGCATGTCGAGAGTGTAGAGATCGGGACGGTAGCGGGCACGACATTTTCCGCCTCCCCGTCCACATGCCCCTTCTCAACTGCCCCCGGAGGGCCCGGGTTTGCAGGGAGCCGGGCTCTGGCCAGTAATGTGCGCCGGGTGAGGAACGAACCCAGGCACCCCGGCACCTTCCGTCTCGTCGTCACGGGAGGAGGCACCGGCGGGCATACGTACCCGGCGCTCACCGCGATCCGCACGCTGCAGAACCGGCTGGCGGTCGAGGGCAGGAGTGTCGATGTGCTGTGGATCGGTACGGCCGAGGGCCTGGAGGCGCGGGTCGCGCGCGCCGAGGGGCTCCCGTTCGCGACCGTGGCCACGGGGAAGATCCGCCGGTCGAGCAACCCGCTGAAGATGATGTCGGCGGCGAACATGCGGGACATGGCACGTGTGCCGCTCGGTGTGGCGCAGGCGCGGAAGCTGATCGCGGACTTCCGGCCGGACGTGGTCCTCGCCACGGGCGGCTATGTCGCGGTCCCCGCAGGCCTGGCCGCGCGGATGTGCCGACGCCCGCTGGTGCTGCACGAACAGACGGTCCGCCTGGGCCTGGCGAACCGGAAGCTGGCCGGTTCGGCGACACGGATCGCGGTGTCCTCGGAGTCGACGCTGCCTCTCCTCCCGGAGGAGGTGCGCGGTGCCGCGGTGGTCACCGGCAACCCGATCCGCCCGGAGGTGTTGACGGGGCACCCGGACAAGGCCGTCCAGGCCCTGGGTCTGCACGGCTTCGACCGACGGCTGCCGACCGTCTACGTCACGGGCGGCGCGCAAGGTGCCCAGCAGATCAACGGGGTTGTCCGCGACTCCCTCTCCTGGCTCCTGGAGGGCGCGAATGTGATCCACCAGTGCGGCCCGGACAACGTCGAGGAGCTGCGGCGCTACGCGACGGCCCTGCCCGCCGGTCTCGCCGCCCGGTACTACCTCACCGGCTTCGTCGGCCCGGAGCTGCCGGATGTCCTGGCCCTGGCGGACATCGTCGTGTCGCGCAGCGGCGCCGGAACCCTCGCCGAACTGACGGCCCTCGGCAAGCCCGCCGTCTTCATCCCGCTCGCCACATCCGCGGGCAACGAACAGGCGCACAACGCAAGCCACTTGGAGGAGGCCGGGGCTGCCGTCGCCCTGCTGGGCGATGTCACAGCCGACCGGCTCCGGGCGGCTGTGGGCCCGCTGCTGGCCGATCCGTCGCGGCGTGAGGCCATGGCCCGGTGCGCGCGGGCGCTGGGCAGGCCGGACGCGGCGGACAGGCTGGTGGATGTGGTGCTGTCCGCCGTGTCGGGGTGACGGGCGACCGGTCGGGAGAAGAGCGATCGGTGGGTGGCTATCAGCGGCTCGTGCAACGGCTGGAGGCGAGGCCGGCCTCCGCTGACGGCGCTGACGCACGTCAACTGGAGCGCTGGGCCGATGAGATGGGCGACGTGCTGGAGTCCGGGTACCTCAGGCAGGCCGATGCCGAGCGGGTGATCGGTCGGCTCGTTCAGTGGGCTCTACGTTCTTGATCGGGTTGATCGAGCCATTCGTAGGGTTGGGTCGCCCAGGGGTGCTGGGTGTGGCTATCAGTGGGCTGCCATC
>NZ_JBVKBN010000039.1:0-34535 GCF_055657065.1 Streptomyces sp. NPDC110618 | reverse complement strand
CGCGAAGTTCTCGGAGGCGATCATCTCCAGGGTCGACTGCTGACGGCGCAGCTCGGCATCGACCGCGGCGGCAACCTCCGGGTCGAGCTCGTGCAAGGACTGGTGGAACCGGGTCATCGGCTCTCTCCTCCGGTGTGGGCGTCGAGCTTGCTCTGCAGCCAGGTGTGGAACGCGCCGATGTGGTGCTCGCTGGGCACCAGGACCCCGCCCTTGGCGTAGGCCTTGGAGGACATGGCCGGCTGGGTACGCTCGCAGGCGTCGAAGTCCTGCTGGTTGACCCGGTGGAAGAGCTCCACGGAACGGTCCACGTCCTTGCCGCTCTCCACGACGTGCGGCAGGTACAGCCAGTCGCACTCGACGACCGTGCGGTCGGCCGCCATCGGGTACATGCGGTGCAGGATCACGTGGTCGGGCACAAGGTTGACGAAGACCTGCGGGCGGACGGTGATCGCGTAGTAGCGGCGGTCCTGGTCCTCGGCGACGCCGGGTATGCGATCGAGTCCTTCGGAGCCGTCGACCGTGAAGCCCTGGATCTCCTCGCCGAACTCGGCGCCGTGGCCGACGTAGTACTGGGCGGCGTAGCCGTCGGCGAACTCCGGCAGCACTTCGGTGAGTTCGGGGTGGATGGTCGCGCAGTGGTAGCACTCCATGAAGTTCTCGATGATGAGCTTCCAGTTGGCCTTCACGTCGTAGGTGATCCGGCGGCCCACCTTCAGGTCCTCGATGCCGTAGCGCTCTATGGAGTCCAGGTCGCCGAGGCGTTCGACGATCGCGCCCTGGACGTCGGTCTCGAAGGAGGGCGGTTCGTCGGCGAGGCAGACCCACACATAACCGAGCCACTCGCGCACGTGGACGTTGACCAGGCCGTACTCGGTGCGGTCGATGTCCGGCATGGAGGTCAGATTGGGGGCGGCGACGAGCTTGCCGTCCAGGCCGTAGGTCCAGGCGTGGTACGGGCACTGGAAAGCTCGCTTGACCTCGCCGGACTCCTCCAGGCAGAGCTTGGCGCCGCGGTGCCGGCAGATGTTGAGGAAGGCCCGCACGGAGCCGTCCCGGGAGCGGGAGACCAGCACGCTCTCGCGGCCCACCTGGTAGGTGCGGAAGGCGCCGGGCTTGTCCAGGTCGGCGGCGCGGGCCACGCAGAACCACATGGCCTCGAAGATCCGCTCCTGCTCCTGGGCGAAGACCTCGGGGTCGGTGTAGTACGCGCCGGACAGCGTGGGGATCAGGCTGGGCGGCAGGTTGGTGAGGGTCATCGGGTCACCTTCGGGGAGTGTCGGACGCACACGCGGCGAGGGGCGATCTCCGTCAAGCGCAGTTGCGAATCATGCAACTACCTTCGCTATAAGCAACGATCGCTCAAACTGTCCCGTCGCGGACACCCCCTGTCAAGAGGGGAAGAGCAACCGTGCGCCGGTCTTCCGCCGACCCGCACGGGGCCCTAGGGTGCGGAGGGGCGGAACGGCACCGGGCAAGAGGGCCGATCGGCCCAAGTCATCCGCCGCCGATTGCGTATAGTTGCGCCATGAGCAACTACACCGCAGATAGCGAAACAGCGGCTCCCGCGGTGAACGGGGTGCAGTCCGTCGACCGCGCGGTCAGCGTCCTGGAAATCCTCGCCCAGCGGGGCGAGGCGGGCGTCAGCGAAGTAGCCGCCGAGATCGACGTCCACAAGTCGACCGCGTTCCGGCTGCTCGGCGCCCTGGAGGCGCGCGGGCTGGTCGAGCAGACCGCCGAGCGCGGCAAATACCGGCTGGGCTTCGGCATCGTGCGGCTGGCCGGCGCGGTCACGGGACGGCTGGACATCACCCAGCAGGGCCGGCCGGTGTGCGAACGGCTCGCCGAGGAACTGGGCGAGACCGTCAACATCGCGGTGCTGCAGGAGCACTACGCCGTCAACCTGTACCAGGTGCGCGGTCCGGGCGCGGTCGGCACCCACAACTGGGTCGGCCAGCTCACCCCGGTCCACGCCACGTCGAGCGGCAAGATCCTGCTCGCCCACCTGTCGGACAAGGCACGGGCGGCGGTGCTCGCCGCCTCCGGCACGCGGAAGCTCACGCCGCACACCCTGACCACCAAGGCCAGGCTGGAGAAGGACCTCGCCCTGGCACGCGAACGCGGGTACGCGGTGGCGCTGGAGGAGCTGGAGATCGGGCTGCACGCCATGGCCGCCCCGATCCGCTCCCGCGACGGCGAGGTCATCGCCGCGATCAGCGCCTCCGGCCCCACCTACCGCTTCACCGAGGAGCGCATGGCGGAGCTGGCCCCGGTGCTGATCCAGGGTGCGGAGGAGATCAGCCGGCGGATGGGCTACCTGGGCTGAGGCCCATCCGGCGGCGGTACGGGGCGGGCCGCGTCATCCGGTGTGCTCAGGCGTACTCCGTCGCCACGTCCGGTGCCCGGACGTACTCCGTCGCCGCGTCGAGCAGCCAGTCCGCCAGATAGCCCGCGAACGTCGAGCGGACCAGCACCCAGAAGCCCGCCCGTGGTTCGTCCCGGGCGACCAGGACGACCTGGGTGCGGCCCAGAGTCGTCTGGGCGCAGCGTCCGGGGCCGAAGACCCGTGGGTGCAGGTCGAGCGAGCAGCCGTGGGCGAGCAGGTCGTGCGCGCGCGGGCCGCTGACCAGGAGCGTGGTGCGCTGCGCGGACACGTCCACGACGGACACCGGCTCCTCCCCCGCGGCCTGCCGGATACGGCCCTCCAGCTCCCGCTCGCAGCCCGGCCTCGCCACCAGCAGCCACTCGTCCGGGCCGAGCCAGAGCACGGTCAGCTCCCCGGAGCGGACGGCGGTGTTGGGCTGGAGGGGCAGTTGCAGGTCCAGGGCCAGCCCGACGGCCTCCGCCGCCGCGCCCTTGGCGTCGAGACGCACGGTGAGCTGGGTCAGGAAGGGCAGTTCCGCGAGCCGGACCGCGCCGCCGGAGCCGCGGGTGGCGGCGGCCAGACGACCTGCGACGTGGGACAACGGGCTGCGCGGCAAGGCGGTCGTGGCGGTCTCAGCCATCGCGGCGGGCTCCCTCGGGGTCGTAGAGGACGGGGCTCGCGACGGTCACCGGGACCAGTCGCTCGCCCACGGGGGCGTACAGGCGCTCGCCGATCCGGTCCCGGCCGCCCTTGATCAGGGCGAGCGCGAACGTCCGGCCCAGGGCCGCGCTGCGGTAGCTGGACGTCACATGGCCGAGCATCGGCACGGGCGGGGCGGGCAGCACACTGTCGGCGATCAGCTGCGTGCCCTCCGGGAGGAGGGTGCCGGGGTCCTCCGGGAGGAGTCCGACCAGGTGCTTGCGGTCGGGGCGGGCGGTGTCGGCGCGGGCGTAGGAGCGCTTGCCGATGAAGTCCCGCTTCTTCTTCGACACCACCCAACTCATGCCCAGGTCCTGGGGGGTCACGGTGCCGTCGGTGTCCTGGCCGATGATCGGGTAGCCCTTCTCGGCCCGCAGGACGTGCATGGTCTCCGTGCCGTACGGGGTGATGCCGTACGGGGCGCCGGCCTCGTACACGGCCTGCCACAGCGCGAGCGCCCGCCACGGTGACACGTTGATCTCGTAGGCGAGTTCACCGGAGAAGCTGATCCGGCAGACGCGGGCGGGGATACCGGCGACGGTCGCGTCACGCCATGCCATGAACGGGAAGTCCTCGTTGGAGACGGCCAGTTCGGGCGCCAGGACAGCGAGGACGGCACGGGACTTGGGGCCGACGAGGGCGACGGTGGCCCACTGTTCGGTGACCGACGTGCAGTGCGCCTTCAGCTCGGGCCACTCGGTCTGCAGCCACTCCTCCATCCATTCCAGTACGACGGCGGCGTTGCCGGTCGTGGTGGTGGTGAGGAAGCGGTCCTCGGCGAGGCGCATGACGGTGCCGTCGTCGAAGACCATGCCGTCCGGGCGGCACATGACGCCGTAGCGGACCATGCCGACCTTCAGGGTGCTCATCATGTTGGTGTAGAGCCGGTCCAGGAAGACCCCGGCGTCCGGGCCCTGCACGTCGATCTTGCCGAGGGTGGAGGCGTCCATGAAGCCGACGCCCTCCCGGGTGGCCCGGCATTCGCGCAGCACCGCGGCCTCCATGTCCTCGCCGTCCCGCGGGTAGTACCAGGGGCGCTTCCACTGGCCGACGTTCTCGAACAGCGCGCCGTGCGCGACATGCCACTCGTGGATCGCGGTCGTCCGGACCGGGTCGCTCAGTGCGCCCCGGTCGCGGCCCGCGAGCGCGGCGAAGGAGACCGGCGTGTACGGCGGGCGGAAGGTGGTGGTGCCGAGCGCCGAGATGTCCACGCCGAGCAGTTCCGCGACCACGCCGCTGGCCAGGACGCCGGAGGTCTTGCCCTGGTCGTTGGCGGTACCGGCCGTGGTGTAGCGCTTGGTGTGCTCGACCGAGCGCAGTCCGGCGCCGGTCGCACGGGCCAGGTCGGCCACGGTGACGTCGCGTTGGAGGTCGACGAAGCGCGGGGCGTCGGCGGGACCGCCGGGGACGACGTACACGTGCATGGGCGGGGTCGGGGCGGGCTGTGGGGGTACGCGCGGCAGGCTCGGTGCCTGCGGTGTGTAGCCCTCGGCCGCCACAGCCCTCACCCCGGCCGCCGCGCCCTGTGCGAGGGCGCCCGCCAGGTCGAACACCCCGCTCGCGGCGCCCGCCACCTCGACCGCCTGGCGGCAGGCGTCGGGGACGAACGTGCCCAGGGTCTCGTCGTGGCGGAGCTTGCCGCCGGACTGGCTGAACAGGTGCGCGACCGGGTTCCAGCCGCCGGAGACCAGGAGCAGGTCGGCGGCGAACTCCCGGCGGCCCGTGGTCTCCCCGTACGGCGCCACGGTCACGGCGGTGAGGCGGGCCTCGCCCTCCGTGCCGGTGACCGCGTGGCCCGGGAGCACCTCGATACCGGCCGCTCTTGCCCGGTCGGCCCACTCGCCCGGGTTCGGGCGGGTGTCGACGATCGCGGTGACGGTCAGGCCGGCGTGGGTGAGGTCCAGGGCGGCTTCGTACGCGCTGTCGTTCGTCGTGAAGACCACCGCGTGGCGGCCCGGCAGCGCGCCGTGGCGGTTGACGTGGGTGCGGGCCGAGGAGGCCAGCATGATGCCGGGGCGGTCGTTGTCCGGGAAGGCGAGGGAGCGTTCGTGGGCGCCGGTAGCCAGGACCACGTGGCGGGCTCGGATGCGCCAGACGCGTTCGCGGGCCATGTGGGTGGGGGCCTGTGCGCCGAGGTGGTTGGTGCGGCGCTCCACTGCCAGGAGGTGGTTGTCGTCGTAGTGGCCGAAGACCGTGGTGCGGGGCAGGTAGCGGAACTCCTGTGCTGATTCCAGGTGTTCGCGGGTCTCCTGGACCCAGTCGAGGTGTTCCGCTGTGCCGAGGAGGGTGCCGCCGGGTTCGGGGTTCTCGTCGGCGAGGACGACTCGGGCGCCGGTGTTCGCGGCTGCGGCGGCTGCCGCGAGGCCTGCGGGGCCCGCGCCGACGATGAGTACGTCGCAGTGGGCGTGTACGGCGTCGTAGCGGGACGGGTCCGGTCTCGTGGCCAGGCGGCCCTGGCCGGGGAGGCTGGTGGCTGCCAGGCCGTCGTAGAGCTCGACCGTGGTCGCGGGGAGCATGGGCTCGGGGAAGGGTTCCTCGATCTGGACGACGGCGTTCGGTTCTTCCGGGCCGGCGGAGAAGATGCCTCTGGGGCGGGCGAGTTTGATGCTGGTCGCTGCCGCGATGACGCCGTTGGCGAGGAGGGCGGAGGCGAGGGTGTCGCCCTTGTAGCCCTGGTACTCGGTGCCGTCGAAGGTGAAGGTGAGGGGGGTGCTGCGGTCGATTCGGCCGCGGGTGGGGTGGCGGAACGGCTGGGTTTCCTCGCCCCCGCCGCCCCTACCCGTTCCCGTCCCCTGGGGGCTGCCGCCCCCAGACCCCCGCTGATCGGCCTGAACGGCCTCGTCCTCAAACGGCGGACGGGCTGAGACATACCGACCGGCGTCAGGAGGCACCGCCGAGACTGCCGGCCGCGGTTCCGGCGTCTCCGGGCGTTCCTCCCCCGCCCTGTACACCGTCAGGATCTCGTTCGTGGAGGTGTCCCGTACCGCGTTGAACCAGCGGCGGCAGCCCGCCGTGTGGGTCCAGCGTTCGGCGAAGGGGCCCTTGGGGTTGTCGCGGAAGAAGAGGTAGCGGGCCCACTCCTCGTCGGTGAGGGTGGACGGGTCCTCGGGGTAGGGCACGTGGGCCTGGCCGCCGTAGTGGAACTCGGACTCGTCGCGGGGCCCGCACCACGGGCAGGGGATGAGCAGCATGGGTCGGCTCCAAAGCGTCCAGTGGTCCTAGTGGGCCACCGCGGCCGCGCCGTGCTCGTCGACGAGCGCGCCGGTGGTGAAACGGTCGAGCGAGAAGGGGGCGTTGAGGGGGTGGGGCTCGTCCTCGGCGATCGTGTGGGCGTAGACCCAGCCGACGCCCGGTGTCGCCTTGAAGCCGCCGGTTCCCCAGCCGCAGTTGAGGTACAGGTTCCGTACCGGGCTGAGGCCGACGATCGGTGAGGCGTCGGGGCTGACGTCGACGATGCCGCCCCAGGTGCGCAGGACGTGGGCGCGGGCGAAGACCGGGAAGAGTTCCAGGGCCGCCGACATCTGTTCCTCGATGATGTGGAAGGCCCCGCGCTGGGTGTACGAGGTGTACGCGTCGATGCCCGCGCCCATCACCAGCTCGCCCTTGTGCGCCTGGCTGACGTAGACGTGGACCGCGTTGGACATGACCACGGTCGGGTGGATCGGTTCCAGGAGTTCCGAGACCAGGGCTTGCAGCGGGTGGCTCTGCAGGGGGAGGTCGATGCCCGCCATCGCCGCGAGGACCGACGTGTGGCCCGCCGAGCACAGGGCCACCTTGCCCGCCGCTATCGGGCCTCGGGTCGTCCGGACCCCGACTACCCGGCCGCCGACCACGTCCAGGCCCGTGACCTCGCAGTTCTGGATGATGTCGATCCCGGCCGCGTCCGCGGAACGGGCCAGGCCCCAGGCCACGTAGTCGTGCTTGGCGATGCCGGCGCGGGGCTGGTAGGTGGCGCCCAGGACCGGGTAGCGCACGTCCTGGGAGGTGTTGACGATCGGGCAGACCTCCTTGACGCCGTCCGCGTCCAGCCATTCCGCGTCCACGCCGTTCAGGCGGTTCGCCTCCACACGGCGCACGCTGTCGCGGACATCCTGGAGGCTGTGGGCGAGGTTCAGCACGCCTCGCTGGGAGAAGAGGATCGGGTAGTCCAGTTCGTCGGCCAGGCCCTCCCAGAGCTTGAGGGCGTGCTCGTAGATGCCGGCGCTCTCGTCCCAGAGGTAGTTGGAGCGGATGATCGTGGTGTTGCGGGCCATGTTGCCGCCCGCGAGCCAGCCCTTCTCCAGGACGGCGACGTTGGTGATGCCGTGGTTGCGGGCGAGGTAGTGGGCGGTGGCCAGGCCGTGGCCGCCGCCTCCGACGATCACCACGTCGTACGAGCGCTTGGGCTCGGGATTGCGCCAGAGGAAGTCGGGGTGGTCGGGGAGGTCGGCGCCGGGGGTGCGGGGGCTCATCGGGCGGCTCCCTCAAGAAGCGGGGTCGGGTTCATAGGGGGTTCGCGTTCCTCTCGGCGGCCTCGACGACGTTGGCGAGGAGCATCGCCCTGGTCATGGGGCCGACGCCGCCGGGCATCGGGGCGAGCCATCCGGCGACCTGGGCGGCGTCCGGGTGGATGTCGCCGACCAGGCCCTGCTCGGTGCGGGTGATGCCGACGTCGAGGACGGCGGCGCCGGGGCGCAGCATGTCCTTGGTGACCAGGCCGGGCGAGCCCGCTGCGGCGATGACGATGTCGGCCTCGCGGACGTGCCAGGCCAGGCCCTGGGTGCCGGTGTGGCACAGGGTCACCGTGGCGTTTTCGGTGCGGCGGGTCAGGAGCAGGCCGATCGGGCGGCCGACCGTGATGCCCCGGCCGATGACGCAGACGCGCGCTCCGGCGAGGGGGATGTCGTGGCGGCGGAGCAGTTCGACGATGCCGCGCGGGGTGCAGGGCAGGGGCGCCTCGACGCCGAGGGCGAGTCGGCCGAGGTTGACGGGGTGGAGTCCGTCGGCGTCCTTGGCCGGGTCCATGCGTTCCAGTACGGCGTTGGCGTCCAGGTGGCGCGGGAGCGGGAGTTGGACGATGTAGCCGGTGCAGTCCGGGTCGGCGTTGAGTGCGTCGATGACGTCCTCGACCTGGCGCTGGGTGGCGTCGGCGGGCAGGTCGCGGCGCAGGGAGGCGATGCCGGCCTGCGCGCAGTCGCGGTGCTTCCCGGCGACGTAGGCGCGGCTGCCGGGCTCGTCGCCGACCAGGACGGTGCCGAGGCCCGGCGGGCGGCCGGTGGTGGCCGTCAGCTTGGCGACGCGCTCGGCGAGTTCGCGGCGGATGCCGGCGGCGGTCGCCTTGCCGTCGAGCAGTTGGGCTGTCATCGGTCTCCCCCGGTCAGCCGCGCAGTCGGGACATGGTCGGGTCGAACAGGGGCTCCTCGGCTACGACGGCGTCGAAGCGCTGATCGAAGTAGCCGATCTGAACCGGCGTGCCGGGGCTGGTGAGTTCGGCGGGCAGCCAGGCGTACGCGATGCCCTTGCCGATGGTGTAGCCGTACGCGGCGCTGGTGACGTAGCCGACCGCGCGCCCGGCGTCGTAGACCGGCTCCTTGCCGAGCACGACGGCCTGCGGGTCGTCGATGGTCAGGCAGGTGAGCCTGCGCCGTACGTCGGCCTTGCGGCGCTCCAGTGCCGCCTTGCCGATGAAGTCGGGCTTGTCGAGCTTGACGGCGAAGCCGACGCCGGCCTCGTAGGGGTCGTGCTCGTAGGTCATGTCGGTGCCGAAGGAGCGGTAGCCCTTCTCCAGGCGGAGGCTGTTGAAGGCGCCGCGGCCCGCGATGACGCCGCCGAGCGGCCGGGCCGCCGCCCACAGGGTGTCCCAGAGTTTCAGGCCCTGGTCGGCGGTGGTGTACAGCTCCCAGCCGAGTTCGCCGACGTAGGACAGGCGCATCGCGGTGACGGGGACGCTGCCGATGTAGGCGCGCTTGGCGCGGAAGTACTTCAGGCCGTCGTTGGAGAAGTCCTCGTCGGTGAGCGGCTGGAGCACCTTGCGGGCCAGCGGCCCCCACAGGCCGACGCAGCAGGTGCCCGGGGTGATGTCGCGGACCTGGACGCTGCCGTCGGCGGGCAGGTGGCGGCGCAGCCAGTCGAGGTCGAGGCTGCCGTTGGCGCCGACCTGGAACAGGTCGCGTTCCAGGCGGGCGACGGTGATGTCGCTGCGGATGCCGCCGTCGTGGTCGAGGAGCAGGGTGTATGTCACCGAGCCGACGGACTTGGCGACCTTGCCGGTGACCAGGCGCTCCAGGAAGTCGGCGGCGCCGGGGCCGGTGACCTCCAGGCGTTTGAGGGCGGTCATGTCGTACATGGCGACGGTCTCGCGGGTGGCCTGCGCCTCCGCGCCGACGATCGGCGACCAGAACTGCGCGGCCCAGTCGTTCGGGGTGGGGATGGAACGGCCCTCCACGAGGGCGGCGTTGGCCTCGTACCAGTGCGGGCGCTCCCAGCCGTTCGCCTCCAGGAAGAAGGCGCCGTGCTCCTGCTGGCGGACGTGGAAGGGGCTGGTGCGGAGGGGGCGCGGGTCGCCGGAGGGCTGGAGGGGGTGGAGGATGTCGTAGACCTCGACGAAGTTCTGGCAGTCGCGGGCCAGGACGTACTCGGGGGCGAGCTGGTGCGGTTCGAAGCGGTTGACGTCGCACTCGTGCAGGTCGAAGGACGAGCAGTAGCCGTCGACGAGCCATTCGGCCATGGCCCGGCCGACGCCCGCGGAGTGGGTGACCCACACGGCCTCGGCGACCCAGAAGCCCTTGAGGTCCGGGGACTCGCCGAGCAGCGGGAAGTTGTCGGTGGTGAACGAGAACAGGCCGTTGATGCCCTCCTCGACCTTCGCTTCCTTGGTCGCCGGGAGCAGGGACTGGGTCTCGACCCAGGCGGGCTCGAAGTCCTCCTCGGTGAACTTCAGCACCGAGGGCATCTCGTCGGCCTCGTCGAAGGAGAGTATGTCGTCGGCGGAGATAGGCATGGGGCGGTGGCCGTAGTAGCCGATGCCGATGCCGTCGAAGCGGTCGCGGTAGTACAGGTCCGCGTCCTGGTGGCGCAGGATCGGGCGGACCGCCTCGTCTGTCTGTCCGGCGAGGGCGGGGACGGGGCCGGTCCAGGCGAGCTGGTGGGCGAGCGGGGTCAGCGGCAGGTTCATGCCTGCCATGCGGGCGATGCGCGGTCCCCAGATGCCGGCGCAGCACACGACGATGTCCGCCTCCAGGTCGCCCTGGTCGGTGCGGACGCCGGTGACCTCGCCGTCGGCCTTGAGGATGTCGTGGACCTCGTGGCGGGCGAGGAAGCGCACCCCGCGCTCGGTGGCCCGGCGGATCTGCGCCTCGACGGCGAGGACGGCCTTGGCGAGGCCGTCGGTGGGGACCAGGAGGCCGCCGAGGACCTTGTCGCGGTTGACCAGCGGGTGCCGCTCCACGCACTCGTCGGGGGTCAGGATGCGGGCCTCGACGCCCCAGGCGGTGATCCAGCCGTGGCGGCGGTGCAGCTCGGCCAGCCGCTCCGGGGTGGTGGCCACTTCGAGGCCGCCGACCTGGAGGAAGCAGGGCTTTCCGTCGACGTCGAGGGAGCAGAACTTCTCGACGGTGTAGCGGGCCAGCTCGGTCATGGTCTTGGAGGAGTTGGTCTGGAAGACCAGGCCGGGGGCGTGCGAGGTGGAGCCGCCGGTGGCCGGGAGGGGGCCCTGGTCGACCACGGTCACTTCGGTCCAGCCTCGCGCGGAGATCTCGTCGGCGAGAGCCGCGCCCACGACTCCCGCTCCGATGATGACCACTCGGGGTCCCGCCATCGCCGCACCTCCGGTTGAGTTGCTTTGTGCGCAACATGATTCAGGTTGCGCAACTCAATGTGCCCGCCGCGCAAGTGGGTGTCAAGAGGTCCGGTGACGTCGGGAAACGCCCCGGAAGACGGCGATGCCCGGCGGGCGGTGCGCGTCCGCGCGCACCGCCCGCCGGGCATGTGGGAAAGGCCGTACGAGAGCGTTACTTGATCCAGGCGTCCACCTTGTCGCGGTTGGCCTCGACCCACTTCTTGGCCGCGGCTTCGGGGGCCATCTTGTCCACCGCGATGTACTTGGCCACGATGTTCTGGTCGTCGTTGGTCCAGGTGAACTTCTTCACCAGGTCATAGGCCGGGCTGCCGGACTTGGCGAACTTCGCGCTGACGATCTTGTCGAGCTTGTAGACCGGGTAGTCGCAGGCGATCTTCTCCGGGTCGGCGTCGCAGCCCTCCTTGTAGTCGGGCAGCTTGACCTTCCTCAGCGGCACCTCGGACATGAACCACTGCGGCTCGTAGAAGTAGCCGATCACCCATTCCTTGTCCTTCTCCGCCTTGCGGAAGGCCTGGATGAGCGCGGTCTCGCTGCCCGCGTACACGACCTTGTAGTCCAGCTTCAGATTGGTCACCAGCGCCTCGTCGTTGGTGACGAACGACGGGTCGCCGTCGAGGAGCTGGCCCTTGCCACCCGACTCGGACGTCCGGAACTCGGCCGCGTACTTGTTGAGGTTCTCCCAGTCGAGGATGTCGGGGTGCTCCTCGGCCAGCCACGGCGGCACGTACCAGCCGATGAGCCCTTCGTTGCCGGTCGGGCCCGCGTCGACGGCGGTCTTCTGGTCGGTGATGTACTTCTTCTTCAGGTCGTCGTGGCCCCAGTTCTCCACGACGGCGTCGACCTCACCGGTGCCGAAGCCCTGCCAGGCGATCTCCTCCTTGAGATCCTTCTGCTTGACGTCGCAGCCCAGGTACTCGTCCGCGACGTACGCGATGACCGCGGCGTTGGCCTCGTAGCCCACCCACGGGTTGACCGCGAGGTTGAAGGTGCCGCACTCCCCGGAGCTGCCCGAGCCGCCCGCCGAGTCCTCACCGACCTTCGCGCCGCCGCAGGCCGTGAGCGTGAGGCCGAGGACCGCGAGGCCGGCCGCGCCCGCTCTCCAGTGTCTTGCCATGGTGTGGTGCTCCTTATGCGCTGGTGCGGCGAGCCGCTGCCTGTGTGATCCGGTCGAACATGACGCCGAGAAGGACGATGGCGAGCCCCGCCGCGAGCCCCTTCCCGTACAACTGGCCCTGCGAGAAGCCGGCCACGACGTCGTAGCCGAGGGCGCCCGCGCCCACCAGGCCACCCACCACGACCATCGACAGCACGTAGATGAGGCCCTGGTTGGTGGCGAGGGTCAGGGCGCCGCGTGCCATCGGCAGCTGGACCTTGGTGATGATCTGCCAGGTGTTGCACCCGGCGGAGGTGGCCGCCTCCACCGTGGTCTCGGGCACCGCCCTGATGCCGTCCGCGATGATCTTCATGGCGACGGGGGCGCCGTAGACGACCGCGGCGACGATGGCCGTGAAGCGGGTGGCGCCGAACAGGGCGAGGAACGGCACGAGGTAGACGAACGGCGGCATGACCTGGGCCGCGTCCAGACTGGGCCGGATCAGCCGGTCCGCCAGGGCGCTGCGCCCCATCCACACGCCGAAGACGATGCCGAGCGCCATCACCAGCACGGTCGCCACCAGCGTGGAGGCGAGCGTGGTCATGGCGTCCGCCCACAGTCCGGTGCCGACCAGCAGGCCCACGCACACAAGTGTGGTGACGCCCGCGCGGATCCCGCCGAGCACGACGGCCAGCGTGATCAGCACCGCGCCGACGAGCCACCAGGGCGAGTCGGTGAGCAGCGTCTGGAACGGGTTGAGCAGACCGTTGGTGACGGCGTCACGGAAGGCGTTGGTGAGCCCGGACAGGTTGTCCTGCGCCCAGGTGGTCACGGAGTCGGCCCAGCGGGCGATGGCGCTCCCGGTGCTGCCCTCGCCGGGGAACTCGGCCGCCCAGAGGTAGGTGTGCGAGAGGTAGATCAGCACGGCGGTGACCGCCGCTCCGGCGGCGAGCAGCGGTCGCCGCCAGGCCGCGAGGCGGGGGTCGGAGCGGCGGGCGGCCTCCTCGCGGACGCTCGCCGCCGTGGTGACGCGGTCCAGGACGATCGCCATGACGACGATGGCGAGGCCCGCGTTGAAGGCGGTGCCGACGTCGAGCGACTGGAGGGCCTGGACGACGGTCTTGCCGAGGCCGGGGGCGTCGATCAGGGCGGCGATGGTCACCATGGCGAGGGCCGCCATGATGGTCTGGTTGACGCCCAGCACGACGGTCCGCTTGGACATCGGCAGCAGCACCTTCAGCAGGGACTGCCGGCGGGTCGCGCCGAGCGAGTCGGCCGCCTCCACGGTGGTCGTCGGCACGTTGCGGATGGCGTGCGCGGTGATGCGGATGGCGGGCGGGGCCGCGTAGATGACGGTGGCGATGGTGGCGGAGGCGCCGCCGATGAGGAAGAACAGGGTCAGCGGGGCCAGGTAGACGAAGGTCGGCATCGTCTGCATGAAGTCGAGCAGGGGCGTGATGATCCGGTTGACCCGGTCGGACAGCCCCGCCCACACGCCGAGCGGGATCGCGAAGAGCAGCGCGACCAGGACCGCGGAGAGCGTCAGCGCCAGGGTGTCCATGCTCTCCTGCCACAGGCCCTGCAGGCCCATGAAGGTGAAGCCGGCGACGGCCAGCAGCGCGACCCGCCAGTTGCCGACGGCCCAGGAGACGTACCCGGCGATGCCGACGACGCCGAGCCAGCCGATCTGCGGGACCGGGCGGCCCGCGGTGGGCTGGGAGATGAGCTCCTGGACGAAGGTCACCAAGGTGTCGATGACCAGGCGGATCTCATTGAAGAAGTAGAGGAAGAGCGGGTTGGAGTTGCGGTTGGCGCCGATGGAGTCGTTGACGTCGTTGATCCAGCGGTGCAGGTCGGTGAGGTCGGCCGCGCCGAGGGAGAGGGTGTGTCTGCCGCGCAGGATCGCGAAGAGCAGCAGCCACAGGGCGATGACGGCACCGACGACCATGGGGCGGGTGATCCGGCGGGTGCGCTTGGCCGGACCGTCCGGTTCGGTCTCTTGCGCGGTGCCGGGTTTCTCCATGACGACGGTCATCAGACGCCGCCTTCCCGCCCGGCCACGACCGCGAGGATCTCCTCGTCGCCGACGATGCCGAGCAGTTCGCCGTTCTCCACGACCTTGACCGGCTTGTCGGCGGAGAGCACCGCCCGGGTGGCCTCCTTCACCACCACGTCCGGGCCGAGTTCGGGGCCGTCGAGTTCGTCGCCGTCCGCTACGGGGCGCATGATCCAGCGCAGGGTGAGGACGTCGCCGCGCGGCACGTCCTTGACGAACTCGCGGACGTAGTCGTCCGCCGGGGCGCCGACGAGTTCGTCGCCGGTGCCGCACTGGACCATCTTTCCGTCCCGCATGATCAGGATGCGGTCGCCGAGCTTGAGCGCCTCGGACAGGTCGTGGGTGATGAACACCATGGTCTTGCCGACCTCGTGGTGCAGCCGGATGACCTCGTTCTGCATGTCGCGGCGGATCAGCGGGTCGAGCGCCGAGAAGGGTTCGTCGAAGAACAGCACGTCCGGGTCGCCCGCCAACGCCCTTGCCAGGCCCACGCGTTGCTGCATACCGCCGGACAACTGGGCGGGGTAGGAGTTCTCGTAGCCCGCGAGGCCGACGAGTTCGACGACCTCCATGGCGCGCTTCACGCGCTCGGCGCGGCCCATGCCGCGGATCTCCAGACCGAACGCCACGTTGTCGACGACGCGGCGGTGCGGCAGCAGCCCGAAGTGCTGGAAGACCATGGAGAACTTGCGGCGGCGCAGCTCGCGCAGGCGCGCGGCGTCGGCCATGCGGATGTCCTCGCCCTCGAAGACGACCTCGCCCGCGGTGGGTTCGATCAGCCGGGTCAGACAGCGCACCAGGGTGGACTTGCCGGAGCCGGACAGGCCCATGACGACGAAGACCTCGCCGGGCGAGACGTCGAAGTGCACGTCGCGCACGGCGGCGGTACAGCCGGTACGGTCCATCAGCTCGCGGCGGGTGAGGCCGCACAGCTCCTCGGAGTCCGGTACCTGGTCGGCCTTGGGACCGAACACCTTCCACAGCCTGCGCACGGAGATGACCGGGGTGGAGCCCGAGTCCTGGGACGTGCCGCGCCGCTGCGGCACCTCGGTCTGTGTGGTCACGTTCGACCTTCTTTCGGCATTCAGCCGCTGAACCAGTGCTGCGGCCGGGGTCGGATGTTCTGCCAGATGTGCTTGGGCTCTCGGTACTCGTTCAGGCCGGTGGGTCCCAGCTCACGGCCCACGCCCGAGTGCCCGAAGCCACCCCATTCCGCTTGCGGCACATAGGGGTGGTAGTCGTTGATCCACACCGTGCCGTGGCGCAGCCGCCGGGCGACCCGCTGGGCCTTCCCGGCGTCCTGGGTCCATACGGCTCCGGCGAGCCCGTAGTCGGTGTCGTTGGCGATGCGTACGGCGTCGTCCTCGTCGGTGAAGCGCTCCACGGTGAGCACGGGTCCGAAGGACTCCTCGTGCACCACGCGCATGTCCTGCCGGCACTCGTCGAGCACGGTGGGCGGGTAGTAGTGGCCGCCCGCCAGCTCCGGGTCCTCGGGCCGGGCGCCGCCGCAGCGCAGGACGGCGCCCTCGGCGAGTCCGGCGGCGACGTAGGCCTCGACCTTGGCCAGGTGCTGTGCGGAGATCAGCGCGCCGGTCTCGGCCTCGGGGTCGAAGGGGCCGCCGAGGCGGATGCGGCGGGCCCGGCGGACGACCTCGTCGACGAAGCGGTCGTGCAGGCCGTCCTCGACGATGAGCCGGGCGCCGGCCGAGCAGACCTGCCCGGAGTGCAGGAACACGGCGGTGAGGGCGAAGTCGACGGCCGCGTCGAAGTCGGCGTCGGCGAAGACGACGTTGGGGTTCTTGCCGCCGAGTTCGAGGGCGACCTTCTTCACGGTCGCGGCGGCGGTGGCCATGATCCGTCTGCCGGTGTCCAGGCCGCCGGTGAAGGAGACCATGTCGACGGCCGGGTCCTCGGCGAGCGGGGCGCCCACCTCGGGACCGGCGCCGAGCACCAGGTTGGCGGCGCCTGCCGGGATGCCCGCCTCCTCCAGTGCCCTCATCAGCAACACGGAGGTGGAGGGGGTGAGTTCGCTGGGCTTGAGGACGATGGTGTTGCCCGCGAGGAGGGCCGGGGCGACCTTCCAACCGGCCTGGAGGAGCGGGTAGTTCCAGGGGGTGATGAGCGCGCACACGCCGACCGGTTCGTAGCCGACGCGGCTGACCGCGTCGTCGCGGCCGGTGTCGATCACGCGTCCGGCGTCGGTGCCGGCGAGTCCGCCGTAGTAGCGGAAGCAGGAGACGACGTCGGCGATGTCGTACTCGCTCTCCACCAGCCGCTTGCCGGTGTCCAGGGACTCGGCGCGGGCGAACACCTTGGTGTCGCGCTCGATGATGTCGGCGGTGCGCAGCAGCAGTGCGCCGCGCTCGCGTTCGGGGGTGTGCGGCCAGGGCCCCGTGTCGAAGGCCCGGCGGGCCGCGGCGATCGCGGCCTCGGCGTCGGGGCGGGTCCCCTCCGAGACCGTGGCCGCGAGTGTGCCGTCGGCCGGGCAGCGGATCTCGCGTCGTCCGCCGGCCACCGGGTCCCGCCATTCGCCATCCACGTACAGGTCTGCCACGCGACGGGCCTTTCCCTGAGGATTCGTTGCGCATTGTGCACCCGATTGCTTGTGGTGGAACACAGTGGCGAATGAACAGGGCAGCGTCAAGAGGTCGGCCGATGACGATTTCGCCATGCTGCCCTTTACCTGCCCACCCTTGACCGCGCACCACACCGGGCCGACCATGTTGCGTATCGCTCACCAAGTTGTGCATTACGCACCGACGGAGGTCGCCCATGTCCCCTCGTCCCCAGCCCGGCCGTGAGTACGTCCTGACCCTCTCCTGTCCCGACAGCGCGGGACTGGTGCACGCCGTGAGCGGCTTCCTCGTCAGGAACTCCGGAAACATCCTGGAAAGCCAGCAGTTCGACGACCGACTTCAGGGCCGCTTCTTCATGCGGGTGCACTTCGACGTCTTGGACCCCGACCTCCGACTGGACGGTCTGCGCGCCCGGTTCGGTCCCGTGGCGCAGGCGTACGCCATCTCCTGGAACCTGACCGAGGCGGCGACGCCCACCCGGACGCTGATCATGGTGTCGAAGTTCGGGCACTGCCTGAACGACCTGCTCTTCCGCAAGCGCACCGGCGCGCTGAACATCGAGATCCCCGCGATCGTCTCCAACCACCGCGACTTCGAGGGGCTGGCGGAGACCTACGGCATCCCCTTCCACCACATCCCGGTGACCAAGGAGACCAAGCCCGAGGCCGAGGCGCGGCTGCTGGAGCTGGTGCGGGAGCTGGACATCGACCTGGTGGTACTGGCCCGCTACATGCAGGTCCTCTCCGACGACCTGTGCAAGCAGCTGGAGGGCCGCGCCATCAACATCCACCACTCCTTCCTCCCGAGCTTCAAGGGCGCCCGCCCCTACGAGCAGGCGTACCGGCGGGGCGTGAAGCTCGTCGGCGCGACCGCGCACTATGTGACGCCGGACCTGGACGAGGGGCAGATCATCGAGCAGGACGTGGTCCGGGTGGACCACTCGCTGGACCCGGGCGAGCTGGTCACGGTGGGGCGGGACGTGGAGGCGCAGGTGCTGGCGCACGCCGTGAAGTGGCACAGCGAGAGCCGTGTCATGGTGGACGGCAACCGCACGATCGTCTTCCGCTGAGGCGGCGGACGTATACGACGAGGGCGGGCCCGGAGCTTCCGGTCCCGCCCTCGTCGTATGCCGTCCTTCAGCCGCCCAGCCGGTCCAGCAGCGCCCGGCGCCACCGCTCGGTCTCGGCGATCTGGTTGAAGGTGAACAGGTGCAGCCCGGCCACGCCCGAGGCGGGCGCGGTGAGCGCGTCCCGCGCCCGGGTCAGCAGCCGCTCGGGCGCGTACCCGCCGGGTGCGGCGAACCGCACGAACCACGACGGGTGCCGGGTGAGGAACCGCGTCGACTCCCCCACCCCGATCTTCGTGGCCATGGCCAGCAGCTTGGCCCGCTGCACCGGCCCGGCGACGCCCACGTGCACCGGCAGCTCGACCCGCCTGCGCCGTATACGAACCAGCCACTCCCCCAGCACCCGCGGGTCGAAGCAGAGGTTGCTGACGATGTACGTGGCGTGCTCGCGCTTGTCCCACATCGCCTGCACGGTGATGTCGTCGTCGATGACCGGATGGCTCTCGGGGTAGCCGGTGACGCCGACCCGGGCGAACGGGCTGCCCAGCTCGCCCAGCCTGCGCAGCACGGGGAGCGCCCCGTGGAAGTCACCGGAGGGCGGGTCGGCGTCCCCGGCCGGGACGAAGACGTCGTCCACGCCGGCCTCCCGCAGCCGGCCCGCGACCTCCTTCAGGTGCGCGTCGTCGCGCAGGAGCCGCGCGGGGACGTGCGGAACGACCCGGTAGCCGTGCCCCGCGAGCCGCGCCGTGAGGTCCAGGGTCGGTTCCAGGCCCTTGACCGGGGACGCCGTCACGGTGACGACGACGTCGCGCGGCACATGGGCGAGGACCTTCTCCTCGGTGGCCTTGGCGGGCAGCACTTCGTAGCGGACGCTGTGCAGCAGCGCCCGGAGTCCTTCGGTCGCCAATGCCTACCCCGTCTGCTTCTGCGCGTCGCGGTGGCGGTAGTACGCGGCCTTCGACGGCTCCAGCGGCTGCTTGCCGAGGATCAGGTCGGCGGCCTTCTCGGCGATCATCATGACGGGAGCATAGATGTTGCCGTTGGTCACGTACGGCATGACGGAGGCGTCCACGACCCGCAGCCCCTCCAGACCGTGCACGCGCATGCTGGTCGGGTCGACGACGGCCATGTCGTCGGTGCCCATCCTGCAGGTGCAGGAGGGGTGCAGCGCGGTCTCGCCCTCCTTGGCGACCCAGTCGAGGATCTCCTCGTCCGTCCGCACTCCGGGGCCGGGTGAGACCTCGCCGCCGTTGTAGGGGGCGAGGGCGGGCTGGTTGAGGATCTCGCGGGCCACGCGGATCGCCTCGACCCACTCGCGGCGGTCCTGCTCGGTGGAGAGATAGTTGAAGCGGAGGGCCGGGTGCACTCGCGGGTCCTTGCTCTTGATCTTCACCGAGCCGATGGCGTCCGAGTACATGGGCCCCACGTGCACCTGGTAGCCGTGGTCCCCGGCCGGCGAGGAGCCGTCGTAGCGGACCGCGACGGGCAGGAAGTGGAACATCAGGTTGGGGTAGTCGACGTCCTCGTTGCTGCGCGCGAAGCCGCCCGCCTCGAAGTGGTTGGTGGCCGCCGGGCCCTTGCGGAACAGCCACTGCAGCCCGATGAAGGGCGCGCGCCACTTGGCCATGTACGGCTGCATGGAGACGGGCCGCTTGCAGGCGTACTGGACGTAGACCTCCAGGTGGTCCTGCATGTTCTCGCCGACCCCGGGGAGGTCGTGGACGACGTCGATGCCGAGGGCGCTCAGTTCGGCGGCGTTGCCGACGCCGGAGAGCTGGAGCAGCTGCGGGGAGTTGATGGCGCCGCCGCACAGGATGACCTCGCCCGCGCGGACCTGCTGGAGGGCGCCCCGACCGCGCCGGTACTCGACGCCGACGGCGCGCTTGCCCTCGAACAGCACGCGGGTGACGAAGGCGCGGGTCCGCACGGTGAGGTTCGGGCGCTTCAGCACGGGCTTGAGGTACGCCTTGGAGGCGGACAGCCGGCGCCCGCGGTGGACGTTGCGGTCGAACTTCGCGAAGCCCTCCTGCCGGAAGCCGTTGACGTCGTCGGTGGGCGGGTACCCGGCCTCCTCGGTGGCCTTGAGGAAGGCGTGGAAGAGGGGGTTGGTCGCGGGGCCGCGTTCGAGGACGAGGGGGCCGTCGTGGCCGCGGAACTCGTCGTCGGGGTCGGCGGCCAGACAGTTCTCCATGCGGCGGAAGTACGGCAGGCAGTGGGCGTAGTCCCAGGTCTCCATGCCGGGGTCGGCGGCCCAGCGCTCGTAGTCCATGGGGTTGCCGCGCTGGAAGATCATGCCGTTGATGCTGCTGGAGCCGCCGAGCACCTTGCCGCGGGCGTGGTAGACACGGCGGCCGCCCATGTGGGGCTCGGGCTCGGACTCGTACTTCCAGTCGTAGAACCGGCTGCCGATGGGGTAGGTGAGCGCCGCGGGCATGTGGATGAAGACATCCCACGGGTAGTCCGACCTGCCCGCCTCCAGGACCAGGACCCGGTTGGCCGGATCCGCGGAGAGCCGGTTCGCCAGGGCACAGCCGGCCGAACCGCCGCCGACGATGACGAAGTCGTACTGCACAGGAGCCATGGTGCCTCGTCTCACTCGCGCCGTAGATGTGTGCCGCATGCTAGACCGAGTCCCGCTATACGCACCAGGTTGCGAGCAGCGCAACTTCAGGATCTTGGTTACGTAGGTGTTGCTTGCAGGCTTGTTGTTTACTACGCGTATAGTTTCACTGTGAGCAACTACAGCCCTGAAACGGAAACGTCGAATTCACCCGCCGGCGGCGTGCAGTCGGTCGACCGTGCCATCAGCGTCCTGGAGATCCTCGCCCAGCGCGGCGAGGCGGGAGTCAGCGAGGTGGCGGGCGAGATCGACGTCCACAAGTCGACGGCTTTCCGGCTGCTCGGCGCGCTGGAGACGCGCGGTCTGGTGGAGCAGGCGGGCGAGCGCGGCAAGTACCGGCTGGGCTTCGGGATCGTCCGGCTGGCCGGCGCGGTCACCGGCCGTATCGACATCACGCAGCAGGGCCGTCCGGTCTGCGAGCGGCTCGCGGAGGAACTGGGCGAGACGGTGAACATCGCCGTCATGCAGGAGCACTACGCGATCAACCTGTACCAGGTGCGCGGACCCGGAGCGATCACCGCACACAACTGGGTGGGCCAGCTGACCCCCCTGCACGCCACCTCCAGCGGCAAGATCCTGCTGGCCCACATGCCCGCCAAGGAGCGCGCGGCGCTGCTGGGCACGGCCGGGCTGAAGAAGGTCACCCCGCACACCATCACCGCGAAGACCAAGCTGGAGAAGCACCTCGCCGAGGCGCGCGAGCGCGGCTACGCCTACACGCTGGAGGAGCTGGAGATCGGCCTGCACGCGATGGCCGCCCCGGTCCGCAACCGGGACGGCCAGGTCATCGCCGCGCTCAGCGCCTCCGGCCCCGGCTACCGGCTGACCGAGGAGCGGCTGCACGAGCTGTCCCCGACGCTGCTCCAGGGCGCCCAGGAGATCAGCCACCGCATGGGCTACCTGGGCTGACTCACCCCTGCGGGGTTCCCAGGCGCTCGTTGACCCACTCGTGGAACGCGCCGATGTGGTGCTCGCTGGGCACCAGGACGCCGCCCTTGGCGTACGTACGGGAGCTCATGCCGGGCTGGGTCCGCTCGCAGGCGTCGAAGTCCTGCTGGTTGACCCGGTGGAACAGCTCCACCGACCGGCTGACGTCCTTGCCGCTCTCCACCACGTGCGGCAGGTAGAGCCAGTCGCACTCGACGACCGTGCGGTCCACGGCGACCGGGTACATGCGATGGAAGATCACATGGTCGGGCACCAGGTTGATGAAGACCTGCGGGCGGACGGTGATCGCGTAGTAGCGGCGGTCCTGCTCCTCGGCGACGCCCGGTATACGATCCAGCCCTTCCGAGCCGTCGACCGTGAACCCCTGTATACCGTCGCCGAACTCGGCGCCGTGCCCCACGTAGTACTGGGCCGCGTAGCCGTCGGCGAACTCGGGGAGCACCTCGGTGAGTTCGGGGTGGATGGTGGCGCAGTGGTAGCACTCCATGAAGTTCTCGACGATGAGCTTCCAGTTCGCCTGCACGTCGTAGGTGATGCGGCGGCCCACCTTCAGGTCCTCGATGCCGTAGTGCTCGATCGACTCGACGTCGCCGAGGCGTTCGACCACGTCACCGATGACGGCCTGCTCGAAGGGCGGCGGGTTCTCCGCCAGGCAGACCCAGACATAGCCCAGCCACTCGCGCACCTGGACGCCGGTCAGCCCGTACTCGGTGCGGCTCACATCGGGCATCTTGGTGAGGTTGGGGGCGGCGACGAGCTTGCCGTCCAGGCCGTAGGTCCAGGCGTGGTAGGGGCACTGGAAGGCCCGCTTGACCTCGCCGGACTCCTCGGTGCAGAGCCTGGCGCCGCGGTGCCGGCACACATTGAAGTACGCACGGATGCTCTGATCCCGGGCCCGGGTGACGAGGATGCTCTCCCGGCCCACGTCGACGGTGCGGAAGGCGCCGGGCCTGTCCAGCTCGGAGGCGCGGGCCACGCAGAACCACAGGGCTTCGAAGATGTGCTCCTGCTCCTGGGCGAAGACGGCCGGATCGGTGTAGGCGGAGCCGGGGAGAGTGGCGATCAGACTGTCCGGCAGGCCGGTCGGGGTCACGGGCACTCCTCGGGAGGACGTCGTGGAGAGGTGATTCACGCGCCGGGACGAGCGACTCCGGACGGCGTTTTGCATCGAGCAACGCTGCGTGCGATGTGCAACCGCAGCATGGGGTGATGCCGGGGCGGTGTCAAGACGCGGTGGCGGCCAACTGCTTGCGCCAGCGCATGAACAGCCGCGGCTGGTTCATCCCGAGCACCGCGACCGGGTCCCCGGCCCGCCGGTAGACGGCGAGGACATCGCGCCCGTCCGCCGATCCGGCCTCGACGGTGACACTGTCCGCACCCGCGGCGTGACCGGCGAACTGGATCTTCACTCCGTACTGGTCGGACCAGAAGTACGGCGGCCTGGGCACGCCCGGTTCCACCGCGCCGCCCGCCAGCAACGCCGCGACCGCGGCGTCGGGGCGTTCCCGGGCGCCGGTCCAGTGTTCGACGCGGCGGTGGTGACCGGCGCGCGGGTCGTACCAGTTGGCGCAGTCGCCGACCGCGACCACACCGGCCAGGCTGGTCCGGCCGTCGGCGCCGCACTTGACGCCGTTGTCGAGGGCGATGCCGGACCCCTCCAGCCACTCGACGTTCGGCCGGGCGCCCACGCCGACGACGACAATGTCCGCGGGGATGGCGCGACCGTCCTCCAGCAGCACCGCGTCCACGCGTTCCTCGCCGCTCAGCCCCTTCACGCCCACCCCGCACACCAGCCGCACCCCGTGATCGGTGTGCAGCGCGGAGACGACGGCACCCATGGTCTCGCCGAGCGGCCCGGCGAGCGGGGTCGGGGCGGCCTCGACGACGGTCGTGTCGATCCCCAGGGCGTACGCGGTGGAGGCGACCTCCGCCCCGATGAACCCGGCGCCGATCACCACCAGCCGTCCGCCGCGGCCCAGTTCGTCCCGCAGGGCGCGGGCGTCGTCCAGGGTGCGCAGGGTGTGCACCCCGGCCAGCCCCTCGGAGCCGGGCAGGGCGCGCGCCGCGGCGCCGGTCGCGATCACGCATCCGTCGGCCCGCACCTCCCGCCCGTCGGCCAGGCGCACGGCATGCCGTGCGTGGTCGAGGCCGGTGGCACGCACGCCGAGCAGCCATTCGGCGCCGAGGTCCTCGTCGTCCGCCTCCAGGGCGAGTTCGGCCTCGCCGAGGGTCCCGGCCAGGAACTCCTTGGACAGCGGGGGCCGGTCGTAGGGGCGGTGGAGTTCGTCCCCGATGACGACCAGCCGGCCGTCGAAGCCCTGCTTGCGCAGGGAGCGGACCGCCGACAGGCCGGCCAGTGAGGCGCCGACCACGACGACGCTCCTCACGCGGGGCCCCCGGCCAGGCGGGCCGTGACGCAGGGCGGGAGGTTGGGGGCGTCCGTGGAGAGCCGGACGTAGACCGTGCCGTCCTCGACCACCACCTCGTGCGTCCGCACCGGCAGCTTGGCCGGCGGGGCGTCGACCGCGCCGGTCCGCAGGTCGAACTTGGAGGCATGCAGCGGGCATTCCACCTCGCAGCCCTCCAGCCAGCCGTCGGCGAGCGAGGCGTCCTGGTGGGTGCAGGTGTCGTCGATGGCGAACAGCTCGCCGTCGTCGGTGTGGAACACCGAGACCGGCGGATCGATGTCGAGCCGGTGGGCCTCACCTCGCGGCAGGTCCGCGAGACGGCACGCGGGAATCATCATGACACCTCGGGTGCGTATAACGAAACGGATTGCGGTAAGCGCAACATCAGTCTGGGGTCGCCCTGAACCCCTGTCAAGGAGTCCCGAGGGCACTCGCGACGCCAGTTTCGCGTTGCGCCATGAACAACATATTTCGCGGTGAACAACAAAACAGCCCGCCGCATCGGCTCGCGCGGTCACGAGCCGAGGGCGGGCGGGAGAGGGGTGTCGGAGGTGTCAGTGGCCGCGGTCGATCCACTCCTGGAGGTGCGGGGCCTCCGCGCCGATGGTCGTCGTGTCACCGTGGCCGGTGTGCACGACGGTCTCCGGCGGCAGGGTCAGCAGCCGGCCGCGGATGGAGTCGACGATGGTCGGGAAATCGCTGTAGGACCTCCCGGTCGCCCCGGGTCCGCCGGCGAAGAGCGTGTCGCCGCTGAACAGGGCGCCCAGCGCGGGCGCGTGGAGGCAGACCGCGCCCGGGGCGTGGCCCGGTGTGTGCAGCACGGTCAGCTCGACCCCGGCCACCGTGAGGGTCTGCCCGTCGGTGAGGTCGGCGTCGGGCGCCCGGTCGGGGTGGGTCTGCTTCCACAGCGGCAGGTCGTCGGGGTGGAGCAGGACCGGGGCGCCGGTGCGTGCGGCGAGGTCGGGCGCGGCGTCGATGTGGTCGTTGTGGGCGTGGGTGCAGACGACGGCGGTCAGTCTGCGGTCACCGACGGCCTCGGCGATGGCGTCGGCGTCGTGCGCGGCGTCGATGACGATCACCTCGTGGTCGTCGCCGACGATCCAGACGTTGTTGTCGACGTCCCAGGTGCCGCCGTCGAGGCTGAACTGCCCGGAGGTGACGAGGCGCTCGATGCGGGCGGCCGTCACAGGACCACCACCGAGCGCAGGACGTCGCCGTGGTGCATCCGCTCGAACGCCTTCTCCACCTCGTCCAGCGCGATGGTCTCGGTGACGAAGGCGTCCAGGTCGAGCCGCCCCTGGAGGTAGAGGTCGATGAGCATCGGGAAGTCGCGGGAGGGCAGGCAGTCGCCGTACCAGGAGGACTTCAGGGCGCCGCCGCGGCCGAAGACGTCCAGCAGGGGCAGCTCCAGCTTCATCTCCGGGGTGGGGACACCGACGAGGACGACGGTCCCGGCGAGGTCGCGGGCGTAGAAGGCCTGCTTGTACGTCTCCGGGCGGCCCACCGCCTCGATCACCACGTCGGCGCCGAAACCGCCGGTCAGCTCGCGGATCGCCTCGACGGCGTCGGTCTCCTTGGAGTTGACGGTGTGGGTGGCGCCCAGGTTCCCGGCCGTGGCGAGCTTGCGGTCGTCGATGTCGACGGCGATCACCTTCGCCGCCCCGGCCAGGCTCGCCCCGGCGATCGCCGCCGCCCCGACGCCGCCGCAGCCGATGACGGCGACCGTGTCGCCGCGGCCGACGTTCCCGGTGTTGATGGCGGCACCGATCCCGGCCATGACTCCGCAGCCGAGCAGACCCGCGGCGGCGGCCGAGGCCGTACGGTCGACCTTGGTGCACTGCCCGGCCGCGACCAGTGTCTTCTCCGCGAAGGCGCCGATGCCGAGGGCCGGGGCGAGTTCGGTGCCGTCGAGGAGGGTCATCCGCTGCTTGGCGTTGTGGGTGTCGAAGCAGTACCAGGGGCGTCCGCGCAGACAGGCCCGGCAGTGGCCGCACACGGCACGCCAGTTGAGGATCACGAAGTCACCGGGGGCGACATCGGTGACGCCCTCCCCCACCGACTCCACGACTCCGGCCGCCTCGTGCCCGAGCAGGAAGGGGAAGTCGTCGTTGATCCCGCCCTCGCGGTAGTGCAGATCGGTGTGGCAGACCCCGCACGCCTCGATCTTGACCAGCGCCTCTCCCGGCCCCGGGTCCGGCACGACGATCGTTTCCAGGCTGACGGGGGCGCCCTTGCCCCGCGCGACGACAGCACGGACCTGGTGCGACATGGCCTCTCCTCGGCTGGTTCGTGAGGTGATTCGGATGATGCCTGGCGTTGCTTATTGCGGTACGTATCTCACGTGTCGCAACTCAGCATCATGGAGTGCGGACCGGCGGTCAAGCGGTGCGAGGGGCCCGTTCCAGCCGTACCACGACCGACTTGGACGTGGGCGTGTTGCTCACGGCCGCCGTGGAGTCCAGCGGGACCAGGACGTTGGTCTCGGGGAAGTAGGCGGCGCAGCAGCCGCGAGGGGTCGGGTAGGGCACGACGCGGAAGGCGGGTGCGCGGCGCTCCACACCGTCGTCCCACTCGCTGACGATGTCGACCGTGTCCCCGTCGGACAGGCCGCGCTCGGCGAGGTCGTCGGGGTGGACGAAGAGCACCCGGCGGCCCTGGTGGATGCCCCGGTAGCGGTCGTCCAGGCCGTAGACGGTGGTGTTGTACTGGCCGTGGGAGCGCAGGGTCTGCAACAGCAGGCGGCCCGGGGGAACCGTGGGGCTCTCCAGTGGGTTCGCGGTGAAATGGGCGCGGCCGGTGGCCGTGGTGAACCGGCGTTCGTCGCGCGGCGGGTGGGGCAGGGCGAAGCCGCCCGGCCGCCGGACACGGGCGTTGAAGTCCTCGAAGCCGGGGACCACGCGCGCGATCCGGTCACGGACGCGGTCGTAGTCCGCCTCGAACTCCTCCCACGGCGCGGCGGGGCCAAAGTCCCCGAGGACGGCGCGGGCCATGCGGCAGACGATGGCGACCTCGCTCAGCAGGTGCTCGGAAGCGGGCGCGAGGCGTCCCCGGGAGAGGTGCACCATGCCCATGGAGTCCTCCACGGTGACCAGTTGGGGGCTGCCCGGCCGCAGGTCGGCCTCGGTGCGGCCGAGGCAGGGGAGGATCAGGGCCTGCTCCCCGGTGATGACGTGGGAGCGGTTGAGCTTGGTGGAGATCTGGACGGTGAGGCGACACCGGCGCAGGGCCCGTTCGGTCAGGTCGGTGTCGGGGGCGGCGGCGACGAAGTTGCCGCCGAGGGCGACGAAGACCTTCACCTCGCCGTCGCGCATGGCGCGGATGGTGTCCACGGCGTCGTGGCCGTGCCGGCGCGGGGGTGTGAAGGCGAACTCGGCGCCGAGCCGGTCCAGGAAGGCGGGGTCCGGCTTCTCGTGGATCCCCATCGTGCGGTCGCCCTGCACATTGGAGTGGCCGCGCACCGGGCACAGGCCCGCGCCGGGGCGGCCGATGTTGCCGCGCAGGAGGAGGAAGTTGACGACGTCGCGGATGGTGGGCACGGAGTGCCGGTGCTGGGTGAGCCCCATCGCCCAGCACACGACGATCCGCTCGGCGCGCAGTACCTCGTCGAAGGCGTCCCTGATCTCCCGCTCGGGCAGGCCGGTGGCCCGGAGGATGTCGTCCCAGGGCACCGTGCGGGCGCGCTCGGCGAACTCCTCGAAGCCGTGGGTGTGCCGCTCGATGAAGGCGGTGTCCAGACAGGTGCCGGGCGACGCGTCCTCCGCCTCCAGCAGCAGGCGGTTGAAGGCCTGGAAGAGTGCCTGGTCACCGCCGAGCCTGATCTGGAGGAACCGGTCGGCGAGCCTGGTGCCGCTACCGATGACCCCGGACGCGTTCTGGGGGTTCTTGAACCGCAGCAGCCCGGCTTCCGGCAGTGGGTTGACGGCGATGACCCGGGCGCCCCGCCGCTTGGCCCGCTCCAGGGCGGAGAGCATACGGGGATGGTTGGTGCCCGGGTTCTGGCCGACGACGAGAATCAGGTCGGCCCGGTGGAGGTCCTCCAGGCTGACGCTGCCCTTGCCGATGCCGATGGTCTCCGTCAGCGCGGCGCCGCTGGACTCGTGGCACATGTTGGAGCAGTCCGGCAGGTTGTTGGTGCCGAAGCCGCGGACGAAGAGCTGATAGAGGAAGGCCGCCTCGTTGCTCGCCCGGCCGGAGGTGTAGAAGGCGGCCTGGTCGGGGTGGTCGAGGTCGGTGAGTTCGCGGGCGATCACGGCGAAGGCGTCGTCCCAGGAGATCGGCCGGTAGCGGTCGGCACCGGCCGGACGGTACATGGGGTGGGTGAGACGTCCCTGCCCGCCGAGCCAGTAGTCGCTGCGCGGGAGCAGGTCCTCCAGTGTGTGGGCCGCGAAGAAGTCGGGGGTCACCCGGCGGACGGTGGCCTCCTCGGCCACGGCCTTGGCGCCGTTCTCGCAGAACTCCGCCCGGTGCCGGTGGTCGGGTTCCGGCCAGGCGCAGCCGGGACAGTCGAAGCCCTCCTTCTGGTTGACGCGGAGCAGGGTGAGCAGGCTGCGCCGGGCTCCCATCTGGTCGCCGGCGTGCCGCAGCGAGGAGGTGACCGCGGGGAGTCCGGCGGCGTACTCCTTCGGCGGGCCGACCCGCAGCCGGGCGTCTCCGGGGTCTTCGGCAGGTGGCTTGCGCGTCATCGGTGGCACTGCTCCGCGGTGTGGGGAAACAGAGGCTGAGTTGCGAAATACACAACAGTATCGTTATGCGCAACATCCCTAGAAAGCCCCACACCCGACGCCCTGTCAAGGCCGCGGACTACTGTCTCGTCGGAAGATCCGTACGCCCCCAGCGCGGCCCTACGACTGCCAGGAGCCCCATGACACCCCCGCCCCGCGTCTCCTCGCGCCCCCGCACGACCCGTCCGCCCGTGCCGCAGACCGCCCTCGGGGTCGGCGCGATCCTGCACGGGCCCCGGGGACTGCTGCTCGGCCACCACCGGCACGGCACCTGGGAACTGCCGGGCGGCATGGTGGAACCCGGGGAGTCGCTGGAGGAGACGGTCGTGCGCGAGCTGGCCGAGGAGACCGGGCTGGCCGCCGACCCGGCGGACGTACGCCTCCTCGGCACCCTCCTCGACCACGTCGACGGTGTCGTCAGGATCACCGTCGCCGCCGAGGTGGCCGCCTGGCGCGGCGAGCCCGCCGACCAGCCCGGCGAGCGGGTCGGCGACTGGCGCTGGTACGCCCTGGACGCGCTGCCGCAGGAGCTGTTCGTGTGCAGCGCCCAGGCGCTGACGGCCTGGCGCCCCGGCCTGCCGATCGACCACACCCCCGCCCGCTTCACGCCGTACGCCGCCCGCTGAGCGGGACGGCGCACGGCACCCGCTGAGCGGGGCTGCAACGCTCTCGCAACCTCCCCCGTGGTGCCCTGGTCCGTCCGGCCGGTGACGGCCGGAGTCCCGGATTCGGCTTCCCCTGGGGATGGTTGGCATGTACGAGGAGATCCCGCGCGTCACGCTCACGCCGGCCGCCGCCGATCTGGTGCGGCGGCTGCACGCGGAGCACGGTCCGCTGATGTTCCATCAGTCCGGCGGCTGCTGCGACGGCAGCGCGCCCATGTGCTACCCGGCGGGCGAGTTCCGCACCGGTGGTTCGGACGTGCTGCTGGCGGAGCTGTACGTGGACGGCGTCGACGAGCCGGTGACCTTCTGGATGTCCCGCGAGCAGTTCCAGGCCTGGGCGCACACCCGGCTGATTGTGGATGTCGTCGAGGGCCGGGGCAGCGGTTTCTCGCTGGAAGCACCCGAGGGGGTGCGTTTTCTGACGCGTTCTCGCGTCCTTGGTGTCTAAGCGCCCTTCCGGGCGCCGTGTTCTGGTGCACTTCCCCTGAGTCCTGGGACAGTTGACGAACCCTCAGGGGGATTTGTGACGAAGCGTCAAAGACGGTTCACGGCGTACCGCACGGCACTGACCCTTCTCACCGCACTCGGCTCGCTGGCCGCTGCCGCCCTGGCCGGGGCGGCACCGGTCGAGGCCGCCCCGCGCGGCCGGATCGCCCCGGGCGTGGTCTACGAGCACTTCGACATCCGGGGCGCCCGGGGCACCGCCCACGGCCACCTGCTCCGCGTCGACCTGACCGACCCGCACGTGACCTTGGACCTGCTGTACCCGGGGAAGGTGGCCGCCCGGGCGCCCCTGTCCCAACTGGCCCGTGCCCAGGGCGCCGTGGCCGGGGTGAACGGCGACTTCTTCAACATCTCCGAGGCCCAGCACCCGGGTGTCGAGGTGACCGGTGCCAGTGTGGGACCGGCGGTCGCGGGCGGCCGTGCGCTCAAGGCGGCGGTGCCCAACGGCCAGCGGTTCGGACCCGCGCTGCCGCCCGGCACCTCCACCAGGGACGTGCTCGGCGTGGGCGTGGACCGCAGGGCCCGGCTGGACGACCTGGCGCTGTCCGGCTCGGTCCGCACCGCCACCGGGTCCTTTCCGCTCGGCGGGCTCAACCAGTACGCGCTGCCCGTGAACTCCGTCGGCGCGTTCACCTCCGACTGGGGCTCGGTCTCCCGGGTGCGGGCCACCTGCGGCACCGACACCAACCGGGCCGCGCCATGCAGCAAGGACACCCATGAGGTGACCGTCAAGAACGGCCGGGTGGTGTCCTGGGCCGACGACCCGGGCCGCGGCGCCATCCCGGCCGGGACGACCGTGCTGGTGGGCCGGGAGGCGGGGGCGGCGCGGTTGCGCGAGCTGGTGCCGGGTCAGCCGGTGAAGGTGCTGCACGAGTTGGTGGCGGCGGCCTCGAAGGTCGCCTACCGGTTCGCGGTCGGCGGGTACCCGGTGCTGACCGGCGGACGGCCGCTGCCCGGTCTGGACGACAGTGCGGTCGCGGTGCGCAGCGCCGTGGGGATCGCGGGCGGCGGCAAGCAGGTGCTGCTGCTGTCGCTGGACGGCGGGTCCGCGTACCGGGGCCTGACCGTGGCCGAGGTGGCGGCCACCCTGCGGAAGCTGGGCGCGACCGACGCCTTCAGCCTGGACGGCGGCGGCTCCTCGACACTGGTCGCCCGCGCGCCGGGCGCCTCGGCCCCGACCGTGCGCAACCATCCCTCGGGCGGTGCGGAACGGGCGGTCCCCAACGGCATCGGGGTGTTCGTCACGCCGTGACGCGCCGCCCCGCGGCCCACCGCCCCGGCGGTCTCACGGTCTCAGGCTGCTGACGATGTCCGCGGTGGCGGTGAGGCCGCTGTGGATGGTGGGCGCGATGCTGGTGCTGGCCAGGTAGAAGCCGAGCAGCGCGCAGACCAGGGCGTGGGAGACCTTCAGCCCGCCGTTGCGCATGAAGATCACCGCAAGGATCAGGAGCAGCAGCACCAACGAGATGGAAATGGCCATCGTCAACCTCCTCCGCCACGCCGCACACGTCCGATTCACGGCGTTCGGCCGCAAGTGTGGCGTAGCGGAGGGTTCGTCCGGGCGGCTGACCTGTCCGCCGAACGTGTGGTGTCACCTCCGGTCGTGCGCCTCCAGGAAGGCCTCCAGGCCCGCGAGGTCGTCGGTGTTGAGGTGGTCGACGTCGGCGGCGACCAGCGCCGCCCACAGCGCCTCGCGCTCCGGGCCCGGCAGGTCCGGGGTGGCCCAGAACCGTACGCGCTGACCGCGTGAGTGGGCCGCCCGCATGATGGCCGTGAGCTTCTGCCGCTCGGTGTCGGGGAACGCGCCGGCTCCGGTCCAGGTGAAGTGGTTGGTCCAGTTGTCGCTGATCAGCGGGATGAAAGACGCGGGGGCCGAGCCGCCGAGGTCGGTGAGGCGGCCGTCGTAGAAGGCGCGGCGCACCCGCTGCGCCTCCATCGGGGCGCGGGCCGCGCGGTCGCCGGAGATCACGGCGGTGACCGGGCCGCGGTGCACGCGGCCGTGGGCGTACGTCGTGAACAGGTGCCGGTAGCGCTTGAGGTGCCGGTCCAGTTCGAGGTAGGTCGAGGCGCCTTCGGTCTTGATGTCGACCAGCAGTTGGAGCGGCTTGCGGTGGCCGTGGTACACCGAGCCGTGGTGGGCCCGGACGCGGGCGGCGAGCGGGTCCAGGTAGAGGGACTCCAGGGTGCGCGCCGGGTCGAGGTCCTCCGGGTCGTGGGCGACCAGGAGTCGGTCGCCGACCAGGTAGATGTCGGCCTCCACGCTGCCGAAGCGGTGGTCGAGGGCGTCCAGGAGGGGCCGTGGGTGCTCGTAGTCGTTGTGGGCGTGGGCGCGCCACAGCGGGCGGGGGCGGTGCTCGCGCCCGGTGGCGTAGGCGGTGCCGACGGGCGCCGCGAGGACGCCCGTGAGCGCGGCGGCGGCCGTGGTGAGGGCTCTGCGACGGGTGAGGAACGCCATGTGCTGCCTCCCTGTGGGGCGGGTCGGGACCACAGGGAGTATGGGGTGCGTGGGCCGTCAACAGACCCTTGTGTGCCAGGAGTTGGCCTGACATTCATTCCTTCGCCGCGGGACGCGAAAGAGCCCGCCCCAGGTGGGGCGGGCTCTCGCGGCCGAACTGCGGTGCGGGTCAGGGGGCTTGCAGGTCGACCAGTTCGGCCAGGGCCGTCCGGTGCGCGCCCGCGGTGCCGTAGGCGAGGGAATCGGCCTTGGCGCGCTTGAGGTACAGGTGCACCGGGTGCTCCCACGTCATGCCGATACCGGCGTGCAGTTGCAGGGCCTCCTCGGCGGCGTGCACGGCGACGGAGGCGGCGTAGGACTGCGCCACGGCGACCGCGACCTGTGTGTCCTCCCCGGTGGCGAGGGCGTCCGCCGCGTTGCGGGCGGCGGCGCGCAGGTTGACGACCTCCAGCCACAGCTGGGCGAGCCGGTGCTTGAGCGCCTGGAAGCCGCCGACGGGCCGGTTGAACTGCTTGCGCTCCTTCAGGTAGCGGACGGTCTCGGTCAACGACCACTCGGCGAGGCCGAGTTGTTCGGAGGCGAGGAGTCCGGCACCGGCGCGCAGGGCGCGGTGGACGGCGGGTTCGGCGTCGCCGAGCAGGCGGCCGGGTGCGCCGTCGAGGGTAACTGTGGCCAGCGGCCGGGTCAGGTCCAGGGAGACCTGCGGGGTGACCGTGGCGGCGGAGGCGTCGACCGCGTACAGGCCACCGTCGTCCGCGGGCACGAACAGGACGTCGGCCACGGCCGCGTCCGCGATGCCGGTCAACTTGCCGTGCAGCGCGCCGTCCTCGTGCCGTACGACCTGGTAGGCGGCGCCGGGTGCGACGCTCAGGGCGACGGCGAGGGCGCCGATGCGGCGGCCGGCGGCGAGGTCGGCGAGCAGGTCGGGGGCATCGCTCGCGAGCAGGGCCTCGGTGGCGACGACGGCGCTGGTGAGGAAGGGGACGGGGGCGACCGCGCGGCCCAACTCCTCCAGGACGACGGCGGCTTCGCGGTGCGTGGCGCCCTGGCCGCCGTGCTCCTCGGGGACCAGCAGGCCCGCGAGGCCCATGCCGTCGGTCAGCGCCTTCCAGGCGGCGCGGTCGTGCGGGGAGTCCGACTCCACGCGGGCCAGGACGGCGGCGGCGTCGCAGTGGTCGGCGAGCAGGTCGCGGACGGCGGCGCGCAGCGCCTCTTCCTCCTCCGAGTACAGCAGGTCGGGCTGTGCGCTCATCGGGCCAGGTCCTTCCAGGCGACGTCCTTGTCGGTGCGCGGCTCGGCGGGCAGGCCGAGGACCCGCTCGGCGACGATGTTCAGCAGGATCTCGCTGGTGCCGCCCTCGATGCTGTTGCCCTTGGCGCGCAGATAGCGGTAACCGGCGTCGCGTCCGGTGAAGTCCACGAGTTCCGGCCGCCGCATCGTCCAGTCCTCGTACAACAGGCCCTCCTCGCCGAGGAGTTCGACCTCCAGGCCGCTGATCTCCTGGTTGAGGCGGGCGAAGCCGAGCTTCATCCCGGCGCCCTCGGGTCCGGGCTGGCCCGCGACGAGCTGCTGGCGCAGACGTTCGCCGGTCAGCCGGGCCACCTCTGCCTCGACCCACAGCCTCAGCAGCCGCTGGTGCAGGTCGTGCGTGCGCAGCTCGGGCCGCTCGCGCCAGGTCTTGGCGACCGGGCCGATCATGCCGCCCTCGCGGGGCAGCCGCATACCGCCGATGGCGACGCGCTCGTTGTTCAGCGTGGTCTGCGCGACCCTCCAGCCGTCGCCGACCGCGCCGAGGCGGCGGGAGTCGGGGATGCGCACATCGGTGAGGAACACCTCGTTGAACTCGGCCTCGCCGGTGATCTGGCGCAGCGGCCGCACCTCGACGCCGGGGTCGGTCATGTCGCACAGGAAGTAGGTGATGCCGGCGTGCTTGGGCACGTCGGGGTCGGTGCGCGCGATGAGGATGGCCCAGCGGGCGAGGTGGGCGCTGGAGGTCCACACCTTCTGCCCGTTGACGACCCAGTCGTCGCCCTCGCGCACCGCGCGGGTGCCGAGCGCGGCCAGGTCGGACCCGGCGCCGGGCTCGCTGAAGAGCTGGCACCAGACCTCCTCGCCGGTCCACAGGGGGCGCAGATAGCGCTGCTTCTGCTCCTCGGTGCCGTACTGGAGGATGGTCGGGGCGGCCATGCCGAGGCCGATGCCGATGCGGCGGGGGTCGTTGTCGGGGGCGCCCGCGGCCTCCAGTTCGGCGTCCACGACGGCCTGGAGGGAGCGCGGGGCGCCCAGTCCGCCGAGGCCCTCGGGGTAGTGCACCCAGGCGAGCCCGGCGTCGAAGCGGGCGCGCAGGAAGTCCAGTCGGTCGGTCGTGGCGGGCGGGTTGGCGGCCAGGAACTCCTGGGCACGGCGGCGCAGTTCGGCGGCGTCGGTCATGCGGCCCTACCTTCTTGAGTGCATCCCGTGAGTTCGCGACTCTGGGACTGCGCGGGTGGGGCAGGGATGGTTTTCATGCTGGCTGCCTCCGATGG
>NZ_JBVKBN010000038.1:0-36275 GCF_055657065.1 Streptomyces sp. NPDC110618 | reverse complement strand
GGATACTTACGTGGTGCTGGCACTGCTCGTGGTTCTCCTTCGGGCCAGGATCATAAGCCTGGCTTCAGGGACTCCACGAATCCGGGGTCAGCTCATGAGCACCTGCCTGGGGGAGTTCTGGCTCATCACGACAGCCAGCTCGGCAGCCATGGCCGGACCGAGCTGCACGGTCTGGCCTGGATGCCTGGCGACCAGCGACTCGATCTGGCCCACACCGACTCCGAGGCGGAGTTCGTCGCCCAGGCTGTCACGGGCGAAGTCCGGTAGGTCGAACATGCTGACCGGCTGTTCCCGGAACTGGAACCTTCCGCTGTGGCCGTCCATTACCAGGGGCGCCGGAATCTTCCGGTAGTCGGGGACCGGCACATCCGTACCCTCATAGCCCTGGAGTTCATGCAGGGCCCAAGTGCGCAGCGCTGCGGAGTGGGCGTCTCCGCCGAGGGCAATCACCTGCCGCAGGATCGGGGCGAGCGAGCGGCTTTCGTTGAGGACATGGCGCTCCAGCCGGTCGAGGCGGCTTCGGCCGAGTCTCATTTCGTCAAGACCACGGTGGCGATGACGCTGGCGGTCGCCGCCACCGCTCCGATGGCGGTCCAGACGACTGAGCTGCGGTGCCACCAGGGCTGCGGAGGCGCGGGCGTGGGTTCGTTGACGTTGGCGCTCGCGGTGCCGCTCCGGTCCGCCTTCGCGTTCGACGCGGTGATGTTGAAGGTGGAGCCGTCGCCTCCCGTGATGTTGAGGGCCTGCTGTGCGGCCGAGTCGATCTGGTCGGGGTTGGGGTTCTGCTGGCCGGCGGGCATGGCTGCTCTCACTTCCGCGACGAACTGGGTCAGACGAGTTCTGATGTGATCGAGGACGCCTTCGATGCTGGCAACGGAGACGTCCCAGTGCAGAGACGTAATGTGGGAGCCTTCGTTTCCCAACTGGTGCTGTTCCTGTGTCATCAGCAGGACGTATTCAGCCGAGCCGGGCGGGCTCAGACGTACCACCCTGTCCCCGCGAGTGACGACGGCTTCGAGTTCCCGGACTCCTTGCCGGATCGGTGCGCTCTCTCCGATGCCACGATCCTGAGCGGGCTCGGGTAGCTGCCCAGGGCTGATCCGCTGGGTGTTGCCCCGGATGATCTGGCCCGGTAGATAGAGGTCCACCACGACTTCGAGCGCGGCTGGCACCTTCCGGTACGAGGGCAGCTCATCAGCCGCCGTGTACCCTTCCAGCTCCTTCAGCGCCCAGGCGCGCAGTTGGCCGTGGTGGGCGTAGCCAGCCAGCATGATGCACCGCCGGAGGGCGGTAGCGAGAGAGGCGGTGTCATCCAGGACGGCGCGCTCAAGCTGCTCCAGCCCCCGGATGTCGGGTGTCGTCACGGTGTCCAGTCTGCCCTGTCCCACTGACAGCACTGGTCGATTTCGTCGTCCTGGCACCTCGCCTTGCCATCAGCGCCAAGGGAGTCATGGGCTCCAGTTCCTGACTCAGTCCCGAAGGTCTTTGACCATGACCGCGTACACCGGTGAGTCGGCGAACGGTTGCTGCTCGCCGACTCTGGCGTATCCCCAGGTCTCGTAGAGCGCTTGGACCTTGGGGTGTGTGACGTCGACCAGTAGCACGGCGAGGTCTTCCGTGCGTTCCTTGAGTAGCGCCTCATGCAAGCGGTCGGCGATTCCCTGCTTTCGCCAGCCCGGGCGCACCATCACCTCGGACACGGCGTAGGTGGAGGAGTAGCCGTTGTTCGGCTCGTACGCGGTGGAGCGCCACCATTCGCGGCCGGGGGCGAGCGGGGCGCCGTAGGCGAAGCCGACCGGTTCGTCTTCGTCGTACGCCACCACGCAGGAGAAGCCGTCCATGCCGGTCCAGTGGTCGACGAACCAGGCGAAGCGCTGGTGGAAGGGGTCGTCCATCTGATCGGCGTAGGCGTCGGCGTGTACGTCGATGAGCATCTGCCGGAAGACCTCGGGGAGGTTTCCGTGCTGGAAGTGACGCAGGTCGGTCACGCTCGGCTCCATTCGGTTCGCATGCGGTCTGCCCAGTCTCGTGCGTAGGAGGCGGAGGGAGCCATGACGAACAGGCCCCGGTGGAAGTCGCCCATGAGCGTGCGCAAACGGCCGGGCAATGGGTCGCCATCCATGATGGTGAAGACGTCGGTGGCTGAGGCCGTGGCCTGTTCGGCCTCTCCCTGGTGGAGCTGTGCGAGGGCGAGTTGGGCGGTCGCGAGGGCCTTGTTGCGCCGGAAGGCGGTCGGGATCCTGGCCAGCGCGCGGTGAGCCATGGCTTCGGCATGAGGGTGGCGTCCGCTGTTGAACTGGACGATTGCGGCGAGGTGGTCAAGTTCGGCCTGCCCGTAGAAGGCGGTCCAGCGCGGACGCTCTCGGTCGGCCACTCTCGTGAAGGTGTCCTGGGCTGATCCCAGTGAACGCAGGCCCGCACGGCCGTCACCGAGAGCCGCGTACGCGAGGGCGACGCGGACTCGGCCCAGCGAGTCGAAGAACGGGTCTCGGCGAGCCGCTGAGGAGGCTTGCGCGGCCTGGGCCGCTGCGAGGGCTTCGGGCCAGTTCTGCCGCTGGTAGGCGAGCATCGAGAGGTTGACCCAGACCCGCATTTCGGTGGGGCCGTACTGGGAGAGGCCGGCGTACGTCGCTGATTCGTTCAGGTAGCTCTGGGCCTGGTCGAGATTGCGGGCGTCGATGCAGGACCAGGCGGCGATGGTGGTGTACTCGGCGGCCAGTGCGTACAGGGCTCGGCGGACGCGTTCCCCGGCGTTGCGCTGCTGTAGTTCCAGCACCCTCGTGCGGCCCTGGGCGGCGGCCTTCTCCAGTGCCGTGTGTCCGCCCTGGCGGTCGTCGGCTTCGACAAGGGCGTTCATCCCGGCAGCGACCCGGGCCACGTCCGACATGCCGACGGTCCGGCGTTGGGCCACCAAGGGAACGGCGGCGGCCGCGCTTCCGGTCGCTGAGGTGAGGAAAGTGCGACGCCGCACGGGGTCCTCCTGCGGGTGTTGCATGGTGCGTGGTGCGCTGAACCCTAAGTCCTCGACGGGACAACCGAACACCCGCTCCAGGGCTGCACATGTGCGTCCGATGGGGCGGCGGGAGGTCCCGTTGAGGAGGTTGCGGATTGTGCGGTCGGAGACGTCACCGGGCCTGCCGGTGATCTCTGCCAGCGCAGCGTTCATCCGACCAGCCAATTCTTCCTGGGTGAGCCCGAGTTCCTCCATCCGGCTCTTGAGGATGGCGTTCGCTCCCATGGACCGACCGTAGCCCTGTGGTCACTGGCCGAACCAGACCCGAGGTCACCGGAGCGTAAAGTCTTCCGGTTCGCGGAGGCACGGCGGGGCGCGACATTTCCTGTTCGCCGTCAGCCAAGGGCCGTTGACTCGGTACCAGCCGTTGAGCGGGCGAGATTCCCCTTCCCGCCTCTCGATGGCGTGGAGGAAAGCCCGCCCCTGCGCACCCGTCGCGGGGCGGGCGTCCCAGCCTCGGAGGGATGACCCCGTGACCATGACCGCCGCCAAACCAACCGCGACCGGTGTTCCGGGCTACACCGAGACGGTGCCGTGCGAGCCGGAATCCGCGCGTCGCGCACGTCTGCTTGTCTCCGCGGCTCTGGACACCTGGGGCATAGGTGAGTTGGCCGAGGTAGGCACTTTGATCGTTTCGGAGCTGATCAGCAATGCCGTCAGCCACACGCCCTGTCGCGTGGTCCGTGTGGTGATTCGGCGCGAGACGGCCGAAGTGATTCGGATCGGCGTTGCCGACAAGTGCCGAGACACCCCGGAACCGGGCTGTCCTGAAGGTGACTCGGAGGGCGGCCGTGGTCTGCTCCTGGTCGATTCGCTGAGCTGGCGGTGGGGCTACGACCTGCATCGTTGGGGCAAGCTCGTCTGGGCAGAGCTGCGGGTGCCGGCCGCATGCTGATCTCGCGTATCTCCTTACGACTCCTGCCCTCGGAGGAACTGGTCGGCGACCCGTTCCCGGACGCGTGCGTGCAGCTGGCCTTCGGCCCGACGCGTCCGTCTGACGAGGCCGGCGCAGTTGCTGTCCCGGAGTCGGTCCGGATAACTCCCGCCGACCTTGTGCGGCTGCGCGTCGAGTCGGGAATGGCTCTCGGCGAGATCCGCGCGGAGATACAACGTGCCGAGATCGCGTGGCGGCAGCAGCTCAGCCGCTGGTACGACGGCGGCCGACTGGCAGTCGAGGCCCGCGCACCGGACATCAGCCTCCTTCAACGGGTCCTGGACGGGCTGCGAAGTCCCGGTCCGGTTTCGACGTAGGGCCCGGTGCCTCTTCTTCCCGGTGCCCCTGAGACTCCCGCACAAGGAGGACCACGTTCCTCGATGCCGTGCGGGTGAGCAAGTCAGGCGAAGGACAGAACTTCTGACAGGAAGGAAGACCGTGTTCAACCACATGGATCGATTCCCCACGGGCAGCCCGCTGCCGCAGGGGCATCTGACGGCGGCCCCGTGGGGTCTCCGTCGCATCGCCCCGTACCCGCCCGTCGAGGGCCCCGTCTACGCGACGGTGACGCTGGATCCGAAGACGCAGACCGCCCGGTACTTCGACACCTCCGGGGCGCCCACCATGTCCCCGGGCCACGGCACATCCTCCGGTACGAATCCCGCGACCGGCACCACGGGTCAGGGCGACCGCAACAGCGACTCCCCGGACAGCGACACGGGGAACGACACCGACCAGTGACTCTGGTGACGAACGACGATCGTCCGGTCCTGGTCGTCACCAACCTCGACGACCCGACCGCGGACTTCGTGATCGCCGAGCTGCACGACCGGGGCGTCCCGGTCGTGCGGTTCGACTCCGGTGACTTCCCCGCCACCCTGTCGTGCTCGGCCGCCATCGGCGGCACCCACAGCTGGCGGGGAAGCGTGCAGACCCCGAGCCGACGTGCCGACCTGGGCGCGGTGCGTTCCGTGTACTACCGGCGCCCCTCCGGGTTTGCCTTCCCCCACCTCGACAAGCAGGACGAACGGTTCGCCGTCGCCCAGGCGCGCTACGGGCTCGGAGGCATCCTGACCTCGCTGCCCGGCTGCCTTTACGTCAACCACCCCAATCGCATCGGCGACGCCGAGTACAAGCCAGCCGGGCTCGCGGCAGCGGCGGCGGCTGGCTTCACGCTTCCGCCGACGTTGATCACCAACGTTCCCGACGACGCGCGGGCCTTCATCAAGGCGCAAGGTGCCGTCATCTTCAAGCCGATCTCGGTTCCGCTCTACCTGGTCGACGGCAAGGCCCAGACGGTCCCCGTGACCGAGGTGACCGTCGACGAGATCGACGATTCCGTGTCCGGCACCATGCACCTCTTCCAGAAGCGGGTGCGCAAGGTTGCCGATATCCGGGTGACTGTGATCGGCGAGCAGATCTTCGCCGTGCGGATCGACTCCGGTCTCCTCGACTGGCGTACGGACTACGGCACTCACACATACACGCCGCTTGCCGCGCCACCCGCGGTGGAGCGGTCGATGCGTGCCTATCTGAAGCACTTCGGGCTCGTCTTCGGGGCGTTCGACTTCGCTCTGACCGACCGCGGTGAGTGGATCTTCATCGAGTGCAATCCTTCCGGGCAGTGGGCATGGATGGAGCCGCCGACCGGTCTGCCGATGACTGCTGCACTCGCCGATCTCCTGGAAGGAGGACTCCGTGGCCAGTGAAACCGACATCGAGGCGGCCGCAGCCGATCTCCGGCGCCGACTCGCCCGACAACTGGAGAAGCACGGCTGGTTGCGCTCACCGCAGTGGCGGGCCGCCGTGGAGGCCGTGCCACGCCACAGGTTCATCCCGCGTTTCTACCGGGAGAGCCACGCCCCGGGCGTCACCACCTGGGAGCCGGTCACACCGGAGACGGTTGGCAAGGAGGAGTGGCTACGGCTCGTCTACACCGACGAGACATGGATGACCCAGTTCGACGGCCGGGACCTCGACTGGGCCGACCCGAAGCCGATCAGCAACGCGACCCCGACCTCGTCGTCGACGTTGCCGAGCCTCGTGGTCCGGATGCTCGAAGACCTGGATGTGCAGGACGGCATGAAGGTACTGGAGATCGGCACCGGAGCCGGTTACTCGACAGCACTGATGTGCCACCGGCTCGGCAGCGAGAGCGTGACCTCGATCGAGACGGACGAGGGCGTGGCCCGACGAGCCGGCCACGCCCTCACGGGATCCGGTCATACCCCCCACCTGCTGGTGGGAGACGGCTGCGCCGGCCACCCCGGCGGAGCCCCGTACGACCGCCTGATCGCCACGTGCGGCTTCCGCAGCATCCCGCCCGCCTGGCTGGAACAGGTCCGGCCGGGCGGCCTCATCCTCACCACCCTTCGCGGCTGGATGCGCTCCCTCGGCCTGGCCAAACTCATCGTCACCGGTGACAGCGCGAGCGGGTGGTTTAGCGAGGACGACCCGAGCTTCATGATCGCCCGTCAGCAGGACGCACCGGAGAACCTCGGCATGGTGCCGGCCCCCGACGACGGAACGGTACGGAAAGCCGCACGCGGGCCAGAGCTTCTCACCAGCTCCGGGCCCGCGTTCATGGCGCAGCTCGCGGCGCCGGACGCCCGTTTCTTCTCGATGGCGGTCGACGGCGGCCCGGTCAGCACGTTTCTGCTGGACAGCGTTACCGATTCCTTCGCCGTCCTCGCTCCCACGGACGGCGGCTGGCAGGTCCGACAGGGCGGCCCCCACCGCCTGTGGGACGCGATCGAATCGGCGGTGGCCACCTGGGAGGAGTACGGCTCACCGAACACCGCGGCGTTCGGCGTGACCGTCTCCCGCGACCAGCAGGCCGTCTGGCTCGGGAACCCGAACGGCCCGCAGTGGCCGCTACCCTCCTGAGACAGCCGCCAACGACGCGAGGAACGCCAGGATGGACGACGAACCGCTGAAGGACTGGGCGGAACGCCGTGACGCGAAGATCGGCCGACTTCGCGCCGTGCCTGTCATGCCCGGCGACGGGCCCAGGGCATCGCATCTTAATCCGGATGCGCCCCGCGCCATCGAGCGCTGGAACGGGCACACCTGGGAGCTGTACGGATTCGCAGCCAGCCTGGTCGAGGCCCAAGCCATCCTGTACCCGGAGGCCAACGAGCCCTCGCCCGCAGGGCCGGTGTCGAAGCCGCTCGGCTCCGGCACCGGCAGGCACCGCAAACCCCAGGCACCCAGGCCGGACGGTGGCGGCCGGGCACAGAGGTGATCAGCGCCGCCGTGCCTGAGGCTGCTGCCCTGGCTGCCGCCGGAGTGATCCCACCCCGCGAGCGCGGCGCGCGCTACCTCCAGGCGGCGCCGGAAGACGGCATGCACGCCCTCCGGCACGCGTACGCCTCCGTGCTCCTGGGCGCGGGGGAGAGTATCAAGGCGCTCTCCGAGTACCTCGGCCACTCGGACCCGGGTTTCACGCTGCGGACGTACACGCACCTACTGCCGTCCAGCGAGACCCGCACCCGCAAGGCGATCGACGACGCCTTCACGGAAACGGAAACGGAAACGGAAGCCGAGGCGGAAGCGGAAGCCGACGGCGACCGGCCCGCAGCCCAGGGCACATCAGCACCCCCAGCGAAACCAATGTGCCCTCAATGTGCCCTGGCCGCCTGACGGCCCCTCTCCGCCACCAAAAAGGGCGAGGCCCGAAGACCCCGCCCGAAAGCACCGAAACCCCAGCTCAGGGCCACACAAGGCAGTACGGCTGATGCCCCGCCTCATGCAACCGATGGCTGAAGTCCTGCCACTCGTGCAGCAGTTGGTACACGTTGAACGCGTCCCGCGGGCCCCCGCGGTCCGGGACCGTCGACCAGATGAAGGCTGCCGCGCCGACCGCTTCCTCGCCTATGCCGCGCAGGGGGTCGACGACGGTCATGGGGAGTTTGACGACGGCGTAGTCGGGGTGCAGGACGACCAGTTCCAGGGGCGGGACCTTGTGCAGGGGGACGCCCTCGATGCCGGTCAGTACCATCGCGGCCATCGTCTCCGGCTTGATCTTGGTGAACATGCCGTTCATGCCGAGCTCGTCGCCGCCGAGTTCCTCGGGGCGCATCGAGATCGGGACGCGGGCCGCGGTCGCGCCGTCCGGCGCGCCGAAGTACTTGTACGTCACCCCCACCCGACCACCATTCCTGCTCGCCGCCCGGAGCCGGTCGACGCGTCGGTCGATCCGCTCGGGGTCCGTCTGTCCGCTCTGTCCGCCCTGACGTGCTTCGGTAGCTTCCTCCGCCTCGCGTCGGTGCCTTCCCCGCCGGGCACGACGAGGACCCAGGTCATCAGTCCCCTCGCCCAGTCCGCCACCGCGATGCATATCTCCACCCGACTGCTTTTCTAGGACGCGTGGCCCCCGCCGCGCAACCCGATCATCGTGTCAGTGACCTCCCCCACGGTCGCTCGCCGAAACGTGCGTTGAAACACCTGTCCGCAGGATCTTGTACCAGTGCCCAGTTTCGCAGATCGCGCGGGGGCAGGGACTGGATCTCGGGTCAGTGGGGAGAGGCAGGGAGCGGCCCGGCGGTCGCGCGCGCCCCCTGGCCTACCCTGAGGAGGTCACTGGCAACCGGAGTCCGAGCACTCGGAGAAGGTCGGAGAAGTCGCAGGAGATGAGCTCACTGCCTTATTCATACGATGCGCCTGAGTCGCAGGCTCTGTTCGACCGTGCTGCGGCCGTCACTCCGGGTGGTGTGAACTCCCCGGTGCGCGCCTTCCGCGCCGTGGGCGGTACGCCCCGGTTCATGGTGTCCGGCAAGGGCGCCTGGCTGACCGACGCCGACGGGCGCGAGTACGTGGACCTGGTGTGCTCCTGGGGGCCGATGATCCTCGGGCACGCCCACCCGGAGGTCATCGCCGCCGTGCAGGAGGCCGTCGCGCGCGGCACCTCCTTCGGTACGCCCGGTGAGGGCGAGGTCGCGCTCGCCGAGGAGATCGTGGCGCGGGTCGCCCCCGTCGAGCAGGTACGGCTCGTCTCCAGCGGCACCGAGGCGACCATGTCCGCCATCCGGCTGGCCCGCGGCTTCACCCAGCGCTCCAAGGTGATCAAGTTCGCCGGCTGCTACCACGGCCACGTCGACTCGCTGCTCGCCGCCGCGGGCTCCGGCGTCGCCACCTTCGCCCTCCCCGACACCCCGGGTGTCACGGGTGCCCAGGCCGGCGACACGATCGTGCTGCCGTACAACGACCTGGAGGCCGTGCAGGAGGCGTTCCACCGGCACCCGGGCGAGATCGCCTGTGTGATCACCGAGGCGTCCCCGGGCAACATGGGCGTCGTACCGCCGCGCCCCGGCTTCAACCAGGGGCTGAAGGACGCCTGCCAGAAGAACGGCGCCCTCTACATCTCCGACGAGGTCATGACCGGGTTCCGCACCAGCCGCGCGGGCTGGTTCGGGGTGGACGGTGTGGTCCCGGACCTGATGACCTTCGGCAAGGTCATGGGCGGCGGCTTCCCGGCCGCGGCGTTCGGCGGGCGCGCCGACGTCATGGCGCACCTCGCCCCGGCCGGGCCCGTGTACCAGGCGGGCACCCTCTCCGGTAACCCGGTCGCGACGGCCGCCGGGCTCGCCCAGCTGCGGCTCCTCGACGACGCGGCCTACGACAAGGTCAACGCCGTCTCCGAGGAGATCCGGGGCCTGGTCGGCGAGGCGCTCACCAAGGAGGGCGTCGCGCACCGGATCCAGACCGCGTCCAACATGTTCTCGGTGTTCTTCACCGACCGCGAGGTCCGTGACTACGAGGACGCCCGCAAGCAGGACTCGTTCCGGTACACGGCCTTCTTCCACTCCCTGCTGGCGAGCGGTGTCTACCTGCCGCCGTCCTCCTTCGAGTCCTGGTTCGTCTCCACGGCCCACGACGAGCGGGCGGTGCAGCGGATCGCCGACGCCCTTCCGGCGGCGGCCCGCGCGGCGGCGGAGGCCACGGCATGAGCGACGTCAGCAGCGACCAGGACATCACCGTCGTCCACCTGATGCGGCACGGCGAGGTCGCCAACCCCGACGGCGTCCTCTACGGCCGGCTGCCCGGCTACCACCTGTCCGAGCTGGGCCGGCAGATGGCCGACCGGGTCGCCGAGCACCTGGCCTCCCGGGACATCGTCCACGTCGGCTCCTCCCCGCTGGAGCGGGCGCAGGAGACGGCGACGCCCATCGCCAAGGCGCACGGCCTGGACATCGTCACCGACGAGCGGCTCATCGAGGCCGACAACGTCTTCCAGGGCAAGACCTTCGGCGTCGGCGACGGCGCGCTGAAGAAGCCGGCCAACTGGAAGCACCTGGTCAACCCGTTCAAGCCGTCCTGGGGCGAGCCGTACTTCGAGCAGGTCGTACGGATGATGGGGGCGCTGGACACCGCCAAGGACCGGGCGCGCGGGCACGAGGCCGTGCTGGTCAGCCATCAGCTGCCGATCTGGATCGTGCGGTCCTTCGTGGAGAAGCGCAGGCTGTGGCACGACCCGCGCCGCCGCCAGTGCACGCTCGCGTCGCTGACGTCCTTCACCTACCGGGGCGACAGGATCGTCTCGGTCGGGTACAGCGAGCCCGCGATCGATCTCGTCCCCGTCCATCTGCGGGCGGGCGCGAAGCCGGTCAAGGGCAAGAGCAAGGCATTTGGGGCATAGGGGTCAATAAGGGTTCGTAAGTTATGTTGGTGTGCATAGTTCGCATTGCGTCCCGCTGTTGCGCATAGCGCATCAACACCCCTTTTCCATGGCATTTGTTGTGAATCACATGTGATCCACAGGAACCGTCCCGTTCCGTGCGTCCTCTGACTGGGTGACCAGCAGAGCACGTACGAACGGGGATGCCATGCGCACTCTCACCCGCAGGGGAGCACTCGGACTCGGTGTCGCCGGGGCCGCCGCGGCCGGACTCGCCGGTTGCGGCGCCCTCAAGTCGTCAGACGGACCGAACCCCTCCGGAGGTTCCGGCGACCGCAAGCCCGCCGGTTCCAAGCCCGAGTCGAAGCCCTCCGCCAAGCCCATCGGGGACGGCTCCACCTCCTACACGGGCAAGCAGCCCAAGCAGCCCCCCAAGCCGGAGCCGCTGGAGCCCGGTCAGACCCCGCCCCAGTTCGTCGTCTTCTCCTGGGACGGCGCCGGTGAGGTCGGCAACGGCCTCTTCCCGCGCTTCCTGGACCTCGCCGCCGAGCACGGCGCGCACATGACCTTCTTCCTCTCCGGGCTCTATCTGCTGCCCGAGAGCAAGAAGCGGCTCTACGAACCCCCGAACAACCAGCGCGGCGCCTCCGACATCGGCTACCTCACCGACGACCACATCAAGGACACCCTCAAGAACGTCCGCCGCGCCTGGCTCGACGGGCACGAGATCGGTACCCACTTCAACGGCCATTTCTGCGCGGGCTCGGGCTCCGTCGCCCACTGGACCCCGCAGCAGTGGCGCAGCGAGATCGACCAGGCGAAGTCCTTCGTGAAGGAGTGGCGCACCAACTCCGGGTGGACCGACCTGCCCTCGCTGCCCTTCGACTACGACAAGGAACTCGTCGGCGGCCGCACCCCCTGTCTGCTCGGCCAGGACAACCTGCTGCCCACCGCCCGCGAGCTCGGCTGGCGCTACGACGCCTCCTCGCCCGGCGGCCGCCAGGTCTGGCCGACCAAGAAAAAGGGCATATGGGACCTGCCGCTCCAGCAGATACCTTTCCCCGGTCACACTTTCGAGGTCCTGTCGATGGACTACAACATCCTGGCCAACCAGTCGATCAACTCCACGAACGCCCCCGCCCACAACTACCCCGGCTGGCGCGAACAGGCCACCAACGCCTACATATCCGGCTTCAAGCGGGCATACGAGTCAAACCGGGCACCCTTCTTCATCGGCAACCACTTCGAGCAGTGGAACGGCGGCATCTACATGGACGCCGTCGAGAAGGCCCTCAAGCACATCGCGCGCGAGAAGGAGAAGGGCGAGGACGTACGCCTGGTCTCCTTCCGGCAGTTCGTGGACTGGCTGGACGTTCAGTCGCCGGAGGTGCTCGACAAGCTGCGCACCCTCGAGGTCGGGCAGGCGCCCGCCGGAGGCTGGAAGAAGCTGTGACAGGGCGCCGAAAGGTGGTCTGAAATGCGGATTTTCACCTGCGAGGGGGGTGCGCAAGATCCCCGGAACGGGCATGCGAAACTTTTCACATGAGTGCCGCCAGCCGTGCCCCCCTGACCCTCGCCGGTGCCGTCGTCGCCGCGCTGCTGCTGTCCGCGTGCACCTCGGGCGGCACGTCCGGGGGCTCCGGAGGCACCGGGTTCGTCATGGGCGAGGACGGCATCGCGACCGTCAAGAAGGGCCAGCGGGACGCGGCCCCCGACCTGTCCGGCGAGACCGTCGACGGTGAGCAGCTCAACCTCGCCTCCTACAAGGGCAAGGTCGTCGTGCTGAACGTCTGGGGCTCCTGGTGCGCGCCCTGCCGCGTCGAGGCACCCGAATTCGAGAAGGTCTACCAGGACCTCAAGAAGGACGGCGTGGAGTTCGTCGGCATCAACACCCGCGACGCCAAGGTCGAGAACGCCCGCGCCTTCGAGGAGGACCGCGGCGTCACCTACCCGAGCCTGTACGACCCCACCGGCAAGCTGATGCTGCGCTTCAAGAAGGGCACCCTCAACCCGCAGGCCATCCCCTCCACGCTCGTCATCGACCGCGACGGCAAGCTCGCCGCGCGCTCCCTGGCCGCGCTCGGCGAGGAGAGCCTGCGCAAGATGATCGACCCCGTCCTCGCGGAGAAGTGACGTGAGCACCCTCACGACACTGGCCGCGACCGGCCCCAACGAGACGGTGATGAGCGGCGCCCTGCTGCTCGCGCTGCCCATCGCGGTCCTCGGCGGCCTGGTCTCCTTCTTCTCCCCGTGCGTGCTGCCACTGGTCCCCGGCTACCTCTCCTACGTCACCGGCGTCACCGGCACCGACCTCGCCGAGGCCCGCCGCGGCCGGATGGTGGCCGGCGCCTCCCTCTTCGTCCTCGGCTTCACCGCCGTCTTCGTCTCCAGCGGCGCCCTGTTCGGGTACTTCGGGGACACACTTCAGGAGCACAAGGCCGTCCTGTCCAAGGTGCTCGGCGTGCTGATGATCGCCATGGGCGTCTTCTTCATGGGCCTGATGCCCTGGATGACCCTGCGCGAGTTCCGCTTCCACAAGCGGCCGATGACCGGGCTGGTCGGCGCCCCCTTCCTCGGCGCGCTGTTCGGCATCGGCTGGACTCCCTGCATCGGCCCGACCCTGACCTCCGTGATCGCCCTGTCCTACAGCGAGGCCAGCGCCGGGCGCGGGGCCATACTGACCGTCGCCTACTGTCTCGGCCTCGGCGTGCCGTTCGTGCTCACCGCGGTCGCCTTCCGCAAGGCGCTCGGCGCCTTCGGCTGGGTCAAGCGCCACTATGTCTGGGTGATGCGGATCGGCGGCACGATGATGATCGTGACCGGTCTGCTCCTGCTCACCGGCGTCTGGGACAGCATGGTCTCCGAGATGCAGAACTGGTCCAACGGCTTCACGGTGGGGATCTGAGGAATGAGCGAGACGACAACCGACCGCGCCGAAGAGCAGGATCTCGGCGCCGCCGGCTCCCAGCTCTCCACCGCCCCCACCGAGGAACTGTCGAGTGTGCCCGCGCTGGGGTTCGTCGGCTGGGTCCGCTGGTTCTGGCGGCAGCTGACCTCCATGCGGGTCGCGCTGCTGCTCCTGCTGCTGCTCGCGCTCGGCGCGATCCCCGGCTCGCTGATCCCGCAGACCGGCTCCGACGAGACGAAGGTCGCCGACTTCCGTGACCGGCACGAGGTGCTCGCGCCGGTCTACGACAAGCTCGGCCTCTTCCACGTCTACAGCTCGGTGTGGTTCTCCGCGGTCTACATCCTGCTGTTCGTCTCCCTCATCGGCTGCATCGTGCCCCGCACCTGGCAGTTCGTGGGTCAGCTGCGCGGCCGTCCGCCGGGCGCGCCCAAGCGGCTGACCCGGCTGCCCGCCCACACCACCTGGCGCACGGAGGCGGAGCCCGAGCAGGTCCGCGAGGCCGCGCTCGCGCTGCTGAAGAAGAACCGCTTCCGCGCCCACATCGCCGGTGACGCCGTCGCCGCCGAGAAGGGCTATCTGCGGGAGGTCGGCAACCTCGTCTTCCACATCGCGCTGATCGTGATGCTGGTGGCCTTCGCCTGGGGCCAGCTGTTCAAGATGGAGGGCAACAAGCTGATCGTCGAGGGCGGCGGGTTCGCCAACACCCTCGTGCAGTACGACGACTTCAAGTCCGGCACCCTCTTCAGCACCGACGACCTGACCCCCTTCTCCTTCGACCTGAAGGACTTCAAGGGCACCTACGAGCCCTCCGGCCCCAACAAGGGCACCCCGCGCACCTACCAGGCGTCCCTCACCTACGCCGAGGGCGCGTACGGCAAGGAGAAGTCCACCGTCGTCAAGGTCAACGAGCCGCTGGAGATCGGCAGCTCGAAGGTCTACCTCACCGCCCACGGCTACGCCCCCGTGATCACCGTGCGGGACGGCAAGGGCAAGGTCGTCTTCAGCGACGCCGTGCCGCTGCTGCCGCTCGACTCCAATGTCACCTCCTCCGGTGTGATCAAGGTGCTCGACGGCTACCGCAACGCCAAGGGCGTCGGCGAGCAGCTCGCCTTCCAGGCCGCCTTCCTGCCCACCTACGAGGCGGGCAACGAGGTCTCCTCCGCCTTCCCCGCCCTGCTCAACCCGGTGCTCAACCTTGAGGCGTACCACGGCGACCTGGGCGTCAACTCGGGCATCCCGCAGAGCGTGTACCAGCTCGACAAGAAGCACATGAAGGGCTTCAAGGACGCCAAGGGCAAGCAGCTGCGGCAGAACCTGCGGCCCGGGCAGACCATGAAGCTGCCGGGTGGCGCGGGCTCGGTCACCTACGAGGGCACCAAGGAGTGGGCCAACTTCCAGATCACCGAGCAGCCCGCGAGTGGCTGGGCGCTGACCGGGGCCGTCGCCGCGATCCTGGGGCTGGCCGGTTCCCTGTTCATCCAGCGCCGCCGGGTGTGGGTGCGGGCGGTGAAGGGCGCCGACGGGGTGACCGTCGTGGAGATGGCCGGGCTCGGCCGCAGCGAGTCCGCCAAGGTGCCCGAGGAGCTCGGCGACCTCGCCGGGACCCTGTACGAACAGGCGCCGGGGGCGCCGGACCCCGGTGACCCGGCCGTGGACGCGCCGGACGACACTGAGCAGCAGACCACCGCAACCGACTCCGCTGTACCTGCCGAAGGGGCTGAGAAGTGACTCTCGCCGCCGCTACCAACGAGAACCTCGCGAACCTCAGCAATACGCTGATCTACTCCGCGATGGCCGTCTACACCCTGGCCTTCTTCGCGTACATCACCGAATGGCTCTTCGGCAGCCGCAGCAAGGTCGGCCGCACGGCCGCCGCGCTGACCGCGTCCGCGAAGACCTCGGCGGCGCCCGCCGTGACGGTGAAGAAGGGCGGCGGGACCGCCGTACTGGAGCGGCCGAAGGTCGTGGTCCGGGCCACGGGGAACACCCGTGACGTCCCGGACGGGCCGGGCGCGCACGGCGGTGACGAGCAGGGTGACCTCTACGGGCGTATCGCCGTCTCCCTCACCGTGCTCGCCTTCCTGATCGCGGCCGGCGGTGTGCTCTGCCGGGCCCTGTCGGTGCAGCGGGCGCCGTGGGGCAACATGTACGAGTTCAACATCACCTTCTCCACGGTCGCCGTCGGCGTGTACCTGACGCTGCTGGCGCTGAAGAAGAACGTGCGCTGGCTCGGGCTGTTCCTGACCACGTCGGTCCTCCTGGATCTCGGTCTGGCTGTCACTGTCTTGTACACCGAGAGTGACCAGTTGGTTCCCGCCCTTCACTCGTACTGGTTGTACATCCACGTCTCCACCGCGATCCTGTGCGGCGCGGTGTTCTACGTCGGCGCGGTCTCGACGCTGCTGTACCTGTTCCGCGACTCCTACGAGAACAAGCTGGCGAACGGCGGCACGCCGGGCCGGTTCGCCTCCTCGTTCCTGGACCGGCTGCCCGCGGCGGCCTCGCTGGACAAGTTCTCCTACCGCGTCAACGCGGCCGTCTTCCCGCTGTGGACGTTCACGATCATCGCGGGCGCGATCTGGGCGGGCGACGCGTGGGGCCGCTACTGGGGCTGGGACCCCAAGGAGACCTGGTCCTTCATCACCTGGGTCGCCTACGCCTGCTACCTGCACGCCCGCGCCACGGCCGGCTGGAAGGGCCGCAAGGCCGCCTACCTGGCCCTCGCCGCCTTCGGCTGCTGGCTCTTCAACTACTACGGCGTGAACATCTTCGTCTCCGGCAAGCACTCCTACGCCGACGTGGGCCTGGGAGCGCTGCAGTCCGTGGGGTTCTGAGGCCGTCGTACGCCAAGGCCGGTCTCCCGTGACGCCGGGTCGCGGGGGACCGGCCTTGGCGTACCGGCAGCCGCGGCAGAGCGGCGCGCGGGCCGCCGTGCGGGCGCCGCCGGTTCCCGGCCTGGCCGCCGACTCCCGGCCTCTTGGCGGGCGGGCGGCCCGCCGCCAGGCAGCACAGCCGCCGCTCGGCAGGCGCCCGGACCCGGTCACCGTCCGTGCGGCCGCCCCGGCGCGCGGTCGTCGGCCCGGCGGCGAGCCTGCCGAACCGCGTGCGGATCCTCCGGCCAAGGGCCACGCTGGAGGCATGTCCGGATCTATTGAGCAGGGCATGAGTCAGGTGCAGGGGAGCACGCACATCCTGCATTTTCTGGTGCGGCTGCCCGGGCGGATGGAGTCGGTGTGGCCGGTGTTCTCCACGGCCGAAGGGCTCGCGAAGTGGTTCACGGAGGTCGATCAGCTCGAACCCCGGCTCGGCGGGGACGTCACCCTGCGTGATGTGGGGTCGGGGCGGGTGACCGCCTGGGACGTGGACCGGGTCGTGGAGTACACCGTCGAGGGCGGCGGCCGGATCCGGTTCCATCTGGAGCGGGACGGGGACGAGGGCAGCGCGCTGCGGTTCACCCACGAGTTCCAGGGGGAGCGGGAGTCGGAGGAGCGCTGGCGCGAGCGATTCGAACGGCTGATCGAGATTCTGGGCGCCTCCTAGGACGGCGGCAGGCACTCCTTCGCCGGCGGCTTCTCCTGGGGCCAGGCGATCTTCACGAACCGCGCCTTCCCCTCGGCCGTCAGCTCCACGATCGGCACCGCCTTGTCGTACGGGTTGCCGTGCGCGTCCAGACAGATCCACCCGCTCGCCCCGTTCACCCGCAGTGGCCCCTTCACCTGCGGCCACTGCAGGCCCACGTCCGCGAGCCGCGGTGCCACCCTGCCCTCCGTCGTGGCCCTGCGGATGCCGGTGACCGCCAGCCGCATGGCGTCGTGCGCGATGATCAGCTGGCCGTCCTCCAGGGACACCTCGCCGATCGGCCCGACCGGCCTGCGCGCGGCCGTGGACAGCAGTTCCGCCAGCTCGGCCGCGTCCGCCGCCGAACCCCCGGTCCTCGCACCGTCCTTCGCCCAGGCGTCCGGATGCGCCAGCGCGGTGTAGCGCACCGACAGCTTGTGCGTGAGCGCGCTCCGGTCCAGCTCCTTGTCCCCGGTGAGGTACGACGCCTCGTCGCCGGTGAGCACGGTGAACTCCCGGTGCTGGCAGGACCGTTCGCCGAGCTCGTTGATGAACTGCCGCAACTGCGTGTGCCGTCCGGCGAACAGGATCGTGTCCGTCTCCGGAGCCGTCCCGCACACCAGGGACGCGATCTGCCAGAACGTGTTCGCGGTCGTCCCTTCCTCGCTGCGGTCCGCGGGCGGCGTGAACGGCTGCGGCTCGTACGGGGAGCCCGCGAGGAGCTTCATGAACGACTTCTGCAGCGTCCGCGTGTACGGGTCGCCCGGCTTGTCGTACACCAGCAGTGCCCGCCCCGCCGTCACATCGGCGAACGAGGTCAGCGCACGGGCCTCGTCGGTGTTGGTGGGGGAGACCCGCGCCAGACCGGGGAAGGGGTCCTTGCCCCCCTGCCCGTTGGCGAGGTCGTCGGCGGTGATGGAGCTGCCGATGACCGGGATCCCGCGCCTGGTCAGTTCCTTGACGGCCCGCTTGTTGTTCTCGGTGCTCAGCCCCACCCCGGTGACCGCCCGCAGCCGGTCGGGGCCCTTCGTCATCTCCTCCAGCCGGTCGACCGTGAACTCCCAGTGCGCCCCGGTGGCCCCGGGGTTGGCGAGGACGAGCCGGATCGCCGGGGACTTCCTGTTGGACTCGTGATTGGCCCGGTACTGCGCGAGATAGGCGCCCTGCATCTCGTGCAGCACATCACCCAGGTTGTCCGGGTCGGACGCGGTGAACGGCTCCAGCAGCGCCACCGTCACATAACTCCCCGCTTCAGCGACCGGTTCTCCCGGTCGATCGCCCGGATCACCTCCCGAAGCCGCGGCCGGCCGAAGTCGTAGGCGGAGGTCGACACCCCCACGCACTCCTCGCTGCCCTCCGGCCGCTCCACCCCCGGCGCGCAGGACCGGTCCTCCCGCGCCAGCGCGCCCGCCCCGAACCAGCCGCCCGCCACCAGCGCGGCCGTCACCAGCAGGGCCAGATACCGGCGCAGCGGGATCTCCCAGACGTCCTCGCGCAGCCACGTCCACACGCCGGTGCGCGCCATCACGCCTCCCCCTCGTCCTCGTCCGGGATGTGCGGTTCCCGCCCCGCGAGGGCGTCCTCCGGCCAGTCCCGCGACGCCCGCCACAGCAGGGCGTTCCCGGCGGGCCGCAGATTGGACAGCTGCTCCAGCTCGAACCGCAGCCGCTGCCCCACCGTCCGGTCCGGCAGGGTCAGCGGATCGGTCAACTGCCATACGGCGTGCAGCAGTCGCCGCACCCGCAGATGCAGCGCCGCGTCCGCGCCCTCCGGCGGCTCGTGCCCGGCGTCGGTGCGGCCGAGCGCCACCGCCGTACGCCGGTCCTCGGTACCGGAGTGGTCGCGGCCGTCGGCGTCGTGCGCGTGGAAGTAGGGCGCCGAGGCGACGAACCGCAGCACCGCCAGCCAGCCGCGGGTCGGCAGCGTGGTGAAGGAGTCCCTGAGGTACGCCACCGCCGAGTCCGTTCCGCCCAGGGCGAGTTCGTGGTGCAGCCGGTAGCGCACCTGCTCGCCGGCCGGGTCGGCGTAGTGGTCGACGAGTGTTTCGTGCGCCTTGCGCCACTGCCCGTGGTCGGGGTCACGGTGGTGCAGCCGGAGCAGCAGCAGCGTCCGTACGAACGGGTCGCCGACGAACTGCCCCGGCACCACGGGCAGACCCTCCGTCGCCAGCAGTTCGCCCAGCGCCCTCACGTCGGCGGGCCCGAAGTGCTCCGGCAGCAGCGCGCGGGCCAGCGCGCACGCCGAGTCGTGGTCGTGGGCGGCGGCCAGCACCGTCAGCTCGTCCAGCCGGTCCGGCGGCACCAGCCGGTCCAGCAGCTCCAGGTAGGCGGGCCTGCCGTCGTGCTCGGGGTGCACGCGCAGATCCGCCGTGAGCAGCTCGCCGAGCGAGGAGGCCGCGGTCGGGTGCTGGGCGGCGGCCTCCGCGACCAGGGTGATGCCGAGCGGGCTGCCGCCGGTCAGCCGGTGTGCGGCCTGCGGGAGCTGGGGCGGAACCGCCGGGTCCGCGCCGACGATGTGCAGGGTGTCGTCACCGCTCAGCGGCGGCAGCGACACCACCAGCGCCCGCGAGGACGCCGAGCCCGGTTCCGGGGCCCAGTCGCTGCTCCGGGCCAGCTCGGGCAGGGCCCGCCGGGCCGCGTTGCGCAGCGCCGGGCGCCCGCTGCCGCGTACGGCGGCGAAGCACACGACCTGGTCGCCGACGCCCTCCGTCCGGTCCCGCAGTACCGCCTCGATCAGGCCGGGGCCCGGCGCGGTGTGCGCGTTGTCCAGCAGCACCAGCGGCCGTCCCAGCCGCTTCATCCGGGGCAGTACGCCCGTGTAGGCGTCGGTGAGGTCGGCGCGCAGCGCCCGCACCAGATGCCGCTCGGCGTGCTCCCGGGAGGTGCCGCCGGCCCGGAAGTGCCCGGAGAGCAGGATCAGCCCGCGCCGGGCGTTGTCACCGGCGTTGGGATAGTCCCGGTACCAGGCCGAGGCCCGCTGGTGGCGGCGCCCCGCGAACCCCTCGGACAGGGACTCCAGCGTCGCCTCCACCGCCGCCGACAGCAGTGGCCCGGTGCCGGTCGCCGCCGCGACCACCTTCGCCGCGACCCGGCCCGCCCAGCGTCCGGCGAAGCCGCCGACCCAGGACCCGCTCTCGTTCAGCAGCAGGATCCGCTGCACCTCGCGCCGGATCCGCTCGGAGTCCGCGTCCCCCCAGCCCCCGGCCGCGACCGCCACCAGACCCGACATCAGCCGCGGGAACTGGATCCGCCCCGCCCCGGTCACCTGCTCCGCGAGCTGCTCGGCGAGCACCAGCAGCGCCTGCGACACCGGTGACCAGGCCTCGGCGGGCCGTCCGGCGGGCGGCGCCGCGAACTCGGCGTCCTCGCAGTCGATCAGACCGACCGGGGTGTGCCCCTTGTACGAGTCCCGCAACTCCGCGAGCACCGCCGTCTTGCCGAGCCCGCGCGCCCCGGAGAGCACGACCAGCGGCGGTTCCTGCGGATGCTCGTACGGCGTCACCCGGTGCTGGTGCGGGCGCAGGCCCACGAGCCGGGGGGCCAGCCCGGCCGGATCGGTCTCGAACAACGCCCCGCGCCCGTGCAAGCGTCTGCCCACCGCTTCTCCCCCCGAGGCGGTCGCCGTCGATCCAACCGTGGTGCTGGTCACGCGTGAGATCTATCAACACCAGGGTAGAGAGGGGGAGTTGATTCGGACTAGGTCGCACGGTGTCCGTTGGATTACGAAATTGGCGGGATGTCAGCCGGTGTCGATCACATCCCGCTTACGTACCGATGTCCTCATGCCACAGCTCGGGGCGTTCCCGGATGAACTCCCGCATCATCGCGACGCACTCGGCGTCCTCGAACAGCACGATCTCCACGCCGTGCCCGGCCAGCCAGTCGTGCCCGCCGTGGAAGGTGACGGCCTCCCCGATCACCACCCGCGAGATCCCGAACTGCCGCACCAGACCGGAGCAGTACCAGCAGGGCGAGAGCGTGGTCACCATCGTCGTGCCCCGGTACGACCGCTGCCGCCCCGCCGCCCGGAACGCGGCCGTCTCCGCGTGCACGGACGGGTCGTCGTCCTGTACGCGCCGGTTGTGCCCCCGTCCGAGCAGCGTTCCGTCGGCGCCGAACAGCGCCGCCCCGATCGGGATGCCGCCCTCGGCGAGCCCCGCGCGGGCCTCCGCCACGGCGACCGCCAGCCAACTGCGTGCCTGCGCCTGATCCATACGGTCCACTGTGCACGAGCGCCCCGGGCCTTGCGCGTAATGCCCACGCCGTTCTGAGTACCCGTGCTCAGGCCGCGAGGAGCCCGCGCCGGAAGAGTTGGGGCTACCGGGGCGACCGCACTCGCGCCGGATTCGACCGCACTCACGCCGGATCGACGGCACCCGAGCCGGATCGACCGCACGCACACCGGATCGACGGCACCCGAGCCGGGTCCGACCGCACTCACGGGAGACAGACGACCATGACCAGGTCCCGCCGCATCCAGACCCTCGCCGCCGCCCTTGCCGCCGCGGCGGCGCTGACCCTCACCGGATGCTCCGGGCTGGACTTCCGGGACAGCATCTGCTCCGACGGCTACTACCCCGTCCAGACGGTGAACGGCACCGGCAGCGACTGCCTTGAGGACGGCGAGGAGCCCGGCGAGGGCTACTTCCGCCACCCGGAGGGCAAGGTCCCGGAGCACGTCGACGACAAGTGGGACGTCTACTGGCGCACCCACAGCCTCGACGAGAACGGCAAGATCGTGAAGCTCGACGAGAACGGCAACCCCGTCAAGAAGTCCTGACCGAACCTCCGCGCCTCCCCGCACGTCGAATGTCATGGGGAACGGAAAACGAAGGGGGACCCATGAGACGGGCACTGCTGATGGCGGGGATCACCGCGGTCGCGCTGGGCGGGGTCGGCTGCGCGGAGTCGGACGGCGGCGGGACCGGCGGGGCCGTGCGGGCGGAGGCGTCCTGCGCCCATGTCGTCGCGTACGAGGGCCGGGACTACGTCTCCGTGGCGGACATCGACTACCGGCGGGGCGAGAAGCTCGGTACCGCCACGAACCTGGCCTGCGACGACACCCCGGACGACGGCGATTTTGGTGACCCCGCCCGCGAGGTCACCGCCTACGCCGTGGAGGGAGTCGACCCGGCCGTCGCCATCGCCGTGGAGGACGCCGGGGAGGTCACGCTCATGGCCGAACTGGCGGCGGGCGGGAAGCTGCCGCCCGAGCTGGAGGAACTGCGCTCCGGGCAGGACTGAGCCGTCAGGACTCGTCCCGCTCGTCCTTCTTCTCGTCGTCCAGGGACTTCAGGAACTCCGGGTTGTCGTCCGGCGCCACCCAGCGCTGACCGCGGTTGGACCGCACCCCGGACCAGCCCTCGGCCGCCGGGCTGCGCTTCTTGCCCGCGATCAGCCAGGAGATGGACCCGACCATCGGGAAGAGCAGCACGAGGATCGCCCACAGCGGCTTCGGCATGTGCCGGACGTCCTCGTCCCGCGTGCTGATGCAGTCGATGAAGGCGTAGATGCTGAGCGCCAGCGGTACAAGGAACATCAGCACCCGCAGCATGGGAGCCTCCCGCGAGATGATCGTGGGGGACGGATCGGAGCCCCCAGGTACAGGGCCAGGGTAGCCGCTCGGGGATACTTGGCCCCATGGCTTACGACGATCTTCGTTCCCTGCTCAGGGCACTGGAACGCGAAGGCGACCTCAAGCGCGTCAAAGCGGAGGTCGATCCGTATCTGGAGGTCGGGGAGATCGTCGACCGGGTGCAGAAGGCGGGTGGCCCGGCACTGCTCTTCGAGAACGTGAAGGGCTCCTCGATGCCCCTCGCGATGAATGTCTTCGGCACCGACCGGCGGCTGCTGAAGGCGCTCGGCCTGAAGTCGTACGCCGAGATCAGCGACAGGATCGGCGGACTGCTCAAGCCCGAGCTGCCGCACGGCTTCGTGGGCGTCCGGGAGGCTTTCGGCAAGCTCGGCGCGATGGCCCACGTACCGCCGAAGAAGGTCAAGGACGCGCCGGTGCAGGAGGTCGTCCTGCACGGCGACGACGTCGACCTGGAACAGCTCCCGGCCCTGTTCACCTGGCCCAAGGACGGCGGCTCCTTCTTCAACCTGGGGCTCACCCACACCAAGGACCCGGAGTCCGGGGTGCGCAACCTCGGGCTGTACCGGCTCCAGCGCCACGACAGGCGCACCATCGGCATGCACTGGCAGATCCACAAGGACAGCCGCAACCACTACCAGGTCGCCGCCCGGCGCGGCGAGCGGCTGCCGGTCGCCATCGCCTTCGGCTGCCCGCCCGCCGTCACCTACGCCTCCACCGCGCCGCTGCCCGGCGACATCGACGAGTACCTGTTCGCCGGGTTCCTCGCGGGCAAGCGGATCGAGATGGTCGACTGCAAGACCGTGCCGCTCCAGGTCCCGGCGCAGGCCGAGGTCGTCATCGAGGGCTGGCTGGAGCCGGGCGAGATGCTGCCGGAGGGGCCCTTCGGCGACCACACCGGCTTCTACACACCGCAGGAGCCGTTCCCGGCGCTGAAGATCGACTGCCTGACCATGCGGAAGCGGCCGCTGCTCCAGTCGATCGTGGTCGGCCGGCCGCCGACCGAGGACGGCCCGCTGGGCCGCGCCACCGAGCGCTTCTTCCTCCCGCTGCTGAAGATCATCGTGCCGGACATCGTGGACTACCACCTGCCCGAGGCGGGCGGCTTCCACAACTGCGCGATCGTCTCGATCGACAAGAAGTACCCCAAGCACGCGCAGAAGGTGATGCACGCGATCTGGGGGGCACACATGATGTCCCTGACCAAGCTGATCGTGGTCGTCGACTCCGACTGCGACGTCCACGACCTGCACGAGGTCGCCTGGCGCGCCCTCGGCAACACCGACTACGCCCGCGACCTCTCGGTCGTCGAGGGCCCCGTCGACCACCTCGACCACGCCTCCTACCAGCAGTTCTGGGGCGGCAAGGCGGGCATCGACGCCACGAAGAAGTGGCCCGAGGAGGGCTACACCCGCGACGGGGGCTGGCCGGACATGGTGGAGTCGGACCCGCAGACCGCGGCGAAGGTGGACCGCCGCTGGAAGGAGTACGGCCTGTGAGCTCGGCTTCCGCCGCCCTCCCGCAGCCAGGGCGCACCAGGGCCTTCCTGCGCCTGGTGATGATCGAGCACTCGATCTTCGCGCTGCCCTTCGCCTACATCGCCGCCCTCACCGCGATGTTCGAGTGGGACAGGAACATCCACTGGGGCCGGCTGCTGCTGGTGACGATCTGCATGGTCGGCCTGCGCACCTTCGCCATGGCGGTCAACCGGATCATCGACCGCGAGATCGACGCGCGGAACCCCCGCACGGCCCATCGCGAGCTGGTGACCGGCGCGGTCTCGGTGAAGCACGCCTGGACGGGCGCCCTGATCGCGCTCGTGATCTTCCTGGGCTCGGCGGCACTGCTGAACCCGCTCTGCCTGGCGCTCGCGCCGGTCGCGGTGGTGCCGATGGTGGTCTATCCGTACGGCAAGCGGTTCACGAACTTCCCGCAGGCCATCCTGGGTCTGGCCCAGGCGATGGGCCCGGTCGGAGGCTGGCTGGCGATCACCGGCGAGTGGTCCTGGGACGCGGTGATCCTGGGCCTGGCCGTGGGCATCTGGATCGGCGGCTTCGACCTGATCTACGCCTGCCAGGACGTGGAGGCCGACCGCGAGATCGGCGTCATGTCGGTCCCGGCCCGCTTCGGCGTCCCCGCGGCGATCTGGTCGGCCCGCGTCTGCCATGTCCTGGTGATGGCCCTGTTCGTCTGGTACGCCGTCGTCACCGACGCGGGCTTCTTCTTCTGGCTCGGACTGATGATCGTCGCCGGTGCTTTCGTATACGAACACAACATCGTCCGCCCCCACGACCTCTCCCGCCTGAACAGGGCGTTCTTCAGCGTCAACGGCTTCATCGGCATCGCCCTGTTCGGGTGCGCCCTGCTCGATCTGCTGGTCCGGGGGCTGACCCTGTAACTACGGTGCGGCCTACCATCGAGTGCAGACAGAGGGAGGCTGGTGTGACCATCTCGGGCAGCGACCGCCTGCACTCGCGGCTCGCCCGGTACGAGGACATGTTCCCCGGGTACCGGATGGAGATTGTCGAGGGCAACATCGTGATGAGTCCGCTGAGGCCGTTCCACAACCAGACCATCGTGCGGTTGTGGACTCAACTCGAAGACCAACTCGGCCCGGAGTGGGGTTTCATCAGCGATGTGGCCGTGCCGTTCAGTGAGGACTTCGAATTCTGCCCCGATCTCGCCGTCATCCCTGCCGCCGAGCAGAAGCGGAATCTGACGGCTTACTCGCCCGATCTGATCGAGCTGGCCATCGAAGTCGTTTCCCCCAGCAGCGTTCGGAACGACTACGAGGTCAAGAACAGGCAGTACGCCGCTCGGGGCATCCCGAACTATCTGATCTTCGATCCTGGCAAGGGGCACCTCGTCAAGCACTGGAATCCCGGTGCCGAGGGCTACCTCGGGCAGGACACGGTTCCGTACGGGGGCGAGATCATCGTGGAGACCAAGCTGGCACGTCTGACCATCGACACGAGTCGGCTGCCCGTGGACCCCGAGTCGGGCGCCCAGTCCTGAGCTAGTTTCGTCACGCCGGTACGCTCAAGATGTGAACGCAGGAGAAACGCAGCGCGTGCCTTGGATCGTGGGGGTGTCCGGAGCTTCCGGGACGCCGTACGCGGCGGCGGTGCTGCGGGCGTTGCTGGCGGCCGGGGAGAGCGTCGACCTGGTGGTCAGCCGGGCCTCGCGGCTCACCCTGCTCGACGAGACCGGGATCGCCTTCCGGGACTCGCAGTGGGAGGCCGACCTGCGGGAATGGCTGTCCCGGGGCGCGGACGGCAAGCCGGACACCTTCGACGTGGACATCGCGGGGGTACGGCACTGGAGCGCCGGGGACCTCGCGGCCGGGCCGTCGTCCGGGTCGTACGCCACGAAGGGCATGCTGATCGTGCCCGCCTCCACCGCGGCCGTCGCCGGGGTCGCCCTCGGGCTGTCCAAGGACCTGCTGCAGCGGGCCGCGAGTGTGACCCTGAAAGAGGGACGCAAACTGGTCGTCGCCGTTCGGGAGACCCCCTTGAACGGTCAGACGCTGCGGCACCTGGTCACCCTCGACGACCTGGGCGCCACCGTCGTACCCGCCTCGCCCGCCTTCTACGCGGGCGCCACCCACATCCAGGACCTGGTGGACTTCGTCGCCGGACGCGTACTCGACGTGGCGGGCGTCGAGCACCGGCTCTACCGCCGCTGGAAGGGCGACCTCGGCGGCGCGCGCACGACCTGAGCAGCACGCAGCATCAGCAGTACGGCAGTACTCCAGCAATCCAGTACTTCAGGAACTCAGCGACTTTTCAGCGGAAGGCTTCGAATCGCATGGACGCGGTGGACAGGCAGCTCATCCAGGCCCTGAGGGAGAACGGCCGGGCCTCCTACGCGGAGCTGGGGCGCCTCGTCGGCCTGTCGGGACCCAGTGTCACCGACCGCATTAACCGGCTGGAGGCGGCCGGTGTCATCACCGGTTACCGCGCCACCGTGGACGCGGCCTCGCTCGGCCTCGGTGTCACCGCCCTGATCGGCATCTCGCTCTCGGACGCGGCGGACCACGAGGACGTGGCGCGGCGGATGAAGGACTTCAGCGAGATCGAGGACTGCTGGTTCATCGCCGGCGACGACTCCTTCATGCTCAAGGTGCGGGCCAGTGACGTGGACGGTCTGGAGCGGATCATCCGGCGCCTCAGCGGGACCAAGGGCGTCTCCCGGACCCGTACCACGATCGTGCTCTCCACCAAGTGGGAGAACCGGGTCGGGGAGCTGCCCGAAGAGGTCTAGGGATACGGTTGACGCTGCTGTCGGAGAAAGGTGTGGGCATGGACGTCGGGCTCAAGCGCGAGCTGGAGCAGAAGGTCATGGCCGGTGAGCGGCTGACCCGTGAGGACGGCATCGCGCTGTACGAGTCGGACGATCTGGCGTGGCTGGGCGGCCTGGCGCACGAGGTGCGCACGCGCAAGAACGGTGACGTCGTCCACTTCAACGTCAACCGGCACCTCAACATGACCAACGTGTGCACGGCGTCCTGTGCGTACTGCTCCTTCCAGCGCAAGCCGGGGGAGAAGGACGCGTACACGATGCGCATCGAGGAGGCGGTGAAGCTCGCCAAGGCGATGGAGTCGGAGAACCTGACCGAGCTGCACATCGTCAACGGCCTGCACCCGAACCTGCCGTGGCGCTACTACCCGCGCTCCCTGCGCGAGCTGAAGGCGGCGCTGCCGAACGTGTCGCTGAAGGCGTTCACGGCGACGGAGATCCACCACTTCGAGACGATCTCCGGTCTGTCTGCGTCGGAGATCCTGGACGAGCTGATCGACGCGGGGCTTGAGTCCCTGACCGGCGGCGGCGCGGAGATCTTCGACTGGGAGGTCCGCCGGCACATCGTGGACCACCGCACGCACTGGGAGGACTGGTCCCGCATCCACCGCCTGGCGCACGAGAAGGGTCTGAAGACCCCGTGCACCATGCTGTACGGCCACATCGAGGAGCCCCGCCACCGCGTCGACCACGTCCTGCGCCTGCGCGAGCTCCAGGACGAGACGGGCGGCTTCCAGGTCTTCATCCCGCTGCGCTACCAGCACGACTTCGTGGACGTGAAGGACGGCAAGGTCCGCAACCGGCTCCAGGCGCGGACGAAGATGGCGACGGGCGCGGAGGCGCTGAAGACCTTCGCGGTGTCCCGGCTGCTCTTCGACAACGTCCAGCACGTCAAGGTCTTCTGGGTCATGCACGGCGTCCAGACGGCGCAGCTCGCCCTGCAGCACGGCGCGGACGACATGGACGGCTCGGTGGTCGAGTACAAGATCACCCATGACGCGGACAACTTCGGCACGCCGAACAAGCTGACGCGTGAGGACCTGCTGGACCTGATCCGCGACGCGGGCTTCCGCCCGGTGGAGCGGAACACGCGGTACGAGATCATCCGCGAGTACGAGGGCCCGGACCCGGCGCGCCGGGAGTCGCCGCAGCCGATGCGGGTCTGAGGCGCGGGCGTTGTTCTTCGCCTGTGGGGCGGTGGGGGCTGGTCGCGCAGTTCCCCTCGCCCCTGGGCGAGAACACCTCCCCCCGGATGTAATGGCTACGATGCAACTGTGACACTTACCTTCATCCTCGACCCCGCCGTGGACCCTGCCCTCCGCGACGGCATCCTCGATCTGTGGACGGACGTGTCCAACGCGGGCGGCTCCGTCGGGTTCGTGCCCCCGGTCACGCGGGAGGCGATCCGGCCCGAGCTGATCAAGCACTTCGCGGCGATGGCCGAGGGGCGGACCCGGCTGCTGGTCGGGCACGACGCGGACGGGCGCGTGGCCGCCACCGCCTTCTTCACCTTCAACACGCACCGGCTGATGACCCACTGGGTCTGGCTGTACACGGTGATGGTGCACCCCCGGCACCAGGCCAAGGGGTACGGCAGGGACCTGCTCGCCGCCGCCGAGGGCGCGGCCCGCGACTTCGACGGCATCCGGGCCATACGGCTCACCTGCCGCGGCGGAGAGGGCCTGGAGCGGTTCTACGGGTCCTGCGGGTACAAGGAGGTCGGCCGGATCCCGGACGCCATCCGGGTCGCGGACGACGACTTCCGGGACGACGTGATCATGCTGCTGCCGCTGGACTGAGGCAGGCCCGGACCCGGCCCCAAGATCCGCCGACCGGCATGCTTCACTGGATGCCGTCCCTTTTGGATTCGGAAGACTGGATTGAGATGCTCCGCTACACGCTGATGCGCCTCGGGATCTTCGTGGGCTGCCTCGTGGTCGTCTGGGGCCTCGTCTACTCCGGTCTCGCCCCGCGCGGTCTCGGCGACTCCAACGGCATGTGGATCATTCTGCTCGCCCTGCTGGTCTCCGCCCCGATCAGCTTCGTCGTGCTGCGCAAGGAGCGGGACCGCGCCTCGGCCCAGATCGTCCACAAGGTCGACCGGATGAAGGCCAACCTGGAGGCCAACCGGAGCCAGGAAGACCTCGCCGACGACGCGGCCCGTGCCCAGGGGCAGACCTCCTGATCGCACTTCCGCCTTAGTCTTGCCTCCATGGGTGCAGTCAAGACGAAGCGGATGCCGCGCGCCGTCCGTGAACAGCAGATGCTGGACGCCGCCGTGCGGGTCTTCGGGCGCCGCGGGTACATGGCCGCCTCGATGGACGAGATCGCCGAAGTCGCCGGTGTCTCCAAGCCGTTGGTCTACCTGTACCTGAACTCCAAGGAAGACCTCTTCACCGCCTGCATCCGCCGCGAGGCCCACGCGCTCACCGCAGCCGTACGAGCGGGCGTGGAGCCGCACGCGCCCGCCGACCGCCAACTCTGGGACGGTCTGCGGGCGTTCTTCACGCACACCGCCCAACACCCCCACGGCTGGGCCGTACTGCACCTCCAGGCCCGCACCCACGGCGACGTGTTCGCCGCCGAGGTGACCGCGATGCGCGAGGAGATCGTGGCCTTCGTCACCCAGCTGATCCTCGCCGCCGCCCGCGCCGCCCACCGCGACCCCGACCTGCCCGAGACCGAGGTCGCCGGACTCGCCGAGGCCCTGGTCGGCGCCGCCGAGTCGCTGGCCGACTGGGCCAACGCCACCCCCGGCGTCACCGCCCGCCAGGCCGCCGCCACCTTGATGAACTTCGCCTGGGCCGGACTCGGCAACCTGATGGACGGCCGCCCGTGGAGCCCGCCGGTCAGCTGACCGTCCCGAGCACGTGCGGGCGCCCGGACTCGCCGCGCAGCTCGAACCGCCCCGGCTCCGAGCCGTACCGCACCACTCCCGGCAGCCCGACCGGCGCCCGGAACTCCGCCGTCACCCGCGCCACCGCAGGTACTCCGTACGCCGCCAGGCAGCGGGCCACCGTCCACATGCCGTGGGCGATGGCGCGCCGGAAGCCGAACGGGCGGGCGGTGAGCGGGTGGAGGTGGATGGGGTTGCGGTCCCCGGACACGGCCGCGTACCGCCGCCCCACGTCCCCACCGAGCCGCCACTCGGCGACGACGGGCAACGGCACCCGCTCCTCGCGCGCTTCGGGCGCCCTCGCCTCCGTCCGGTGCCGCGCCAGATACGTACTGCGCGACTCCCACACCGCCTTGCCGCCCGCGTCCCTCAGCTCGGTCACCAGCGTCGCCTCCGTGCCGCGCCGGTGCGGCGCCAACCCCTCGACGTACACGCTGATTTCGTACGAGTCGGGTACGGCCAGCCGTTCCCGCGCCGTGATCTCGATCGACGTGTGGACCAGCCCCAGCAGCGGCAGCGGGAAGTCCCGTCCGCTCATCAGCCGCATGGCCAGCGGGAAGCCCAGGACGTGCGGATAGGTGAGCGGCAGCGCGTCCTCGCCGGTCGCGAAGCCGCAGACCCGTTCGTAGGCCGCGAGGCGGGACAAGTCGACCCGCAGGCCGGGCAGGACGAGAGGTGTGCGCGGGAACTCCGCCTCGGGGCGCGGGCGCTTGAACGGAGAAAGCACCGCGCCACGGGCGAACGCCGGCGCGAGCGCGGGCGTATGAGTAAGGACGGTCACACACACCTCCGGGGCTTCTGACTCCGGAGTAAGGTTACCGGAGGTAATGCTTCGTGTGCTGCGCGAACATGAACAACCCTCGGGTTATCCCCGAGGCTGCACAGCCCCACCCCCCAGCCCTCCCCGAACACGCACAGCCCCCACACGTCCGCCTCGTACGATCCCTGTCTAACCGGCGGTAACCCCATGTCCGCACCAGGGGAGCCGTCCGCGAACGCCGTGCCAGGAGCCGCCCGTGTCCACGCCACTGCCCTCTTTCGCCGCGTCCGCGGCCTTCGACGACGCTCCCGCGCCCACGCTCGTACAGCCCGAGACACGGAAGCTGGACGGAGTCGTCCGGGAGGCGTACGTACCGCCCTTCGCCCCGCCCGTCACCCGTGGGTCGCTCGCCGACCTGCCGTTCGACAACGCCCTCGCGGTACCGGACAAGGTGGTGCTCAGCCGCCGTACCCAGGACGGGAGTTGGACGGAGGTCACGGCGGCGGAATTCGCCGGGCAGGTGCTGGCCGTGGCGAAGGGGCTGATCGCCGAGGGCCTGATGCCGGGTGACCGGCTCGCGGTGATGGCCCGGACGAGCTACGAGTGGACGCTGCTCGACTTCGCGGCCTGGGCCGCGGGCCTGGTGACCGTCCCCGTCTACCCGACCTCCTCCGTCTTCCAGACCCGCTGGATCCTCCAGGACTCCGGAGCGGTCGCCCTGGTCACCGAGACGGTCGGCCAGGCCGCGGCCCTCGGCCCGGAACTGGAGCACATCCCCGACCTGCGGCACCTGTGGGTCATGGAGAAGGGGCACGTCGACCGGCTCGCGGAGGCGGGCGCGGCTGTGCCGGACCAGGAGGTGGAGGTCCGCCGGGGCATGCTCGGCCCGTCCATGCTCGCGACGCTGATCTACACCTCGGGCACGACCGGCCGCCCCAAGGGCTGCGCGCTGACCCACGGCAACTTCTTCGCCGAGGTCGACAACGCCATCGAACTCCTCTACCCCGTCTTCAAGTCGAGGTCCAAGGACGAGCCCTCGGTGCTGCTGTTCCTGCCGATGTCGCATGTCTTCGGCCGGATGGTGGCGGTGGCCTGCGTCCGCGCCCGCGTCCGCCTGGGCCACGCACCGAGCCTCCAGGCGGAAGACCTCCTCTCGGACCTCTCCGCCTTCCGCCCGACCTGCCTGCTGGCCATCCCGTACATGCTGGAGAAGGTCTACAACTCCGCCCGCGCCAAGGCGGAGGAGGGCGGACGGGCCGCCCTCTTCGACCGCGCCGCCACCATCGCCGGCCGCTACGGCGAGGCCAAGGAGGCCAAGCAGCACGGCACCGGGTCCGGACCGGGCCGAGCCCTGAGCATGGCCCGCACCTTCTACGACCCCCTGGTCTACCGCCGCCTGCGCAACGCCCTCGGCGGCCGGGTCCGTTACCTGATCTGCGGCGGCTCCCCGCTCGGCCGCCGCCTGGCCGCCTTCTACGCGGGCGCGGGCATCGAGATCTACGAGGGCTACGGCCTGACCGAGACCACGGCGGCGGCGACGGTCACCCCACCCCTCAAACCCCGCCTGGGAACCGTGGGTTGGCCGCTCCCCGGCACTCGGGTGCGGATCGCGTCGGACGGCGAGATCCTGATCGCGGGCGACCAGGTCCTGCACGGCTACTGGGACCCGGCGGCCGGGGGAGTCGTCCCGGCGACCACGGACGGCTGGCTGGCCACCGGCGACATCGGCGAACTGGACGACGAGGGCTACCTGACCATCACCGGCCGCAAGAAGGAACTGCTCATCACGGCGGGCGGCAAGAGCGTGGCCCCGGCCCCGCTGGAGAACTGGCTCCGCCAGCACCCCCTGATCTCCCAGGTGATGCTGGTGGGCGACCGCCGCCCCTACGTCGCCGCCCTCGTCACCCTCGACCTGGACGGCATCACCCACTGGCGCCGCATGAACGGCCGCCACCCGGTTCCGGCGGAACTCCTGGTCCAGGACGAGGAGTTGCACGCCATCCTGCAACGCGCGATCGACGAGGCCAACCGCCTGGTCTCCCGCCCGGAATCCATCCGCCGCTTCACAATCCTCCCCACGGACTTCACGGAGACGGCGGGCCACCTGACCCCCTCGATGAAACTCCGCCGGGAGACGATCATGAAGGACTTCGCGTACGAGATCGAGGAGCTGTACGAGCGCTGATCCTTGAGAGCAAGATCCCGTCAGCGAGATCCCTGCAAGGGGGGTGGAGTCGACGGGGGCGGTGGGACGAAACCACGCGAGGGCATGGGCTGTTCCATGGCCCGCAACTCCCGAAGCCTGCGTACACCACGGACGGCGGATCGGACTACGCAGGTTGTGAAGACGAGGTTCGCAGCCGCTGCCAGCCAGATCCACAGGGCGACATGGGGGGAGGTGTTGCTGGGCTGCACTTGGCCCTCGGGGTCCACGACGAGGCGGATGGACTCACCGACGTCGGCGCCGCGACAGCCGCCGATCGGTCCTTCGGCGACATCCCCGTCGGGAAAGCGCACTTTGCACGACGATTCACTTCTCGTTTGGGACGTCTCGACGACCACCAGGTCGACGGGGCGCCCACGTTCGGCCAGGGCCCGGTCCTGCCTGATGAACATCCCGAACACAACAAGCGCGAAGGCGGCGAGAAGGAAGGGTGCCATCAGCCACAGCCGCTGGTCCGTGTTCACGGCGACAAACCACAGCAGTCCGAGCGTGAGCACGATGCCGGGCAGGACCAGCCACAGACTGATCACCGCAGACATCATGGCTCCCACCAGGAAGGCGAATGCCCCGGACAGGACGTAGAGCCTGCGGGGAGGCATGCCCAGCTCCAGCCGCGCCAACCAGACAGGCGGGCGGGTGGTGTCGATGCCTCGTCGCCGTCTCACTTCCATGGCTGAACCACCTCGTCCGAGTGTTCGTCGGCTGCTCCGTAGGGCTGGACTGTTGCCTTTCCGCAGATCACGGCTACCAGGCTGGCCATTGACACTACCTGTTCAGGATCCAGACAGCTGCCGACCACCAGCAGCGCGGGACCACCACTGGCGGGGCAGCTCAGGGCGGCAGCCATGCCAATCCTTGCCGCGTACTGCGCAGGCGGCGCATCTGTGGTGGGAAGCGCGGGGAAGATGTCGACCTGGCCGTTGGACCGGATGCCAGGCTGGGAGACCAGGCCAAACCCTGGTCCCATGGCGGATGGGAAGGATTCGAGGTAGACCTGCTTGTCCTCCAACTGCTCGCCGAAGTAACGCGCCAGAGCCTCGCCGGCGTTGATGTCCGGGGCGCATCGGGGAGCTTCGACCACTCCGGCACAGATGTGCCAGGTGACGGGGCCGTCCTCGGAGTCAGGCAGAGCGACCAGACCGTAGCTGATCATGCCGTCGTCGAGGAACAGCCTCCGGGCAGCCATGAGCGTTCGGATGATGGACGAGCGGACTTTCTCATCTTTATGGGCATATACCTGGTTGGCGAGGTCCGAGATTTGCTCATGTGCCGCCTCGTCGTTCTCTCCGTCTTCCAGCAGGTCGAACCAGTCTGTGGGCACCTGGAGGTGCACTTCTCCCTGCGGTTGACGCCGGGAAATTGTCCGCTCTGTGCTGATACTCATGACGCCTCCGCCCCTTCCGCCGTCTTCTTCAATGCCCAGGGGTTGAGCTCATCCGGCCAGTGGTCCTTCCCTGATCCCGAAGTCTGATCACCGGGGATCTGGTGCTTGATGGCTTCGTACGTGATCTTGGCCGCGCCCCCTGGCCCCTGCGCCACCGCGTTCGCACCCCAGTTACCGGCGAACTGGATTGTCTTTCCCGCCAACTCGGCACCACCCACCAACCTGCCGGGCTGGGTCAGTACCGACTTGAAGAGCCCCGCAGCAGGTGCCCCCATGCGGGCAAGTGCCTTACCTGCGGCGAAAGCACCTCCGCCCAGGGCCAGTCCGGCAGCATCGACCAGCACGGTCGGTGAGGTAAGTGCCTGCGTGAGCTTCCGGTCTCTCCTACGGCCTGAAGATAGTGAGCTGCCAGTCCGATACCCGCCAGTGCCAGGCTCAGGGCGGCCAATCCCGGAAAGGCCAGGGACAGCAGGCCGGTGATCGCGCTGAGTGTGCCTGCGACGTTTCCGATGAAGGCGAAGAGCCAGGAGTACTCCTTCAGAAGTTCCTTGAGCCCGTCGAGAAGCATGTCGCTGACCGCTTCGAGCGCCTTGAGAGCGGCCCCGATGCCGTCTGCCAATTTGTCCCAGAAGCCCGGCTCGTTCGGCGCGATGTCCATCGCGTGCTTGAGCCGGTCGGCGACGGCCTCGCCCTCTTCGACGTAACGTTTCCTCAGGCGTTCCGCCCGGCCGCGTATCTCTTCCAGGTCGGCGTTGGCCGAGTGCAGGGACTTCTCCTTGCCGCTGCGCTTCTCCTCCAGCCGTTCCTGCTTCGCCTTGTCCTCGTGAGACTGGTCCCGCAACTTCTCCGCGAAGCCCGGCTTCGGCGGCATTCGGTCGAGTTCCCGCTGCAGAGCTGCCGCCTTGTCCTTGGCGTCCTGCGCCTCGGACTCCAGCTGGTCGGCGATCGCCTGTTGCGTGGCCATGTACTGGGCCCAGTCCTCCAGCGCCTGGGCCGCATCGGAGAACGAGTCCCGTGCGTCGTTGACCTTGGGCCGGAAGTCGTCGTGGAACTGCTCGCGGAACGCCTCGGCGGCCTTCCCTTTCCACTCTCCCCGCCCGGTGCCGTTGAGGACGTCGGCGATGTCCCTCAGCGCCCGCGCCGTACGGCGCACGATTGCCGCCACGTGCGTGGCGTCCTTCTTGTTGCCGGGGCACGGACAGAAGCCGATCGCGGGGAAGCGGGCGTCGGCGGCCGGGTCCGGAAGCAGCCAGGTCGGCTGACCGTAGTCGGTCACTTCTTCCCGCCCCTCGGGGAACGCGCCTTTTCCAACTCGCGGGCGAACTGCTCGTCCGTCTCCTCGAAGGTCTTCTTGATCTGCCCCAGAGCCTTGGCGGCGGACTTCGAGAACTTCGACATCTGCTTGATGCCGTACGACCACTCCTCGCCGAAGTCATCCATTCGCTGGGCGAGTTTGAAGACCCCCATCGCGGCTCCGTCGACCTCTTCCATCTCACGGCACGGCGCCGCCATCACTTCATGGATGTCCTCGATGTCCTTCTGCGTCTTCACCAACATCTCGTAGTCGATGTACAGATCGCTCATCGTTCCCCCGTTCTGTGTTCTAGCGATTGATGGCCTGGATCTCCTGGACGGCAATGTCCTGAGTGGTTTCGAACGTGCCATCGGGCAGGTCACCGTTCGCGCCACCGGAACCTGTCCAGGAGATCTGCCATGTGATGGACGCCTTCAGCTTGTACGGTCCACCGGCGGAGGCGCGGAGGTAGCGGATACCGCACGGCGGGGACTTGTGCGAGTCGCCCTTGGTGTAGGGAGTGCCGATGGAACCGTCTTCGTTGATCTCGCAGTCGCCGGAGGCCGGGTAGGTCTCGGCGTCCGCGGTGCCAGGCTCCAGATGCAGAGCGACCGGCTTGGCCGTTGTCTCCGCCCATACCCCGGCATCGGGCAACTCGGCGGGGACGGTGATCTCCTGGAACGTGGCCTTGTCCAGCCACACTGGGGTGCCCCGAAGTTTCCGGACAGGGATCCAATAGGATCGTCCTGAGAGGGAAACGAGGAAGCAGTGGCGCCACCCAGTAAGTACTCGCCGGA
>NZ_JBVKBN010000037.1:0-43355 GCF_055657065.1 Streptomyces sp. NPDC110618 | reverse complement strand
GGAACGGACGCTTCCTTTGTACTCACCCTCTCGGGCTTTCCTCCGGGCGCTTCCCTTCGGTCTTGCGTTTCCGACTCTATCAGATCTTTCCGATCTGATTTCCTCGGTGCTTTCCAGGTTCCCGCTTTCGCGTTTCCCTTTCCGGCGGTGTCGACTGTATCAGATCCTTTCGGCGTCTGACGCCCAGTCAACCGGGCTTGTCCTCGCGGCCGTTGAGCCGTTCCGACGTCTCAAACCTTAGCGGATTCCCCCGGCAGCGCCTAATCGGGCTGCCGAGCCCCATTCGAATTGAATTCGGGCACGCCGAATTCACCCCGGCTGGGAGATCGTGCTGGTGGTTTGAGGTGCCGCTGAAGCGGCGGAGGTGTTGTCGAAGAACCGTTACGTCCCCGCGGCAACCCGAAGAACTCTACGCATCGGGCAGGGGGGTGTCAAGCACCGCCTGTCAAGATCTTTAATCGAGGTCCGAGAGCCGGCCGCCGGCGTCCGGCTGAGCGTGCTCGACGCGGCGGAGCAGGCGGGTGAGGACCTCACCCAGGGCCGTGCGCTCCTCGGGAGAGAGGTCCTGGAGGAGCTCCTCCTCGAAGACCGAGGCGAGGCGCATGGCCTCCAGCCACTTCTCCCGGCCCTCCTGGGTGAGCTCGACGATCACCCGGACCCGGTTGGTCTCGTCGCGCTCCCGGGTGACCAGGCCCTCGGCGACCATGCGGTCGATCCGGTGGGTCATCGCGGCCGGGGTGAGGCCGAGCCGCTTGGCCAGCTCGCTCGGGCCCAGTCGGTAGGGGGCGCCGGAGAGGACGAGGGCCTTGAGGACCTCCCACTCGGTGCTGCTGATGCCGAGCGTGGCGGTCTGGCGGCTGTAGGCGACGTTCATCCGGCGGTTCAGCCGGGACAGCGCGGAGACGATCTTCTCGACCTGGGGGTCGAGGTCCTGGAACTCGCGCTGGTAGGCGGCGATCTGTTCTTCGAGTGTCGGCTCGCCGCTGATGCCGGAGTGGTCGCCCATGGCCGAAGTATCGCACGGGGCGAGTTGGCGTTGAAGTTCTTCCAGATGTAGTCTTTAGCTTCGAATTTTAGCTTTGAAGTCTTCAGGGGTAACCACTACAGGTTCAAACTCCTTCAGGCGTCGACTACTTGAGAGGGTGAACGTGACCAGGGCAATGGGCGCAGCGATGCGCCGGATCCACGTGGGCAACGCACTCAGCGCGTTCGGGCTGGGCTTCACGGTTCCGTATCTGTACGTCTATGTGGCGCAGGTACGTGGGCTGGGGGCTATGACGGCGGGTCTTGTGCTCGCCGTCTTCGCCGTGGCCGCGCTGGCCGTGCTGCCGTTCGCCGGGCGGGCCATCGTCCGGCGTGGCCCGCTTCCGGTGCTGCTCGCCGCTCTGGTCACCGCCGCGCTGGGCGCGCTGAGCCTGGGGCTGGCCGGGAACGCCACCGCCGTACTGCTGTCGTCGGCGGCGCTGGGCGCGGGGCAGGCCGTGATGCAGCCGGCGCTCGCGACGATGATCGTGGACTGCTCCACGGCGGAGACCCGGTCGCGGGCGTTCGCCATGCAGTTCTTCCTGCAGAACCTCGGTCTCGGTGTGGGCGGGCTCATCGGCGGTCATCTCGTCGACACGACCCGGGCCTCCTCCTTCACGCTGCTCTTCGCGATCGAGGCGGCGATGTTCCTGCTGCTGGTCGTGGTGATGGCGACGGTGCGGATGCCGCGGTCGCCGCGGATGGCGGACGCGCCGACGGCGTCGGCGAAGGGGAGCTGGAAGCAGCTGCTGAAGAACCGGGCGATGGTGCAGCTCTCGGTGCTGGGCTTCATCCTGTTCTTCGCCTGCTACGGGCAGTTCGAGTCGGGGCTTCCCGCGTACGGCGTGGAGGCGGCCGGGATCTCGACCTCGGCGCTCGGGACGGCGCTGGCCGCCAACACGCTGATGATCGTGGTGGCGCAGTTCGTGGTGCTGCGGTTCGTGGAGCGCCGGCGGCGGACCCGGGTCATCGCCGCGGCGGGGCTGATCTGGGCGGTGGCCTGGCTGGCGGCCGGGTACGCGGGTCTGGGCAGCGTCAGCCAGGAGATGGCGACGGCGGCCTTCGTTTCGACGTATGCCCTGTTCGGGCTGGGTGAGGCGCTGCTGTCGCCGACGGTGGCGCCGCTGGTGGCGGATCTGGCTCCGGCGGGCATGGCCGGTCAGTACAACTCGGCCTTCGCCCTGGTCAAGCAGTTGGCGCTGGCGGTGGGTCCGGCGATCGGCGGGCCCTTGGGTGCCGCGCTGCACGGCCCGTACATCGTGACGTTCCTGCTGTTCTCGCTGGGCATCACCGTGCTCGCCCTGCGTATGGGGCGGTCGCTCACGTTGGCGCAGGACCACCCGGCGCTGGCGCGGAGCCGGGTGGTGGCCTCGGGCGGTACGGCTCAGGCGGAGTCGGCTCCGGCGCACGCCTGAGCCGGGGCTCCGGGTGTCAGGTGCGAGGGAGGACGAACTCGCACCACACGGCCTTGCCGCCGCCCGGGGTTCTGCGGGAGCCCCAGCTGGAGGCGATGGTCGCGACGATGGCGATGCCCCGGCCGGATTCGTCGGCCGGTTCGGCGCGGCGGCGGCGCGGCAGGTGGTCGTCGCCGTCGGTGACCTCGACGATCAGGCGGCGGTCGGTGCGGCGCAGCCGTAGCCGCATGGGCGGGGTGCCGTGCTGGAGGCTGTTGGCGACGAGTTCGCTGGCGGCCAGGACGCCCAGGTCGTGCAGGTCGGCCGGGAAGCGCCAGCTGGTGAGGACGCCGGAGGCGAAGGCACGCGCGCGTGGGGCGGCTTCCACGCCGCCGAGTAGTTCGAGTGCGGCGTTGCGGAACAGGTCGGCGTCGGGGCCGGTGCGGGCCGGGTGCTGGAGGACGAGGACGGCGACGTCGTCGTCGTGGTCGGCGGTGACGCCGGCCGAGCGGACCAGGCGGTCGCAGACGACCTGAGGGGTGCCGGTGGCGCCGGCGAGGGCGCGCTCCAGGGAGGCGATGCCCTCGTCGAGGTCCTCGTCCCGGCGTTCGACCAGGCCGTCGGTGTAGAGGACGGCGGTGGAGCCGGGGCCGAGCGGGATGGAGCCGGAGGAGTGGATCCAGCCGCCGGTGCCGAGCGGGGGTCCGGTGGGTTCGTCGGCGCGCAGGACGGTGCCGCCCTCGTCGCGGACCAGGATGGGCAGGTGCCCGGCGGAGGCGTACACCAGCCGTCCCTCGTTCGGGTCGTGGATGGCGTAGACGCAGGTGGCGATCTGGTTGGCGTCGATTTCGGTGGCGAGGCCGTCCAGCAGTTGCAGTACCTCGTGCGGTGGGAGGTCCAGGCGGGCGTAGGCGCGTACGGCGGTGCGGAGTTGGCCCATGACGGCGGCGGCGCGTACGCCGCGGCCCATGACGTCGCCGATGACGAGGGCGGTGCGGCCGCCGCCGAGGGTGATGACGTCGTACCAGTCGCCGCCGACAGCGGCCTCGGTGCCGCCTGGCTGGTAGGTGGCGGCGATGCGCAGGTCGTCGGGGTGTTCGAGTTCCTGCGGGAGCAGGGACCTCTGGAGGGTGACGGCGGTTTCGCGCTGGCGGCGTTCGCTGGCGCGCAGGCGTTCGGCGGCCTCGGCGTGGTCGGTGACGTCGGTGGCGAAGACCAGGACGCCCTTCTCGCCTTCCGCGACCGGCGTGCAGGTGAACGTGTAGGAGCGGCCGTCGGGGGCCTTGCGGGACTTGAGGGTGCGGGGCTTGCCGCTGCGCAGGACCTGGTCCAGGAGCGGGAGCAGGCCCAGTTCGTGCAGTTCGGGCAGGGCCTCGCGGGCCGGTTCGCCGAGCAGGCGGGCGCCGAAGGCGGTGGTGTAGGCGTCGTTGACGTAGGCGAGGCGGTGGTCGGTGCCGTGGACCAGGGCGACGAGGGCCGGTACGCGGTCGAGGACTTCGCGTACGGGCAGGTCGTCGAGGGCGGGCAGGGGCGGGGCGTCGTCGGTGAGCTGTTCGGCTCGGGCGGCGGGGACGGCGCCCGCGCTCTCCCCGCGCCGCTCCGCGGGGACCGCGTGGTCGGTCCGCGCTGCGGTGCGGCGCTGCGTTCCGGGGAGCCGGGCGCTCCAGCGCGTGAAGTTCACGAATCCTTGCCTCGTGTCGTCGTCTTCGGCCGGCTTCGGACCAGGTGGGGGTCTGGGGGCCGGCATCCCCGGGGATGCAGCACTGTGGGGACGGTCGTGTGCGGAGTCGGGTGGGCGGGCTGGCTGCCCGTCCGGGTCCGGGGGTCAGTCTGGCAGTGTGGCGGACCGCGCCGACATCCGTCAGACGCCCGCCGCCTTCCAGGAGTTCCTGGGTCGGGTCAGGACGACCCCTTTGGGTCGTTGTCGCTGTCGACAGGAGGCTTTCCCCCGGCCGCGAGTTCGAACTCCGCACGGGGGTGTTCGAGTGAACCGAGGGAGACGATCTCCCGTTTGAACAGTCCCGAGAGCGTCCATTCGGCCAGTACCCGGGCCTTGCGGTTGAAGGTGGGCACTCTGCTGAGGTGGTAGACGCGGTGCATGAACCAGGCAGGGTAGCCCTTCAGCTTGCGTCCGTAGACGTGCGCGACGCCCTTGTGCAGGCCGAGTGAGGCCACCGAGCCGACGTATTTGTGGGAGTACGTCTCAAGGGGCTCGCCGTGCAGGGAGCGCGCGATGTTCTCGGCGAGGACCTTGGCCTGGCGCAGCGCGTGCTGGGCGTTGGGGGCGGTCTCGGTGCCGGGGGTCGCGGCGGTGACGTCGGGGACGGCGGCGGCGTCGCCCGCGGCCCACGCGTGCGGGGTGCCCTCGATCTGCAGCTCGGCGGTGCACTTGAGGCGTCCGCGTTCGGTGAGCGGGAGGTCGGTGGCGGCGACCACGGGGTTCGGTTTGACGCCTGCCGTCCACACCACGGTGCGGGTCGGGAAGCGGGCGCCGTCGCTGAGGACGGCGGTGCGGTCGGCGCAGGACTCCAGCCGGGTGTGCAGGCGTACGTCGATGTTGCGGCGGCGCAGCTGGGAGACGGTGTAGCGGCCCATCTCCTCGCCGACCTCGGGGAGGATGCGGTCGGAGGCCTCGACGAGGATCCACTTCATGTCCTCGGGGCGGACGTTGTGGTAGTAGCGGGAGGCGTAGCGCGCCATGTCCTCCAGTTCGGCGAGGGCTTCGACGCCCGCGTAGCCGCCGCCGACGAAGACGAAGGTGAGGGCGGCGTCGCGGACGGCGGGGTCGCGGGTGGAGGAGGCGATGTCCATCTGCTCGATGACGTGGTTGCGCAGCCCGATGGCCTCTTCGACCGTCTTGAAGCCGATGGCGTGCTCGGCGAGGCCGGGGATGGGGAGCGTGCGGGAGACCGAGCCGGGGGCGAGGACGAGCTCGTCGTAGGCGAGCTGCTGCCGGCCGGCGCCCTCGTCCTCGGTGGCGAGGGTGGTGAAGGTGGCGGTGCGTTTGGCGTGGTCGATCGAGCGGACCTCGCCGACGACGACCCGGCAGCCGTCGAGGACGCGGCGCAGGGGTACGACGACGTGGCGGGGTGAGATCGAACCTGCCGCCGCTTCCGGAAGGAACGGCTGATAGGTCATGTACGAGTCGGGTGTGACTACGGTGACCTCGACTTTTCCCTGTTTGATTTCTGGTTTCAACTTTTTCTGGAGTCGCAGGGCCGTGTACATCCCGACGTAGCCGCCGCCGACAACGAGAATGCGCGCACGTTCCTTCACCATCCCATGACGCACCCGGCGCTTGAGTTTGTCCACAGGCTCGGCAAATTGTGTGACCGGCGGTGATCGAGCCGCCGGGTTGGCCGAAATACCGGACTCTGTGGAAGGATCGCAGGTCAACGCGGGTGCGCTGGGGTGCCGCCGGGGGTGCAATCGGGACTTATGCGGCCCGTACGCCGATCGGGGGGCGCTCCGTGCGGAACGTGCCCCTTCTGAATTGACTCCCTCTCAACTATGTTCGTGTGTCGACGGGGTGTAGGGGGATGCGCTCGTCGGGCTCAAAGGGTTCGCGACGGGCGGGCTCGGGGTCCGGGCATGTTCCGCCACGCTCCTGCTGTCAATGGCGGGGAGAGTCTCCGGGGGGAGACGTCATTACCGGGGGAACACTTATGCATGTTCAGGACTCTCATTGGTCGACCACGTCCGCCATCGCGTCCGGTGGTGGAGCGATGGGCCAGACGATGGGTGGAGCCATGAGCGCGACGGGGAACGGCCGTGGGGAAGGCCCGCGGACGACGCCGTTGCGGGTGGACGCACAGCGCAATCTGGAGCACGTGCTGCGCGCGGCGCGCGAGGTCTTCGGCGAGCTGGGGTACGGCGCGCCGATGGAGGACGTGGCGCGGCGGGCGCGGGTCGGCGTGGGCACGGTCTACCGCCGCTTCCCGAGCAAGGACGTCCTGGTGCGCCGGATAGCCGAGGAGGAGACCTCCCGGCTGACCGAGCAGGCGCGGGCCGCGCTCGGGCAGGAGGACGAGCCGTGGTCGGCGCTCTCGCGCTTCCTGCGCACCTCGGTCGCGTCGGGTGCCGGGCGGCTGCTGCCGCCGCAGGTGCTGCGCGTCGGGGTGGCCGAGGAGCGCGGCGACGGCGCCGGGTTCGACGAGGCGCGGGTGCCGCAGCAGCGGACCCAGCCGGGCTCGGGCGAGCTGCGGCTGGTGGCCGACGAGAACTCCGGGAGCGACGACGCCGGGGCGGCGGCGCTGCTGGACGTCGTGGGCCAGCTGGTCGACCGGGCACGGGAGGCCGGTGAGCTGCGCGCCGATGTGTCGGTGGCGGACGTCCTGCTGGTGATCGCGACGGCGGCGCCCTCGCTGCCGGACGCGGCGCAGCAGGCGGCGGCCTCGGCACGGCTGCTGGACATCCTGCTGGAGGGCCTGCGGTCGCGGCCGTCCTGATCCGGGCAACGCCGGGTTGACCGGTGGCTCGAAGAGGTGACATCGGGGCGGGGGTTGCCGCAGGCGCCCCCGCCCCGGCGTTCCCGGGGACGTACCGGAAAATCCGGGCGAGCCACCCAACTGCCCTCTTCGGGGGCGTCACTTGTGCCTTCCCCGAAAGAGTGAGGGCACGCACTGGCTCGCGGCGAAACCCCTCGGACGAGTGGAAGGGAGCCCTCGACCGCTGCTGACCAAAAGTCGATATGGCACTCTGAACCGGTGTTCGGGACAGGTTGGGCCGGCGGCGGGGGCTTTCCGCGATGAGCGTTGACGGGTGGGACGAGTCACTCGGTGACGGTGACGCGGAGGACAACACCCCGGCCTCGCCCCATGTGCCGAGCCAGGGCGGCCGCGCCGACGTCCCGCAGGGCGGCGAGCCCCCGCTGGTGGCCGGTATCCCGGCGCAGGGCGGCGAGCCCGTGGAGGGCAACGTCCCCGCGCAGCGCGACCGGCGCGAGGACGGCGTACTGCCTCCGCCCCGGGATCTGCCGCCGTCCGACGCCGACTTGATCGGCCGGATGCGCTCCGGCGACGACTCGGCCTACGAGGAGCTGTACCGCAGGCATGCCGAGGCGGTCCGCCGCTACGCCCGTACCTGCTGCCGCGACGGCCACACCGCCGAGGACCTCACCGCCGAGGTGTTCGCGCGGATGCTGCAGGCGGTACGCGGCGGTTCGGGGCCCGAGCACGCCGTACGCGCGTACCTGCTGACCTCGGTCCGCCGGGTGGCCGCCACCTGGACGAAGTCCGCGAAACGGGAGCAACTGGTCGACGACTTCGCGGTGTTCGCCGCGCAGGCCGCGCGTTCCAGCGACGTACCGGACGACGACACCCTGGATCTCGGCGCGGACGTGCGCGCGATGCACGAGGCCGAGCAGTCGATGGCCATGCAGGCGTTCCGGTCGCTGCCGGAGCGCTGGCAGGCCGTGCTGTGGCACACCGAGGTCGAGGACGAGTCCCCGAGCGAGGTCGCCACGCTCTTCGGGCTCGACGCCAACGGCACGCGCGTGCTGGCCAGCCGCGCCCGCGAAGGGCTCAAGCAGGCCTACCTCCAGGCCCATGTCAGCGCCACCCTCGCCAGCGACGAGGAGTGCGCCCGGTACGCCGACCGGCTCGGCGCCTACGCGCGGGGCGGACTGCGCACCCGCGCGGAGCGGGGACTGCGCAAGCACCTGGAGGAGTGCGCGAAGTGCCGGCTGGCCGCGGGCCAGATCAAGGAAGTCGCCAGCGGTATCCCCGCCGTGGTCCCGGTGGCCGTCATCGGCTGGTTCGGCGCCGCCGGGTACGCCAAGGCGGCCGCGCTGATCGCGGGCGGCACCGGAGCGGGAGCCGCGGGCGCGGCGGGCGCCGCCGCCGCGGCGGGCGGTTCTTCCTCGGCGGGCGCCGGGGGTGCCGCAGCGGCCGGGGGTTCCTCCTCCAGCGGGGCCGGCGGCGGCGCCGCTGCCGCGGAAGGGCTCGGCGCGCCGGTGAAGGCCGGTATCGCCGCCGGTGTGGTCGCGGTGGCCGCGGCGGCGGTCGCCCTCGCCCTGGTCGCGAACCAGGACCCGGCCCCCGAGCCGGACGCCAAGCCGCCGGTGACCTCCCACGCGCCGGTCGTCGAGGAGTCCCCGCACCCCACGCCCCCGAAGAAGCAGCCCCAGCCGGCCCCGCCCGCCGTCGCGCCCGAGCCGGCCCCCACACCCACGCCCACCCCGAAACCGAGCCCGACCCCCACGCCGAAGCCCGCGCCGAAGAAGCCGACGCCCACGCCGAAGCCGACTCCCCCGAGGCCCACACCGACCCCGACCCCCACCCCGACTCCGACGCCGCCGCCCGCTCCGGCCGACTACCAGTGGAGCGAGCTGTCGTACGACATCAACGGCGACGGCACCGAGCCCGAGATGCGGATCGGCGAGAGCAGCTGGGTCTGGCAGCGCTACGGCGTCTCGGTCGGCGGCACGCGGTACGCCCACGGCGTCACCGTGCATGGCGAGTCCTCCGTCACCATCGACCTCAACCGGGAGTGCAGCACGTACCGGGCCATGGTCGGCGTCGACGACATGAACCTGATGCTGGGCAAGTTCTACTTCTCCGTGTACGCCGACGGGGTACGGCTGTGGCGGTCCGGAATGATCAAGGGCGGTGACCCGGCGGTGCCGGTCTCGGTCGATCTGACCGGGCGCGAGACCGTACGGCTGGTGGTGGAGCCGCACAGCCACTTCGACAAGCTGCTGCTGGCGGACTGGGCGGAGTCGAAGTTCAGCTGCTCCTAGAGGGACCTCACGCCCGCCTGGCCGCCGCCCCCGCGCCCAGGGCGTTGCGCTGAGGGGTGATGCCCGCGGGGACGGCACGCGCGCGTGCCGGGGTGCCGGTCCAGCAGGTGCCGCGGCGGGCCAGCAGGCGGGTGAGCCACAGCTCCAGGGAGACCAGGTCGGCGAGGCCGTCCAGCGGGAGGGGTTCGCCCTCGGCCGCCGCGCGCAGCGCCTTGCGGACCACGCGGGCCTCGACCAGTCCCGCCTGCGCGAGCAGGGGGGTGCCGAAGAGGGCCATCAGGTCGTTCGCCGCGACCCGCAGTCCGGTGCGGGCGGCCTGCGCCGCGGGGGCGTGGGACGGGGCGCCCCAGCCGGGCGGGAGGTCGGCGACTCCGGAGCTCTCCAGGACCGTGCGCAGGATCTCCGCGCGGGCGCCGGGCTGGACGCGCAGGGCCTCGGGGAGCGCACGGCAGGCGCGGACGACCTGGTTGTCGAGGAACGGCGCGTGCAGGCGCTGGGAGCGGATCTCGGCGGCCTGCTCCAGGACGCGCAGGTCGGACGCGTGCCGGGCGAGCGCCGCACGCGCGCGGTAGTCGCCGGGGCGCTGTCCCGGGCCCACCCCGGAGCGGTGGGTGGCCCCTTGCAGGCGAACCGATACTTCAGCCAGTGCCTCACCCGTCAGCCAGCGCGCGGCCGGACCGGGTCTGGCCCAGGTGAGCGCCGCCAGCGACGCCCCTACGGCACCTCCGGGTTCGTCGAACCGGCGGTGGAGCAGACGCTCGGCGAGCGCCTCCAGGCCCGCGCGGTACGGGGTGCGGGCCAGCTTGCGCGCCGCGCTGTAGACCCGCGCGGGGACCAGCACCGAGCCGTCCGCCTTGGCGAGCGCGGCGACGGGCCGCACCAGGTGGCGCCGCTTGCGGTCCATCAGCAGGTCGGCCAGGCGCGCCGGATGGGCGTCCAGGACCTGGCGGGCGCCGTAGCCGGTGAAGTGGTCGGCGCTGCCCGCGGCGAGCCGGGCCCGGTGCCGTACCGCCGTCACCAGGGAGGGCCCGGGTTCGTCGGTGAGCGGGCCGTCGAGATCGGCGTACGGGAGGGTCTCCTCGCCGCCGGTGACCACGACGTGGTGCAGGCGCGGGTTGGCCGCGAGGGTGCCCGCCCGTTCCAGCTCGGACTCCCGGCCGCGTACCGCGAGGTCGTTGAAGGTGACCGCCAGCAGCCGCTCCCCCGCGCCGGTGCCGTGGCCGAGGACGGTGCCGGGCATGCCGGGCAGGCCGGCGGCGAGCAGGGCGAGGGTGCCGGAGGCGGGGCCGCCGGAGAGATCGGCGCCGATGCCGGGGACGGGCATCCCGCGCGCGGCACGGCGTTCGGCGGGGCCCATGCCCGGTACGGGGCCGGGGTCGATGTCGGGGACGTGCCGGGGGGCGGAGAGCCGGGCGCGTACCGCCTCCACCAGCGCGTCGCGTACGGCGTCCACCGCGCTGTCCGGGTCGGCGGGCGGCGCCGCCACCGCGAGGGAGGCGACCGGCTCGTACCCGGCGATCTCGCGGGCGCCCGCCCGCAGGATCAGCGCGTGGCCCGGCGGGATGCGCCGGACGCCCTCGTAGGGGGTGGAGTCGTCCAGGGCCGCGGGGACGTCGGGGGCGGCGAGCAGGGCGGCCAGGTGGCCGAAGTCGAGGTTGGCCTCGATGAGGTCGGCGAGCGGCAGGGCGGCGGTCGCGTACGCGGTGCCGCCGGCCCAGGGGGTGTAGAACACCGGCCGGGCACCCGCGAGATCGCCGCAGACCATGACCCGGCGGCCGACCTGGACGACGGCCGTGTAGCTGCCGGGCCAGGCGGTCAGATGGCGCAGCGCGCCGCCGCGCGCGGCGAACAGGCCGACCCGCAGCTGTTCGTCGCTGGCCCCGCAGATGCCGAGGACGGCGATCCGGTTCTGGGCGTCGGCCTGCACCACGCGGACCTCGTCGGGGCGCCAGTCGCCGACCGCCCACAGCGGATCGGGGTCGCCCCACAGGAGTTGGGACCCAACCGGGTGCACCGTCTCGCCGTCGGGCCCGGTGGCCCCCGCGGAGCCGATCCCGGCGGCTCCCGCGGCGGTGCTGCTCCATCCCACCAACCACCGCATCTGACGCCTCCACAGGCTGTGGACAACCAGTGCACCGTACGAACCGGTTCCCCATGCTGCCATGAAGGAGGCCCGCCGGAGACGCGGCGGCACCGCTGGAGATTCGCCGAATGCGCCCCCGCGGGCGCCCCCATGTGGCTTGGTTGCCCGCCCGGCGCGGCGTCAACACCCGTGCAGGCCAAGGCGATCGCCTGGCCCCGGCGACGCGAATGCGCCCCGTTTCACTCCCCCAGGAACACCCTTCGCGCCCTCAAGTTCCGTGGTGGGAGCGGTAATCGCCCACGAGAGGCAGGGTCGATTTTCGGCCAAATCGGCGTGACGGCACCGGGTTTGGCCACTCTCCGTACATGCCCTGCGCACCACTCGGGGTGCGCGCAGCCCGGGGGACGGAACCCGCCCCCCGGACCGTTCCGCCGCCCGCGGGGATGGAGGCGGCGGTGTCCCCCAGCCCACTGGATCCAGTACAGCGGGCCGACCCACGCAAGCTCCATGGAATCGCTCCCCCGATGGCCGGAGAAGAGCGCACGGACGGGCGCACAGCCACACAGCGGGAGCACGCCGCAACCGTCCGTACCTGAACCGCACTTCAGTACGGACCACAATCCCGCCATCCGGAAGAATGCCCCTTAACGCTTGGGATGCGGCGAACTACGCTGGGTTTACGAATGCCGCGTGGTTATGCCAGCGCGGCAGCCGTCTGTGTCGAGGGGTGGCGCATGTCCAGGGAGCAACGCGGGCCGAACGAAAAACTCGGCGCCGTTCTCGCCCTCGCGGGAATCAGCAACGCAGGACTCGCGCGTCGCGTCAACGACCTTGGCGCTCAACGCGGGTTGACACTTCGCTACGACAAGACGTCGGTGGCGCGCTGGGTGTCGAAGGGGATGGTGCCGCAGGGTGCGGCGCCGCACCTCATCGCCGCCGCCATCGGCCAGAAGCTCGGCCGCCCGGTGCCGCTCCACGAGATCGGTCTGGCGGACGCGGATCCCGCACCCGAGGTGGGCCTCGCCTTCCCCAGGGACGTCGGACAGGCGGTGAAGTCGGCGACCGAGCTGTACCGGCTCGACCTCGCGGGCCGCCGGGCCGGCTCCGGCGGCATCTGGCAGTCCCTCGCCGGATCGTTCGCAGTGAGCGCATACGCAACGCCTGCCTCGCGGTGGCTGATAACCCCGGCCGACAGCTCGGTGGCGCGTGAGGCGAACCCGGCCGAGGGTTCCGGCGCACCGGTCAAAGTCGGCCACAGCGATGTGCAGAAACTGCGGGAGGCCGCCGAGGACGCCAGGCGCTGGGACTCCAAGTACGGAGGCGGCGACTGGCGTTCGTCCATGGTGCCCGAGTGCCTGCGGGTGGAGGCCGCGCCGCTGCTGCTCGGCTCCTACTCCGACGAAGTGGGCCGCGCCCTGTTCGGGGCGAGCGCCGAGCTGACGCGTCTCGCGGGCTGGATGGCCTTCGACACCGGCCAGCAGGAGGCGGCCCAGCGCTACTACATCCAGGCCCTGCGCCTGGCCCGCGCGGCGGCGGACGTCCCGCTGGGCGGATACGTCCTCGCCTCGATGTCCCTCCAGGCGACCTACCGGGGCTTCGGCGACGAGGGCGTCGACCTCGCGCAGGCCGCGCTGGAGCGCAACCGGGGCCTGGCCACCGCCCGCACCATGAGCTTCTTCCGGCTCGTCGAGGCACGCGCCCACGCACGCGCGGGTGACGCGCAGGCGGCCGGAGCCGCCCTGAAGGCCGCCGAGGGCTGGCTGGAACGCTCCCGCGAGGGCGACAACGACCCGTCCTGGCTCGGCTTCTACTCCTACGACCGCTTCTGCGCGGACGCCGCCGAGTGCTACCGCGACCTGAAGGCACCGCGCCAGGTGCGCCGGTTCACGGAGCAGGCGCTGTCGAAGCCGACGGAGGAGTTCGTGCGCAGCCACGGGCTGCGGCTGGTCGTCTCGGCGGTCGCCGAGCTGGAGTCGGGCAACCTCGACGCGGCGTGCGAGCAGGGCGTGCGGGCGGTGGAGGTCGCGGGCCGGATCTCCTCGGCGCGCACCACGGAGTACGTGAAGGACCTCCTGCACCGCCTGGAGCCGTACGGCGACGAGCCGCGCGTGGTGGAGCTGCGCGAGCGGGCCCGCCCGCTGCTGATGACGCCCGCGTGATCCTTTCGGTCCTTTCCGGGGCCGGGCCGGTGTTCGAGCGCTTCCTGGTTTGAGGGCATTGTCAGTGGCGCAGTGCACTATCGAAGCCGGGAGGTGATGCGGGTGCGGTCGGTGGCGTACGACTGTGACGTGCTCGTGGTCGGGGGCGGGATCGTCGGGTTGTCCACGGCGTATGCGATCACGCGGGCCGCGCCGGGCACGCGGGTCACCGTGCTGGAGAAGGAGGCCGGGCCCGCCCGGCACCAGACCGGGCACAACAGCGGCGTCATCCACAGCGGGATCTACTACCGGCCCGGGTCGCTGAAGGCGCGGTACGCCGTGCGCGGCGCCGCCGAGATGGTCAAGTTCTGCGCCGAGTACGACATCGATCACGCCGTCACCGGGAAGCTGATCGTCGCCACCGAGCGGGAGGAGCTGCCCCGGCTGCACGCGCTGGTGCAGCGCGGGCGGGAGAACGGCATTCCGGTGCGGGAGCTGGGGGCCGCGCAGATCGCCGAGTACGAGCCGGAGGTGCGGGGGCTGGCGGCGATCCATGTCGGGACGACCGGGATCTGCGACTTCGCCGGGGTCGCGCGGCGGCTCGGGGAGGCGTCGGGGGCGGAGATCCGGTACGGGGCGGAGGCCGTGGCCGTGGACCGGCGGGCGTCGCTGGGGGTCGCGGTGCGGACGCGCGCCGGGGACGTGGTGCGCGGGCGGGTACTGGTGAACTGTGCCGGGCTGTACTGCGACGAGGTCGCCCGGCTGACGGGGGATGCGCCGGGGATGCGGATCGTGCCGTTCCGAGGGGAGTACTACTCGCTGACGCGGGGCTCGCTGGTGCGGGGGCTGGTGTATCCGGTGCCGGATCCGGCGTTTCCGTTCCTCGGGGTGCATCTGACCCGGGGGGTCGACGGGGGCGTGCACGTCGGGCCCAACGCGGTGCCGGCGCTGGCGCGGGAGGGGTACGGGTGGGGCGTGGTCCGGCCCCGTGAGCTGGCGGGGACGTTGGCGTGGCCGGGGGCGTGGGCGATAGCCCGGCGGCACTGGCGGTACGGGGCGGGGGAGCTGCGGCGGTCGCTGTCCAAGGGGGCGTTCACGGGTGCGGTGCGGCGGTTGCTGCCTGCGGTGACCGAGGCGGATCTGGTGCCTGCGGGGGCGGGGGTGCGGGCGCAGGCCGTGCTGCGGGACGGGACGCTGGTGGACGACTTCCTGATACGGGAGGGGGTGCGGGCGGTGCACGTCCTGAACGCACCTTCGCCTGCGGCGACGGCGTCGCTGCCGATTGGGCGGGAAGTGGCGCGCAGGGCGCTGTCCGCGCTGGCGGAGGCGTAGTTTTTTCGCCCCCGCCGCCCTTACCCGTCCCATCCTGAAGGGGCTTCGCCCCTTCGACCCCAGGGGGTGGTTCTTCGGGTGCGGGTGGGTGGGGGCTGGTCGCGCAGTTCCCCGCGCCCCTGGCTCCAGGGGCTTCGCCCCTTGGACCCCGAGGCCCGTTCAGGGCCGATCGGGGATCTGGGGGCGTAGCCCCCAGGTACGGGACGGGTAGGGGCGGCGGGGGCGAAGAGACGCCTCCCGGGCACCCGCCCGCGCTCACGTAAAATCAACCCCACTGTGTCTGAGTCCATCCCCACCCCAGCCCCCGCCCCCGGCCACCGGCCCGGGGTGTCCGTTCGGCATACCCGGGGGAAGGGGGAGCCGCGGTTTCCGGACGGGCCGAAGCCCGATCCGGCGGGGTCGCACTTCGAGCGGCGGATCCGGAGCTTCCAGCCCCGCCGCAGCCGCGTGACCGCCGGACAGGCGGCTGCGCTGCAGCGGCTGTGGCCCAAGTGGGGCCTGGACATCGACGGGCACGGCGTCATCGACCTCGCCGAGCTGTTCGGCAACGACCGGCCCGTCGTCCTGGAGATCGGGTTCGGGATGGGTGAGGCCACCGCGCAGATGGCCGCCGCCGATCCCGGCACCAATGTGCTCGCTGTCGACGTGCACACGCCCGGGCAGGGGAATCTGCTCAACCTCGCCGATCACCTGGGGCTCGACAACGTCCGTGTCGCCAACGGCGACGCCATCATCCTGCTCCGCGAGATGCTCGCCCCGGAGTCCCTCGACGGCCTGCGCGTCTACTTCCCGGACCCCTGGCCCAAGAAGCGGCACCACAAGCGGCGGCTCATCCAGCCGGAGTTCCTCGACCTCGTCGCGCCGAGGATGAGGCCCGGCGCGCTCCTGCACTGCGCGACCGACTGGGAGCCGTACGCCGAGCAGATGCTTGAGGTCCTGACCGCGCACCCGGACTTCGAGAACACCCAGGCCGACGGCGGTTTTGCGCCGCGTCCGGAGTTCCGGCCGCTGACCCGTTTCGAGGGCCAGGGACTGGACAAGGGTCATGTCGTGAACGACCTGCTCTTCCGTCGCGTACAGCAGCCTGTGCGGCCGGACGCGCCGCACCGAGACGAACCCCCCACCGGCGCCTGAGCCCACCGCTGTCCTCTGCGGGCTGCGCCCCTGCCTCGTTAGGGTCGATGCCGTGGCCACCGTTCCCCCGTATCCGACGCACCCCACCGACCCCACCGGCGGCGCGCTGCGGCATGCGCACTGGTGGCAGAGAAGCTGTGTGCGCTACGGCGCGCTGATCACGCTGCTCGCGCTCTCCGGCCTCGTCATCCTCGCCCTGGTCCGGGAACAGACCGGCACCGAGGGCTTCCTGGTCGGCCTCGGCCTCGCCGTCCTGCCCGTACCCCTGCTGATAGCCGCCTTCCGCTGGCTGGACCGGGTCGAACCCGGCCCCTGGCGGAATCTGCTGTTCGCCTTCGCCTGGGGCGCCTGCGCGGCGGCGCTGATAGCCATCGTGGCGAACAGTTTCGCGACCCAGTGGATAGCCACCGCCACCGCCGACCCGTCCAGCGCGGACACCCTCGGCTCGACCGTGATCGCACCGGTCGTGGAGGAGTCCGCGAAAGCCGCGGCACTGCTGCTCGTCTTCCTCTTCCGGCGAAGAGAGTTCACCGGCCTCGTCGACGGGGTGGTGATAGCCGGGGTCACCGCGACCGGCTTCGCGTTCACCGAGAACATCCTCTACCTCGGTACCGCCTTCGGCACCGACCAGCTCACCGGCGACAGCGGCATCGCCTCCGTCACCGCCGCCACCTTCTTCGTGCGCGTCGTCATGTCCCCCTTCGCGCACCCCCTGTTCACCGTGCTCACCGGCATCGGCTTCGGCATCGCCGCGCTCTCCGGCGAACGCCAGCGCTGGCGGCGGGTCCTGCTGCCGCTGTCGGGGCTGCTGCTCGCGATGGGCATGCACGCGATGTGGAACGGCTCCACGACCTTCGGCCCGTACGGCTTCTTCGCCGTCTACGCCGCGATCATGGTGCCCGCCTTCGCCCTGCTGACCTGGCTGGTGATCTGGACCCGCCAGCGCGAACTGCGCACCGTCCGCGAGGAACTGCCCGCCTACGTGGTCGCCGGCTGGCTCACCCCGGGTGAGCCCTTCGCGCTCGGCTCGATGCGCGCGCGCCGCCTGGCCCGGCAGTACGCCCGCCGGCGCGCCGGACGGCAGGCGGCACGGGAGGTGGCCCAGTACGAGGCCTACGCGACGTCCCTCGCGTTCCTCAGGCACCGGGGCCGGCGCGGCCGCGCGGGCGCCGACTTCGTCGTACGGGAGGCGGAGCTGCTGCGGGAGCTGTGGCGGCGCCGGGAGGCCGCCCGTCCGGCCCTCGACCACGCGGCGCGCGCGACGGCACCACCCGTCCCGGTGGTGGCGGCGCCCTGGCCGATGTACGGGGTCTACGGGCACCCGGCCCAGCCGACCTACCAGCCCTATCCGGCGTACCCGGCCTACAACCCGTACCGCGGTTAGCCGGTGCGGGAATGCCGGAACCGGCAGCCCTGACGTCGGGGGGTTGTCGTCAGGACCGCCGGGGTTCGAAAGAGCGGGCTGATCAGATGGTGAGGCCCTTGCTGCGCAGCCAGGACAGCGGGTCGATGCCGCCGGAGTCGCCGGTGTGGACCTCCATGTGGAGGTGGGCGCCGGTCACGTTGCCGGTCGCGCCGACCCGGCCGATGATGTCGCCGGTGTTGACCTTCTGGCCGACGCTGACGCTGATCGAGGACTGGTGGGCGTACCAGATCTCGGTGCCGTCGTCGAGGGTGAGCACGGTCTTGTAGCCGTACGAGCCCTCGTAGCCCGCCGAGGTGATCGTGCCGCTGTGCACGGCCTTGAGCAGCGTGCCCGTGGGGGCGGCGAAGTCCAGGCCCGTGTGGTAGCCGGAGGACCACATCGAACCGGCCTGGCCGAAGGTCGAGGTGAGGGTGTAGGAGGACAGCGGGAGCGTGTACTCCTTGGCCAGCTTGGCCAGCCGCTCCTCCTCGGCCTTCTTGGCGGCCTCCGCCTCGGCCTTCTCCTTGGCGGCCTTGGCCTTGGCCTCGGCCTCCTTCTCGGCCTTGGCGGCGGCTTCCGCGGCGGCCTTCTCGGCGGCAGCGGCGGCGGCCTGGGCGGCCTTGGTGTCGACCTGGTCCTGCTGCTGCTCGGCCTGGGCGATGATCCGGTTGCGCAGCGCCTCGCCCGCGCCCTCGGTGCCCTGGGCGGTGTCCGCGGCGGTCATGCCGAGCGTGCTGAGCGCGTTCGGGGAGCCCTCGGGGGCCTCGTCGGCCGCGTCGTCGGAGATCAGCGGCAGGTCGGGCATGGTGATCGCGACCGGCGGCTTGCCGGACTGCGCGCTGGCCATGCCGCCCGCGCCGACGGCGGCTATGACGCCGACGCCGAGAACCGTGGAGCTGCGGGCGAGTCCACCGCCGCGCTGCTTGGAGACGCGGTGCCGGCCGCGGACCGGGCGAATGGACTCCGCGGTGGGGTTCCACTCCTCCCAGGGGCCCTCGTCGGTGCGGTGACTGCCGTAGGCGAAGGCATCGTCACTCCGCTGGCTCGGCACGAACGGGGCCGTGGTGGCAGGCCGGTTTGACGCCACGTGGGCGTGCTCCTTTCCTTCCTTCTCGCCTACCGGGTTAGCTGACGGGTTCGGAGCAGGAAGGTCTCCTACGCGCGTATATCCGCCCGGATTTGCCCGGTGGATTACGCCCGATTCACCCCAAGTGGTGGTTCCCCGGTTCCCTTGCGGGATTCGGCGCGTGCGCACGGAGCCGACTCTTGTGACGGCTGGGACGACCGCGCTGCGTTATCGAACGTTAATAGACCCGGGGTGTGGATTCCAAGCTGTTCCGCTTGATCATTACGGAATCCGGCGGGGACTTTCGGGTCACCAGCGGTCCAAATCGGGCGAGTTGACCAGGACTCAGTCGGCGCGCCGCCACTGACGGTGTGTCAGTTGTTATGCGGAGGGCTTCCATCCGATCACGCGTGGTGACAATGGCACACGGAGGTACAGACGCACCGAGGGCCGGAACCCTTTCGGATTCCGGCCCTCGGCCTTCAGTAGCGGGGACAGGATTTGAACCTGCGACCTCTGGGTTATGAGCCCAGCGAGCTACCGAGCTGCTCCACCCCGCGTCGGTGAAACCAGTGTACGTCATCCACGGGATGCGAAGCACACGCATTTATTCAGGCCCTACAAGTGCGGCGATCACGGCGGTGACCTGCGCCCCCACCCCGCTCCCTCATCCCCCGTGGGTCAGGGTCTCCCAGGCCACGAAGAGGTCGTTCGTACCGGCCGGGCGGGTCCTCTCGGCGAGCTTCCGCGTCGCGGGGCCGCCGATGCCGCGGTGGACCGCGATCTCCAGGACGGGCCCGAGCTTCCCCTCGACCTCGCCGCCGCACAGCCAGGCAGGGGCGCGCCCGCTGTTCTGGAGCCCGGCATGCAGGTCGAGGGCGGCGGCGAGCCGGTCCTCGGTCTCGCTGTAGAGGTCGACGCCCTGGTGGCGTGCGGTCTCGGCGATGTGCGCGGTGGCGGCGACGGCGTGGCCGACGTGCTCGACGTCGCGGCAGGTCTCCTGGGTGACGCCGCTCTTGAACGTCGTCTGCCGGTGCCAGTACGACGTGAGCCGCTGCGGGGTGGTGATGCCGGAGCCGGCCGGGGTGAGCGGGAGGCGGCCGTCCTTGTCGAGGTAGAAGTAGGCGGGCACGCGGTCACGGAAGCGGGCCAGGGCCTTGTCGAAGGTGTCGTGGTCGTCGAGGAAGACGGCGATGCCGATGGCGGCGTCGGTGGCGACGAGGTCCCGGTCGCCGTTGACGTCCGGGACCTTTCTGGCGACCTCGGGGAGGTGGGCGGTGCGCAGCATGGACTCGAAGCGCCGTACGCGGTCGGCGGGCCAGCCCGCGCCCTCGCTGTACCGGACGATCTCGGCGGCCCGCGCCCAGGTGGACCCGGTCCAGCCGGCCTGGAGCGCGGCGTTCTCCCCGCTGTGCCGCTTCAGCTCCGCCGACCAGGCGTCCATGATCTCCCGGGCCTTCTCGGCGTGCTGCTTCTTGCCGGTGACGGTGTAGAGCAGGGCCTGCGTGTAGGCGGCGAGGGCGTCCTCCCGCTCCTGCGCACAGCCCTGCCCGGCCTTGCCGCCCGCGGGACAGTGCACGTCCTCGTACGGCTCGGCCCGGTACTTGTACGCCCCGTACTTGCTGTCCCGCATGTCGAGGTACGCCGTCAGCCACGGTTCCTTCCCCGCGGTGACGTTCTTCCTCATGTCCTCCAACTGCCCGGCGCTGACCAGCACCCCGGGGTGGGTGAACTCGGCGTCCGGCGGCAACGCCCGCGCCAGCGTCCGGTTCCCGCTCCCGGCGGCGCCACAACCGCTGAGCAGCAGACCGACGACCACGAACACGACAGCACGCCCACGTACAGACCTCATGCAGGCAGCGTGTCCCGGCGGGGCGGGGGGTCGCAGGGTTTGTTGGGCCGATCGGAGCTGGGGGCGGGTTACTTCAGCAGGTGCCGGTTCGGGGCCTTCGCCCGGTCCTCGTACTCCGGGAGTTCGACCACGACGGCTCCCGCCGACGTCAGCACGCCCGTTCCGTCCGCCTCGGTCACGAAGGTGTCGGGTTCCCGCCAGGCCGTCACCACCCGGCGGACGCCCGACCGGAGGATCAGACCGGCGCAGGGGGTGGGGCGGGAGGAGCGGTGGGCGCAGGGTTCGAGGCTGCTGTAGATCGTGGCGGTGGGCAGGCGGGGGTCGTCGGGGGCCAGCTTGGCCAGGGCCGCCTCCTCGGCGTGGACCACGGGGTCGTCCCCCTCGCGGGAGTGGCCGCGGGCGAGTTCGGTGCCGTCGGCGGCGACCACCACCGCTCCCACGCTGAAGGCCGTCTCGGAGGGCGGGCACAGTTCGGCCAGTTCGCAGGCCAGGCGCAGCCAGTGGCGGTCGGCGGCGTTCGGAGCGGTACCGGTGCCGGGGGCGGTGGGCTCGTAGCGCATCAGGACCACGTCCTCGATGCGGCGGGTCTCCACCAGGCGCAGCCGGCCGGGCTGATAGCCGCCGGGGCCGAAGAGGCGGGGCGCGGACGGGTCGCCGACGAAGAGCGGGGCGAGGACGAGCTGGAGTTCGTCGGCGAGGCCCTGCTGGAGGAGCTGGGTGTGGATCGTGCCCCCGCCCTCGACCATCAGGCGCTCCACGCCCCGGTCGTGCAGGTCGGCGAGCAGCCGCAGCCAGTCCAGGTCGTCCCCGAGGGCGACCACGTCGGCCGCGAGGCCCACGGCCCGGGCCCGCTCCGCGCCCTTGTCGGTCGTATAGACGACCTTGTCGCCGCCGGTGTGCCAGAACTTGGCCGCCGGGTCCAGGTCGCCGCTGCCGCTGACGGTGACCTTCAGGGGGTACTCCGGCTTGCCCGCCGCCGTGCGGGCCGCGCGCCGCTCGGGGGAGTTCACCAGCAGGCGCGGGTTGTCGGCGCGGATGGTCCCGGCGCCGACGAGGATGGCGTCGACACCGGCCCGTACCTCGTCGACCCGGTCGAAGTCGGCGGGGCTGGACAGCAGCAGCCGCTCGGGACCGGTGTCGTCCAGGTAGCCGTCGAGGGAGACGGCGGCCGAGAGCAGGACGTAGGGCAAGGGCATCGGTGCTCCATCGGTACCGGCGGGCTTGGTTCAAGTTTTAAGCAAAACTACACTGGGACCATGACGACCCGCTGGCTCTCCCCCGAGGAGCAGCGCGCCTGGCGCGCGTACATCGGTGCCGCCCACCTCCTGGAGGACGTCCTGGACCGGCAGCTCCAGCATGACGCCGGCATGCCGCACCTGTACTACTCCATCCTCGCCAATCTCTCCGACGCCCCGGACCACCGGCTGCGGATGACCGACCTCGCGGAGCTGGTGAAGATCACCCGCAGCAGGCTGACGTACGCGGTGACCCGGCTGGAGAAGGACGGGCTGGTGGCGCGCGAGGACTGCCCGTCGGACAAGCGCGGCAGCATCGCGGTGCTGACGGACGAGGGGATGGCCGTACTGAAGCGGACGGCGCCGGGCCATGTCGAAACCGTCCGGGCCGCTCTCTTCGACCACCTCAGCCCCGAGCAGGTGGGGCAACTGGAGGAGATCTTCGGCACGGTGACGCGGGCGCTGCAGGGCGGGGCGGCGGCCGACATGCCGTGGCTGCGGCGGTCGTCGCCGTGTTCGTCGGCGTCCGGAGAGACGGAGTAGCCGCGCGACGGGGAGTGACGCGGGGCATCCGTCGGCAGCCGCGCGGCGGGGAATGACGCGGGGCGTCCCTCGGTTGCTTCACAGCACTGAATGACGCAGCTCACATCCCTGTTGCTTCAAAGTTAAAGCATGGGCTAGGGTCGGCACTCCAGGATCTGCTTCAAATTTTGAGCAGTAACCCAGGATGACCGGAGACCCGCATGTCCGAGCAGCCCGCCGCCACCCAGCGCTCCCGCGTCCGCGTACCGCTGCGCTTCCAGGACGGTTACAGCGTCGACGCCGACCTCGTCACCTTCCACGGGCTGGCCGACGGCCAGGAGCACGTGGCCGTCGTCCTCGGCGAGCCCGGACCCGTCCCGCTCGTCCGGCTCCACTCCGAGTGCCTGACCGGCGATGTCTTCGGCTCGGCCCGCTGCGACTGCGGACCGCAGCTGCGCGAGGCCGTCGAGCGGATCGCCGAGCGCGGCGGGGTGCTCCTGTACCTGCGCCAGGAGGGCCGCGGCATCGGCCTCTACAACAAGCTCGACGCCTACGCCCTCCAGGACGACGGCCTCGACACCTACGCCGCCAACGCCGCCCTCGGCCTGCCCGAGGACGCCCGCGACTACACGGCCGCCGCCCAGATGCTCGGGGCCCTCGGCATCGACACGCTCGACCTGCTCTCCAACAACCCCGACAAGGCGGCCCAGTTGCGGTCCCTAGGCATCTCGGTCCGCGACCGCGTCCCCACCGGTGTCTTCACCACCGCCCACAACGTCCGCTACCTGCGCGCCAAGGTCCTCCAGACCCAACACACCCTTCCCTTGGGCGAGTTGGCCTAGCGCACAGCGAACGGACAGGCTTCCGGAAGTCTTAACTCCCCTCTGGCGTACGGCCGTTCGACTCCGTACAGTGCAGCGACCGGCTGTTACTCGGGGGTTCCCATGGGGCGCGCAGGACGGTTAGGGCGGGCGGGGCTGAGCACCCTTCTGCTGGGTGCGGGCCTGGTGCTGCTGGGCAGTCCGTGGATGCGGGAACCGCTGTACGAGTTTGAGCCGGACTCGCCCCTGGAGAACGTGATCCACCGCTCCCTCTACCTGCCGACCTGGGATCTGTCACCGAGTTCGCAGGGGCTGTCCGAGCCGCTCTACCTCGCCGGCAACACCGCCCTGCTCGTCCTGCTCGCCGGTGTCGTCCTCGCGCCCCGGCCGCTGACCCGGACCACGGCACCGGCCGGGCTGCGCTGGCTGGCCGCGTTCGGCTCGGGCGTCCTGCTCTCCCTGATCGCGGCCGTGGCGTCCTGGGCCGCGGTCAAGGCCGACGGCGAGGCGTCCCTGAGCTACTTCGCCTCCCCGACGAACTTCGTGATCGTCAACTTCGTCGTGGACGGCCTCGTCTTCGGCGTCCTGCTCGGCCTGGCACTGGGCCTGCTCACCGTGCCCAGCGGGGCCGGCTCCCGCACGGCCGCCCTGTCCCGTGTCCGTATCCGCGAACGGAGCAGCACCATGGCGCCCTCCGCCTCCGAGGCCCCCGGCGGTGCCGTCGGCGACACCGCCCCCGGGGACACCACCCGCCATCTGTGCGCGGCCGCCTACACCGACCCCGAGTTCACCCGCCGCGTCGTCGAGGACGTCCTGCGCGACGAGCTGGGCGCCGTCGCCCCCTCCCCCGGCGTCGACCTGGTCCCCGTGGTCCGGCACAGCCTGGCCGCCCGCCGCCTGCACCGCGCCCGCGACCGGCAACTCGCCCTGGTCTACCTGCTGATCGCCGCCTTCGGCCCCCTGTGGCTGCTCTACGGCAGCTTCGCCCTCAGGTCGCTGGCCGGTGCCTCCCGTCCCCCGCGGCAGACGGCACGCGGACGGGAGCCGGTGGACACGGCTGCGGCCGTGCGCCGGCTCGTCGGCACCGGCGCCGGGGTGCTGCTCGCCGGGATCCTCTTCGCCCTGTTCCTCTCCGCGCTGCCGCTGTCGGGGGTGTGGAGCTGGCTGGCGGGCTCCTACGCCGGAGGCGTTCCCGCGCTGCTGGCGGTGGTCGGCGGCGGGGGCTGGGCGTACTGGATCATGGCGCGGGCGGAGCTGGACACCGACCGTCGGCTGCGGGACTCGCTGCGGCGCGAGAACTTCGTCCCCGAGGGCGGTCCCGAGGTCACCGAGGCGTGGTCGGCGGCCGGGGTGCGGGCCGTGGCCGAGGCGCAGTCCGGCAACGTCACCGTCTACAGCGGCTTCTCCCCCTTCGTCGGACAGGGCGTACAGCAGTCGCAGTGGGCGCTGTCCCTGCCACTGCTGCCCGCGCAACCCGGGGCTCCGCTCACCGGCTTCGACACCTGGGACGTGGTGGAACGGCTGCGCGCCCGGCTGCGGGAGGCCGCCCAACGCCCGCCCGCCGACGGCGGACCCAGCCTCGCCGCCCTTGAGGTCGAGGACCGCGTGTTCGTCAGCGGCACGCGGCTCACCGGGGACCGGCTGCTGCTGCCCGCCCCGGTCCGGGCCCCGGTCACCCGGCTCTCCGACGACGCCGTACGCGCGATCGCCCTGGACCCGCAGGGCACCCCGCGGCACTGCCTGGCCGCGCATCTGCCGCTGTGGGGCGGCGCGGTGGTGCCCAGTCAGCTGCTGCACATCGCGGTCGTGGGCAGGACCCTGCACCTGCACTGCGACCGCCACGTCCTCACCCCGCTCCGGCCCGACCTGCGCGGCGTGGACACGCTCCCCTCCGCCCTCACGCCCGCGCACCGGGCGGGCGTGCTGCTGACGGCGCTGCGGCGCAGTGGCGGGGCCCTGTTCGGCGCTCCGCGGGCCGTACTGGGCGACGCCCTCCGGGACTGGGGCGCACCGCGCAGACAGCGCCGGGAGCGGGCGGCGGCGCAGACCGACCCCGCCTTCGACCGGGGGGCGCGCATGAGCATCCGGGAGTACGCGATGAGCGCGGAGTACCTGGACCACTTCCAGCGCGTGGACGCCGAGCGGGCGTTCGCGGCGCTGGACCGGCACGCGCTGGCCGCCGTACGGGACTTCCTGGAGGAGCACGGGGTGGACACCACCGACTTCCGCACCCAGACCCAGACGATCCTCAACCACGGTGTGCTGCAGACGGGCGGGGTGAGTGTCGTGGCCAACCAGGCGGTGGGCCAGGGCGCGCAGGCGACGACCGGTACGGCCTCGGCGACCGCGCCCGCACCGCAGTAGCCCCCCAACCGGGGGAGTCCCGCACCGCACGAGGAGGAAGATCCGGATGTCCCAGCAGCCCCCCGAGGGGACGAACTACGGCGTGCAGCAGTTCGGCGGTCAGAGCCAGGTCGCCAACCAGGCCGTGGGGCCCGGCGCACGGGCCACGGCCGGCGCGATCTCCTTCCAGTCCCTCACCGCCGACCAGCGCACGGTGATCGACGACCGACTGGCCCTGGTGGAACGCCTCCTGGACGAACACCGGGCGGCCCTCCCCGACCAGGACACCCCCCGCGCCGAACTGCGCCGGCTGCGCGAGGAACTGACGGAACCCGAGCCGGAACCGGGCGTGGTCCGGCGCGCGCTGGACCGCCTCGCGGCCTTCGCCGAGCCGGTGACCGCGCTGTCGGCGGCGGTGGCGGCGCTGGCGCAGGCACTGCCCGCTCTGTGACGAACGGGACGAACGGGACGGTTCCTGTCACAGGACGGCCACAGCGAGCTCAAAGACGCGGGTGATGACGGATGATGCCCTCTCATCATTGTTGATCTCTGGGGGACATCTTGAAGACCCGTACCGCCGTCGTCGCCGCCCTGCTCGCCGTCGGAACCCTGGGCCTCACCGCGTGCGGCAGCGACGACAAGGCCGACCCGGCCGCCTGCAAGGCCGCGGTGGCCGAGCAGGTCAGCGAGGCCGTGAAGAGCGGCAAGGAAATGGGCGAGGACCGGCCCAGCGCCTGTGACGGGCTCAGCGAGAAGGAGCTGGACAAGATCGCCCGCGAGGTCGCCAGCAAGGAGATCGAGGACTCCCTCGGCGACCTCCAGGAGAGCCTGGACGAGCTGGAGCAGTCGGCGCCCTGACGCGGACTCAACTGACGGGGATCGGCCACTCCGGTCCCCCGTCGTGCCCCGGCTTCAGGAAACGGAGCCGGGGGGCGGGGTCGTCGTCGCGCACGGTGACAGCGACCAGGGCGCTCTGGTCGGGCAGCCAGACGAGCCCGCGGTCCAGCAGCCGCTCGTGCGAGGGCAGCCCCGCGGCCCACTTCGGCTCACCACCGCTGAGTTGATAGACACTGACTTCCTTCCCCTTGTGCCCACCTGTGCGTACGCCGACGGCGACGAGCATCCCGTCCGGGGACGGGGCCACGGCTACGGGGCTGTGCCGGGTGTACCAGGCGCCGTTGTCCCCGAGCGCGGGGGTGGTGAACCCCAGGACGCGGTCCTCCGAACCGGCCGCGGTAAGCAGTCGCGTGCCGTCCGGGGTGAGCGCGAGGTCATTGAGGTTGCTGCCGCCGCGGCGCTCGTCCTTGGCGAGGGTCAGCGTCTTGTCCGTTCCTACGGTGTAGGCGAGGAGCCGGGCCGGGCTGAGATGCGGCTGACTCGCGACGAGGGTGGTACCGCTCGCGGCGAGAGCGGGCGCCCGCTCGAACCGGACGGTGCCGCCCTGCTGATCGAGCTCCAGCTCCGGCTTCCCGGCGGCGGTGTCGACCCGAGCGATACCGCCTTCCCAGGCCTCGCACCCGTAGCCGATCCAGAGGAGGGTGCCGGTCCGGGCGATGTGCGTCGGACAGACGTGCTCTTTCCCTCCGGCGACGGAGTAACGGGCGGTCTCCTTGAGCGTCGCGGTGTCGATGGCGGAGACGGCGTCTGCGGCGGAGAGAGCGACGAAGAGGGTACGGCCGTCCTCACTGAGCACCATGCCGTGAGCACCGGGCTGGCCCTCGATCAGACGGTGCCGGTTGCCGGCCCGCTCCCGGTGCGACAGCTCGGCAACGGCGATGCCCTGTCCTCCGGAACCTCCACTGACGAACACCTGCCGGTGCGCGGCGTCGACGACTGCGGCGCCGTATCCGGGGAGGGGGAGGCCGTCGTGGCCTTTTCCTACGGCGACTCCCGCGAGCCCGCCCACGAACAGGGCGGCACAACTGAACACGCTGACAAAGGCAGCGACACGTCTCCTGGCCATACTTGAACGAGAGCACAGGTCGGTGACGTCGGCGGCTTGGGTTACTCCGGGGAGATGACGTCTCCGCCAGCAGGCAGGTCCGCGAACTCCTCAAGCAGATCAAGCATGGCCTCAATCAACCCAGCCTCCGACTCGCGGGGAATCCGGTCGATGGAAGCCTGGCCGTCCCCCATGCCCGGCACTTGGCTCGAAGCCAGGACATATGCCCAGTGGCGGGGCGAGTTCCCGCCGAGAATCCGCTTGCAGACCCACTTCTGGAAGCCATTCAAGGGATCACCGTCACGAGCAGCATCAAAGCCCTCAACGAATGCAACGGCGGTCGAGAACCGATCGTCCAAGAGATACATCCGTCGTCGATTCCTCAAGTGAAAGCAGAGATCTCGAAGTTCCATTCCCTACCCCAGGTCGGCCTTATCCAGCCGGATGTACTCCCAGTATTCCCACTGGCGACGATAGGCGTCCAGTTCCATGCCTTTTGGCCCGGTGAACCCATCGAACGCTTTACCGTCCTTCACCACCACGAAGTGCTCGTGCCATGAACCGTGGGGGTCACGCTTAGAAGGCCCGAGCCTGGCCCCGAGAGAATCCCGCATGTGGTAGATCTCGCCGCCGATGAGATCCTTGATCTTCTTCGCGCACTCGAAGCAGTTGTCCATGGTCGGGACCGGCCAGCCATCTGCACCGATTTCGCACGGCGTCGCATTATGGACAAGGACCGGAGTCGCCCCCGCCAGCACAAAATACGTCCGCAGATCCGCGACGCTCAGGTTGTGCACCCTCGTCTTCCGGGTGCTCTTCTCGACCGTCTCGACCTGCACGTACGTGCCCGCCGACGTGCGTAGCCACTGGCCCGGCCTCAGGTCCGTCGCCTTTGTCCACTTGCCCGTGTTGCGGACCCAGAACGGGTGGTTGTCCGTGGCGGTGAGGGAGGACTTGCGGTTGTCCTTGTCGGTGATCGTGACGCGGACCAGGGTCTTGTCGCCCTTGGAGGTGATCGGGCGCGTGACCTCGCGAGATACCGGCTTCTCGTCGTCCGGGTTCGCCGCCAGGACCCGGTCGCCCTTGTGGATCTTCTCGATCGGCTTTGTCGTGCCGTCCGCCATCAGGACCCGTGTGCCCGGCACGAAGCTGGAGCCCCCGCGGCAGCCCTTGGGCTGGGGAGCCGGTTCGGGGACCTTCTCCTTCGGCGGCGTCGGTGCGTCCGGCACCGCCGACTCCGTCCGTTCCGCCTTGTTCAGCGCGGCGCCCCCGTCGAGCGCCTCGTCCATCTGCTTGCCCGCCTTGCGGGCCAGGCGGGCCGCGCCGATCGCGTTGCCCGCGACCGGGATCGCCGAGGCCAGGGACAGTCCCGCCTCGACGTAGTTGCCCTCCGCCAGGTACAGCAGGCCGTTCGCGACGTCCGCGATCTCGCCGACGCCCGGGATCATGCCCGCCACGTCCAGCACGGAGTGCGCCAGCTCGCTCCACGACATTCCGAACAGGTGGCCGTCCAGCTCCACGTTGCTGATCGGGTTGCCGCCCGCGAAGCCGTAGCGGTTCTGGGTCCAGGGGTCGGTCGCCAGGTCGAGGTCGGCCAGGGCGCCGTTGTACATGTCGCGGGACAGGAACTGGTTCAGTCCCGGGTTGTAGTCCCGGAAGCCCATGTCGTACGTGCCGGAACCACCGTCCCAGCGACGCGAGTTGAAGCGGTAGAAGTTGAACGGCTCCGACGTCGGGTCCAACGCCGACGGCTTGTCCACGCCCGTGAAGGCCGCCTTGTCCGCCTGCCCGTACGCCGTGTAGCCATACGTCGCCTTCGTGTCGCCCTTGTCGTCCGTGATGTGCTCGACGTCGTTGTGGGGCCCGTACCCGAAGAACACCGTCTCGGGATCCTTCGCGCCCTCCGTGTCGAAGGTGACCTGGGAGAGGCGCTCCCCCGCCGGACCGTACTGGTACGTCCGGCTCAGCTTGCCGTCCTCCTCCTCGGAGAGGAGCTGTCCGCCCAGGCCCAGGTAGTGGAAGTCGGTCGTACGGCGCTCACCGCCGCCCGACACGCTCGTGCTGGTCCGGCGGTCGAACGCGTCGTACGAATGCTCCGCCACCACCTGCGCCCGCCCGCTCCCCGAGCGCGTCTCGATCAGGCGGTCGAAGCCGTCGTAGACGTTCTTCTGCGCGGGCCTGCCCCCGGCCGTCACCTGGGACAGGCGGCCGTAGACGTCGTACAGGTACGACGACTTCGTGCCCGCGGTCGTCGACGACAGCAACCGGTCCCGGTCGTAGTCGAACGTCGTCTCCGTCTCCCCGATCCGCTGCCGGACGACGTTGTTGTTCGGGTCGTACTGGTACGTCTCCGTGCGGTCGGTGCCCTCGCCCGCCTTCTTGACCTCGATGCTCCGGTTACGGGCGTCGTAGCGGTACGTCGCCACCGTGTCGAGGGTGTCCCCGTGGTCGTCGGCGTCCATCTTCACCGAGGCGTCCCGGGTGCGGTTGCCGTCGGGGTCGTAGTCGATCTCGTGGCGGGAGACCAGCTCCCCGCCGCCCTCCTTCTTCTCCTCCTGCACGGCCAGCGTGCCGTCGAGGTAGTGCCAGTGGTCGACGGTGTTGCCGTTGTCCTTGGTCTGGCGCTTGAGCCGGCCCGTCGGCCACCAGGTGAAGGTGGTCCTCTTCGCGTCCCCGTCCGTCGACGGGCCCTCGGTCAGCGCCTCCTCGACCAGCCCGAGCGTGTTGTAGGTGTACCGGGAGGTCTCCGGGTCCCGGCCCTCCGCCGTGACCCGGTGTTCGAGGAGGTTGCCGTCCGGGTCGTAGGCGAAGGTCGCCCTGCGCGGGGGGCCGCCCCCGCCGTCCCGTTCCTCCACGGCCGACGGGCGGCCCAGCGGGTCGTTGCCGACCTCCCAGGTGCGGGACGGCGAGGACAGCGCACCCTCCGTGATGCGTGTGACCAGGCCGTCGGGGTCGTAGGTGTAGTGGTACTCGCGGGCGTCCTCGCGCTCCTCGCGGGTCTCCTCCACCTTGACCAGTTCCACCGCGTCGGCGAGCACCAGTTTCCCGGGCGCTTCCTCCGCGCCGGACACCGTGACCCCGTACTCCTTCCCGGCCTCGAAGCGGAACCGCCCCAGCTCCCGCCACTCCCCGGACCCCTCGCCCTGGTCCACCGGCACGACGGCCCGCCCGCCCTCGTGCGGCACCGCGAACTCCGCGCGCCCGCCCTTCTCGTGCCGCGGCCAGCGCGCCAGCACCCGGTACGTGCCGTCGCTCGGCGCGGCCAGCTTCCAGGTGAAGGAAGCGGAGCGGTCCTCGGCGGGGTGGGTGCGGAAGTCGAGCCCGAAGCCGTCCGAGCCGGACGGCTCCTCGGCCCACCGTCCGGCCGCCTCCGTGCGCCCGGCGTCGGAGTTGTCGAGCAGCACCGTCTCCCGCCCGGCGGGCGTGCCGGTGTCGCGGTGCTCGGCGAGGCTGCCGTCCGGGTGGTACCGCCAGCTCATGGTCCGCCGGGTGCCGCCGCCGTCCCCGGTCAGCGTGCGGGAGAGCTGGTTGCCGACCTTGTCGTAGGCGTAGTCGGTGCGGATCTGCCAGGGGTCGGTGCTGCGCCGGAGCAGGCCGTCGTCGAAGTAGGTGTAGCGGGTGACGCTCGGGCGGTCGGACGTGCCGGAGGGCGGGTTGTGCACCTCCATGAGGTCGCCGACCTCGTCGTACACCTGCCGGACGCGGTGCGGCTTCGGGACACCGGGGTCGTCCGGGTCGTAGGGCAGGACCTGCTCGGCGACCCGGTTCAGCGGGTCGTAGACGGTCTCCTGCGCCAGGGTCTTCTTGTTCTCGGCGACCGAGCGCGGCGTGAAGATCTTCGTGCGGTTGCCGGCCTCGTCGTACTCGTAGCGAGTGATCCGGTACTCGATCCGCTCCTCGGGCAGCTCGCACTTCTTGCCCGGCGGGCAGGAGCACTCGAAGCGGCGTTCGTCGCCGAGCTTGTGCGGGGCGCGGATCTGGACCGGGGCCCCGGCCGCGTCGAGGGTGGTCTCGGTGGTGGCGCCGCACTGGTCGGTGACCGAGACGAGGTTGCCGTCGCGGTCGTAGCCGTTGCGGACGGTGTTGCCCTCGGCGTCGGTGACGGCCGTGATGCGGTGCGCGAGGTCGTAGGTGAAGCGCTGGTCGGGGAAGCGGGCGCGGCGGTCGTTGGAGCGCGGGCGGGTGACCGAGAGGACGTCGCCGGCGCGGTCGTAGACGTAGGTGGTGCGGCCCCTGAGGGGGTCGGTCGTCTCGATCAGGCGGTGCAGTTCGTCGTAGGCGAAGACCGTGCGGTGGCCGCGCGGGGTCGTCTCGGCGATGCGATTGCCGACCTTGTCGTAGCTGTAGCGGGTGGTGCGCTCGGGGCCGCCGTCGTCGCTGTTGGGCGGGTCGACGACGGCGACCGGCCGGTCGGCGGCGTTGTACGCGGCCCTGGTGACGGCGCCGTTGGGGTCGGTGGCGCGCACCACGTTGTCGTTGCCGTCGTAGGCGGGCGCGGGGACGCGGATCCAGCGGTCCTCGGGGTCCTCGGCGGCCAGGTCGCGCGGCAGTACCGCGCCGAGCGGGCGGCCGAGCAGGTCGTACTCGTAGCTGCTCGTGCGGCCCTTGGCGTCGATGACCGCCGTGACCGCGCCGACCGCGTCGTACCGGTACCGCGTCGCGTGACCCAACGCGTCGATCACCCGCCCGGGTTGACCGGTGGGCCCGTACTCCGCGAACCGGGTGCTGTGCCCGCGCGGATCGGTGCTCTCCAGCAGCCGCCCGCGCTCGTCGTAGACGCTGTACGAGGTGTACGGCGCCGTGCGCGGCCCCTGCGACCTCGGCGCGGAGTCGCCGGTGTTGCCGCGGGGGTCGGTGACCGAGACGACGTTGCCGTAGCCGTCGACGCCGAAGGTCCAGCGGCGGCCCTCGGGGGAGACCTTCTCCACCAGGTCGGCGACGTGCCCGCGCAGGAAGGTGCGGTAGGTCAGGCCGGTGGAGGCGCGGTCCTCGGGGTCCTTGGCGTTCTCCTCGGGGCCGGTGATCTCCAGGGGGTAGCCGGTGCGCGGGTCGTAGCGCCAGGTCGTCACCGCGCCGCCGGGTTCTTCCAGTCGGCGGACGTTGTTGTCGGCGTCCCAGGCGAGCCTGGTCCGCTCGCCCTTGGCGTTGGTGGAGACGACGGCCCGGCCGAAGGCGTCGAGCCGGAAGGCGGTGCGCTCGCCGCCCGCGTCGGTGACCGTCGTCAGGCGTCCGCGTTCGTTGCGGTCGATGCGGGTGGTGCCGCCCATGCGGTCGGTGAGGGTGGCGACCCGGCCGTGGGAGGCGTTCCCGGACTGGTAACCGAGCCCGGTCCGGCCGCCGTTGGGGTCGGTGATCGAGGTCAGCCGGCCGGAGCCGTCGTAGCGGAACCCCATGGACCGGGCCACGGGCGACCCGGCCGCGTCGGTCACCTCGCTGAGCAGTCCGCCCTCGCCGTACGAGAACTCCACGCGCCGCCCGTGCACATCGGTGACCGAGGCCAGCCTGCCGCTCTCGCCGTACGCCAGGGTCATCACCCGGCGTCCGGAGGCGTCGGTCAGCCGGCGCAGCTGCGGCTCGGCCGCCAAGTCGGCCTGTTCGTAGTGGAATCGGAGCGTGTTGCCGTTGCGGTCGACGACGGCGGTCGGGCGGCCCCCGTCCGAGAAGTGGAACTGGGTGCGGTCGGGCCGGGTGAACACCCAGCGCCGGTCGGGGGAGCCGCCCGCGCGCTCAAGGTGGAAGTGGACGCCGGCCGGGTGGGCGTAGTCCCAGTTCCGTGGGTTGTCGCTGCCGTGCCGGTCGAGGCGGAAGGTGTGGCTTGTGCCGTCGCCGTCGACCAGGCGCACCGAGTCCGGGAAGCCGTTCCCGATGTACTGGCCGGTCTCGAAGTGCAGGGGCGAGCCGAGCCGGGTGAGCGTGGACGCCGACACCGACCAGCCGGGTCCGGCGACCGTGTCGGAGGCGTCCTGAGTGTTGTGGGTCAGGCGCAGGAAGGCGGCGGGGCCGAGGCCGGGGTGGGCGAAGAGGTTCCAGCTCGTCGCCGCGTTCCCGTTGGCCGCGTTGACGGCGACCGCGGCTCCCGCACCGGCTTCGGCGCGTGTGTACTGGTAGAACCGCTCCAGCCCCAGCCGGTCGGAGGCGGACCGCTCCACCACGACCCGCTCCCGCGCCTGCGGCACGGGTCCGGCGGGCGGCTCGGCCTCCGACAGCCAGCGACGCGCGGCACGGTCGTACAGGTCCCAGGAGAGGAAGAGGGAGCCGCGGGTGCCCGGCAGGTCCGGGGCGCGTACGACGGCCCGCAGCTCGGCGGACTCGCCGGGCGACAAGTCCCGGGGCAGCGCGGTGAGATGGTCGACGGGCCGCTCGCCCTTGCCGTACGGGTACTCGGTCCCGTCGGCCCGGTACCAGCGCACGCCGAGGGCGATGTCCTGGGCGGGCCAGGCCTGTTGGGCGGTGTCGGTCACGGTGATGCTCACGCGGGTCCGGCCGCCGGGCGCGAGGCGCCGCGGTGCGGCGGGCGCGAAGTACGTGGCCCCGCGCGGCGGTTGCTCCCCCGACGCCTGGCCTCCCGCGCGCTCCCCGGAGGCCGGGCGCGGCCGGTGGGGCAGCGGGTTCTCGGACGGCAGCAGCCGCCCCGGATGCCGTCCGGGCTCCCCACGCCAGGTGGGCGCGGGCACGGCCGCGCGGGTCGCCTGCCCGGCCGGGGCGTGCGCGCCCAACAGGGTGGTCAGGACGCAGCAAGTGAGCAGGAGGACAAGCGGGGACCGGGACCGGCTGCTGAGCATGGGCCCATTACATTCCGATGATCAACAATTACATAGCGTGACATTCGGAGTGCGTGTGCGCCATCCGGACGAAATGCGGGCCGGAACCGGCAGGCGCGCGGTGTCCCTACGATGGACCGGCCGTGAAGTGCGGGGCAGCGGAAGGGAGACAGGGCATGACGGATCACCGGCGCCCCCGGCGGCGGGGGCAGGGCGAGCTGGAGGCGCAGGTGCTGTCGGCGCTGCGCGAGGCGGACGGCCCGGCCACGGCGGGCTGGGTGCAGGAACGGCTCGGCGGCGACCTCGCCTATACGACGGTGATCACGATCCTGACGCGGCTGCTGGCCAAGAACGCGGTGACCCGGGAACGCGCCGGACGCTCCTTCCTGTGGACCCCGGTCTCGGACCAGGCAGGGCTCGCCGCGCACCGGATGCGCAGGCTCCTGGACGGCGAACGCGACCGGGAGGCGGTGCTCGCCAGCTTCGTCACCTCCCTCGAACCCGACGACGAGCGGCTGCTGCGGGGGCTGCTGGAAAAGGCGGAGGACGACGGGGAAGGCTGACTCCTCATGGGGCTGTTCGTCTTTCTTCCGCTGGTCCTGCCGCTCACGGCGTGGCCGGTCGCCCGGCTGGCCGAGCAGCGTCTGCATCCGCGCGTCGCCACCCGCCTGCTGACCGGCGTGGCCGGGGTGATGGCCGTGTGCAGCACGGTCTGCCTCGCCCTGCTGATGGTCGTCGGCACCGCCCAACTGCCCGGCAACCCGCTCCCGGACGGCTGGTCCGACCCCGAGGTGCGCGCGGCGGTGCCGTACGACGGGGTCGCGGGCCGGGTGGCGATCCCCGCGCTGCTGGCGGTGGCCGTGGCGTGCGGGCGCACCCTGTGGCGGCACGGGCGGGCACGCCGGCGTGCCCACCGGGCCCTCGCCGCCCTCCCGCCGACCGAGGTCGCGGTACTCCCCGACACGACGCCGTACGCCTACGCCCTGCCCGGCCGCCCCCGGGACCGGATCGTGGTGACCACCGCCCTGCTCGCCGGACTGCGCCCCGCCGAACGCCGCGCCCTGTTCGCCCACGAACGGGCCCACCTGGCGGAACGCCACCACCGGTTCCTCCTGGTGACGCAACTGGCGGCTCGGGCCAACCCGTTCCTGCGCCCCTTGCGTACGGCCGTCTCCTACACGACCGAACGCTGGGCGGACGAGGAGGCGGCCCGAACCCTCGGCGACCGCCGCACCGTCGCCCGCGCGATCGGCAGGGCGGCCCTGGTCTCGCGGGGCACCCCGGCCCCCACCCTGGCGGGGCTCGCGGCACCCGGGCCGGTGCCGCGCCGGGTGGCGGCCCTGCTGGGGCCCGCTCCGGCGGCCCGGCTGCCGGTGTTCACGGCGGTGGGAGTGGCGGCGTGGACGGCGGCGGCCGGGGCGGCGGTGTCGGCGATGTCGTCGGCCAACTCGGCGGTGACGATGATGACGATCCTGTACGCGGCGACGCCGCTGTGACCGGCGGGGTGCCGGTCACAGCGGTGTCCGAGAGGACCAGCGGGATGCCGGTCAGGCGCCGTCCGTGAGCACCGCCAGTCCCGCGATGAGCCCGACGAAGGCCAGGACCGCCAGGACGCAGACGAGGAGCACGAGCCAGCCGGTCAGGACGGCGGCGAGCGCGAGTCCGCGCCCGTCACCGTCCAGACGCCGGCCCCTGAAGCGCGCGATGTGGCCCGTGGGAATGGCGACCAGCGCGCACAGCAGCGCACCGCCGATGAAGATGCCCGGATTGATCCAGGCGATCCCCGTGGCGAAGTTCCCGAGGAACGCGGTACCGCCGAGCGCGAAGAAGGCGCTGACCTTCGCCGCCCGGTTGCGCCCCGAGGCCGACGCACGGGCCGGTGCCTGCGGGTGAGCACGGCTGCTCATGCTGTCCCCCCTGTTGACGGTCCTGGCATGTCCGCCGACGGATGCTACGGGATCACCGTGGGGCCGGTGTCCGCTCAGAGGTCGAACTCGTGCGGCGGCAGGTCGAGGGCGAAGCACGCCTCGCGGACGACGCCCTGCTCGGTCTTGTCGAAGTCGCCGTCGGCGCCGCCGATGACGATGCCGATCTGGATGACGGCGCGGGCCTCGGCGGGCTTCTTCCTGGCCTTGGCGATCTCCTGCATGACGCTGACCTTGCCGAAGGCGAAGTCGGCGGTCAGCTTGTTCAGGTTGTCCTCGAAGCGGCGGCGCAGGTCGTCGGCGTCGAAGTTCTGCAGCACCTCGTTGGTGGCGATGAGCTGGGCCACGCGCTGCCGCTCGGAGGGGTCGACGGTGCCGTCGGCGGCGGCGACCAGGGCGCACATCGCCATGCTCGCGTCGCGGAAGGCACCGCTCTTGAGCTCGTTCTTCTTCGCCGTCAGCTGCGTCTGCATCGTCGACGCGGACTCCTTGATGCGGTCCCAGAGGGCCATGCGAACTCCATGCGCTAGGGGAAGGCTATTTTCTACAACACTGTAGAAACTGCGGGGATGGCGAAGAAGTTCCCGCGGAACCGCTCCCCCACCCCCGCCCGCCTCACGGGGTCAGCCCTCGTCCTCCTCGTCCCCCTCGAAGAAGTCACCGATCTCGTCGACGACCTCGGCCGCGACCATGCCGCCCACCACACCGACGGCGAGCCCGGCGGCACCGGCCGCGACGGCGGTACCGATACCGGGCCCGGAGTGCTGACCGCCGTACGACCCGTGCGCACCGTGGGAGGCCCGCTGCTCGACGAGCTGCCGCAGCCACCCGTCGACGACCGCGTTCCAGTCCAGCCCCTCGGCATCGGCGTGCGAGACGGTGAACCGGGTCAGCGCGTCCTGCCCCTCGGAGAAGAACCCACCGCGCTTGTCGGCTTCGAGGACGACCTCCATCCCGGCCGGACCGGCGAGGAAGGTCACCTCGACCTCGTTGAAGTGCTGCGCGTACGAGGGCGAGGGCGTGAGCTCGATCTCCTGGTAGAAGGGCAGCCGCTGCCCGGTCCCCCCGATCCGCCCGTACTCCAGATCCGCCGACCTGAACCCGAACCCGAGCTGCCCGAACGCCTCCAGCACGGCCTCCTGCACGGGCAGCGGACCGACGGCCAGCGGATCGAGGTCCCCCTTGTCCTTGGCCCCGGCGACCGCCAGCTCGGTCCGCACCCCGAGGACGATGCCGAGCGCCTGCCCGTACAGCTCGGTGACCGGGGTCTCCCAGGGCACCGTCACGGTGAAGGGAACGCTCTGCTCGACCCCCGCCGCGAGCCGGAACCCCCCGCCGACGGTGAACCGCTCGAAGGCGACGACCCCCTCGCCCTCACCCCCGTCGTGCTCGACCTCGACCCGGGCGACGAGCTCCAGGGTGATGTGCTCGATCTCGAAGTCGGCGCTGCCGCCGGTGAGACGGACCTCCCCCGAGAGCGAACCCCCCGGCCGGACCGCCCCGGCATCGAGCACCGTATCCACCGTGGGCCCGCCCACCCCGAGCGAACCGAGCAGCCGCTTGAACACCATCGCGGTGTCAACTCCTTTGCCTGTCTACGGTCTGACGCGCCGTCGAGAACGGCCGGGGCGCCCCGACCATCCTCTACACGCACGTAGAAGCATAGGGTCGGGGCGCCCTGCCGCGGGTCAACACGAAGACGCCGGCACCGCCGTGGTGGAGTCCGGGGAACCGTTGAGCGGGCGGGTGAAGCGGTAGCACTGGGAGGTCGTGGCGTCCGCGGCGGAGAGCACGACGGAGACCGTGACGGTGTCCACCTCGCGCACCACGCCCCTGACATCGCCCGTGGGGTCCAGGGCCTTCCGCACTCCGGCCTCGGTCAGGTCCTCGGGGTACAGGTTCGCGATGCGCTTGCGCGTGAGCCCGGCCAGCCCTTCGATCTCGGCACCGGGCAGGCACACGGAGTCGTCCCGCTCGGAGAAACGCGACGTCCACGCCCGGCCCTCGCCGTGTGCGTAGGTGACGACGAAGCACCGGGTCACCCTGACGGGCCCGCCGCCCAGGATGGCCTTCTCGTCGTACTGGGCGAAGTGTTCGGCCGTGGCGGTGAACTCGCGGCGGGAGGCGTCGTAGGTGATCAGGGGCGCCTGGCTGTGCCGCCGGATCACCCCGGTGAGGGTGTCGGCGTCGGTGGCACGGCTCTCGCCGAGTGCGCGAGCCGTGTCGTCCGTCTCGGCCCGGACCCGCTGCTGGATCGAGGCGTACGCCTCGTCCCTGCGGTCGCTGTTGACCTTTCCGTCGTCCCAGTGCCGGTACCACAACCAGCCGACGGCGACGCCGAGAACGGTGATCAGTGCGATCAGGGCGGTGAGACAGCCGGTGGTCACGAAGCGGTTCGCCCGTCCCGTGACCACCGTGCCGCCGGTCTGGTCAGCTGTCACTGACTGCCCTTGTACCCCAGGTCGGCCAGTGCCTTGTCCATGACCCGAGCGTAGCCCGTGGTACCGGCGTTCTTCGGGTGGAACGATTCCAGGCTGGCGCAGACGTTCTGACCGGGCCAGGGCAGGCAGGGCGGCAGAGCCGGACAGGCCGGGACCACGGCCACGCTCCGCTGTTCAGCGAGGGGCGGAGGTACGGGATTGATCTCATGCGATGGGATGGAGGCGGTCTGTGACGAGTTGGACGATGTCCGGGCCGGCCATGCCCATCCTCTGGGCGAGTTGGACGAAGTGCTGGCACGCCTCGATGACCAGGGCCTTGCTGGGAGCCTCGGCGGTGACGACCGCTCCGCGTCCGGGGCGGAGTTCGATGAGCCTCTCGTCCTTGAGGAGTTGGTATCCGCGCAGGACGGTGTGCATGTTGATGTCCAGCGTGCGCGCCAGGGTGCGGGCGGGCGGCAGGCGGTCACCCTTGCGGAGTTTGCCGTCGGCCATGTTGCGGCGTACCGATGCGGCGATCTGCTCCGCGAGACTCAGGGGCGAGGAGCGGTCGATGGTGACCAGCATGTCAGCGACCTTTGCGTCCGTGCGCGAGGAGTTGGTTGGTGAGCTGCGCGGCGGTCTCGGCGTCGTCGATGGTGATCACGAACTTGTTGCCGTTCGTGAGGGTGAGCCACAGCGCGTCCCCTTCCCGGAGCGAGATGGCGCTCAGGCCCGGGTTCCAGCGGTAGCCCCACCCTCCGATCTCGGTGGGCCGGGTCCAGCCCGCCGAGGCGGCTTCAATGCGGTCGAGGGGGAAGCGCCGGCGCAGGAACGGCAGGAGCGCCGATCCGGCGGTGACGCCACCGGGGGAGACCGTGACACGGATCGCGCCGGTGACGAGGAATGCGGCGGAGACGATCAGCAGCCACAGGGCCATGGCCCGGTGGGGGCGGTCGACGGCCGCGATGACGACGAGGCCGAGAGCTGAGACGAGGCCGGTGGCGAGCATCCAGCCGCTGGCCAGGTGACGATGCCAGACCGTGACCGCCGTCGGAGCGGAGTCCTGGTTCATGCCCGCCTCCGGGAGATCAGCCAGGCCGCGACACCCGCGGCGGCACCCACTACGACCCCCACGGGCAGTTGGAACAGAGGCAGTTCCGGGGTGCGCCCGTCGGAGCCGCTGGTCGCCCACATGGCCGCTATGAGGATGTAGGCCGTCGCCGCGGCCAGGCCGATGGAGAAGATGGTCAGTGACCTTGTGGTGGTGAGCGCCGACCTGGCAGAGAAGCCCGCGGCGATCGTGCCGACGGCCTCGGTGGCGAACACCAACATGTACAGGCCAACTGCGGCGGCAGGAGAACTGTACCCGTCGGCGGTGCCGTCAAGGGTGAAGTGCGTGGCCACCCTGTCCGGGAACGAGTCCCGGAACAGCAGGAACGCTATGCCAGTGGCTAATGCCCCGCCCGCGAAGGGCGCGGCCAGCAACGTGACCCGACGTACAGGACCGGCAGGTGCTTCACGGTTCGACGACATGAGCATCGACCTCCTCTGTGACTCACATCACTAAACTTGTTCGTATTGCAGTAGAGCAACTGTACCGTTCAGTGATGCCCGTACCCGAGCTGCTGCGACTGACACGCAACTGCAAGTAGTTGGCTTGATCGCCTGGCGCCGCACCGTAAAGACGTTGCCTCACGGTCGAACACTTGTAGGTTTTACTCGTCCGTACCCCATGGTTGCGCTGCGTGACCACTGGGGCATCACGAAGAACCAAGGAAGCTCTTCATGCACAGACGCGCAAGCGTCGCCATCGCGGCCGTCGCTGTTCTCGGGCTCGGCGGCGCCGTGGCCCAGCAGGCCGTCGCCACACCCGCAGCAAGCCACGTCGGCTCGTCCTTAGCGTCGGCCTCCCTGTCCAAGGCCGAGGCCACACGGGACGGCCGGGCACTGTTCGAGGGCCTGGCCTTCGCCCAGGGCTCCGTGGCGAAGGACCTGGCCGACTCAGGCAAGTTCGTGGATGTCGCCGCGCTCCGCAAGAAGAACAGCACCGCCGAACAGCGGCAGGCAACGTCCGCGCTGCTGGACAAGATCCAGAAGGAACGCCCGCAGTTCTTCCACACCTTCTCGCAGAAGCTCCGCTCCGGAGACCCGCGGAAGGTGGAAAGCGGCGTTGCCAAGGCCGGCGACATCTTGAAGTCACTGGCGGCCGCGGCAGAGCCCAAGGCCCGCGACACCGGCACCGGAACGGGCAGGTGCGCCACCGTCGTACTCGCGGTCAACGTGCTCGTAGCCGTGAACCTGGGTGGCGCGGTCAACGTCTCGGTGGCCGTCAACATCCAGGCCGCCGGCAATGTGGTGAACGCGCTCAACTTCTGGTCCTCGTCCGCCAAGGACGGCGAGAGCTCTCTGACCAGGGACGAGCAGATCGCCGAGCTGACGCAGGTCCTCGCGGCCTGATCGCGCTTCGGGGCGGTGGGCCGTACTCCAAGGCGCCTGGCGGCCGGCCCGCCGCCCCTCGTCATCCGCCTCTGCTCGCGGCTCCCGCGCTGTGCCGACCAGTCAAGGGCACCCCTTCCCATGCGTCTCGCTGACAGACTCCAATTACGCTCGCCCAGCCCCGGCCACTCGGCCGCGGTGCCCCGCTCCTGGGTCACGGCGGTCGCGGTGACCTGGATCGTCGTTTCGCTGTATGTGGCCCAGAGCTTCCTGCCGCACAACGTCATCTCCCTGCCGGGGCAGAACGCCGCCCGCAAGGCAGCGACCGTCGTGACCCCTCAGGGGTGGGCCTTCTTCACCAAGTCCGCGAAGGACCCCCAGTACGCCCCGTACCGCATGACCGACGGCCAATGGCACAGCGCCGCGCTCACCCCGCACTCCAGGCCGTCGAACATATTCGGCCTCGACCGTGCACCGAGGTCCCAGGGCATCGAGACGGCCCTGCTGCTGCACCAGGAGAGCGTTTGGTGGACCCCCTGCGCCGATACGGGCTCGGTCATGGACTGCCTGGCACGCGGGGCGGCCAAGGCCGTGAGGACGACCAACCCGTCGCCCGCGCCCAGCTTGTGCGGACGCGCCGCCGTCGTGGAAATGAAGCCGGTCCCCTGGGCCTGGCGCCACCTCTCCCCTGAGCGGCACACCCCGGAACGCGTCGCCGTGTGGGAGGTGAGCTGCCCGTGAACCAGCAGCACATCCCGCTGCCGTGGACCAACATCTACGGACTCGCTCGCACCCTCGTGGCCCTGGGCACCGCTGGCACGCTGGCCGCTTCCAGTGCCGAGACCCTCTTCCGGCCGGTGGCCACCATCGGTGACTACCCGTCCTGCAACTCCACCACCGCGGCCAGCCTCTTCTGCCTCTCCCCTGACAACTACAGTCATCTCACCTGGCTCACCTGGCTGTGTGTCGCCGCCCTGTTGGTCATCGCATCGGGCTGGCGGCCACAGATCACCGCGCTGCCGCACGCCTACATCAACTACAGCGTCTTCTCCGGTATCGCCATCGTCGACGGCGGAGACCAGATCGCCCTGATCCTCTCCGTGCTCTTCGTCCTGCCGGCACTCGGGGACGAACGCCGTTGGCACTGGGAACAACCTCGGGACCAGACACCGAAGACGCGCACGACCCGCCTGCTCGCGCTGATCGGCACCAGCGGACTGATCATGCTGCGCCTGCAGATGGTCGTCGTCTATTTCCAGGCCGCCGTCGCCAAACTGCCCCACGCCGAATGGCAGGATGGCACCGCCATGTGGTACTGGGGCAGCAACCTGGACTTCGGCCCCGCACCATGGCTCGACACCCTCGTGGAACCAGTCATCACCAGCGCGCTGGGCGTGGCACTGATGACCTGGCTCCCCCTGCTGATCGAGGGCTCCCTGGTGGTCTCCCCGCTGCTCCCGCAGCGGTTGCGCTGGTGGGCCATGGGCGCCGGCCTCCTCTTCCACCTCTCCATCGCCCTGATGATGGGTCTGTGGAGCTTCGCCCTGGCCATGGCCGGCGGAATCCTGGTGCTGTGCCTGCCACTTGGCTCGTCCCTCAGCCTCCGCGCTGAGGAGAACACGGCCGCTGTCGATACACAGCCCCCGCCGGAAGCCGAGGCACCGGATCACGACCGCTCCGCTCCCCCCGTCGAGCAGCCGCAACCGTCCCGATGACCGCGCGAGACCACCGCCCAAGCGGCACCCGATCCACAGGCCACGCGCATATCCACTCACGCAGCGCTCACGCAGTGCCTTGAAAACGAAGCAGCGCCCGAGCCAACCGAAGCCGACTCAGGCGCTGCACAGCAGGTCAGAGGCCATATCCCCGACCGCCACCGGTAGGCCCTGTGGGACTCGAACCCACAACCAATGGATTAAGAGTCCTGGTCAGGATATGCGGGTGCGTCCAAGTACCGCTTCGGAGTCCGGAGCCATCAAGGTCAGAGCACACTCACGTGACGTTCGGTCCGCGCCGTATCAGCTCGTGCCACCCCATCCGCTCACGCATCGCTCACGCACGAAGCTTCGTAGGCAGGGCGTGCAAATCCCCTTGGGAATCGGTCAGGTACAGCCAGTCATCGGTACAGGCCGGGGCCCCTTGGCGGTCAGCGCTCAGAAGCATGTCGTAGGAGCGGAGCTTTCGGCCGACGGGGAGTTTCCAGGCTGTCACCGTCGCCGCACGATCAGCAGTGAAAAGAGTGTCGCCTACCGCAAACGGCCGGGTGGGGTGCCCCGAAGTTTCCGGACAGGGATCCAATAGGATCGTCCTGAGAGGGAAACGAGGAAGCAGTGGCGCCACCCAGTAAGTACTCGCCGGAGTTCCGTGAGGAAGCCGTCCAGATCGCGTTGAGGTCGAGCAAGACGATCTCTGAAGTCGCCCGGGAGCTTGAGTTGAACCCGGAGACGCTACGTGGCTGGGTGAAGAAGTACCAGAAGCAGCAGGAACCGGCTCCCGATGCGGAATTGACGGTGAGCGAGCGGTCGCGCTTGAAGGAACTCGAGCGGCGTAACCGTGAGCTGGAGATGGAAAACTCCTTCCTGAAAAAATGCGCGGCGTACTTCGCGAAGGAACCCCGGTAGCAAGCAAGTACGAGTTCATCGATGAGATGCGGCTCGACACTGCGGAGTACGCACACAGCGTCGAGTTTATGTGCGGCCGGCTCGGCGTATCCAGATCCGGCTACTACGACTGGCGATCCCGCCCCGAATCCGCGACGGCCCAGCGGCGCGAGGAACTGAAACT
>NZ_JBVKBN010000036.1:0-55885 GCF_055657065.1 Streptomyces sp. NPDC110618 | reverse complement strand
CGAGTACGAACGCGACTACTGGCGAAGACTGGAGCAACCCCCGCAGTCCGCCTGAAACAAGACCACCGGACTCCACGAAACCCGGGGCACTTCAATGAGCATGGGAGACGGCGCCGACCCAGGCCAGCTCAGCTGGCTGCCAAGCTCTGTAGAAAATGCCGGGCGTGGCAGGGCCTGGGAGGCGAGGATGCTCATCATGGACGAGAGTGCAGTCGACAGCTGGTCACCGGCAGACAACCCCTACGCAATCGCCGTATCGGAGGCTCAGTGGGCACGGCGTGATGTCGCGCTGTGCGTCCGGCGCATCCATGCTGGCGATGAAGTAGTCAGCGGGTTCGACTCCCGACAGATCGACGCGAGGCACTTGTGTATCGCGCTGCGGCAGTTGCTGACGGCGGAGACCTTGGAGCAGGCCGCGCTGGCCGATCTCGGCATGGACCCGGAAGTCGGACAGGCGCTGAAACAGGCACGCAAGCGATTCGAACTGTCGCTGCCGGACATCACGCAAATCCGAAACGGACTCATCCACTTCGAAAACTGGTCGCGTGGCCTGGGCCACGGTCCGCAGAGCCAGCGGGTCAAGGCTGGTAACGAACCGCGCGACGTGGCTCGCGCCTTCTGGGGTTTCGGCTACGACATCACTACCGACACTGTCTCCATGGGGCCCTACCGAATCAACGTCACTGCCGCCGAGGAGGCTGCCGCCGAACTGGCTCATGCGATCTACATGGCCGCGCGCGCTGTCGACATGAAGAACACCGCCGACCATCGTGATTCCGCCGCCCAGGTCCTCACCGACGCCGAAGTCCCTTGCGCACCGGCGGGGCCGGTCCAAGTCTCAGCAGGGCTCGACGGACGTGTGTGGCTCTCCCTCGACTCTGCGGCCGTCGCTGAGGAGGCCGAACGCCACACCCTGTCTAGGAGGGCACTCTCCGCACTCGCTGGCGCGGGGTTCGGCATCACGTCGCTCGGGCACTTTCCGGCTGACGATCCAGCTCTTCAACTCGCTGCTGGGCAGGCGCTCCGTATCGAACCATGCGCCGCACGGCAGGCGCTCGCTACGGCGCCGCAAGGCTGAAGGGCGACAGTGCTGCTGCGGAATACCTGGCTTGATGGAATCGCAGACCAGCTGGTCTCTGTCCATAGCATCAGATCTGCTAGCCCAATTCCGTCTTGCCCCCACATCCGCACCCACAGCCAGGCACACTGTCCCGCAGAGAAGAAAGCGAGAGCACATGGACGGGACAACAGCGATACACCTCGGGCTGCGGCACTGCCGCACAAGCCTGACTGAGAAAACCAAGCTCCAGGATTCGGCCTCCAGGAGGAAGACCTTCTCCGCCGCACTGCAACAGTTCGAGGAACAGATGAAGGCGGCGGAGGTCGTCTCACCCGCCACTCGCCCCATCAACCTGTACTACGGCCTCGTCCAGGCCGGGCTGGCAATAACGGCTGCCCATGCAGAAGGAACATGGACCTTCGACAAGCACGGCCTGAAGATCCCAGACATGAAGCGCGGCGTTCCTGACATCGCCGTCCGGCCCGAGGGCGTGGGGGCCTTCCAGGCGGTGTCCGACGCCACAGGATCCGAGCGCACGACGGACGCCATCACTCTCGGGGCATTGTGGAACTCGCTCCCTGAGCTTGCGGAGATCCCTCTCGAAGGAACGAACGACATCCTTGCGGTCGAGCTCTTGGCGGACAGCCGCACATCTACCGAAGCCACAGATGTCTGGTCGGCCGACCATATCGCTGAGTCCGCTGAATTCCTTTGCGCGACTGTCTGGGTAAACGAGGAAATGCCCTCACTGCCAAACCGCAAAGCGTGGCTGCAGGACTTCATCACCAAGTACCCGGGCCTGGAGGGCTCAGAGCCGTGGGGGGCGAGGAGCAGGCATTCAGAGAGGCGCGCGCCCGCCGCTTCTCCGTCGAGCTCTGCTGGCCGGCCCCGAAAAAGGGCATGCAGACAGGAGAGATCGCGGAGTTCTTCGACGTCCGGGCCCCTGCCTACCGCTTCATCGAGGACCGCCACCTGCGGCCAGCGTTCGAACCCAGCAAGGCACCACCGACACCGCTGATGTCCTGGTGGCTGCTCCTCTACAGCTTCTCCATGCTGGCCCGCTACCAGCCCCGCCAATGGACCGACGCCCTGGACATCGACAAGTCCCCCGACGCCGCAGCCTTGGAGTACGCCCTGGACACCGCGCTCGAAGTGATTCCCCACCTGGTACTGGAGGGCCTGCGTCAGACGCCGATCCTGCTCTCCAAGCCGCTCGCCTTGTAGGCGGCCAGGGCACATCCAGGGCACATGAGCCCGGGAAACGGCGTCGACCCGTGAGAACTACCGAGAGGAGTTTTCCCAGTTCAACGCACATTTCTCTGCGAAACCCCAGGTCAGCGCCCTCCCGCCCCCAATCGCTGCACGAGTGGCAGGACCTGAGCCACCGGTTGCATGAGGCGGGGCATCAGCCGTATTGCCTTGTGTGGCCGTGAGTCATCCTCATACCGCGGGGCCCGACGCCTGAGTGCGCCTGAGTGCGCGTCGGGCCCCGCGGTCGTGGTCGGGTGGGTGTCGGTCAGGGGGTGTGGTTGAGGACGTTGCCGTTGGCGCAGGAATGGGTCGCGTCAAGCGTCCACGCTTCCCCGGCCGGTACAGCCGCCAGCTCCTGGACGCAGATGCTGGCTCCGACGATGTTCCAGTGGGTCCCGCTGACCCCGGATCCGAAGTTGGACTCGGGCTCGTCGGCGTGGGCGGGCGTGGCGAGTACGAGGCTCGTGACGACCAGGGCGGCGGCGGAGATGATCTTCTTCACGGGCCACCCAAGGACGTCGTACGACTCCGGTTACTGTCCTGCGGCCGGAAGCCTGACCAGGGCCTTCACGATGCGGACCCCCGTACCACCGCCACCGGGCACTCTGCGTGGTGCAGGGCCGCCTGGCTGACCGAGCCGAGGAGGAGGCCGGTGAAGCCGCCTCGGCCTCGGGCGCCGACGACCAGGAGTTGGGCGGTGCGGCTGGCCTCGATCAGGGCCTCCCGGGTGGGGCCGTGGACCAGGCGGTGCTCCACGGGGACGTCCGGGTAGCGCTCGCGGTGGCCGACCAGGGCCTCCGCCAGGAGGCGTTCCTCCGTCGCCTGCAGTTCGCCGCGGGTGCTCGCGTACGGCTGGTTCGGGTCCGGCGGCGCGGGCAGGGGGGCGTTCCAGGTGGTCCAGGCGTGCAGGGCCAGCAGGCCGGTGCCGCGCTGGGCCGCCTCCGCGAAGGCGAAGTCCACAGCCGCCTCGCCCTTGGGGGAGCCGTCGACTCCGACGACCACGGGGCCGCTCGCGTCCCCTGTCTCCCGCACGACCAGCACCGGGCACCCGCCGTGCGACGCCAGATGCACCGCCGTCGAGCCCACCAGCAGGCCTACGAAGCCGCCCATGCCCCGGGAGCCCACGACCACCAGCTCCGCGGCGCGGGACTGCGCCTCCAGTACCGTCAGCGGCTCGCCCGTCACCACCGTGTGGGAGACCTCCACCTCCGGCGCCGTCTTCCTGGCGCGGGCCACCGCCTCGGCCACCAGGTCCTCGACCATGTTCCGGACGCCGCCCTCGGGCGGACCCAGCGGCGACGGGCCCAGCGGCACATGCATCGCCGGCCACAGGAACGCGTGCACGACCCGCAGCCCCGCCCCGCGCCACCGCGCCTCCCGCGCGGCCGTCTCCACCGCCGCGAGACTCGACGCGGAACCGTCCACACCCACGACCACCAGACCGCTCATCACCGCTCCCACGTCCAGACGCCTCGCTTGTCACCCTCAGGGTCACCCGCCGCGCCGCCCCCTGCCATGGGACCAACAGCCGTCGTAGGGGCCGACCGGCCCTGTTTCCCGGCCTGCGCGTCGCGCCCGGCGCGGTCCGCCGCTCGCCGTACCGTTCCGCTATGTCCGAGTCCGACGCCGGGCGTCCGCTGGTCTCCGCCCCTCACCCCGACACCCTCGTCGAGCGGGTCAAGGAGCGGGTCTACGCGACGATCACCATGCTCGCCGTGCTGGTCGGGCTCGCGCAGAACAGCCATACCCGGTACTCCACCGCCGCCGTCTTCGTCGCCTGCACCGCGCTCGGCCTGTGGCTGGCGACCCTGGTGGCCGACCTCCAGGCCCACCGGGTGGTCCATCAACGGATGCCCGCCCGTACCGAGGTGCGGGATCTGCTCTACGCCACCTGGCCGCTGCTCAGTTGCGCCGTCGGGCCGCTCGTGATGATCGCCCTGTCCGCCCTGGAGCTCCTCGGGCTGTCCACCGCCCTGTGGATCGCCGTGGGCGTCGATGTCGCCTCGCTGGCCGGGTGGGGGTTCATCGGGGGGCGGCGGATGGGGAACGGGGTGCTGCCGTCCGTCGTCGCGGCGGTCGTGGACGCCGCCATCGGGTTGGGGGTGGTGATGGTGAAGGTCGTCGCCGGGCATTGAGGGCTGCCCCGAGCCCGTTGCCGGGTTCCGGCAACGGGAAAGGGCCCGCCCGCCGTCGTACGGCGAGCGGGCCCGTGCGGGCCACCGGCCGTCAGCCGGTGATCTCCACCTTCCCGTTCAGCGGCTCCGCCGGAGCGGGCGCGGGCGCCTCCGTGCGCTTGCCGGTCACGCCCTTCAGCAGCTCCGCCAGGTCCACGCCCGTCGTCGAGCCGAGCAGCTCCAGGCCCTGGGCCACGTTGTCGGCCACCGCGCGCGGGATCCGGCCCGCGCCGTCCGTCGAGATCACGGTCATCTTGTCGACCGCGCTCAGCGGCTCGGACGCCTTCGCCACGACCTGCGGCAGGACCTCGACGAGCATCTGCAGGACCGCCGCGTCGCCGTACTGCCCGAACGCGTCCGCCTTCAGCCGCATCGCCTCCGCCTCGGCGGCACCCTTCGCCCCGATGGCCGCCGCGTCGGCCTCGCCCTCCAGCCGTACGGCCTCGGCGATCGCCGCACGCCGGGCGCGCTCGGCCTCACCCTGCCGCAGACCCTCGATGGCCTCAGCCTCGGCCAGGGCGCTGCGCCGCTGCTTCTCGCCCTCACCGGTCAGCCGGGCCCGCTCGGCCTCCGCCTGGGCGTCCGCGATACCGGCCGCCTTCTCCGCCTCGGCCTCCTTCACGCGGGCCACGCGACGGGCCTCCGCCTCCTGCTCGGCGGCGTACCGGCGGGCGTCGGCGGGCTTGCGGACCTCGGTGTCGAGCTGGCGGTCGGTCAGCGCGGCCTGCCGCTCGGCGACCTTCTCCTGCTCGGCGAGGATCTCCTGCCGCCGTGCCGCCTCGGCCAGCGGGCCGGCCGCCGCGGCTCGCGCCGCCGCCTCGTCGGTCTCCGCCTTGATCTCGGCCTGCTTCAGCGCGAACGTCCGCTGCGCGACCGCGATCTCCTCCTCCGCCTTCAGCCGGGCCTGCTCGGCGGCCCGCCGGGCCACGGCCTCGGCGATGTCGGCCTCCTGCTTGGCGCGCGCGGCCTCCGGGCGGCCGAGGTCCTCCAGGTAGGAGCCCTCGGTGGTGATGTCCTGGATCTGGAAGGCGTCCAGCACCAGGCCCTGCCCGGACAGGCTGGCCTCCGCCTCCTCGGCTACCTGGCCGGCGAACGCGGCCCGGTCGCGGATGATGTCCTCCACCGACATCCGGCCCACGATGGCGCGCAGGGCGCCGGAGAGCACTTCCTGGGTGAAGCCGACGATGCCGTCCTGCTGCATCAGGAACCGCTGGGCGGCGGCCCGGATGGAGTCCTCGGTGCCGCCGACCTTGACGATCGCGACGCCCTCCAGGTTGGCCTTCACCCCGCGCAGGGTGACCGCGCCGCGCACCGCCACCGGGATGTGCCGGGAGGACAGGTCGAGGGTGAACTTCTGCTGCACGAACGGCACGACGAACACACCGCCGCCGACCACGACCTTCTGGCCGCTGTTGTCGGTGAAGACCCGCCCGGTCTCCGGGTCGGTGGCCTTCTTGCCGCGCCGGCCGGTGACGATGAACGCCTCGCTCGGCCCGGCCACCTTGTAGCGGGTGATGACGACGAGGCCCAGCAGCACCAGGAGTACGACGACTCCCACCACCGCGAAAACGACAGGACTCATGGCACTGCCCCCGATTCATGTACTAGGGAAAGAAAGAAGAAAGAGAGAGAAGGTCAGCGGGTCACCGGGCGCACGACGACCGAGGTCGCCGACGGCACCGACTCGACCCACACCTCGGCGCCCCGGGCCACCGGGCCCGCACTGCGCGCGGCGAACTTCACCGGCTGGCCCGCGAGTCGGAGCAGCACCTCGCCGTATCCGTCGGCGGGGATCGCGGTGACCACGCTGCCGGGCGCCCCCACCAGATCGTCCCCGTTCGGGGTGCGAGCCGTCCGGTCGCGCATCAGGGCCCGGCTGAAGCGGTACGTCAGCCAGGCCGTCCCCACTCCGCACACGGCACCCGCCGTGCCGGCGACCGCGGGCGGGGCGTGGGTCACGCCCATGACGATGGCCCCGGCGAAACCGGTCATCGCCGTGAACCCGGCGACCACCGGCAGCGACAGCCACCCGTCCAGCCCGCCCTCGAACGCGCCGTCCAGCACCCCGCCGAAGACCAGCGACAGGGCGAGGAGCGCGACCCCCGCTGTACCGAGTCCGAGAAACCAGACCATGCGCGCTCTCCCCCTCCCGCCTCTGCCGCCGACCTCCGACGGAAGGGAGCATGACACGTTCAGCGGAGTGCCTTCACTGCCGTGCTCCGGCAATCTTTATCCCGCGTTTAATGCCGAGCCGACACCGGAACCGGCGGCCCGGATTTCCCCTCGTCACCGCTTCCGCGGGTACACCCTGATCAGGGTCTGCTGGCCGTTGGCGACGAGTGTGCGGCGGTCGTCCCGGACGCCGTAGACCTCCAGTTGGCAGACCGTCAGGGTGCGGCCGGGCTTAAGGACGGTGCCGATCGCCTCCAGGTGGTCGCCCACGGCCGGGGCGAGCAGGTTGATCTTGTACTCGACGGTGAGCACGTCGGAGTCCTCGGGGAAGAGGGTGTACGCGGCGTAGCCCCCGGCGCTGTCGGCGATGGCGCTGGTGGCGCCCGCGTGGAAGTAGCCGTGCTGCTGGGTGACTTCGGGGCGGCTCGGCAGGGTGATGTGGACCCGGCCCGGCGCGATGTGCGTGATCCTGGCGCCGAGGTGGCCCATCAGGCCCTGGCGGTCGAAGCTGTCGCGGATCCGGGCCTGAGTCTCGGGGCTCGCCTTCTCCTGCGCTGTCGGGTCCTCCACGCACGCTCCTCCAGAAAATCCAGAAATCCCAGAAACTCCGGGGACTCCAAGGGCTCCAAGGGCTCCAAGGGCTCCAAGGGCTCCAAGGGCTCCAGGAACCTCAGCGACTCCACGGACGTCACGGCACCACCACGGTCATCATGGCACCGGGGGTGCCGGGCCCCTGGGGACACCGGCACCCCTCCGTACGGATCAAGCCGCCTGAAGCGCCGGTTCCGGCGACTCCACCGGCTCCCCCGGCTCCCCCGGCTCGTCCAGCAGATCCAGCAGTTCCGCCCGCGCCCGCGCCACCCGTGAACGCACCGTCCCGACCGGGCAGTCGATCGCCTCGGCCGCCTCCGCGTACGGCAGACCGAGCAGTTGGGTGAGGACGAACGCCCGACGGCGCTCGGCGGGCAGCGAGGCCAGCAGGTCCAGCAGGACGACTCCGTCGTCGAACCCGGGCACGCCCCGCGGCTGGGCGTTCTCCACGGCGAGCTGCCAGTCCGCCACATCGGCGGGCCGGGGGCGTACGGCGGCGTGCCGGTAGCTGTCGACCACCGCGCGCCGGGCGATGGCCAGCAGCCAGGAGCGGGCCGAGGAGCGGCCCTCGAACCGGTGCAGGCTGCCGAGCGCGCGCAGGAAGGTGTCCTGCGCGAGGTCGTCCACAGCCTGGGGATCGGCGCACAGGTAGGCGACATAGCGCAGCACGTCCCGGTGCAGGGCGCGGACGAAGTGCTCGACGGCGGCCGGGTCACCGGTCCGGGCGGCGAGCGCCGACGCGGTTATCAAGTCGTCGGGCGCGAGGCTGTCTTTGGGTACGGCGGAAGCGATCACCTGGGGTGTCCTTCGGATCGTCCGGAGCACGGGCCGACCGCGCGCATGCGCACGGCACGGACAGGCGCGGGGGTCCGCGACCCGGTGAGTGAAGTGGGAACACGGCCGTGGGAAACGGCCGTTGGCACCGGCTGTCGTCAGGCGACAGCGGGCCCCACCGGCGGACCCCGGGAGGTGATCGCATGGGCGAGGAGGAGACACGGCACGCGCTCGGCGTCGCCGCGGGCGGCGCGTGGGCGGGGCCGCTCGGGTGGTACGGGCAGGGCGAGCAGCAGCCGCAGCGGCGCCGCCAGCCATCCGGCCACCGCCCGCAGGATGCGGAACGCCGCCTGTTCGCCGTACGCCAGCCACAGGCCGCACAGCAGGGCGGCGAGCAGGTGGGCGGCGAGCATGCCGGGCGAGGAGACGAGCGAGGCGGCGGAGGAGACAGCGGAGGCGTCGGGGCCCATGTCGTGACCCAAGTGGCCCATATGACCCATATACCCCATGTGGCCCATGTGGCCCATGCGCAGGGCGTGTTCGTCCACCCCGCCCGCCGCACCGGCCGTCGACTGCGCCCAGGAGAACCCCGAGTGCAACCCGGACTGCGCGGCCACGACCACCGTCACGACCAGCGGCAGCCCCCGCTCGCGCCCGCCCAGCAGCCAGCCGACCGCACTCGTCGCGGCCGCCCCGGCGGCCAGCGCCCACGCGGGCACATGACTGCCGGACATCAGGACGTGTCCCAGCGCGGCGAGCAGCACGCACACGGCCGCGAACACCGCGGCCCTGATCGCGCGAGTGCACCGCCCTGCTGTCATGGCGCCTCATCCTCGCATCCGGGCGTGGTCCGTCAGGCGTGGGTACGGCCGTGACCTGCGATCGGTTCACCGCGGGGCGGATCCGCTCGACCGGAGCCCAACCGGAGCCCGACCGGATCAGGTTCACATCCGTGAATAAGGATCATGTACGCGGATATTGACGCGCACACAACACCACCCGCAAGCTTCCCGCAGAAAGCGCTTACCAAAGGCGACCTGCACCCGCCGCCCGCACCCGCCCCCACCCACCGGCCACCCGCACCCACCCGCACGGCTCCTGGAGGCCCCCCCATGCACCTGAGACCCGCCCTCGCGTGCGCCGCCCTGCTCACCGGCACGCTGGTCGCGCTGTCCGGCAACCCGGCCCAGGCCGCGACCACCCGCTACGAGGCCGAGGCCGCCGTCTGCACCGGCACCGTCGACTCCGACTGGGCCGGGTACTCCGGCAGCGGCTTCTGCAACGGCACCAACGCCACCGGCGCGTACGCCCAGTTCACCGTGAACGCGGCGAGCGCGGGCACCGCCACCGTGCACATCCGCTTCGCCAACGGCACCACCACCGCCCGCCCGGCGAGCCTCGTCGTCAACGGCACCACCGTGCAGACCCCCTCCTTCGAGGCCACCGGCGCCTGGTCGACCTGGGTCACCAAATCGCTGACCGTGAACCTGAACGCGGGCAGCAACACGATCCGCCTGAACCCCACGACCTCGGGCGGACTGCCCAACCTCGACTACATCGACGTCGAGACCGGCGACAGCACCCCGCCGGCCGGCACCACCCTCTACGTCGCCCCGAACGGCACCGACAGCGCCGCCGGCACCCAGTCGGCGCCGACCACGCTCACCTCCGCCATCAGCCGGATCTCCGCGGGCGGCACCATCTACGTACGCGGAGGCACGTACCACCAGTCCTCGACGATCACCATCCCGGCCGGGAACAACGGCACTTCGGGCGCGCGCACCACACTCGCCGCCTACCCGGGCGAGACACCGGTGCTCAACTTCTCGGCGCAGAGCGAGAGTTCGTCCAACCGCGGGCTTCAGCTGAACGCCTCGTACTGGCACATCAAGGGGCTCGTCGTCGAACGGGCCGGGGACAACGGCATCTTCGTCGGCGGCAGCGACAACGTCATCGAGCGCACGGTGACCCGCTTCAACCGGGACACCGGGCTCCAGCTCGGCCGGATGACGTCCTCCACGCCGACCTCGCAGTGGCCCTCCGACAACCTGATCCTGAGCGCCGAGTCGCACGACAACGCCGACTCCGACGGCGAGGACGCCGACGGCTTCGCCGCGAAGCTGACCACCGGGACCGGCAACGTCTTCCGCTACGCCGTCGCCCACAACAACATCGACGACGGCTGGGACCTGTACACCTACGCCGACGAGGACCCCATCGGCCCGGTCACCGTCGAGGACTCCCTCTCCTACGAGAACGGCACCCTCAGCGACGGCTCCCAGGCCGGCGACGGCGACCGCAACGGCTACAAGCTCGGCGGCGAGAACGTGCCGGTCAACCACGTCGTACGGCGCAGCTTCGCCGTCGACAACGGCAAGCACGGGTTCACGTACAACAGCAACCCGGGCTCGATGACGATCTCGAACAACGTCAGCGTCGACAACGCCCAGCGCAACTTCAACTTCGACGCGGGCAGTTCGGTGTTCCGGAACAACACCTCCTGCCGCAGCGGCAGTGGCACCAACGACCGGATCGTGGGCAACTCCGACAGCTCCAACCAGTTCTGGTCCGGCAGCAACGGCTCCCGCTGCTCCTCCTACGGCGGGTCCCTGGGCTGGTCGTTCGCCTCGGACGGACGGCTGGTGGTGACGTTCGGCGGGGTCGTGGTCACGCCGTAAGCCCCTCCCCGGCATCGGCGCCCGCCCCCGACCAGGAAGCGGGCGCCGGCGCTCACTTCGTCCCCACGCTCCGCAGGATCACCGGCACCAACGTCCTGGCGGCGTCCGCGACTTCGGCCACCGAGACATGCTCCCGCGCACTGTGCGCGACGTGGATGTCGCCGGGCCCGTACTGCAGGGTGGGGATCCCCTCGGCCGCGTACAGCCGCAGATCGCTGCCGTACGTGGCCCCGTGGATCCCCGGCTCGGCGCCGCCGACCGCGTCGGTCTTCGCGGCGCGCACCAGGTCCGCCAGCGGATGCCCGTCCGGCAGCGAGCCGCTGGCGAACTGTCCGCCCGGCCAGGTGACCTCGGCCGGATGCTCCCGCAGCCACGGGTCCGCCGCGCACGCCTCGGCCACGCACCGCTCGAACTCGGCGCGCGCGTCGGCCGGTTCCTCCCCCAGCCGCACGCCGAGCCGCCCCTCGGCCACCAGCAGGTCGGGCACGCTGCTCGCCCAGTCCCCGGCACGCAGGGTGCCGACGGACAGGCCGTACGGGATGGGATGCTCGGCCATCAGCGGTGCCGGGTCGCGGTTGCGCTCGGTCTCCAGGCGGGCCAGCGCCCGGTGCAGCGGCAGGTAGGCGTCGATGGCGCTGACGCCCTGTTCGCGCGAGCTGCCGTGGGCGGACCTGCCGGGCACGGAGATCCGGAAGGTCAGGGCGCCGGCGTTGGCGGTGATGACCCGGCCCGCGGTCGGTTCGGCGATGACGCAGGCGTCGCCTCGGTGGCCGCGGCGCAGGGTGCCGAACGCGCCGATGCCGCCGTCCTCCTCGCCCACCACGAAGTGCACGGCGACCCGGCCGCGCAGCCGCAGCCCGGCGGCCCCGATCGCGGCGAGGGCGGCGAGGTGGGCCGTCAGTCCGGCCTTCATGTCGCAGGCGCCGCGCCCGTGCACGAGATCCCCGGTGACGCGGGGGACGAACGGGTCCCCGTCCCAGGCGGCCAGGTCGCCGGGCGGTACGACGTCGACGTGGCCCTGGAGTATCAGCGTGGGCCCGTCGTCGCCGCCGGTCGTGCCGACCAGGCCCCAGGCCTCGTCGCGGGGGGCTTCGGAACCGGGGAAGCCGGGGTCGGCGTGCAGGGCGTCGAGGTCCATGGACCACAGGTCGACGTCCAGGCCGAGCAGTTCCAGGCGCCGGGCGAGGTGGTGCTGGAGCTCGGACTCGGCGGGGGTGCCGGTGACGCTGGGGATCGCTATGAGGTCCCGCAGCGTACGGGCGACGGCGGCCTCGTCGATCTCGTCCAGCGCGCGGGCTTCTTCGCGGCTCAACATACGCGGATGCTAGATCCCCGGGGAGCCCTCGGAACAGCGCCTCATCGGCCCCTCACGACGAGCCTCGCCATTGCCCCGCCGCGGAACAGCGACTCACCCGCCCCCCGCCGTGAACCTCACGACCGCCCCGCCCCGGAACAACAACTCACCCGCCCCTCACCATCGCCCCGCCACCGAACAGCGCTCACCCGCCCCCGGCCATGCACCTCACAGCGGCCCCTCCCCCGCGCACCAGCTCATCCCCCCTTCACCGTGAACCCGATGACCGCCCCTCCCCCGGGCCGCCGCGAGGCGAACGTCGCGCCGCCGTGCGCCAGGGCCACCTCGCGGACGATCGACAGGCCGAGCCCCGAGCCGGGCAGGGAGCGGGCGTCCGCCGCCCGGTAGAACCGGTCGAAGACATGCCGGAGGTCGTCGTCGGTGATCCCGGGCCCCCGGTCCAGCACCTCCACCCGTACCGTGCCGTGCACGGCGGGCCCGGCGACATTGATCTCGATGGGCGCGTTGCCCTCGCGGTCGAACTTGGCCGCGTTCTCCACCAGGTTCGACAGCGCCCGCTGGAGCATCCCGGGCTGCCCGTCGGTGGTGGTGTCCCCGCTGGCCCGGACGAGGATCCGCCGCCCGGTGCGCCGCTGGGCGAGGCCCGCCACGTCCTCGGCGATGTCGGCGAGGTCGACGCGCTGCGGGGGCTCGGAGTCGTACTGGCCCGCCGCCAGGTCGACCAGTTCGTTGACGAGGTCGGTCAGTTCGCGGGCCTCCTGGGCGAGGTCGGCGACCAGTTCCTCCCGGGTGTCGGGCGGGAACTCGTCGATCCGGCGCAGCAGCGAGATGTTGGTGCGCAGCGAGGTCAGCGGGGTGCGCAGTTCGTGCCCGGCGTCCTGCACCAGCCGCCGCTGGTCCTCCTCGGACTGGGCGAGCCGGCCGAGCATGCGGTCGAAGGCGCGGCCGAGGCGGCCCACCTCGTCGTAGCCGGTGACCGGCACCTGGATGCCCAGGCGCCGGGTGCGGGCGACCTTCTCCGCGGCGGAGGTGAGCACGATCAGGCGCCGGGTGATGCGGCGGGCCAGCCACCAGCCGAACAGTCCGGCCCCGACCACGACCGCGGAGGTGAGGATCAGGGTGCGCTGCTGGAGTGCCCGCAGCAGGTCCTCGGTGTTGCTGAACTCCTGCGCGATCTGCACCGCTCCGCGTCCGCCGCCGAGGGAGACGGTGGCGACCCGGTAGACGTCGTCGCCGACGTCCACGTCGACGTGGACGATGGTGCGCCCGGAGGCCTGCCGGGCGGCGATCTCGCGGTCGGCGTCGGTGACGGGCAGTCCGGGGTCGCCGGGGTCGTAGATCGAGCCGTCGTGGCCGAGGACCTGCACGTCGGTGCGGGCGGGGCGGACCAGGTCGTGGCCGGGGGCGGTGGAGGAGAAGTCCAGCGGTTCCATCTTCCGGGTGCTGACCTCCTCGCGCACGGCCCGGACGACCTCGTCGAACGCCGACTGCTGGTCCACGCGGACCAGGCGGGCGGCGGCGCTGTAGGACAGGAAGCCCATGAGGACGGTGACGGCGGCGGTGATGGCGGCGAAGGAGACCGCGAAGGTGGTGCGCAGCGAGACCAGCCGGGGTCGCGGGCGCCGCAGCCGCCGCGCGAGGCGGCCCACTCAGTCCGCCCGGAGCACGTAACCCACGCCGCGCACCGTGTGGATCAGCGGCGGGGCGCCGGGCGCGTCGAGCTTGCGGCGCAGGTAGCCGACGTAGACGGCGAGGTTCTTGGAGCCGGGGCCGAAGTCGTAGCCCCAGATCTTGTCGTAGATGGTGGCGTGGTCGAGGACGATGCCGGCGTTGCGCACGAGCAGTTCCAGCAGTTCGAACTCGGTGCGGGTCAGCTCCAGCTCGCGCTCGCCGCGCCAGGCCCGGCGCGCCTGCGGGTCCATGCGCAGCCCGGCCGCCTCCAGCATCCGCTCGTCGGCCTGCTCGGGCTCCTGCTTGGGCACGTCGGCGGCGGCGCCGGTCTCGGTCTGGCCGGTGCGGCGGAGCAGGGCGCGCAGCCGGGCGAAGACCTCCTCGACGTCGAAGGGTTTGACGACGTAGTCGTCGGCGCCCGCGTCCAGGCCGGCGATCCGGTCCTGGGTCTCCACGAGAGCGGTCAGCATCAGGATGGGGGTGCGGTCGCCCTCGGCGCGCAGCACCCGGCAGACCTGGAGGCCGTCGATGCCGGGCATCATCACGTCCAGGACGAGCACGTCCGGCGCGGCGGTGTGGGCCTGCGCCAGTGCCTCCACGCCGTCGGCGACCGCGGTGACCCGGTAGCCCTCCAGGGTCAGGGCACGCTCCAGGGCGTGCCGGATGGCGCGGTCGTCTTCGGCGAGGAGCACGGTGTGAGGCACGCCTTTCAGTGTGCCAAGGCCGGGGGCCGGGCGGCCCGGTGAGTACGCCCGCGGGCCCCCTTCTTACGTGCCTCTCACCGGGCCTGGGAGACCGCCCCTGACCAGCCCCCGAGATCACCCCTCACCAGCCCTCGGAGATCACCCCTCACCAGCGCCCGCAGACCGCCCCTCACCGGGCCTCGGAGATCGCCGCGAGCTGCTCGGCGAACGGGACGACGGCGAAGTCGTCCTTGACGGGCCGGGCCGGGCCCAGCCCCTCCGTCAGCGCGGCCAGTTCCCCGGCCGCCCGCTCGATCCGGCCGTCCAGGCCCTCCGCGCCCCAGTCCTCCGAGGCCGCGTAGACGCCGGTCGGGACGACGACGGCCTTGAGGTAGGCGAACAGGGGGCGCAGGGCGTGCTCCAGGACCAGCGAGTGCCGGGCGGTGCCGCCGGTCGCGGCGATCAGCACGGGCTTGCCCGCGAGCGCGTCCGGTTCCAGTACGTCGAAGAACGACTTGAACAGTCCGCTGTACGACGCCGAGAACACCGGCGTGACCACGATCAGCCCGTCCGCCTCGGTCACCGCCCGCTGGGCGGCGGCGAGCTTGGTCCCGGCGAATCCGTTGGTGAAGTTGTGCGCGATCTCCACGGCGAGGTCGCGCAGTTCCACGACCTCGGTCTCGGCCCCGGTGCGGGCGGCCGCGGCGGCGGCCAGCCGGTCACCGAGCAGCCGGGTGGAGGACGGGACGCTCAGTCCCGCCGAGACGACGACGAGCTTCATACGGTGGTCACCTCCTGGGCGTTCTTGAGAGAGGCGTGGGTGGGGGCGTCCGGCACGTCGGCCGGGCGGTTCTTGGCGAACTCCTCGCGCAGGACCGGTACGACCTCCTCGCCGAGCAGGTCGAGCTGCTCCAGCACGGTCTTCAGGGGCAGTCCGGCGTGGTCCATCAGGAACAGCTGGCGCTGGTAGTCACCGGCGTACTCGCGGAAGGCCAGGGTCTTCTCGATCACCTGCTGCGGCGAGCCGACGGTCAGCGGGGTCTGCGCGGTGAAGTCCTCCAGGGAGGGGCCGTGGCCGTAGACCGGGGCGTTGTCGAAGTAGGGGCGGAACTCGCGCACCGCGTCCTGGGAGTTCTTCCGCATGAACACCTGCCCGCCGAGCCCGACGATCGCCTGCTCGGGAGTGCCGTGCCCGTAGTGGGCGTAGCGGGCCCGGTACAGCTCGACCATCCGCTTGGTGTGGTCGGCCGGCCAGAAGATGTTGTTGTGGAAGAAGCCGTCGCCGTAGTACGCGGCCTGCTCGGCGATCTCCGGGGAGCGGATGGAGCCGTGCCAGACGAACGGCGGTACGCCGTCCAGCGGGCGGGGCGTGGAGGTGAAGCCCTGCAGCGGGGTGCGGAACTTGCCCTCCCAGTTCACCACGTCCTCGCGCCACAGCCGGTGGAGCAGGTTGTAGTTCTCCAGGGCCAGGTTGATGCCCTCGCGGATGTCCTTGCCGAACCAGGGGTAGACCGGGCCGGTGTTGCCGCGGCCCATCATCAGGTCCACCCGGCCGTCGGCCAGGTGCTGGAGCATCGCGAAGTCCTCGGCGATCTTCACCGGGTCGTTGGTGGTGATCAGCGTGGTGGACGTGGACAGGATCAGCCGCTCGGTGCGGGCCGCCACGTAGCCGAGCATGGTGGTCGGCGAGGACGGCACGAACGGCGGGTTGTGGTGCTCGCCGGTCGCGAAGACGTCCAGGCCGACCTCCTCGGCCTTGAGCGCGATGGCGACCATGGCCTTGATCCGCTCCGCTTCGGTCGGCGTCCGCCCGTTGGTCGGGTCCGGCGTGACATCGCCGACGCTGAAGATCCCGAACTGCATGGTCGCTCACCCTCCAGGTTGTTGACCGTTCAACTATACCCTCGAACGGTCACACCCGGCGGGCTATTCCCCGCCCCCTGTCAGGGCGTCCAGCGCGGGTCGCGTCCGGTACGGGCCAGCAGCCGCTCGAAGGGCTCGGCATCCTCCGCCACCGGTACGGGTTCCCCGAACACGCCCATCCTGCGGGCGGTCGGCTCCAGCGTCGCGACCGCACCCTCCAGCTCCGCCACCACGGCCCCGTCCGCGCCCGGGTACTCCTGACCGGTGGCCCGCGCCAGGTCCCACACGTGCACGGTCAGATCGAGCAGCGCCATCGAGCCCACCAGCCGGGCCGGCATGTCCATCGCCCCGGTGGTCCCCTCCTCCGCCCCGGGCGCCGACCACAGCGAGACCAGCCGCTCCGCCTCCTCCGTGAACCGCTCCCGCCACGCCGGGTCGGCGCCGACGAGGTCGGGAGTCTCGGCGCCGAAGTCGGAGTCGTCCTTGACGGCCAGCCGCTGGAACTGCACCACCACCTGGAAGAGATGGTTGACCAGGGCCTTCACGTCGTACTCGGAGCAAGGAGTCGGGCCACCGAGCGCCGACGCGGGAATGGCCCGCACCACCGGCACCGCCCGCTCCCGCGCGAGATCCAGCAGCTCACCGATGCCGTACGTCTTCACAGGGTGCGCAGAGTTCGTGTCCATACCCCGACCGTAGGAGCGGGCGGGGCTGCCCTTCTTGAAGAAACGCGACATACGATCCCGGCATGGACGCCCGCCAGGACGACACCCGCGGAATCGTGGACCCGTCGGGCCTGCTCTCCCGCGTCCGCTTCCGCCGCCACCTCCCCGCCGAGCCGCTGCGCCCCTACGTCGAGTGGTACTGGCTGATCGACTGGGACCTCCCCGAGCCCTACGTCGCCCACACCGTCCCGCACCCCTCGGTCAACCTGACCTTCCAGTGGGACGAGGAGACCGGCCCGCCCTATTCCGAGCTGACCGGCGTGGCCCTCGGCCTGTACGCCCGCAAGCTGACCGGCCGGGGCCGGGTGTGCGGGGTGAAGTTCCGGCCCGGAGCCTTCCGCCCGTTCGCCCCGCAGGTCCCGGTCTCCCACTGGACCGGCCGCGCGCTCCCCGCGGGGGAGGTCCTGCGGCAGGCGACCCCGCAGGAGGCGAGGCGGATCGTGACGGCTGACGGCGACGAGGCCCGCGCGCACGCCCTGGACCACTTCCTGCTCTCGGTCCCCCACACCGCGGACCCCCAGGCGGAGCTGGCGGCCGACCTGGTCGCCCGGATCCGCACAGACCGATCCGTGAACCGGGTCGCGGACTTCGCGAGCAGCCAGGGACTGTCCGTCCGCTCCCTGCAACGCCTGTTCTCCGCGTACGTCGGAGTGAGCCCCAAGTGGACGATCCTGCGCTACCGCCTCCACGACGCCCTGGACCAGGCCGACTCCGCGGACACGGACTGGTCCGGCCTGGCGGCCACCCTGGGCTACGCGGACCAGTCCCACCTGGTGCGCGCGTTCACGGGGACACTCGGGGTGTCCCCCACGGCGTACGCGCGAGCGGTACGGGGGGACTGACGGCGCGGGCACGTCGGCCGCACCCCCAGCGCCTCCCCGGGAGCCGACACCGCCGACGCCTCACGGCACCAGCACCAGCCGGCCCCGGATGCCGCCCTCCGCCAGACGGGCGTGCGCCTTCACCGCGTCGACCAGGGCGTACGTCTCCGCGACCCGGAGGGTCAGCACGCCCTTCTCGGCCAGGTCGACCAGCTCGGCGAGCCGACGGCCGTCCGCGCGCACCTCGACCGCGCCGACACGGATGCCGCGCTCGGAAGCGGGCTCACCGCCCGGGTGGACACCCAGGTACGCGCCGCCGTCGCGAACCCGGGCCAGGGCCGGCCCGCCGAGGGCCGCCGCGTCCAGTACGGCATCGAAGCCGCCCTCGTCGGCGTCCGCGACCCGGGCCGCGCCCAGCGACCGTACGAGCTCCTCACTGCCCGGCCGGGCCAGCGCCGTCGCCTCGATGCCCCGGTGTGCGGCAAGCTGGAGCGCGTAGCCGCCGACCGCGCCCGCGGCACCGGTCACCAGCAGCTTCTGCCCCGGCTCCACCCCCAGCTCGTCCAGCGCCTGCGCCGCGGTCAGGGCGTTCAGCGGAAGGGTGGACGCGGAGACGGCGTCGACGCCCGCCGGGGCCTTGGCCACCGCGTCGGCGTCCAGGATCACGTAGTCGGCGTGGGTGCCCAGCGACTTGCCCATGCCGTAGTGCAGGGCCACCACCTCGTCACCGACGCTCCAGTCCGCCTCCGCGCCGACGGCGTCCACCGTGCCCGCGACATCCCAGCCCAGGCCGATCTGGGTGCCCTCACCCCCGAAGACACCCGCCCGCAGCCCGGCGTCGACCGGGTTCAGCGCGGCCGCCGCCACCTTGATCCGGATCTGGCGCGCACCCGGCTCGGGCACCTCGACCTCCACGACCTCCACGGCCTCGGGTCCGCCGAACGTCGTCACCACTGCTGCACGCATGTCGAAACAGCTCCTCAAACCATTGCGAAAGCCTCGGTATCTCCTCGGCCTCCGCAACCCTAGGAAGAGCTACTATCGATTCGTAAGGAGTTACCCAAAGGTGCGTACCTACCTCAGAGGTGAGCCGTGGCGACGATGACAGCGGCACAGCGACGCGAACAGGCACGCCGCGAGTACGACGCGTTCATCAAGGGCTGCCCGACCAACCAGCTCCTGGACCGGCTCAGCGACAAGTGGGTCAGCCTCGTCGTCTCCGCGCTCGCCTCCGGCCCCATGCGCTACAGCGACCTCGGCCGCAAGATCGCCGGGGTGAGCCCCAAGATGCTCACCCAGACGCTGCGCGCCCTGGAACGCGACGGCATCCTCACCCGTCAGGTCACCCCGTCCGTACCGGTCCGCGTCGACTACGAACTGACCCCCCTCGGCCACAGCCTGGCCCTGCTGCTGATGGCCGTGAAGGACTGGGCCGAGACCCACATCGAACAGGTCCACGAGGCCCGCGAGCGGTACGACGCGGCGAACGAGGCGCAGGCGGCCTAACCACCGGGGGGCGCGCCCGGGGGCGCTAGAAGTAGTACGCGTCCCCCGTCTCCAGGATCAGCACCCGCTGCCGGTCATTGGCCGGGTTCCGGTCCACGGCCCCGCCGCTCCACACCGTGTCCATCTCCAGCTCCACCTCGGAGGACGCGTCCCGCAGCCGTACCCGCAGCGCGATCCGCTCCCCGAACTCGTCCGCGCCCAGCGCCCCCACCCGGCACAGCACCGCCCGCGTCCCGGCCCGCGCACACCCGTCGGGCAGCTCCTGCCGGTCCGCCAGCGGCTCCGACCAGCGCAGCCGCACCGTCGCGTCGGGCACCGCCGAGGGCCCGTGGTTGCGGGGCGTGAACCGCAGATCGACCTCACCGCCGACCAGCGACGCGGACCCGTGGTACGCCAGATCCGCCTCCGGCCCTCGCACGGCACCGGCCGCCCCCGACGCCCCTCCCACCAGCAACGCCGCCGCCATCACTCCGGCCCCGCACACCCGCGCACCGCGCATACGTCCACTCCCGTCCATCCGGTCGTTTTGTCGTACGGATGTATGCCACGTGGGGCATACGGCAGGCGCCGTCCAACAGGTGACAGACCCCGGTCCGCCCGAGGCCCCTTATGCCAAGCTGCGCCCATGTCCGTACTGCGCTCCGCCGTCCTGTTCGTCGTCGCCGCCCTCTTCGAGATCGGCGGTGCCTGGCTGGTCTGGCAGGGCGTACGCGAGCACCGCGGCTGGCTGTGGATCGGCGGCGGCGTGCTGGCCCTCGGTGCCTACGGCTTCGTCGCCACCCTCCAGCCGGACGCCGAGTTCGGCCGCATCCTCGCCGCGTATGGCGGGGTCTTCGTGGCCAGCTCGCTCGCCTGGGGCATGGTCGCGGACGGCTACCGGCCCGACCGCTGGGACGTGGTCGGCGCACTGATCTGCCTCGCGGGGATGGCCGTGATCATGTACGCCCCGCGCGGCGAGGGCTGACGGCCCTCAGTCCTCCGGCAGCAGACCGAGCTGCCCCAGGAACTCCATCTGATCGAAGTAGAGCCGGTAACTGACGATCCTCCCGTCCCGGACGGTGGCGAAGTCCACACCCCGCAGCTTGACGGGCTTCCCGGTCGCGGGCAGCGACTGCCCGTCCGGCAGCGCGATGGGGCCGCTGTTGATCCCGCTGAAGAACCCCTCATCGATCGCGGTGTCCCCGGCCTCGTACTCGTTCAGGGGCTCGAAGACCGCGTTCGGCACCGCGTCCGTCATCTGCCGGAAGTACTCGACGATGTGGTCCCGCCCGGTCACTTCCCCCTCATCGGGCGTCACCGCCACGGCTTCCTCCGCGAACAGCTCCGCCAGCGCCTTCAGATCCGGCTCCCCGGTGACCGCCGCGGTCAGCCGGTCCATCACCTCACGAGCCTGTCCCATGACAACCTCCGCCCTGCGAGGACCACCCACCCCAATTCTCCCACCAGAGCCCCCACCGGGGGCCGCCAGAGGCCTCGCCGGAACCTCGCAGGGGGCCGTTCGAAGGGCTCGCAGGGGCCCCTCGGGAGCCCACCCACCGAAACCCCCCGACCCGCCCCCGGCCCGCCCGCCTATCCTGGCCGGGCATGCATTCGGGCCCCGCCCGAGCCGTCCGCCCTCCCGAGGAGCAGCCCCATGGCAGCCGCCGCACCGTCCGCCGCGTCCCGTATCGCCGTCGTCACCGGGGCGAGCAGCGGTATCGGTGCCGCCACCGCCCGGCAGCTCGCCGCGGCCGGGTACCGGGTCGTGCTGACCGCGCGCCGCAAGGACCGGATCGAGGCCGTGGCCGAGGAGATCAACGCCGCCGGACACTCGGCGACCGCCTACCAGCTCGACGTCACCGACCGCGCGGCCGTCGACGAGTTCGCCACCGCGTTCAAGACCATCGCCGTCCTGGTCAACAACGCCGGCGGAGCCCTCGGCGCCGACCCCGTCGCCACCGGCGACCCCGCGGACTGGCGCGCGATGTACGAGACCAACGTCATCGGCACCCTCAACCTCACCCAGGCGCTCCTGCCCAAGCTGGAGGCCGGCGGCGACGGCACCGTCGTCGTGGTGTCCTCGACCGCGGGCCACGGCACCTACGAGGGCGGCGCGGGCTACGTCGCCGCCAAGCACGGCGAGCACGTCCTCGCCGAGACCCTCCGCCTGGAGATCGTCGGCAAGCCGGTCCGTGTCATCGAGGTCGCCCCCGGCATGGTGAAGACGGACGAGTTCGCCCTCACCCGCTTCGGCGGCGACACCGACAAGGCCGCCAAGGTCTACCAGGGCGTCGCCGAGCCGCTCACCGCCGACGACGTCGCCGACACCATCACCTGGGCCGTGACCCGGCCCAGCCACGTCAACATCGACCTGCTGGTCGTCCGGCCCCGCGCGCAGGCGTCCAACACCAAGGTCCACCGGGAGCTGTGATGACGGGCGAGGAGAAACAGCAGGACGAGAGCAAGAGCCCCCACAACGAACGCCAGATGTGGTGGTGGCTCGGCTACTTCCTGTTCGGCATCCACATCGTGGCGTTCGTCATGATCTACGCCGTGACACACGCGCCGAAGTAACCCCGGAACCCAAGAGTCCACGGATAGAACCGACCGAGTGGACAGACACATACCCTTCGACGCCCTGCACAACTTCCGCGACCTCGGCGGCTACCGCACCGCCGACGGCCGCCGGATCCGCCCCGGCCGCCTCTACCGCGCCGACTCCCTCGGCAAGCTCACCGAAGGCACCGAGGACTGGACCCGCTTCCTCGCGCTGGGCGTGCGCACGGTCATCGACCTGCGCTACCCCTGGGAGATCGACTCCCGGGGCCGGGTCCCGGACCACCCCACGCTGACCTACCACAACCTCAGCATCGAACACCGCCCCTACAACCAGGCCGCGTTGACGGCGGACGTGCAGGCCGGACCGTACCTGTCGGAACGCTTCCTGGAGGTAGCCAAGGACGGCGCACAGGAGATCCGCCGCGCCCTCGAAGTCATCGCCAAGTCCGCCGAGTCGGACGAACCCCTCGTCTTCCACTGTGCCTCGGGCAAGGACCGCACGGGCCAACTCGCCGCCCTGGTCCTGTCGTTGCTCGGCGTCGACGAGCCGACGATCATCGAGGACTTCACCCTCACCGAACTGGCCACCGAGTCCCTGCTGGCGGAATGGCGCACCCGCAACAACGGCAACTCCCCCACCTGGCCGGACTACGGCCGCGCCCCGGCATCGGTCATGCGCCTGTTCCTCCAGGGCCTCAAAGACCGCTACGGATCGGTAGAGACGTACGCAACCGAGACCCTCGCCCTGACCCGCACCCTCCGCGCCGCCCTCCTGGAGCAACCCCCCACCACCCACCCGGCGTTGACCTTCCACAAGGCAACCGAGGCAGACGCCCCCACCCTCGCCCGCCTCCACGACTCGGCCGCCCTGTGGATGCTGGCCCGCGGCATCGACCAGTGGAAACCGGGCCGCAAGGACGAGGCCCACTTCCGCACCCGCATGCGCGAGGGCGAGGTCTGGCTGGCCCACGCCGACGGCTACCTGACCGGCGCCTGGGAACTGTGGTGGTCCGACCCCGCCGCCTGGGGCCCCCGCCCCGACGACGCCGGGTACATCCACCGCCTGATGACGACGCCCCACACGGCCCCGCCAGGCACCGGCCGCCGCCTCCTCGCCGAGGCCGAGTCCCGCATAGCCACCACCGGCCGCCCCTACGCCCGCCTCGACTGCCTCACCTCCAACCCCCGCCTGCGCACGTACTACGAGACCGCGGGCTACCGGGCCGTCGGCGAACGCCACGACAAAACGGACGGCACGAACGCCCTGTACGGGGTGACGCTGATGGAAAAGAAGCTCGGTTAACTCACAGGACTGAACATCACCGATCACCCGTACGGCCGTTGAACTGCCGACCTACGCTCGCGTCGAACGATCAACGCAACGGCCCTCGCCCGGATGCCGGTCCGGAGCGAGGGCCTGACCAGTACGGAAGGCGGCCTTCCTCATGGCTGACTGCGAGCCTAGCGCTCATCGATTCATGGACCTCACGGTCCCCGAGTACGCGTACATGTTCGGCTTCCTGCAAGCCGACGGGCATCTGTACCAAGGCACAGGGCGCAAAGGGAGGTTGAGCCTGGAGATCAACGCGCGGGACATCGATCTCCTCCGCGCATTCCAGAAGCTGACGCCCTACAACAGCAGCATCATCCAACGCACCCGGTCCACCAACTTCGCCGCCGTCCATACCTCGGCGGTCTGGAGCGTGTGCTCCCTGGAGGCCAGGACCGTCCTCAACGACCTCGGACTCCCCTACGGACGAAAGTCGGAGACGATCGCTCCGCCGCTCGGCGACTTCGCCCACCGTGACTACCTTCGAGGAGTCATCGACGCCGACGGGTCAGTGGGATTCACGAGCAAGGGATTTCCGTTCGTCTCCCTCACCACGGCCAGCACCGCCATCGGCCAGGACCTGTGCGACTACGTCCAAGAGGTCACCGGAGTCCAGCGCACAGTCAAGCGGAACACTCGCGACAGCATCTACAACGTGCTCATCGCGATGGAGGCAGGCCAGCGCCTGGCAGCCGACCTGTACTACCCCGGCTGCCTGGCTCTGGCACGCAAGCAGGCGGCCGCCGACTCGCTCGCCGCGTGGATCCGTCCCGCAGGAATGCGTTCCGCCTACACGGCCCGCCGCTGGACGGCGGCGGAGGACCGCATCCTGCTGAAGCTCAACAGCCCGACAGCGGCGGCCGAGGTCCTCGACCGGACGCCGCAGAGCTGCAATCTTCGTATGTGGCGACTGCGGTCCGGCAAGGTACCCATGCCGAGCAACTGACGTCGGACCGACACGGCCCCCGGCTGTCGCGCCGGGGGCCTTGTGCGTCAGCCCTTCACACACACGAACTGCTTCAGCTTCGCGACCACTTCGACGAGATCGCGCTGCTGCTGCATTACCTGGTCGATGTTCTTGTAGGCACCCGGAATCTCGTCCAGCACACCGGAGTCCTTACGGCACTCCACACCGCGCGTCTGTTCCTCCAGGTCCCGCACGGTGAAACGCCGCTTCGCCGCATTGCGGCTCATGCGCCGACCGGCACCGTGCGAAGCGGAGTTGAAGGCCTTCTCGTTGCCGAGTCCCTTCACGATGTAGGAACTCGTGCCCATCGAGCCCGGAATGATCCCGTACTCGCCGGAGCCCGCCCGGATCGCTCCCTTGCGGGTGACGAGCAGGTCCATGCCCTCGTAGCGCTCCTCGGCCACATAGTTGTGGTGGCACGAGATCTCCTGCTCGAAGGTCGGCTTCGCCTTCTTGAACTCCCTGCGGACGACGTCCTTGAGCAGCGCCATCATGATCGCGCGGTTGTACTTCGCGTACTCCTGGGCCCAGTACAGATCGCTCCGGTACGCCGCCATCTGCGGCGTGTCCGCCACGAACACCGCGAGATCGCGGTCGACCAGGCCCTGATTGTGCGGAAGCTTCTGCGCGACGCCGATGTGGTACTCCGCCAGCTCCTTACCGATGTTCCGGGAACCGGAGTGCAGCATGAGCCAGACCGAATTTGACTGATCAAGACAAAATTCGATCATGTGATTGCCGGATCCGAGCGTCCCCATCTGCTTCTCGGCCCGTTCATGACGGAACTTGACCGCTTCCGCGATCCCGTCGAACCGGTCCCAGAAGTCGCCCCACCCGCCGGTCGGGAAGCCGTGCAGTCGGCCGGGGTCGACGGGGTCGTCGTGCATCCCCCGCCCCACCGGAATCGCCTGCTCGATCTTCGAGCGCAGGCGGGACAGGTCGCCGGGGAGGTCGTTCGCCGTCAGGGACGTCTTGACCGCCGACATTCCGCAGCCGATGTCCACCCCGACCGCCGCCGGGCACACCGCGCCCTGCAGGGCGATCACGGAGCCGACCGTCGCACCCTTGCCGTAGTGGACGTCCGGCATGACCGCCAGGCCCTTGATCCACGGCAGGGTCGCCACGTTCCGGAGCTGCTGGAGGGCCACGTCCTCCACCGTCGCGGGGTCCGTCCACATGCGGATCGGAACCTTGGCACCGGGCATTTCCACGTACGACATATCGTCCTCATTCCCCCGATAAGCAACACAAGTCTCAAATCGCAAAACTGGCGCCGAGGTCAACGAAAGGGACACCGGACCGGCGTTCACAGCAGTGCGTGCGATACACATTGTGTCCAGGGGTCGCACCCCGCCCGCAATCCATTTCCGCAGCGAGAGGAGCCGACCGTGCAGCGGAAGGCGTACGTATCCGGCGTCGCCGCGCTCCTCGCGGCGCTGCTGGCCGGCTGCACCGGAAGCTCCGACGACGGCGGTCCGACGGACGGGTCCAACCCGGGCGACTCCGGTACGGCGACGGCGGCGGCCGAGCCCGGCCGGTACCGCACGCTCCCGGAGCCCTGCGGCTCGGTCGACCCGGACACCCTCGACGCGCTGCTGCCCGGCATCCCCGAGGTCAGCGACGAGGAGCAGCGCGAGAAGCTGTACGAGGGCACCGCCACGCTCACCTACGACACCGACCGCAAGGTGGGCTGCCGCTGGAAGGTGGACTCGGCGACCGCGACCGATCACCTCTTCATCGACTTCGAGCGCGTGGTGTCGTACGACAACACCGTCAGCGACGACAGCCAGGCCGAGGAGGTCTTCGCGAAGCTGCGCACCGAGGCGGACCTCCCCGAACCGACAGACACGGACGCCGAGCCCTCCGGCTCCGAGTCCCCGGACAAGCCGACCGACGCGGTGTCCAACTCCCTGACCCCGTCGGACCCCGACGCCTCCCCGTCCTCCACGTCCACTCCGACCGACCTCCAACCCCGCGTCCTGGACGATCTGGGTGACGAGGCGTTCCTGAACGACGTGCTCAGCAGTGCCGGTTCGACGGCCAAGCAGCGGACGGTGACTGTGGCGTTCCGCACGTCCAACGTCGTGGTGACCATCCAGTACGAGGAGCAGCCGGCCACGGTCGGTGTGGTGCCGGACAGCAAGGAAATGCAGGACAGGGCGCTGAATCTGGCCAGTGAGCTGGCTGAGACGCTGGCGGGCTGAGGCCCGTGTGCGGCGAGTTGTGAAGACGGCGAAACAGAAACGCACTGCTTCCTCACCGCGTACCGTGGCCCCTCGGACCCGATCCGACGGCAGGAACCACGAGTCTCATGAGTGAAGGAACCATGCAGCGAGCAGCCCAGCGTGACCCGAGCCATCAGCGAGCCAGGCGTCTTTCCCGCGCTGTTGTCGGTGCGGCCGCCGTTCCCGTGATGCTGATCGCCGCCGGCTGCTCCTCTGACTCCGGCTCGGACGACGCGAGCAAGAACGCCAGTGCCAGTGCTTCGGCGTCGGCGAGCCCGTCACCGACGGTGCAGGCGGCGGCGTACGACAAGTTGCCCGAGGCGTGCGATGTGCTGGCCAAGGACACCTTGTCCGATCTCGTACCGAAGGCGGGCAAGTCCGGCAAAGAGGGTTCGTCCGACGACACCTCCGCGCGGGCCAGTTGTTCGTGGAGCAGCCTGGACAACAACGGTGTGAAGGGCTCGCAGTTCCGCTGGCTGAACGTGTCGCTGCTGCGCTTCGAGTCGGACATCACGCGTGGTGAGGGCGACAAGCTGGCGGCGGAGTTCTACGCCAAGCAGGTTCAGGACGCCCAGGCGACGAAGGACGCGAAGAACGTCAAGTCGGAGCCGGTCGCCGGGACGGGCGACGAGGCGACGCTGGTGCGTTACGACCTGAAGAAGAAGGAGGGCGCCTTCAAGCAGCAGACGGTCGTGGCGCGGGTCGAGAACGTGGTCGTCACGCTCGACTACAACGGCGCCGGCCTCGCGGGCGAGAAGACGCCGGACGCGGGCACCCTCGTCAAGCTGGCCGAGAAGGCGGCGAAGGAGGCGGTGGCCGCGGTGACGAAGGCCAACGGCTCCGGCACGGACGGTGACGCGGCGGGCACGAATCCGTCCAAGTCGCCCTCGAAGGAAGCCTCCAAGGACTCCTCCAAGGACTCCTCGAAGAAGCCGTCGGCGAAGGCGTCGGCGAAGAGCTGACCCTCCGGCGACACGTGCGCCGCACACATGTGCCACCCTGTTGCGCGCAACAACACGCAAGGGGAGGGGAGTACGAGTGGCCGGGCCACCGCAGCTGACCCGAATGCACCGCGTCCTCATCGGCGTGGTGGTGTTCGGCGCTGTCATCATCGCCGGCATCGGCTTCGCCGGTTCGTACGCGGCCGTCCGAGAGCTGGCCATCAAGAAGGGTTTCGGGGACTTCAGCTATGTGTTCCCGATCGGCATCGACGCGGGCATCTGTGTGCTGCTCGCGCTCGATCTGCTGCTGACCTGGATTCGTATCCCCTTTCCGCTGCTGCGTCAGACGGCCTGGCTGCTGACGGCGGCGACGATCGCGTTCAACGGCGCGGCGGCCTGGCCGGACCCGCTGGGCGTGGGTATGCACGGCGTGATCCCGATCCTGTTCGTGGTCGCGGTGGAGGCGGCCCGGCACGCGATCGGGCGGATCGCCGACATCACTGCGGACAAGCACATGGAGGGCGTCCGGCTGACCCGCTGGCTGCTGAGCCCGGTGCCGACGTTTCTGCTGTGGCGGCGGATGAAGCTGTGGGAGCTGCGCTCCTACGAGCAGGTCATCAAGCTGGAGCAGGAACGTCTCGTCTATCAGGCCCGCCTGCGTTCCCGTTTCGGCCGGGCCTGGCGCCGCAAGGCTCCGGTGGAGTCCCTGATGCCGCTGCGGCTGGCCCGTTACGGTGTCCCGCTGGCGGAGACCGCACCCGCGGGTCTGGCGGCGGCGGGGATAGAGCCGCTGCTCATACCCCCGGCGCCGCAGCAGCCGCAGGCTGTCACGGCGCCGTCCGCTGCCGAGCAGCGCCCGCAGCTCGTGGGCAATCAGTACCCCGAGCAGTATCCCGAGCAGTACGAGGACCAGTACGGCCAGTACGCCTACGAACCGGCCCCCGACGAGAGCCCCTGGCTGCACGCCCGGCGCCCGGAGGAGATCGAGTACCACGGCGACTACGACCCGACGTACGACCCGTCGCAGTACGAGGACTGGCACGAGCAGGAGCCCCCGGCCATGGACCAGGAGCCCTCTCCTGAGGAGACGGGCAGCTTCCCCATCCCGGTGGCCCCCGGCCGCACCCGTGAGCTGGGTGAGGGCGGCGGCTCCCCGGAGCCGGACGAGGACGCCTTCTACCAGGTGTTCCGTGAGTCGATAAAGAGCGGCAACGGCGCTCCCACGCCCCGCGGCTTCATGGCCGACGTGGAGGCGACGTACGGCATCGCGCTCCCGGAGGCGGAGGCCAAGCGGATGGTGAACCGCTTCGGCAACCGTCTGAACGCGGAGCTCACCGACGAGCACATCGCGTAGAGCGCAGAAGAAAGGGGCCCTCCACACCAGGAGGGCCCCTTCTTCATGCGTACGAGCGCGTACGGGCCGGGCTACTCGCCGAGCAGCGACCGCACCCGCTCCTGCCCGACCGCCAGCAGCAGCGTGGGCAGACGCGGACCGGTGTCCCGGCCGACCAGCAGGTGGTAGAGCAGCGCGAAGAACGACCGCTGGGCCGTCTTGATCTCCGGCGGCAGGTCCTTGGGCGTGGCGTCGGCCGGGAATCCGGCCTGCACCTTGGGCACGCCGTAGACGAGGTGGGTCAGCCCGTCGAGCGACCAGTGCGAGTCCAGTCCGTCGAGCAGGAGCCGCAGGGACTGCTGGGAGGTCTCGTCGAGGGACTTCAGCAGTTCGGCGTCGGGCTCGGCGCGCACGATGGTCCGCTGGTCGGCGGGGACGTGCGTGTTGATCCAGGCCACGGCCTTGTCGTAGCGCGGGCGGACCTCGTCCAGGGAGGTCAGCGGGTTGGCCGGGTCCAGGTCGGACAGGATGCGCAGCGCCTGGTCCTCGTGCCCGGCGGTGATGTCGGCGACGGACGCGAGGGTGCGGTACGGCATCGGGCGGGGCGTGCGCGGCAGCTCGCCGTCGGCGGTGCGCACCGCGCGGGAGTGCGCGGCGATGTCGGCCGGGAGGGCGGAGCCGTCGGTGACCTTGGCGTCGAGCTTGTCCCACTCGTCGTACAGCCGCTGGATCTCCTGGTCGAAGGCGATCTTGAAGGACTGATTGGGGCGGCGGCGGGCGTAGAGCCAGCGCAGGAGCTGGGGCTCCATGATCTGCAGGGCGTCGGCCGGGGTGGGCACCCCGCCGCGCGAGGAGGACATCTTCGCCATGCCGGAGATGCCGACGAAGGCGTACATGGGGCCGATGGGCTGCTTGCCGCCGAAGATACCGACGATCTGCCCGCCGACCTGGAACGACGAGCCGGGCGAGGAGTGGTCGACGCCGCTGGGCTCGAAGATGACGCCCTCGTAGGCCCAGCGCATGGGCCAGTCGACCTTCCACACCAGCTTGCCGCGGTTGAACTCGCTCAGCCGCACGGTCTCGGCGAAGCCGCACTCGTTGCAGGTGTACGACAGCTCGGTGGTCTCGTCGGCGTAGGAGGTGACCGTGGTCAGGTCCTTCTCGCAGTTGCCGCAGTACGGCTTGTACGGGAAGTACCCGGCCGCGCCGGCCGAGCCGTCGTCCTCGGCGGCGGCGCCGGAGCCTTCGGCGGCCTCCAGTTCGGCTTCGTCGACGGGCTTCTGCGACTTCTTCGCGGGGGCCTTCTTGGTGCGGTACTGGGCGAGCACGGCGTCGATGTCGCCGCGGTGCTTCATGGCGTGCAGGATCTGCTCGCGGTAGGCGCCCGAGGTGTACTGCTCGGTCTGGCTGATCCCGTCGAACTCCACGCCCAGCTCGGCCAGCGACTCGATCATCGCGGCCTTGAAGTGCTCGGCCCAGTTCGGGTACGGCGAGCCCTCGGGGGCGGGGACGGAGGTCAGGGGCTTGCCGATGTGGGCGGCCCAGGCCTCCTCGTCGACCCCGGCGATGCCCTTGGGCACCTTGCGGTAGCGGTCGTAGTCGTCCCAGGAGATCAGGTGCCGGACCTGGTACCCGCGGCGCCGGATCTCGTCGGCGACGAGGTGGGGCGTCATGACCTCGCGGAGGTTGCCCAGATGAATGGGGCCGGAGGGGGAGAGGCCGGACGCGACGACGACCGGTTTGCCCGGGGCCCGACGCTCCGACTCCTCGATGACCTCATCCGCGAAACGGGAGACCCAGTCGGTGGTCTCGGTGCTCTGAGCCACGATCGGCACGTCCTTCTTTCCTAGGGGCAGCCGTACGGTCAAGGCTGACTGGTGCATTCTCCCAGACGCGGCCGCGCCCGGAAAAACGGCTTTACCCCCCGTGGGATACTGGCCACGTCCAGCAATTCCGCCGAGGAGAACGGCTCCCATTCAATGGCTCCGGTCACGTCGCTCACCGATCTCGTCAACCAGCGCCTCACCGACGCCCTCGTCTCCGCCCTGCCGGAGACCGACGGCGCGGACCCGCTGCTGCGACGTAGCGACCGGGCCGACTTCCAGGCCAACGGCATCCTCGCGCTCGCCAAGAAGGCGAAGGCGAACCCGCGGGAGCTGGCCACGAAGGTGGTCGGCGGCATCGTCACCGGCGATGTGATCAAGGATGTCGAGGTCTCCGGGCCCGGCTTCCTGAACGTGACCATCGCCGACCGGGCGATCACCGAGACGCTTGCCGCGCGCGCCGCCGACGACCGGCTCGGCGTGCCGCTGAAGGAGAACCCCGGCGTCACGGTGATCGACTACGCGCAGCCGAACGTGGCCAAGGAGATGCACGTCGGCCACCTGCGCTCCGCGGTGATCGGCGACGCCCTGCGCCACATGCTCGACTTCACCGGCGAGAAGACGATCGGCCGGCACCACATCGGCGACTGGGGCACCCAGTTCGGCATGCTCATCCAGTACCTGATCGAGAACCCGGGCGAGCTGGCGCCGCCGTCGGAGGTCGACGGTGCGGAGGCGATGAGCAACCTCAACCGCGTCTACAAGGCCTCGCGTGCCGTCTTCGACGCCGACGACGACTTCAAGGAGCGGGCCCGTAAGCGGGTCGTCGCCCTGCAGTCGGGCGACGAGGAGACGCTGAAGCTGTGGCAGCAGTTCGTGGACGAGTCGAAGGTCTACTTCTACTCGGTCTTCGAGAAGCTGGACATGGAGATCCGGGACGAGGAGATCGTCGGCGAGTCGGCGTACAACGAGGGCATGCCGGAGACCGCCCGCCTCCTGGAGGAGATGGGTGTCGCGGTGCGCTCCGAGGGCGCGCTGGTCGTGTTCTTCGACGACATCCGCGGCAAGGACGACCAGCCGGTGCCGCTGATCGTGCAGAAGGCGGACGGCGGCTTCGGCTACGCGGCCTCCGATCTGACGGCGATCCGCAACCGGGTGGGCGAGCTGGACGCGACGACGCTGCTGTACGTGGTGGACGTGCGTCAGTCCCTGCACTTCAAGATGGTCTTCGAGACAGCCCGCCGGGCGGGCTGGCTGAACGAGAACGTGACCGCCCACAACATGGGCTACGGCACGGTCCTCGGCGCGGACGGCAAGCCGTTCAAGACCCGTGAGGGTGAGACGGTCCGGCTGGAGGATCTGCTGGACGAGGCCGTTCAGCGGGCCGCCGAGGTCGTACGGGAGAAGGCGCTCGACCTGACCGAGGACGAGATCCAGGAGCGGGCCACGCAGGTCGGCATCGGCGCGGTGAAGTACGCGGACCTGTCGACGTCGCCGAGCCGGGACTACAAGTTCGACCTGGACCAGATGGTCTCGCTGAACGGCGACACGTCCGTGTACCTCCAGTACGCGTACGCCCGGATCCAGTCGATCCTGCGCAAGGCGGGCGAGGCGAAGCCGTTCGCGCACCCGGAGCTGGAACTCACGGCGGCGGAGCGGGCGTTGGGCCTGCACCTGGATGCGTTCGGGAGCACGGTCTTCGAGGCGGCGGCCGAGTACGCGCCGCACAAGGTGGCCGCGTACCTGTACCAGCTGGCGTCGCTGTACACCGCCTTCTACGACAAGTGCCCGGTGCTGAAGGCCGACACCGAGGAGCAGAAGGAGAACCGCCTCTTCCTCTGCGACCTCACCGCCCGCACCCTGCACCAGGGCATGGCGCTCCTCGGCATCCGCACCCCCGAGCGCCTCTGACCTGAGCGGCTGCGGGACTTCGGCCTTGCCCTAGTTCCGCAGCCCCCGTCCCAGCCGCTCAAGCCCCTCCCCGATCCGCTCCGGTGTCTCCGTGACGAAGCAGAGCCGCAGGGTCGAGCGGTCGGGGTCACCGGCGTAGAAGGGCGCGCCGGGCACGTAGGCGACGTCCTGGCGCACCACCCGGGCCAGCAGCTCCGCCGTGTCGTACGTGTCCGGCAGGCGGGCCCAGAGGAACATGCCGCCCTCGGGGCGGTTCCACGTCGAGCCGGGCGGCAGGGCGTCGGCCAGCCCGGCGAGCATGGCGTCGCGCCGCTCGCCGTAGACGCGGGCCACGCGCGCGACGTGGGCGTCGAGGTCCTGGTCGGCCAAGTACCGTGCGGCGGCTAGCTGGTTGAGGGTCGGGGTGTGCAGGTCCGCCGCCTGCTTGGCGACCGCGCAGGCGCGGCGCAGTTCGGCGGGGGCCCGGAGCCAGCCCAGGCGCAGGCCGGGTGCCATGACCTTGGAGAAGGAGCCGAGCAGGACGGTGCGGTCCTCGGCGCCCGGGTGGGCGGCGAGCCACGGCACGCGCTCGCCCTCGAAGCGCAGTTCGCCGTAAGGGTCGTCCTCGACGAGCCACAGCCCGTACCTGGCCGCGACGGCGGCGACGGCGGCGCGCCGCTCGGCGGGCATGGTACGGCCGGTGGGGTTCTGGAAGGTGGGGACGGTGTAGAGGAGCTTGGGCCGCTCCTTGAGGACCAGTTCCGCGAGCGCGCCGGGGTCCACGCCGTCCGCGTCTCCGGGGACGGCCACGATCCGGGCGCCGGTGAAGGCGAAGGCCTGAAGTGCCGCCAGGTAGCAGGGACTTTCGACCAGTACCGCCTCGCCGGGTTCGAGCAGCGCGGTGGCGAGCAGGGACAGCGCCTGCTGCGAGCCGGTGGTGACGAGGACGTCGTCGGCGTCGGTGGGCAGTCCGCGCGCGGACGTGCGGTCGGCGAGCGCGGCCCGCAGGCCGGGTTCGCCCTCGGTGGTGGAGTACTGGAGTGCCTGCCCGGGGGTTTCGGCGAGGACCGCGCGGTAGGCGGCCGCTATCCCGTCGGCGTCGAACAGCTCCGGCGCGGGCAGTCCGCCCGCGAAGTTGACGACCTCGGGCCGTGCGGTGACGGCCAGGATGTCCCGTACCGGGGAACCGCCCACGGAGCGGGCGCGCGCGGCGAGCGGCGGCAGGGACGCGGAACGGGACGGCACGGGCTCGGCGACGGTCACGTGGCGGCTCCTCGAAGGCGGTTCGGCTGCTGCCCGCACCCTAGGCGGCTAGGTGCCGTCTACAAGCACCTTTCCGTGATACGGACACGGCGACCAAAATCTGTCCCGTCCCGCCCTCTCGGGACGGCGCGTCCTCGCAGGTCGGAGCCGGTCCCACCGCTCGGGCGTCCCGAATCCCCGGCAAGGCCTGGCACCGGCCCCGCCCCTTCCGCAATCTGAGACCCTCCCGGACCCCTCCTGCGAAAGGGCCCCCATGTCCGCACGCCGCCGCCCCCGACTGCTCGCCGCGCTCCTCCTGCTGGGCGTCCTGACCGCCGCGCTCACCGGCTGCGAGGACGGCAAGGGCCTGCGCGACGAGGGCCCGTCGAGCAGTGTCGGCGAGCACCGCTAGCGGACCTCAACCGCCCGACGACGGCTCCCACTTGTCCCCGCCCAGCAGGAACTCGTACGCGGGCCGCCCCTTGTTGCCGCTCGTCCGGAACGGCCTGCCCCCGTCGTCGACGACGAGCTTCCCGCTCCGGCCGCCGCTGGACCACGCCAGCACCAGGTACCAGCGCACGTCGTACGCCGAGGCGTCGGCGGTGATCCGGAAGACCTCGGGGTCCGACTCGCTCACCGAGAACGGGAAGTCCCGCTGCCCGGCCCCGGCCACCACGACCGGGCGCGCCGCGTCGAGCGCGACCGTGAAGGGCCGGCTCGGTACATTGCCGCCGCAGCCGACGCCCATGACGTAGTCGTTCCACTTCAGCGGCGCGTCCTTGCCGACGACCCGCACGGTCAGACTGTCGAGGACCACGGTCTCCCGGCCCGTGCCCTGCACGGTCAGCGTCACCAGCTGCTCCCCCGCCGACACGGCCCCCTCCGCGGCCACCCAGGCGGGCGCCTCCTGCTGGAACGGCGGCGGAGGCACCTTCGAGGCGTCCTTGTCGATCAAGTAGTGCTGGGAGCAGGGCCCTTCCCAGGTGTACGGCCGGGTCGTGACGGTCAGCGGCGGTGCGCTGTCCTCGGCACCGCCGCCGCTCGCGCGACTCTGGGAGGGCTCGGCGGTCGGGGTGTTCTTGGCCGGCGCCGGGTCGGTGCTGCGGGACGGGGAGGCGGAGGCCGGCCGACTCTCGCTCGGCGACCCGGACGGCTCCTCGGAGGTGACGGAACCGGCGGGACCGCGGCGGCCGTCGGCGCTCTTCTCCCCGTCCCCGGAGAAGGGGTTCACGGCGAGGGCGACCCCGGCGAGCAGGGCGGCGAGGCCGACCCCCGCGAGGACGGCCGTACGGCGGGGGAGGCGGGACGGGGAGGGCGGGAGAGGCTCGTTCTCCGGCTCGGGCTCGGGTTCGTGCTCCGTCTCTTCGACCGGTGCCCCAGGAGTCGCCGCTGCCGTCGCCGTCCCCTTTCTTCCCCTCCCCGCGTCGGCCAGCACCCAGCGCCGGTGCAGTTCCACCAGTTCCTCCGGGCTCGCCTTGCAGAGGCGGGCGAGGCGTTCGACGGGGGCGTACTCGGCGGGTACGGCGTCGCCGTTGCAGTAGCGGTGCAGCGTGGACGTACTCATGTGCAGGCGCTTGGCGAGCACCCCGTAGCTGAGCCCGGAGCGGCCCTTCAACTCCCGCAGATACGCGGCGAAACCGTCCCCCGAACTGTCCTGCGACACCGTTCCTCCACTCCCCGTCATCCCGTTCCCCCGTTCCAGGGAAGGGTTGTTCGCCCACGTCAGACGTGGTGCGGGCGTTCCAGCGTCCCGTATCCCCCGGCGGTTGCTGCGCCCGGGACAAAAGATCGCACACGCTCTCCCCATCCACAGCAGATCCCGTCGACACGGACAAGGAACCAGCCATGCGCACCTTCCGCCACGCACGCCTTCTCGCCGCCACCGGCGCCGCTCTCGCCGCCCTCGCCCTGACCGCGTGCGACAACGGCACCGGAACCGAGGACGAGGGCAGGGCGGAGCCGTCGACGACGCGCACCACGCAGCCGGACGACAAGCAGACGGGCGGCACGCAGACCAAGGAGCCGAACGAGCCGACGGCGGAGACGGAGCAGGCGGAGCCGACAGCGCAGCCCTCTTCCGATGCCGGCTCCTCCGAGCCCGTCATCTGCAACGGATCGAACACCAAGGTGACCGCCCAGACGGTGTCCCGCCCCCTGAACCACATGCTGCTGACGGTGACCAACACCGGCTCGAAGCCGTGCTCGCTGCCGTACTACCCGCTGGTGCGCTTCGACGAGATGCAGTGGGCGCCGCAGGTCAGGGAGGACTCCCAGCCGCAGGCGGTGCCGACCCTTGACCCCGGTGAGTCCGGCTACGCGGGTGTCATGCTCTCCGCGGCCGACGGCAGCGGGGAGAACGGCACGACCGCGAAGCAGCTGACGGTCGGCTTCCAGGGCATGGAGCCGGGCAGCGACGGCGGCGCCACGGCCACCGCGCCGCTGCCGAAGAAGGGCGTGTACTACGACAGCGCGCTGACGGTCACGTACTGGCAGCAGGAGGCGGAGGACGCCCTGAACTGACCCCCTCGCCGGACTACCGCAGCATCTGGGCGGCTTCGGTCGCCCAGTAGGTGAGGATGTTCCGGGCGCCGGCCCGCTTGATCCCGGTGAGGCTCTCCAGGATGGCCCGGTCGCGGTCGATCCAGCCCTTCTCAGCGGCGGCCTCGATCATCGAGTACTCGCCGGAGATCTGGTAGGCGGCGACCGGCACGTCCACCGCGTCGGCGACCCGGGCGAGGATGTCGAGGTAGGGTCCGGCGGGCTTGACCATCACCATGTCGGCCCCCTCCTCCAGGTCCAGGGCCAGCTCCCGCAGGGACTCCCGCGCGTTGGCGGGGTCCTGCTGGTAGGTCTTGCGGTCGCCCTTCAGCGAGGAGCCGACGGCCTCCCGGAAGGGGCCGTAGAAGGCCGAGGCGTACTTGGCGGTGTACGCCAGGATCGCCACGTCCTCCCGGCCGATCTGGTCGAGGGCGTCGCGGATGACCCCGATCTGCCCGTCCATCATCCCGCTGGGCCCGACGACATGGGCGCCCGCGTCGGCCTGGACCTGCGCCATCTCGGCGTACCGCTCCAGGGTGGCGTCGTTGTCGACGCGCCCGTGCTCGTCGAGGACGCCGCAGTGCCCGTGGTCGGTGGTCTCGTCCAGGCACAGGTCGGACATGACGAGCAGCTCGTCACCGACCTCGGCCCGGACGTCCCGGATGGCCACCTGGAGGATCCCGTCGGGGTCGGTGCCCGGCGTCCCGAGGGCGTCCTTCTTGCTCTCCTCCGGCACACCGAACAGCATGATCCCGGACACCCCGGCGGCCACGGCCTCCGCGGCGGCCTTCTTCAGGCTGTCCCGGGTGTGCTGGACCACGCCCGGCATCGCGGCGATGGGCACGGGCTCGGAGACGCCCTCCCGCACGAACGCCGGAAGGATGAAGTCCGCGGGGTCGAGCCGCGTCTCGGCGACCATCCGCCGCATGGCAGGCGTGGTCCGCAGCCGCCGGGGCCGCGTACCGGGAAAGGATCCATACGTCGTCATACCCCCAAGCTACGCCCGCCCCGGCAGCCCCCTTACAGACACCCTGTCGGCACGGCCGGCCCCGCGCACCCGACCTGCGCGCCCCACCTCCGCGGGCCATCCTGAGAGGACAACCGCACCCAGGGCCCCGACGGCCACCGCGACCGCCGCCGTCCCTCCGACGCCCGCCGCGGAGGACCCCGATGACCACCCACCACCGCAGCACGCCCGACCTGTTCTCCCTCTCCGACATCCACGGCCCGGTCCTGCGCCCCGGCGAGGACGCCTACGCCCAGGAAGTCACCGGCTTCAACCTCGCCGCCCTGCACACCCCGGACGTCGTCGTCGGCGCGACCGGCACCGACGACATCGTCACCGCCCTGCGCTGGGCCTCGGCCACCGACACCCCCGTCGCCGTCCAGGCCACCGGCCACGGCGCCAACTTCCCCATCGAGCGCGGGCTGCTGATCAGCACCGCCCGGATGACCGACGTCACCGTCGACCCCGCCGCCCGCACCGCGACGATCGCCGCCGGAGCGAAGTGGCGGCACGTCCTGGAGGCGGCCGCCCCGCACGGCCTGGCCTCCCTCAACGGCTCCTCCAGCGACGCGGGAGCCATCGGCTACACCCTCGGCGGGGGCCTGCCCGTCCTCGGCCGCACCTACGGCTACGCCGCCGACCTGGTCCGCTCCTTCCAGGTGGCCACCGTGGACGGCACCCTCCACGACGTCGCCGCCGACAGCGGCTCCGACCTGTTCTGGGCCCTGCGCGGCGGCAAGGGCAACGTCGGGGTGGTCACCTCGATGGTCACCGAGCTGCCGGAGCTGTCCCACGTCCTCGGCGGCGGCATCTACTGCGACGGCCGCGACGCCGAGGCTCTCCTGCGCGCCTGGGCGGAGTGGACCCGCACGGTTCCGGCGGAGATGAACAGCACGTTCAGCCTGCTGCGCCTGCCCCCGTTCCCGGAGATCCCCGAACCGTTCCGCGGCCGCTTCTGGGCGCGGGTCTGCCTGGCCTGGACGGGCGACGCGGCGGAGGGCGAGCGCCTGCTGGCCCCGCTGCGCGAGGCCGCTCCGGTCGTCGTGGACACGGTGGAGGACATGCCGTACGCCGCCGTCGACCGCATCTTCATGGACCCCCAGGACCCCCTGCCCGCCCGCGAGTCCTGCGCCCTGCTGCGCGAACTGCCCCCTCAGGCCGTGACGGCGTTCCTCGCCGAGGTGGGCCCGGACGTGGCCGACTGCGCGCTGCTGATGGTGGAGATCCGGCACATGGGCGGCGCGCTCGCCCGCCCCGCCTCCGTCGAGGACGCGGTCTGCTCCCGCGACGCCCAGTACCTGCTGGAAGCCGTCGGCGTGCTGGCCGCGCCGCCCGCCGCCGAGGCCGTCGAGCAGGCCACCCGGTCCCTGAACGCGGCGATGGCCCCGTACGGCACCGGCCGCACCATGGTCAATCTGCACGGCACCCCGGGCGACAGCGCCGACCGGGCCCGCGCCTGGACCCCCGAGGTCTACGAGCGGCTGCGCCGGACGAAGGCCGCCTACGACCCGAAGAACCTGCTCGCCTTCGGCCACACGGTGCCTCCGGCACAGGAAAACCCCGCCGCCCGCTGACACGGACGACGGGGTGAACCCGTGGCACTGCTCAGGTCGTGGACCGGCGCCTGCGCGCCCCCGGCCGCCGCTCGCTGGGCCTGGTGACCGGATCCCCGGCCGCCAGCGCCGCGTCCCGGCGCCTGGCGCCGAACTCCGCCAGCGCCTCGGCCAGCTTGTGCACGGACGGCTCGGGAGCCATCACGTCCACGCGCAGCCCGTGCTCCTCGGCGGTCTTCGCCGTGGCGGGGCCGATACAGGCGATCACCGTCACGTTGTGCGGTTTGCCCGCGATACCGACCAGGTTCCGCACGGTGGACGACGAGGTGAACAGCACCGCGTCGAAGCCGCCGCCCTTGATCGCCTCCCGGGTCTCGGCCGGCGGCGGCGAGGCGCGCACGGTCCGGTAGGCGGTGACGTCGTCGACCTCCCAGCCCAGCTCGATCAGCCCGGCCACCAGCGTCTCGGTGGCGATGTCCGCGCGCGGCAGGAACACCCGGTCGATCGGGTCGAAGACCGGGTCGTACGGCGGCCAGTCCTCCAGCAGGCCCGCGGCCGACTGCTCGCCCGACGGCACCAGGTCCGGCTTCACACCGAACGCGATCAGCGCCTTCGCGGTCTGCTCGCCCACCGCCGCGACCTTGATCCCGGCGAAGGCGCGGGCGTCCAGCCCGTACTCCTCGAACTTCTCGCGCACCGCCTTGACGGCGTTGACCGAGGTGAAGGCGATCCACTCGTAGCGGCCCGTCACCAGGCCCTTGACCGCCCGCTCCATCTGCTGCGGGGTGCGCGGCGGCTCCACCGCGATGGTCGGCACCTCGTGCGGCACCGCGCCGTACGAGCGCAGCTGGTCGGAGAGCGAGGCCGCCTGCTCCTTGGTGCGCGGCACGAGCACCCGCCAGCCGAACAGCGGCTTGGACTCGAACCACGAGAGCTGCTCGCGCTGGGCCGCGGCGGACCGCTCGCCGACCACGGCTATCACCGGCCGGCCGCCCTCCGGCGAGGGCAGCACCTTGGCCTGCTTCAGCGTCTGCGCGATGGTGCCGAGCGTCGCGGTCCAGGTGCGCTGCCGGGTCGTCGTACCGGCGACGGTCACCGTCATCGGGGTGTCCGGCTTGCGGCCCGCGGCCACCAGCTCACCGGCCGCCGCGGCCACGGAGTCCAGCGTGGTGGAGACGACGACCGTGCCGTCCGAGGCGCCGACCTCCGTCCAGCACCGGTCGGACGCCGTCCGCGCGTCCACGAACCGCACGTCCGCGCCCTGCGCGTCGCGCAGCGGCACACCGGCGTAGGCGGGCACACCGACCGCGGCCGCGATGCCGGGGACCACCTCGAAAGGCACCCCGGCGGCGGCGCACGCCAGCATCTCCTCAGCGGCGTACGCGTCGAGCCCGGGGTCCCCGGACACCGCACGCACGACCCGCCTGCCGCCCCGCGCGGCCTCCATGACAAGATGTGCCGCATCCCGCACAGCGGGTGCTCCGGCGGTTGTTGACGCGCCGTCAACGACCGCCAGCTGAGGCGTGCCTGTGCCCTGGGCCGGATCCGTCGAGGGGTCCGTGTTCACCACGGCCACGCCCGACCTGGCGTGCACCCGGACCACGTCGAGCACTTCGTGCTCGGCGACCAGGACGTCCGCGTTCGCCAGCGCCTCCACGGCGCGCAGTGTCAGCAGTCCCGGATCTCCGGGTCCGGCACCCAGGAAGGTGACGTGCCCTTGTTCAAGGCCGGTGGGAAGGGTGGTGGGGCTCAATGTGCTCGCTCCCCCATCAGACCGGCCGCGCCCTGCGCGAGCATCTCGGCGGCGAGTTCGCGACCGAGTGCCAGCGCGTGGTCGTGCGTCTCGGGCACGGGACCGGTGGTGGACAGCTGCACCATGCGCGCACCGTCGGCGGTGCCGACGACGCCGCGCAGGCGCATTTCCTTGACAATCTGCCCGTCGGCCAGCAGGTCGGCCAACGCGCCCACGGGGGCGCTGCAACCGGCCTCCAGGGCGGCGAGCAGTGACCGCTCGGCGGTCACGGCGACCCGCGTGAACGGGTCGTCGAGTTCCCCGAGCGCGGCGATCAGCTCCGCGTTGTCCGCGAGGCACTCGACCGCCAGGGCCCCCTGGCCGGGGGCGGGCAGAACCGTGTCGACCGACAGGAAGTCGGTGACCTCCTCGATCCGGCCGATCCGGTTCAGCCCGGCCGCGGCCAGCACGACCGCGTCGAGTTCGCCGTCGCGGACGTACCGGATGCGCGTGTCGACGTTGCCGCGGATCGGCACGGTCTCGATGTCGAGGCCGTGGGCACGGGCGTACGCGTTCAGCTGCGCCATGCGGCGTGCCGAGCCGGTGCCGATGCGCGCGCCGCGCGGCAGGTCGGTGAACTTCAGCGCGTCCCGGGCGACGATCACATCGCGCGGGTCCTCGCGCTCGGGGATCGCGGCGAGCGTCAGCTCTTCGGGCTGCGCGGTGGGCAGGTCCTTCAGCGAGTGGACCGCGAAGTCGACCTCGCCGCGCAGCAGCGCGTCGCGCAGCGCGGTGACGAAGACGCCGGTGCCGCCGATCTGGGAGAGCGATTCCCGGGAGACGTCGCCGTACGTGGTGATCTCGACGAGCTCGACGGGCCGTCCGGTCACCTGGCTCACGGCGTCCGCCACCTGCCCGGACTGGGCCATGGCGAGCTTGCTCCGCCGGGTCCCGAGCCTCAGTGCCTTGTCTTTCATACCGGCCCTCGGTCTTTCTCGGTGCTGTCCCCGGCCCGGGAGACGGCGGCCACCGTCTCGGGGTCGAGGTCGAACAGGGTCCGCAGCGCGTCCGCGTACCCGGCGCCGCCGGGTTCGGCCGCGAGCTGCTTGACCCGTACGGTCGGCGCGTGCAGGAGCTTGTCCACGACGCGCTTCACGGTCTGGGTGATCTCGGCGCGGTGCTTGTCGTCCAGCCCCGGCAGCCGGCCCTCCAGCCGGGCGATCTCCGCGGCGACGACATCGGCGGCCATGGTGCGCAGCGCCACCACGGTGGGCGTGATGTGCGCGGCCCGCAGCGCGGCGCCGAACGCGGCGACCTCGTCGGCCACGATCCGGCGCACCTGGTCGACATCGGCGGCCATCGGCGCGTCCGCGGACGCCTCCGCCAGCGACTCGATGTCCACCAGGCGGACCCCGCCGAGCCGGTGCACGGCCGCGTCGATGTCCCTGGGCATGGCGAGGTCGAGCAGGTACAGCACCGGCTCGGGCGCCTCGGCGACCGGCTCGGGCCTGCGCCGCTCGGGGATGCGTCCGACGGTGGCCGCCGCGGCGGCGAGCGCCGCAATGGCCTCGGCCTCGTCGGCGGGGCTCTGCGGGCGCGGGATGCCGTTGTCGACCCACGCGGCGTGCTGCTCCAGCGTGGCCGCGTCCATACCGGCGACGGCGGCCTCCCCCATCACGGAGAACCCGGACTGCACGGCGGCGAGATCGAGCGGACAGTTCTCGTCGTCCGTAGGCGTCAGGCTGCGGGCATTCGTACCGCCGGCCCCGTCAGGCGTGGTCCCGCCCGTCAAGCTGCGGGCATTCGTGCCGCCTGGGGTGCTCCCCCCCGTCAAGCTGCGGGCATTCGTGCCGCCTGTGGTGCTCCCACCCGTCAAGCTGCGGGCATTCGTGCCGCCTGGGGTGCTCCCCCCCGTCAAGCTGCGGGCATTCGTGCCGCCTGGGGCGGCACGGGTGGGCGCAGGCGGCACCTCGTCGGCGCCGAGTTGCGCAGGCGCCCCCCGGTCCTTCAGCGCGCCCGCGACCATCTCCGCCGCGAGCACCAGGCCGGTGGCCCCGGTGCAGGACACGGCGATGTCGGCACGTGTCAGTTCGCCCGGCACCGCGTCCATCGCAACCGCGCGAGCCGAAACCCCGGTACCGCCCTCGCCAAGGATCTCCACCAGCCGCTCGGCCCGGTCCGCCGTACGGTTCGCGATCACGACCTCGGCCACCCCGGCCCGCGCCAGCGTCGCCGCCGCCAGCGAAGACATCGACCCGGCGCCGATGACCAGCGCCTTCTTCCCGCGCGCCCAGTCCGGCACGGCCGTCGTCCGGGACAGCTGCTCCAGGCCGAAGGTGACCAGGGACTGCCCGGCGCGGTCGATACCGGTCTCGGAGTGGGCCCGCTTGCCGACCCTGAGCGCCTGCTGGAACAGGTCGTTCAGCAGCCGCCCGGCCGTGTGCAGGTCCTGCGCCCGCGCGAGGGAGTCCTTGATCTGGCCGAGGATCTGGCCCTCGCCGACGACCATCGAGTCCAGCCCGCACGCCACCGAGAACAGATGGTGGACGGCCCGGTCCTCGTAGTGCACATAGAGATACGGAGTCAGCTCGTCGAGACCGACCCCGCTGTGCTGGGCCAGCAGCGTCGACAGCTCGGCGACACCGGCGTGGAACTTGTCCACGTCCGCGTACAGCTCGATCCGGTTGCAGGTGGCGAGCACCGCCGCCTCGGTGGCGGGCTCGGCGGCGACCGTGTCCTGGAGCAGCTTGATCTGGGCGTCCGCGCTCAGCGCGGCCCGCTCCAGCACGCTGACCGGCGCGCTGCGGTGGCTCAGTCCTACGACCAGGAGACTCATGCCGGCATCACGGCGGGCACGTCCCCGTCAGGTCCCTTGTCGCCGGACTCGTCCCGCACGGTGGGCACCGCGCCGGTGCCCTCGTTGGCCGCGGCCTCCTCGCCGGCCTTGCGCTGCTCGTGGAAGGCGAGGATCTGCAGCTCGATGGAGAGGTCGACCTTGCGCACGTCCACGCCGTCCGGGACGGTCAGCACGGTCGGCGCGAAGTTCAGGATGGAGGTGACCCCGGCGGCCACCAGCCGGTCGCAGACCTGCTGCGCGGCACCGGCGGGGGTGGCGATGACACCGATGGACACACCGTTGTCCTTGATGATCTTCTCAAGGTCGTCGGTGTGCTGCACGGGGATGCCGGCCACGGGCTTTCCGGCCATTGCCGGATCGGCGTCGATGAGCGCGGCGACCCGGAAACCACGGGAGGCGAAGCCGCCGTAGTTGGCCAGGGCGGCGCCGAGGTTACCGATACCTACGATCACAACCGGCCAGTCCTGGGTCAGGCCGAGTTCGCGGGAGATCTGGTACACGAGATACTCGACGTCGTAGCCCACGCCGCGCGTCCCGTAGGAGCCCAGGTACGAGAAGTCCTTGCGCAGCTTCGCGGAGTTGACCCCGGCTGCGGCCGCGAGCTCCTCGGAGGAGACCGTCGGTACCGAGCGCTCCGACAGTGCGGTCAGCGCGCGGAGGTACAGCGGAAGCCGGGCGACGGTGGCCTCGGGAATCCCTCGGCTACGGGTCGCCGGTCGGTGAGTTCGGCCAGTTGCCACGGTGCTCCTGCGGGTAGAGCGGGGCTGCAGGCGGTCGTACGTCCCCAGACCGCCCCGTCGGAAGCAGGCTATGTCTTTGTGAACGCGTGCACAAAGATGGTGTCCGATTTGCCCGGCCAACGTGACCGGGGTCACGCACGTCGCTCTCGGAGGCAAAACCGCACACTTCCCTCAATCAATCCCGCCCCCGAGACCACTTCTCCATCGATCCTAAGCGACCGGCCGGTGCAGTTGTACTAGTCAGTCAGTGCCTTGCGGAGGCGGTTCTCGTCCACGCGCCAGAAGGTGTGCTGCTCTCCGTCGACGAGGACCACGGGGATCTGTTCCCAGTACTGGTCGTGGAGTTGGAGGTCCACGGTGATGTCCTTCTGCTCCCAGGGGACACCCAGATCCGCGCACACCTTCTCGATGACGATCTGTGCGTCATCACACAGATGACAGCCGGGCTTGCGGATGAGCGTGACGAGGCGGTCCTGGGGGTTCCGGGGGTTCTTCGCCTCGCGGCGGCGGAAGAGGGGAGTCATGTCGGCCATTCTCGCGCGCGGGGCGGTGGGGCGGAGAGGTGCGTCACTGTTGATGAACGCCGTGATGGGATCACTTCTTTAACGACACGGTCGCGGAGAGTTCACAGCCTTCGAACCTCTCGGCTCCGGAAGCACCGAACAAACTGGCTATGCTCACGACATGGCCGCTCTCGGATGGCTCACCCCCCGTAGGCGCTCCGCCACGGCGCGGAGCGTGTTGGCAGGCGAGGCCTCTGCGGAGGCCGCGCGCAAGTCGGTTCCCGAATCCGTGCCCGAGGCCGGGCCCGAGGAGGAACCCCAGTTCCCGGTGCTCGGGGACGACAAGGCCGCCGCGTTCTTCGACCTCGACAACACCGTGATGCAGGGCGCCGCGCTGTTCCACTTCGGCCGGGGGCTGTACAAGCGGAAGTTCTTCGACACCCGTGACCTGGTGCGGTTCGCCTGGCAGCAGACGTGGTTCCGGCTGGCCGGCGTCGAGGACCCGGAGCACATGCAGGAGGCGCGCGACTCGGCGCTGTCGATCGTGCAGGGGCACCGGGTGTCCGAGCTGATGTCGATCGGCGAGGAGATCTACGACGAGTACATGGCGGAGCGGATCTGGCCCGGGACGCGGGCGCTGGCGCAGGCGCACCTGGACGCGGGGCAGAAGGTGTGGCTGGTGACGGCGGCGCCGGTGGAGATCGCGCAGGTGATCGCGCGGCGGCTGGGGCTGACCGGGGCGCTGGGCACGGTGGCGGAGTCGGTGGACGGCGTGTACACGGGCAAGCTGGTGGGCGAGCCGCTGCACGGGCCTGCGAAGGCGGAGGCCGTACGGGCGCTGGCGGCGGCGGAGGGGCTGGACCTCTCGCGCTGCGCGGCCTACAGCGACAGTCACAACGACATCCCGATGCTGTCGCTGGTGGGACACCCCTACGCGATCAACCCGGACGCCAAACTCCGCAAGCACGCCCGCGAACTGGACTGGCGCCTGCGCGACTACCGCACGGGGCGCAAGGCGGCGAAGGTCGGCATCCCGGCGGCGGCGGGCGTGGGCGCGGTCGCCGGCGGCACAGCAGCAGCCATCGCCATCTCCCGCCGTCGCCGCTGAATGCCTGCGGCGGCCCGCGCGCGTGGATGGGGGTACGCGTAGCGCCTACGGCCGTCATGCGGCCGGGGCCGGGGTGGGGGGTGTCCGTCCTCGGACGGGCGGCTCACCACGTACATCAATCCCCCACTCCGGACGCCCGCCACTGCGGGCGAACACCCCCCACCCCGTCCCCTCCCACCGCGGGCGACTGCAACTCCATGATCCCGACCCGCCCCGCCTAGCTGCGGGCAGTCGTGCCACCGGGACGGCGCCCACCCAAGCAGACGGCACCGCTCCATCACCGCAGCTGCGGGCAGTCGTGCCGCTGGGGCGGCACGGGTGGGCTGGGGGTCCCCCCTCTGGGGGAGGCACCCCGCACGCGCGGGCAAGCGAACCCACCCCCACGGCGCCAACGACCGGTGGTACCCAGAGCCCAGGGCAACCGAAAGCAGCGGTACAGGTCCGATCAACCGCGGACCGTCGCAGGCGAACCCGGCCAATCCGGGCGCCATACCCACCCAACCCCCTGTCCAGTCCCCTTGGCTGCACACGGCCACAACACGCCCCGCTCCCGACCGAAATACGATCCCTTCCGGTCAACAAGCGGTCACTGCAAGGCACTTACCTGACCGTCAATCGGTTACAGAAGCGACGTAATCGATGATTTGAGCAACTGGGTGTAGCAGTGCCTGCACGAAGCGTTATTCTCCTCAGACGCAAACCGGTACCCCTCCGTCGCTACGACGGGTGAACGGTCCCGCACTGCACGTGATGGAAGCTCTGCCTCTGGGAGTCCCGTGTACCCACACGTCGGGGTTGACGCCTCGGGCCTGGCTACGCTGCGCGCAACGGTCCAAGACCTGTTGCGCGGCTTCGTCCCCACCGCGTACGCCGTCCCCGCCCTCGCCGTAGCCGCCGCCCCCGCCGGCAACTGCTACGCGCTCGCCGACGGCACGGCCGCCGTCGGCAGACGGGGACGCGCCTCCGGCGCCACCACCCCCCGGCGCCCGGCCGCGGACAGCGACAGCGCCCGGATGATGGATCTCGTCGAGCGCGCGCAGGCCGGCGAGGCCGACGCCTTCGGGCGGCTCTACGACCAGTACAGCGACACCGTCTACCGGTACATCTACTACCGGGTGGGAAGTAAGGCGACCGCCGAGGACCTCACCAGTGAGACCTTTCTGCGGGCGCTCCGACGCATCGGCACCTTCACCTGGCAGGGCCGCGACTTCGGCGCCTGGCTCGTCACCATCGCCCGCAACCTCGTCGCCGACCACTTCAAGTCCAGCCGCTTCCGCCTGGAGGTCACCACCGGCGAGATGCTCGACGCCAACGAGGTCGAGCGCTCCCCGGAGGACTCCGTCCTGGAGTCGCTCTCCAACGCCGCCCTGCTCGACGCCGTCCGCCGGCTCAACCCCCAGCAGCAGGAGTGCGTCACACTCCGCTTCCTGCAGGGCCTGTCCGTCGCCGAGACCGCCCGCGTCATGGGCAAGAACGAGGGCGCGATCAAGACCCTCCAGTACCGCGCCGTGCGCACCCTCGCCCGGCTCCTGCCCGACGACGCCCGCTGACGCCGCACGCTCAGTAGCGTTCAACTCGCTCTCGGTGAAAGTCCGTTGACTCCCCGATCCGATCATCCGCCGTCCGTAACCCAAGTGCCGCGACGCTCGTTGTGCGGGATGCAGGCTCCCTGTGGTCACTACCCGGCCGTCTCCGATCACTCGATCGTGTGGATGTGGTCGGGTCGTGCAACCCTCAGGACCCCCTGGGGAGTCGACCGTCATGACGAGAGGAGGTGCCGCCAGTGATCGCGAACGTATCGGCGCACCGGCGGGCGAACGCCTTCGCCCAGGCCCTGGAGGAGCAGTCCGACCAGGGCACGGCGGCCGAGCAGTCCGAAGGATCGGCACCGGCCCCGGCCGCTGCGGAACAGACCGAGCAGGGCCGCCTGCTGGCCCTCGCCACAGGTCTCGCGGAGCTGCCCCGGCCAGAGCTGGATCCCGAGGTCAAGGTCGTCCAGCGGGCCCAGCTCGTGGCCGCGATGGAGGCCATGCTGCTGGAGAGCGCCGGAGGCGGGGCTGATTCTTCGGTGCCGGAGCAGCGCTCCCACCGGGCCCGGGGCGCACACCGGGCGAGCGGACTGGGCAAGCTGCGACCGCGCTCCCGGCTCACCAAGGGCCTCGCCGCCGGCGGCCTCAGCGTCGGCGTGGCCGCCGGAGCCTTCGGCGGAGTCGCCGCGGCCAGCGGTGACGCCCTGCCCGGCGACTCGCTCTACGGCCTCAAGCGCGGCATCGAGGACTTCAAGCGCGGCCTCGCCGACGGGGACTCCGAGCGCGGCCGGGTCTACCTCGACCAGGCCTCCACCCGGCTGAGCGAGGCCCGCCGCCTGATGGAGCGCGACCGCGGCGGCCCCCTCGACCACGAAACCCTCGGCGAGATCCGCCGCGCCCTGTCCGGCATGCACCACGACGCCTCCGAGGGCCACCGGCTACTCACCGCGGCCTACGCCGCCGACCCGGACTCCCTCGGCCCCATGCAGGCCCTGGCCGGCTTCTCCCGCTCGCACCGAGACACCTGGGGCGCTCTGCGCGACCGCCTCCCCGTCCAGCTCGGTGACGTCGGCGCGCAGGTCACGTCGGTCTTCGACGCCATAGACGAAGACGTGGCGCCGCTGGAGTCCCTGCTGCCCGAGGCGCCCTCCGAGAGCGGCGGCTCCGGCAAGCACCGGGGCGCCCCCGAGTCGGCCTCCACCGGTTCCTCCGGTGCGGACCGCTCGACCGCCCCCAGCAGCGGCAGCAGCGCCTCCGACGGCCGCGGCTCCTCCAGCAGCCCCAGCAGGTCCGCGAGCGGCTCCACCGGCGAGGACGAAGGCCTGCTCGGCGGCAGCACCGGCGGCCTCCTCGACCCGCCGAGGAGCAGCGGCAGTACGACGCCGTCCGCCAGCGACCCGGCCATCCCCGAGCCGGACGTCACCCTCCCGCCGCTGCTCCCGGGCCTGCTCCCCGGGCTCGGCATCGACACCGAGGACGCCGACTAGGCGCCGGACGGAATGCGGTACACGACGGGGCGCCCTTCCTGGACCCGGGAAGGGCGCCCCGTCGTCGTATAGCCGTACAAAACGTTTCTTCGGGACCTCGGGAGAGGCCGTCTCAGAAGAAGACCGACCTGCGCTGCACCAGCAGCTTGTACAGGGTGTGCTGGATCTGCTCCCTGACCTGGTCGGTCAGGTTGAACATCAGCATCGGGTCCTCGGCCGCCTCCGGCGGATAGCCGTCCGTGTGGATCGGCTCTCCGAACTGGATCGTCCACTTGGTGGGCAGCGGGATCGCGCCCAGCGGGCCGAGCCAGGGGAAGGTCGGGGTCAGCGGGAAGTAGGGGAAACCGAGCAGCCGGGCCAGCGTCTTGGCGTTGCCGATCATCGGGTAGATCTCCTCCGCGCCCACGATGGAGCACGGAATGATCGGCGCCCGCTTGCGCAGCGCCGTGGAGACGAAACCGCCCCGGCCGAACCGCTGGAGCTTGTAGCGCTCCCCGAAGGGCTTGCCGATGCCCTTGAAGCCCTCCGGCATCACCCCGACCAGCTCGCCCTGGCCCAGCAGCCGTTCGGCGTCCTCCGCGCACGCCAGGGTGTGCCCCAGCTTGCGCGCCAGCTCGTTGACCACCGGCAGCATGAAGACCAGGTCCGCCGCCAGCAGCCGCAGATGCCGGCCCGCCGGATGATGGTCGTGCACGGCGACCTGCATCATCAGCCCGTCCAGCGGCAGCGTGCCGGAGTGGTTGGCGACGATCAGCGCGCCGCCCTCGGACGGGATGTTCTCCACGCCCTTCACCTCGACCCGGAAGTACTTCTCGTACACCGGCCGCAGCAACGACATCAGGACCTGGTCGGTCAGCTCCTCGTCGTAGCCGAAGTCGTCGACCTCGTAGTCCCCGGTGAGGCGGCGGCGCAGGAAGGACAGACCGCCCGCGATCCGCCGCTCAAGACCGCCCTCGTCCTGCGGCTCCGGCGTCGCATCCGTCACCGGTTTCTGTTCCGTCACTGGGCCATCATCCTGCGGGACCGGCCTGCCGGGCAGGGGCTGGACCTCACCGAGCGCGGAATCCGCGCCCTTGCGCCGGCTCCCCACGCTCCGGCGGCGCTGCGGCCGCGGTGCGGCGCCCGCGCGGGACCGGTCGTCGTCGAACGGAATGACCTTGGCGTCCGCCATCGTTGCTGCGCTCCTCAGTTGGCGCTCTGCGTCGGGAGGTGACCACTGCCCGGAAGGGCCAGCTCGGCGATCCGGTCCACGGCCCCCGCGAGGGCCTCCGGCGGGAGCAGTCCGGGGCCGCGGCTGCGGGTGAAGTCCTCGAAGGTCTCCGCGGTCGTGTACTTCGGCCGGAAGCCGAGGGTCTCCCGCATCTGGTCCGTCGCCACCACCCTGCCGTGGGTGAGCAGGCGGATCTGCTCGGGCGAGAAGTCCGTCATACCGAGCGTACGCACCAGCGAGCCCGCCCAGGTGACCGCGGGCAGCAGCAGGGGCACAGTGGGCCGCCCGAGCCGTCGCGCGCACTGCGACAGCAGCAGCACCCCGTCACCGGCGATATTGAACGTGCCGCTGTTCAGGGTGCCCCGGGCGGGCTCGTGCGAGGCGATCCGCAGTACCTCGATCACATCGTCCTCGTGCACGAACTGCAGCCTCGGGTCGTAGCCGAGCACGGTCGGCAGGACGGGCAGCGAGAAGTACGAGGCGAGCGGTGTGTCCGCGGTCGGCCCGAGGATGTTGGCGAACCGCAGCACGCACACAGCCACATCCGGCCGCCGCCGCGCGAACCCGCGCACATACCCCTCGACCTCGACGGCGTCCTTCGCGAAGCCGCCGCTGGGCAGGGACTTGGGCGGGGTGGTCTCGGTGAACACCGCCGGGTCCCGGGGCGCCGAGCCGTAGACGTTCGTACTGGACTTCACCACCAGCCGCTTGACCGTCGGCGACTTCTGGCACGCCCCGAGCAGCTGCATGGTGCCGATGACGTTGGTCTCCTTGACCGTGGCCCGGCTGCCGCTGCCCAGCGCCGTGCCCGTCACGTCCATGTGCACGACCGTGTCCGCGCCCGTCTCGGCCAGGACCCTCGCTATGGTCGGCTGCCGGATGTCGGCCTGAATGAAGTCCGCGCCGCCCAGATGGTGCTCGGGCGGAACCGCGTCCACGGCGACGACCCGGTCGACCTGTGGGTCACGCTGGATCCGTCGTACGAAACGGCCCCCCAGTTGACGGGCCACTCCGGTCACGAGCACGACCTTTCCCAAGATCAGCGCCTTCCTTCCAGGAATTCGTCCAGACCCGATGTACCGCTGCTCGTTACCCTGCCGGGTTCCCCGTGTGCCGCCAACTTAGCGGGTCGATGTTGCGCTGTGATGACCACCCAATGCATGAAGTGACGGCATCCACAGGACGGACGAACAGATGCAGCCAGTGTGACCGTCCGGTCCCGTGTACGGAGTCCGGCCCGCCGCACAAGAACGCAGGTGGGGCCCCGCCCGGCCGCTTGGAAATGGCCGCCTGGAAAGGGGTGTGGCCCCCGACCGGCAACCGGTGGGGGGCCACACTCACGCTCTCGCGGCGGCTCGCGTCGCGAGTTACTTCTTGTTGCGACGCTGAACGCGCGTGCGCTTGAGCAGCTTGCGGTGCTTCTTCTTGGCCATCCGCTTGCGCCGCTTCTTGATAACAGAGCCCACGACTACCCTCGCTCACTTCTCATCACTCGGTGTTTGGGCGCCATGGGCCCACACGACCTACGAGGGGCTAGCCTACCCGCCCGAGCGCTGAGGTCGTAATCGAGGTGGCCGGGGGAGATCCGACGGTGCCCTGAGGATCCCCCCGCACCCCGTGCCGTCAGGCGGTTTCCACCCCCACATAGCTCTCACGGAGGTACTCGTGTACCGCTTGCTCGGGGACGCGGAAGGACCGCCCCACCCGGATCGCGGGCAGATGACCGCTGTGCACCAGGCGGTACACGGTCATCTTGGACACTCGCATCACCGAGGCGACTTCCGCCACGGTAAGGAACTGAACCTCGTTCAGAGGCCTCTCGCCAGCTGCAGCCATGACACACCTGAACCTTCCGCACTCGACGGCCACCGGCTTCCCCTTCCGGTGACTCTTCGTCGCTGCGTGCTCACTCCCCAATGTAGGGGCGGGTGGTGCGAGTGGGGAAGAGGTGCACCCATCGGCGGCCTACTGTGACAGACACGCTCGTTTGAGTACGTAGCGGGTCAGCGGCCGGTAGTAAGCAGACCGCACACCGTCATCAAGTGGAACGACGACGGACACCACCCCCTCCGCCTCCCCCACGAAGAGCGCGGGGTCATCGGTATCGGCCAGCCCAATGGCCTCAAACCCCAGCTGACCTGCTCCGCAGACCCAGCCGTGATCCCCGATCACCAACTCCGGCAACGGCCCGCCGGCCTCGGCCGCGGCCGCCAGAGCGAGCCGAACCGGGAGCGGGGAATGCGTGTGTGCGCCCGGCTCACGCCCGGAGCCAACCGCGTCGGCCTCGCGTACGAGCGCGACTCCTCGTACGTACTCAAGGTTGTACGTGCGTAGACCGAACCGGGTCGTTATGTCGACACAGCGACCCTGCGCGGGGGTGAGGACGACACATCCGGCCGCCGAGAGAGCGTCCGCCAAGGCGGCGTAGAAACCGAGCAGGGGACGCGGGTGCCCGGTGCCGATGAGCACGGCTCCCCCACGTCGGACGACCGCGCGCAGCCGTCCCGCGAACGCCTCCAGGCCCGCCAGCGTCCGATCAGGATCGATCACATCATGCCCGTCAACGCACAGCGGATCGCGGGAAACCCCGCATTTGTCGGCCATCAACGCGACCAGTTCCCGCTGCCCCCACTCGGCGCACGGATCGACCCCCATCAGCGCCCGGGGGTCCCTGGCCGCGAACAGCCGATAGCTGCGCAGGCTCGTCTCCCGGGAGGTGGCCACCACCCCCGCCAGCCGAGCAGCGACCAGATGCCCCCGCAGAGCCCCAATGGACAACACGCAGCGATGCTGGCGGACACGGGGCGGGGGTGGGGGCGGAACGGGGCGAAGTGCGCACGGTTGGCGTAATGGAGGCGGTGCGGGGCGGTAGGGGCTCGTGTCCTACGGGAGCAGCCCCCGCAGCGGGAACACCGCCCGCCTTGTCGCCAGTACGGCCTGATCCAGCCGGTCCGCGGGGTCGTACCCCGCCTCCCACTCCCCGTACGCCACGGGCCACCGCCCGTCCGTCATCCGCACCGGCGCCAACTGCCGCGTACGGGCGAACACTTCCTGCCGCCACTCCTCCGGGATCGACGCCTCCGGAGCGATCTCCCGGCCCGCGGCGATCCCCACCAGATGGGTCCAGGAGCGGGGCACGACCTCCACGACCGCGTAGCCGCCGCCCCCGAGGGCCACCCAGCGCCCGTCGGCGTACTCGTGCGCCAGCTCGTGGCAGGCGACCTGTACGGCCCGCTGCGCGTCCAGCGACACCGCCAGATGGGCCAGCGGGTCCTCGAAGTGCGTGTCCGCCCCGTGCTGGGTCACCAGCACCTGCGGGCGGAACCCGGCCAACAGCTCCGGCACCACGGCGTGGAACGCCCGCAGCCAGCCCGCGTCCCCCGTCCCGGCCGGCAGCGCCACATTCACCGCCGAGCCCTCCGCGTCCCCCGCCGCGCCGGTCTCCTCCGGCCAGCCGGTCTGCGGGAACAGCGTGCGCGGGTGCTCGTGCACGGAGATCGTCAGGACCCGCGGATCGTCCCAGAACGCCGCCTGGACGCCGTCCCCGTGGTGCACGTCGACGTCCACATACGCGACGCGCTCGGCGCCGAGCTCCAACAGCCGGGCGATGGCGAGCGAGGCGTCGTTGTAGATGCAGAAGCCGGAGGCGCCGCCGGGCATCGCGTGGTGCAGGCCGCCCGCGAAGTTCACGGCGTGCAGCGCGTCCCCCCGCCACACGGCCTCCGCCGCCCCCACGGACTGCCCCGCGATCAGCGCCGAGACCTCATGCATCCCGGCGAACGCCGGATCGTCCAACGTCCCGATCCCGTACGACCCGTCGGCGGACCGGGGATCGGCCGAGGCCGCCTTCACGGCGTCGATGTAGTCCTGGCGGTGCACGAGCCGCAGCGTCGACTCCCCGGCCGCCTTCGCCTTGACCACGTCCACGTCCTGGTCGAGCCCGAAGCTCTCCACCAGTCGCCGGGTCAGGGCCAGCCGGACCGGATCCATCGGATGCTCCGGCCCGAAGTCATAGCCCGTTACTGCCTCGTCCCACATCAGCTGTGCGCGGCCGCTCATGCCCGCCACCGTATCGGTCCGATTGAGTCTCGAACGATCGGGCATACACAAGCGTCACCAGCACCAACACCATCGGCACAAGCATCGCCCCGCGATAGCTCCACGCATCGCCCAAGGCCCCCACCAACGGCGAACCGATCAAGAAGCCCACATAGTTGAACACATTCAGCCGGGCCACGGCCGCATCGGACGCCCCCGGCGCCAACCGCCCCGCCGCGGCGAAGGTCTGCGGCACCAGCACGCACAACCCCAGCCCCAGCAAGGTGAACCCGACCAAGCCCACGCCGGCCGACGGCGCCCACGCCACCACCGCGAACCCGCCCGCGGCCACCACGGCCCCGGTCCGCACCACGGCCACCGCCCCGAACCGCCGCACCCCGAAGTCCCCGATGGCCCGCCCCAACAGGGTCGTCACCATATAGACGTTGTACGGAACGGTCGCCATCTGAGCGCTCCCGCCCAGCACGTCCTTGAGGTACTTCGCGCTCCAGTTGGAGACGGTGGAGTCCCCGATGTAGGCGAAGGTCATGACCAGGCAGAGGGGCAGCAGAAGCTTGAACCCCACACTTCCCGCCGCTCCGGTCCCGCCCTCCTCCGCCTCCGGCTCCGGGCGACCGTCGACGTACCAATGGCTCCCCACGAACGCCAACGGCATCAGCAGCACGACCACGGGCAGATACGACAGGAGCAGCGCGTAGTCGAAGCGTGCCCCCACCCAGGCCAGCGTGGCGCCGAAGATCCCGCCCAGGCTGTACGCGGCGTGGAAACTGAGCATGATGCTGCGCCCGTACGCCCGCTGGAGACTGACCCCCAGCATGTTCATCGAGGCGTCCAACGCGCCCACGGCCAGCCCGAACGCCGCGAGGGACAGCCCCAGTTCCACCATCCGCTCCCCCGCCGCCACCCCCAGCAGCGACAGGAACACCACCGGCTGGGACCACCGCAGCACCCGGCTCGCCGGTACCCGCTTCACCAGCCACCCGGTCGCCACACTCCCGACCCCGGCCAGAATCGGCACGGCGGCCAGGAAGGCCGGCAGCAGCGCGTCAGAGACCTCGTAGCGGTCCTGGATCGCCGGTATTCGGGTCACCAGGAGGGCAAAGGCCACGCCCTGGGCGTAGAAGCTGAACGTCAGCGAGGCCCTGCCGCGCCACAGCACATCAGTCATGGCGGCGAGCGTAGGGCTCAGGCGTACCCGTGGGTAGATCCAGCCAAAGATGAATCTCCTTCAGCTTTGCTCAGACCAGTAGGTCAAGGAGCTCGCTCATGTCTGCGAAGAGTCCATTGGCCCCTTCCAGCCGCGAGGCCGGGGTCATCGCCGTGAAGCCGTAGACATCCATGCCCGCGGCGACGGCCGCCTGCACCCCCAGGGGACTGTCCTCCACGACCACACACCGCTCGGGTGCGACCCCCATCCGCTTCGCGGCGTACAGGAACAGATCCGGCGCCGGCTTCCCGCGTCCCACGTCCTGCGAGCTGAAGATCCGCTCGTCCTCGAACCACCGCGCCAGCCCGGTCGTCCGGTGCCCCACCCGAATCCGCTCATGGCTCCCGGACGAGGCCACGCAGTACGGCACCCCGTCGGCGGCCAGCTTCTCCAGCACGCCCTCCGCCCCGGCCACGGGCTTCAACTCCCGCTCGAAGGCGGCGAATACCCGAGCGTGGAAGACATCGTCGAAGTCCGTCGGCAACCGCTGCCCGGTCCGCTCCTCGACAAGATCGTGTACGCGGTGCATGGCGGAGCCCATGTAGTCGCGCAGGGAGTCCTCGTAGGAGGTGGGGTGTCCCAGCTCTGTCAGATAGGCGGCGAGGTGCCGGTTGGATATGGGCTCACTGTCGACGAGCACACCGTCGTTGTCGAAGATGACGAGGTCATAGCGCATGGGAAGAGCCTAAACGCAGAAAACCCCCGTACCGAATAAACGGTACGGGGGTTTTCATCAATAATTGTTCGGCGGCGTCCTACTCTCCCACAGGGTCCCCCCTGCAG
>NZ_JBVKBN010000035.1:0-56633 GCF_055657065.1 Streptomyces sp. NPDC110618 | reverse complement strand
CGCATCCTCATCAAGTCACTCCACACACCGCACACCGGGCGCGACGCCACCCACAGCGACCTCGCCGAAGCCGCTTGACATCCATAGGAGCATCCTCGGGTACGGACGCCCACGGGCATTCCCTATTACTGAAACACGTTCTACCGTGTGCGCCGACAGGACCGGCCGAACGGAACTGGAGGCGCCGTGCATCTGGACCAGACGCCCGAGCAGCAGCGGCTGCGCACCGAACTGCGCGCCTACTTCGCCGAGTTGGTGCCCGACGACGCCCGCGCCCGGCACACCGAACCGGCCGCGCAGAAGCGGTTCTACCGGGAGACGATCCGGCGCCTGGGCGAGGACCGCTGGCTGGGAGTGGGCTGGGCCAAGGAGTACGGCGGGCGCGGCCTGAGCGCCATGGAACAGTTCATCTTCTTCGACGAGGCCGCCCAGGCGGGCGTGCCGCTGCCGCTGATGGCACTGAACACCGTCGGCCCGACGATCATGCAGTTCGGCACCGAGGAGCAGAAGGAGTACTTCCTGCCCCGGATCCTGTCCGGCGAGATCGACTTCGCCATCGGCTACAGCGAGCCCGACGCCGGCACCGACCTCGCCGCGCTGCGCACCCGCGCGGTGCGCGACGGCGACGAATACGTCGTCAACGGGCAGAAGATCTGGACCACCAACGGCGACACCGCCGACTGGGTCTGGCTCGCCGTGCGCACCGACCCGGCCGCCCCCGCCCACAAGGGCATCACCATGCTGCTGGTCCCGACCAGCGATCCCGGCTACTCCTGCACCCTGATCAACACCCTCGCCGGCCACGACACCACGGCCAGCTACTACGAGAACGTCCGCGTCCCCGTCTCCCGCCGCGTCGGCGCCGAGAACCAGGGCTGGCGGCTGATCACCAACCAGCTCAACCACGAGCGCGTCACCCTCGCCGCCCACGGCACCATGGCGATCCGCGCCCTGCACGACGTACAGCGCTGGGCGGCGGAGACCAAGCTCGCCGACGGCCGCCGCGTCATCGACCTGCCCTGGGTCCGCCGCCTGCTGGCCCGCACCCACGTCCGCCTCGACGCCCTGAAACTCCTCAACTGGCAGATGGTGCAGGCCGTCCAGGACGGCACCCTCACCCCGCAGGACGCCTCCGCCGTGAAGGTCTACGGATCCGAGGTCCGCCGGGACGCCTACGCCGCGCTCATGGAGATCGTCGCCGCGCCCGGCGCGCTCAAGGAGGGCTCCGCGGGCGCGGTCCTGCACGGAGAGCTGGAGCGCGGCTACCGCTCCGCCGTCATCTTCACCTTCGGCGGCGGCAACAACGAGATCCAGCGGGAAATCATCTCCTGGATCGGTCTGGGGATGCCGCGCGTCCGGCGTTAGCCTGCCCCCATGGGAGATCCCGGGCTCTTCACACCGAACTCCGTCACCTGGCAGATGCACGGCGATCCCATGATGTGGATCGCCGGCGTCCGTGCCCTCTACCTCCAGGCCCTGCACCCGCGGGCAGTGCGCGGCGTCCTGCAGAACTCCGACTTCCGCAACGACGCCTGGGGCCGCCTGCTGCGCACCGCGAACTTCGTCGGCACCATCTCCTACGGCACCACCGAGGCCGCCGAGAAGGCCGGCGCCCGCGTGCGGAAGATCCACTCCAGGCTGACCGCCACCGACCCCGACACCGGCGAGGAGTACCCCGTCGACGAACCCGCGCTGCTGCTGTGGGTGCACTGCGCCGAGATCGACTCCTACCTCAGCGTCGCGCGCCGCTCGGGGCTCCGGCTCACCGACGCCCAGGCCGACCGGTACATCCGCGAGCACCTCGTCAGCGCACGCCTGGTGGGCCTCGACCCCGACACCGTCCCCGCGAACCAGGCCGACATGGCGGCCTACTTCGAGAAGGTACGTCCCGAACTCGCCGCCGGACCCGAGGCACGCGAGGTCGACGACTTCCTGCGCCGCCCGCCCACACCCCGCCTCCTGGTCCCGGCACGCGAACTGGTGTGGCGGCGCGTGGCCGGGCTGGCGTACGCCGCACTGCCCCCGTACGCCCACGAGCTGTACGGCAGACCGGCCCCCGAACCGGCCGTCGTGGACCGGCGATTGCGGGCCGCGGGCCGTCTTCTGCGAGCCGTTCCCGACCGGCTGCGCTGGCAACTGCCGCCCAAACACATCATCCGGGCGATGGAACGGCTCGGACCCGGCTCGCGTCCCGCACGGTACAAACTCGGACGATAGCTCGCCATACTGGACGAGCCAGGGCATGGCGGGGGAGGACCACGGCGACGGGGGCGACGCGGGTGGGGGAGAGCAGGCTGATCCAGGGCCGGTACCGGCTGCTGGACCTGATCGGGCGCGGCGGCATGGGCGAGGTGTGGCGGTCCCGCGACGAATCGCTCGGCCGGCACGTCGCCGTGAAATGTCTCAAGCCGCTCAACCCGGGCCACGACCACTCCTTCACCCGGGTCCTGAGGGAACGGTTCCGCCGCGAGGCCCGCGTCGCCGCCGCGCTCCAGCACCGCGGCATCACCGTCGTGCACGACTTCGGCGAGTCCGACGGCGTCCTCTACCTGGTCATGGAACTGCTGGAGGGCCGCAACCTCAGCCGGCTGCTGGAGGAAAACCGGCACCACCCGCTGCCCGTGCCCGCGGTCCTCGACATCGCCGACCAGGTCGCCGCCGCCCTCGCCTACACCCACCAACAGGGCATCGTGCACCGCGACCTGAAGCCCGCGAACATCGTGCGGCTGACCGACGGCACCGTGAAGATCTGCGACTTCGGCATCGCCCGCCTCGGCGCCGACATCGGCTTCACCTCCCGCCTCACCGGCACCGGCATCGCCCTGGGCACCCCGCACTACATGTCCCCCGAGCAGATCGGCGGCGACGAGGTCGACCAGCGCAGCGACCTGTACTCACTGGGCTGTGTGCTCTACGAACTCGCCACCGGCGTACCGCCCTTCGACCTCGACGACGCCTGGGCGGTGCTCGTCGGCCACCGCGACACCCCGCCGCGCCCGCCCCGCGAACACCGCGCCGAACTCCCCGAGTTCCTGGAGCGGATCATCCTGCACCTGCTCGCCAAACGCCCCGAGGACCGCCCGTACGACGCCCGCGAGGTGGGCCGCCGCATCGCCCTCGGCCGCGGCACACCGACGTACGTACCGACCGTCCTCACCCCCCGCCCCGACCCGGTCCGGCCGGACCCGGCCGGACGCGAGGCCCGGCTGCCGTCCTGGACCCGGGGCATGACCACCGGCCACAAGGCCACCGGCGCCGGACTGCGCAGCACACCCCCGGACGCCGGGGCCGGACTGACCGGGGAGTGGATCCCGCGCCCGGCCGTCGGACGCCCCGAGGAGCCCGTCGCCGCGGCCCCGCCCGCCCCCGACCCGGCGGCCCTGGCGGCTCTGGCCGGCCGCCACAACGCCGGGCTGAGCCTCGGCAGGCTCGGCCGCTGGGCGGAGGCCGGAGAGGTCCACCGCGCGGTCGCCGCCGAACGCGAGCACCTACTGGGCCCCGACCACCCCGACACCCTCGCCAGCCGCTACGAGGTCGCCTTCACCCTGTCCCGCACCGGCCGCGCCGCCGACGCCCTGCGCGAGTACAAGCACGTGGCCCGCGCCCGCAGCCTCGCCCTCGGCCCCGACCACCCCGACACCCTCGCCGCCCGCCAGGAAATGGCCTACGTCCTCGGCCAGTTGGGCCGCCACTTCGACGCCCACCAGGTGTATCTGTCGGTCCTCGCCGCCCGCGAGCGCACCATGGGCCCCGATCACCCCGACACCCTGCGCTGCCGCCACAACCTGGCCTTCAACCTGAGCAGGCTCGGCCGCCTGGCGGACTCCTACCGCATGGCCTGCGAGGTCGCCGCCGCCCGCACGAGGGTGCTCGGCCCCGACCACCCGGAAACCCTCGTCACCCGCTACGAAGTGGCGTACGCGCTCGGCCAGTTGGGCCGCTGGTCGGAGGCCCTGCACACCTACCGGGAAGTCGCCGAGGCCCGCGCCCGCGCCCTCGGCCCCGAGCACGCCGACACCCTCGCCGCCCGCTACGAGGTCGGCATCAGCCTCGGCCGCCTCGGCCGCAGCACGGATGCGCTGCGGGTGTACCGCGCGCTCATCGAGGACCGCACCCGGGCACACGGCCCCACCCACCCCGAGACCCTGCGCGCCCGCCACGGACTCGGCGTCAACCTCGGCCGCCTCGGCCGCTGGGAGGAGGCCCTCGCCGAGTCCCGCGACGTCTGCGCGATCCGCGAACGCGTCCTGGGCCCCGACCACGCCGACACCCTCGTCAGCCGCCGCGAGGTGGCCGTCGCCCTCGGCTGGCTGGGCCGCTGGCCCGACGCCCTCACCGAGTACCGCAGGGTCGCCACCGCCCGCGAACGCGTCCTCGGCCCCGCCCACCCCGACACCCTCGCCAGCCGCAACGACGAGGCCCACTGCCTGGAACAACTCGGCCGCGCGGCGGAGGCGGTCGAGCTGTACCGAAGGGTCGCGGTGCTGCGGCAGCAGGGGACGACGGGCGGACGCTGAGCATGCCGTGCCGCCGGAGCCTGATCGCCGCGCAGCCCTGGCCGACCTAGATCATCCCGTGTTACCAAGAGGCATGGCTGCACACGAGGGACACCCGGGACATCGCGCGTACGACGCCGTCATCGTCGGAGGCGGCCACAACGGCCTGGTCGCCGCCGCCTATCTGGCGCGGGCCGGACGGTCGGTCCTCGTGCTGGAGCGGCTGGACCGGACCGGCGGCGCCGCGATCTCCACCCGGCCCTTCGAGGGCGTCGACGCCCGGCTGTCGCGGTACTCCTACCTGGTCAGCCTGCTGCCCAAGAAGATCGTGCGGGACCTGGGCCTGACCTTCCGGGTCCGCGCCCGCACCATCTCCTCGTACACCCCCGTCGAACGGGACGGACAGGCCACCGGGCTGCTGGTGGGCGGCGGCGAGCGACGCACCCGGGAGGCGTTCGCGAGGCTGACCGGCTCGGAGCGCGAGTACGCGGCCTGGCAGCGCTTCTACGGGCTGACCCGTCAGGTCGCCCAGCGGGTCTTCCCGACGCTCATCGAACCGCTGCCCGGCCGCGAGGAGCTGCGGCGCCGCGTCGACGACGAGGAGGCCTGGCGGCTGCTGTTCGAGGAGCCGATCGGCGTCGCCATCGAGGACCGCTTCACGGACGACACCGTACGGGGCGTCGTCCTCACCGACGCGCTCATCGGCACCTTCGCCGACGCCCACGACCCGTCCCTGAAGCAGAACCGCTGCTTCCTCTACCACGTCATCGGCGGCGGTACCGGCGACTGGGACGTGCCCGTCGGCGGCATGGGCGCCCTCACCGACGCCCTCGCCGCGGCGGCCCGCGCGGCGGGCGCCGAGATCGCCACCGGCCACGAGGCGGTCCGGATCGCCACCGACGGCACCACCGCCGAGGTCACCTACCGCACCGCCGACGGCGAGGGCATCGCCGCCGCCCGGCACGTCCTGGTCAACGCCTCCCCGCAGGAACTGGCCGCCCTGACCGGCGGCGCCGCGCCGGACCCCGCCGAGGGCGCCCAGCTCAAGGTGAACATGCTCCTCAAGCGGCTGCCCAGGCTCCGCGACAGCTCGGTCGACCCGCGCGAGGCGTTCTCCGGGACCTTCCACATCGCCGAGGGCTACCAGCAGCTCGCCACCGCCCACGCCCAGGCCGCCGCGGGCCAGCTGCCCACCGCGCCGCCCTCGGAGATCTACTGCCACTCCCTCACCGACCCGACGATCCTCGGCCCCGGCCTCGTCGAGCGCGGCTACCAGACCCTCACCCTCTTCGGCCTGCACACCCCCGCACGGCTCTTCGACCGGGACAACGACGCCGTACGCGAGGAACTCCTGAAGTCCACACTCGCCCAGCTCGACGCCCATCTGGCCGAACCCCTCGCGGACTGTCTGGCCACGGACGCCGAGGGCCGCCCGTGCATCGAGGCGAAGACCCCGCTCGACCTGGAGCGCGACCTGCGCCTGCCCGGCGGCAACATCTTCCACCGCGACCTGTCCTGGCCCCACACCCAGGAGGGCACCGGCCGCTGGGGCGTGGAGACGGAACACGCCAACGTCCTGCTGTGCGGCGCGGGCGCGGTACGTGGCGGCGGAGTCAGCGGCGTCCCCGGCCACAACGCGGCGATGGCCGTACTGGAGCGGGGCGAGGCCTGAGCGGCAGGGACGCCTACGACCGGAGCACCACCTCGTGCGCCCCGCCCGCGCCAGGGGCAGGCTGGGCGCATGGCCACCGATCGCCCCGTCACCGTCCTCCCGCCCGCCCCGGACGGCGGCCGACGCGTCCGGATCGGCGGCCGCTACGTCGGTATCGCCTACCGGCCGCTCGATGTCGTGGCCTTCGTGCAGGAGGCGGGGCTGCAGGACTGGGACGAGATGGATGTCGTGCAGTCGGCGCTGATCGACTGGCAGGGCGGCGGCCCGGACACGTGGGAGGCCTGACGCGCACAGGCACAGCCGCCCCCGGCTTCTCCAGCCGGGGGCGGCTCTCCTGCCAAGGTGTTCAGAGATCGAGGACGGCGGCGGCGAACTGTAAGGCGTCCTGGGCCGCTGGACGACACCGGCGTGCGCGCCGGCGGCGGGATTCGAACCCGCGTTACCCGCTTGAGAGGCGAAGTAGCCGCAACCTGCGCACCTGAACAACGGCAACCGTAGCCGGGGTCGCGTCCGGCGGCACCTGAATTAGGGCCGGGCGCCGGTCAGTCGGCCGACGCCGTCCACCCCGACGCCGTGATCCGGGCTGCGTCCTTCGGGCGGGCCTCGTCGAACAGGACCCGGCGCTGGGTCGTGACGCGCAGGCCGTCCACGTAGGCACCCCGGCCCACGTAGAGGCGGTCCGTGGCGTACCGCCAGCGCAGGACGACACTCCGGGCGGGTGGCAGGTCGGCCGTCACCCGGTGCCAGACCCGGCCCGACCAGCCGGTGACCGTGCCCCCGGGGCGTTCCTGCGCAGGTTCGCCGGGGCGGTCGGTAGTAAACGGCACCGGCTGCCAGGTCGTCCCGTCGTCCGCGGACGCCTCCAGGGCGAGCACGTCGGCCTGCGGCTCGGTGTCCCACCACAGCGAGCAGCGCAGCCGGGCACCGCCCGCCGAGGTGTCCAGCGCGGGCAGCGCGAGGGTGGCCGCCGTGGAGCCCGCCATGCCGGAGAACCAGGCCGTACGGCGATGGCGGGGGCGGACCGGTACGGCTCGGGCCAGCTGGTTGGCGGCGGCCACCCGGGGAGCCGAGCCGGAACGCCAACTGCGCACCGGATGCACCGAGTTGCCGAGCACCACCAGGAAGGAGTCGGTCGTCGGGTCGAGGACCAGTGAGGTGCCGGTGAACCCGGTGTGACCCGCCGTGCGCGGGGTCGCCATCGCGCCCATGTACCAGTGCTGGTAGAGCTCGAAGCCCAGACCGTGCTCGTCGCCGGGGAAGTCGGTGTTGAAGTCGGTGAACATCAGCTCCACCGAGCCCGGTTCGAGGATCCGCGTCCTGCCGTACGCGCCGCCGTTGAGCAGGGCCCGGCCGAGCACCGCGAGATCCCAGGCGCAGGAGAAGACGCCCGCGTGTCCGGCGACGCCGCCGAGACCGAAGGCGTTCTCGTCGTGCACCTCGCCCCACACCAGACCCCGGTCCAGCCCGGACCAGGGTTTGCGGGCGTCCTCGGTGGCCGCGATCCGGGGCTTCCAGGACGCGGGCGGGTTGTAGCGGGTGCGGTCCATGCCGAGCGGGCCGGTGATCTCCTCGTGGAGCAGGGCGTCCAGCGGGCGGCCGGTGACCTTCTCCAGGACCAGTTGGAGCGAGATCAGGTTGAGGTCGGAGTAGAGGTAGCGGCTGCCCGGCGGGTTCAGCGGGGCTTCGTTCCAGATGAGCTGGAGCTTCTCCTCGTGGGTGGGCGCGTTGTAGAGCGGGATCCAGGCGCGGAACCCGGAGGTGTGGGTGAGCAGTTGACGGACAGTCATGTCCTGTTTGCCCGCCGCGCCGAACTCCGGCAGATACGAGGCGACCGTCGCCTCCAGCCCCAGCGCTCCCCGCTCGATCTGCTGCACGGCGAGGATCGAGGTGAACAGCTTGGACACCGACGCCAGGTCGAACACGGTGTCCCTGGCCATCGGGATCTGCCGGTCGGCCGGGAACTCGACGCCCGTGTCGGTCCTCTCGTCGTACGCCGAGTAGCGCACCGCCATGCCGATGGGCTCGTGCAGTGCCACGGTGCCGCCCCGCCCGGCGAGCAGCACGGCGCCCGCGTACCAGGGGTGGGCGGGGGAGGGGCCGAGGAACGCCTCCGCGTCGGTGACGAGTTGCCGCAGGTGCGCCGGGAGGAGTCCGGCACGCTCCGGGGAGCCGTACCGCAGGGTGCGGCGGCCGTCGGAGGGCGCTGCCGCGGCCGGGCCCGCCGGGAAGGGGGCGACGGCCAGGGCGCCGCCGAGGGCCAGTGCTCTTCGGGTCAGTTGACGCCGGGTCAGGCCGCGTCTGTCGTCGGTCATCGAGGTTCCTCCCGCGGGTCCGTCTGAAAGTATCTTTCCGGGATCACCTTGCGCGCTGAAACTTTCCTGTCAGGCGGGAGGTGTGTCAACCACCGGGATCGGACCGAACGAATCTGACGGACCATCAAGAAACCTCTTCCGTCCTCCGCAGGAGTCCGGCATCCTGCGCCCATGCAGACGGAGCTGAGCAAGCAACTGGGAGTCGAGCACGCCGTCTTCGGCTTCACGCCGTTCCCCGCCGTCGCCGCGGCCATCAGCCGGGCGGGCGGCTTCGGGGTGCTCGGCGCGGTCCGCTACACCGCCCCCGACGACCTCAAACGCGACCTCGACTGGATCGAGGCCCATGTCGACGGCCGCCCCTACGGCCTGGACGTCGTCATGCCCGCGAAGAAGGTGGAGGGCGTCACCGAGGACGACGTGGAGGCGATGATCCCGGAGGGGCACCGCGCGTTCGTACGGGACACCCTCGCCAAGTACGGCGTGCCCGAACTCGCCGAGGGGGAGGCCTCCGGCTGGCGGATCACCGGCTGGATGGAGCAGGTCGCCCGTACTCAGCTCGACGTCGCCTTCGACTACCCGATCCGCCTCCTCGCCAACGCCCTCGGCTCACCGCCCGCCGACGTCGTGGACCGCGCCCACGACCAGGACATCCTGGTCGCCGCCCTGGCCGGCAGCGCCCGCCACGCCCGCAAGCACCAGGAGGCGGGCATCGACATCGTCGTCGCCCAGGGCTACGAGGCGGGCGGCCACACCGGCGAGATCGCCTCCATGGTGCTCACCCCGGAGGTCGTGGACGCCGTGGCCCCGCTGCCCGTCCTGGCGGCCGGCGGCATCGGCAGCGGCCGACAGGTCGCGGCGGCCCTCGCGCTCGGCGCCCAGGGCGTGTGGCTCGGCTCGATCTGGCTCACCACCACCGAGGCCGACCTGCACTCCCCGGCCCTGACCCGCAAACTCCTCGCCGCCGGATCCGGCGACACCGTCCGCTCCCGCGCCCTGACCGGCAAGCCCGCCCGCCAGTTGCGCACCGAGTGGACCGACGCCTGGGACGACCCGTCCGGCCCCGGCACCCTCCCGATGCCCCTCCAGGGCCTGCTCGTCGCCGAGGCCGTCTCCCGCATCCAGCGCTACGAGGTCGAGCCGCTGCTCGGCACCCCCGTCGGCCAGATCGTCGGCCGGATGACCAGCGAACGCAGCGTCCAGGCCGTCTTCGACGACCTCACCCGGGGCTTCGAGCAGGCCGTCGACCGCATCCACCGCATCGCCGGAAGGAGCGGCCGATGACCACCGCACCCCCCACGGGCTTCTGGGCCCAGGCGACCCGTGACCCCGGCCGCACCGTCCTGATCGCCCCCGACGGCGAGGAATGGACCGCGGGACGCCTCCACGCCGACGCCAACCGCCTCGTGCACGGCCTGCGCGCGGCCGGACTCGCCCGCGGGGACGCCTTCGCCGTGGTCCTCCCCAACGGCCCGGAGTTCTTCGCCGCCTATCTCGCCGCCAGCCAGGCCGGGTTCTACCTCGTCCCCGTCAACCACCACTTCGTCGCCCCGGAGATCGCCTGGATCGTCGCCGACTCCGGCGCCAAGGTGCTCATCGCCCACGACCGCTTCGCCGACACCGCACGCCAGGCGGCCGAGGAGGCAGGGCTCCCGGCGACCCACCGCTACTGCGTAGGCACGATCGCGGGCTTCCGCCCGTACGCCGAACTCCTCGCCGGACAGCCGCAGTCACCGCCTGCCGACCGCACCCTCGGCTGGGTCATGAACTACACCTCCGGCACCACCGGCCGCCCCCGCGGCATCCGCCGCCCGCTGCCCGGCAAGCCGCCCGAGGAGTCGTATCTCGGCGGATTCCTCGGCATCTTCGGCATCAAGCCGTACGACGACAACGTGCACCTGGTCTGCTCGCCGCTCTACCACACGGCGGTGCTCCAGTTCGCGGGCGCGTCCCTGCACATCGGCCACCGGCTGGTGCTCATGGACAAGTGGGCGCCCGAGGAGATGCTCCGCCTGATCGACTCCCACCGCTGCACCCATACCCACATGGTCCCGACCCAGTTCCACCGCCTGCTGGCCCTGCCGCAGGACGTACGGGACCGCTACGACGTCTCCAGCATGCGGCACGCCATCCACGGCGCCGCCCCCTGCCCCGACCATGTGAAACGGGCGATGATCGACTGGTGGGGCATGTGCGTGGAGGAGTACTACGCGGCCAGCGAGGGCGGCGGCGCCTTCGCCACCGCCCAGGACTGGCTCAAGAAGCCCGGCACGGTCGGCAAGGCGTGGCCCATCAGTGAGCTGGCGGTGTTCGACGACGACGGCAACCGGCTGCCACCCGGCCAACTCGGCACCGTCTACATGAAGATGGCCACCGGCGCCTTCAGCTACCACAAGGACGAGACCAAGACCCGCAGGAACCGCATCGGCGGCTTCTTCACCGTCGGCGACCTCGGCTACCTCGACGAGGACGGCTGTCTCTTCCTGCGCGACCGCAAGATCGACATGATCATCTCGGGCGGCGTCAACATCTACCCCGCCGAGATCGAGTCCGTCCTTCTCGCCCACCCCGCCGTCGCGGACGCCGCCGCCTTCGGCATCCCGCACGACGACTGGGGCGAGGAGGTCAAGGCCGTGGTGGAACCGGCCCCGGGGCACACCCCGGGCCCGGACCTGGCGGCCGACCTCCTCGCCCACTGCGCCGCACGACTCGCCGGGTTCAAGTGCCCGAAGAGCGTCGACTTCGTCACGGAGATGCCCCGCGACCCCAACGGCAAGCTCTACAAACGACGGCTGCGCGACCCGTACTGGCAGGGGCGCACCCGCCTCGTGTGAGCGAGGTCAGCGCCGCTCGCGCGCCACCACCACCTTCAGCGCCGGCGACCGGAAGATGTCCTTCTCGCAGAAGCGGGACGTCACCCACTTCTCACCGGAGAACAGCCGGGTCTGGTCGCTGTGGTGGCGCGAGGCGGGGTTGGAGGACTGGGAGTAGGTGAGCAGGGTGCGCGCCACCGGGCAGCGCGTGCCGTTCCAGCCGACGGCCTGGATGTAGCTGGAGCCCGTCGTCACCTCCGTGTAGGCGCCCTTGGCCGCGTCCCACACCGGCTCGATCTTGTTCCACACGCCCAGGCCCTCGGTGCCGCCCGGCACCGGGATACGGTCGCCGCCGCGCACCACGTACTGGTTGCGTCCGAGCGGCGCGTCCAGCGCGATGCCCGCCGCCCGCAGCTCGGCGACCGCGTCCGCGAGCGCCGTGGCGAAGCCCGGGGCGGACGTGTTGAGGGTGTTCGGCGTGGCCACCGGGTCCGCCGCCGAGAACGGCACTTGCCACAGTTGCGCCGCCGGAACCGTCGCCGTCAGCTTGCGCCAGAACCGGTCGAAGAGCAGCGCGCCCCGGCTGTCGGTGTCCATGGAGCGGTCCCAGGCGGCCAGTACCTTGCACGCGCCCGAGACATCGATCGACGCGCCGTTGCTGCCCGTCGCGGTGCCGCCCGGAAGCGCGGCACACGCCGTCGCCGCGTCCGTCGCGGCGAGGTCGGCCGCGGGGACCCGGTTGGCGAACTGCTGCGCCTCAAGGTCCCGTACGGTCAGCCGCCCGCGCTCCGCCATGGCGGACACGTCCTCGACGGCTCCGCGCGTGCGCAGCGAACGCTGCGTGCCGATCGTGCCGAAGACCCGCTCGTACCCGGTCAGCGGACGGTCCGCGTTGGCCAGCCAGGCACTGTCGTTGGAGTTCTCCGCGTACGGCGCGTCCGTCATCGTCGGCATCTTCGAGGGCCCGAAGATGCCCGGCTGCACGGCGTCGGGGTCGGAGCCGAGGGCGCAGGCGCCGCGCGAGCCGTCGAGGATCGCCAGCCCGGCGCTCGGGTAGGTGAACCGGCCCAGCGGAGTGGAGCAGGTCCGGTCCAGTTCGTCGGTGATCCGGGGGAGCACCTGGGACTGCGTGAACAGGGTGTGGCCGGTGGAGTCCGCGGCGATGGTGTTCACCCACGGCAGGCCCTGGGTGCGCTTCAGCGCGCGCAGCATGTCCGCGGTGCTGCGGGCCTTGCTGAAGTCGAGACCGGCGTCGGAGACGCGCAGGTTACGGGAGTTGGGGTCGTTGAGCGCGTAGGCCGTCGTGGCCGTCCACGGCAGCGGCAGCGCGGAGCCCAGCGAGGTGACGACCGGCCCGTACCGCGTCCACCACTGGGTGCGGGTGACCGGGGCGCCGTCCTTCACGGCCACGGTGACCGTGCGCCGCGTCATCCGCTCCGGCTTGCCGTCGACGACGTACACCGTCGGGTCGGCCGGGTCCAGCGTCAGCTGGTGCAGGTTCATGGGCACGCCGGTGGCGACGGTGTGGCTCCACGCCACATGGGAGTTGTGGCCTATGGAGATGGTGGGGCTGCCGAGCAGCGAGCCGCCCGCCGCGTTCAGCTCGCCGGGGATGGTCTGCTGCGACTGCCAGAAGCGGCGGCCGCCCTGCCAGGGGTAGTGCGGGTTGCCCAGCAGCAGACCGCGCCCGTTGGCCGTGGTGGCCCCGGAGAAGGCGACCGCGTTGGAGCCCATGTCGGCGGTGTCGGCGGCGAACAGCTCCCGCGCGGCACGGGCCGAGTCCTTCGCGTCGGGAGCCTTCGACGCCGTGCCCGCCGTAGGCGGCTGCGCGGCCGTGATGCCGTCCACGGCACGCCCCTGCCCGCCCAGCACCGACAGCGCGAACGCCCGCGTGGCCACGTCGAGTTCACTGACCGGACGCACCCAGGAGGCGCCCTTGCACGCCGGATCGGTGACCTTGTGCTGCTTCAGCCAGGCGTTGTACCCGGCCGTGAATCCACGCATCAGGTCCTTGACCTGGCGGCTCGGCCCGCGCGGGGCGGGCTCCGCCAGCAGCTTCTCCACCGTGCCCGACTCCCGCACCCCGCGGAAGTACAGATCGCTGGAGAGGTTCTTGCCCGCCGAGGACAGCGCGCTGTCGGACGGCGCGTCCGGCCCGAAGTACCGGGAGCGCTCCCCCCGCACGGTCACGAAACCGTCGGCGAGCGTGCACACCTGGTCGCTGGCCTGCGCCCAGCCGGTGCCGAAGCCGAGGTTCTTGTAGTCCTTGGCGAGGATGTGCGGAATGCCGTACTCGGTGTAGCGGATCACGGCCGACAGGCCGCCGTGCGAAGGGCGTTCACCGCGGTCCGCACGCTCGGCCGCGGAAGCCGGCAGTACGGCTGAGGCGGTGAGCAGGGCGACGGCCGCGGCGACGACCCGTCCGGGTCTGATGCGCATCGAGCCTCCCAACGTCATTGGGGGAAGGGGCGGTTGAGCGTACCAACCGGTATGTGCCAGGGGAACGTGTCGCTCGTACGGTCTCTTGACCTCCCCGGAACGGGCACCGAGGATCAACTCCCATGACGCCCGGACACGGCAGCACGGTTGACGGAGTACTGCGGCGCAGCGCCCGCCGCACCCCGGCCCGCGTCGCGGTCGAGTACCGCGACCGGACCTGGACGTACGAGGAGTTCGACGAGGCGGTCTCGCGCGCGGCGAGCGTCCTGCTCGGGCAGGGACTGCGGCCCGGTGACCGGGTCGGCGCCTACGGCCACAACTCCGACGCCTATGCGATCGGCTTCCTCGCCTGCGCCCGCGCGGGCCTGGTCCATGTGCCGGTCAACCAGAACCTCACCGGCGACGATCTGGCGTATCTCCTCGACCAGTCGGGCAGTTCCCTCGTCCTCACCGACCCGGACCTCGCGTCCCGGCTCCCGGACGGCACCCGGACCCTGCCGCTGCGCGACGCCGACGGCTCCCTGCTGGAACTGCTCGCCTCCGCCCCCGCGTACGACGGCCCGGAGCCGCGCGCCGAGGACCTGGTGCAACTGCTGTACACCTCCGGCACCACCGCCCTGCCCAAGGGCGCGATGATGACGCACCGGGCCCTGGTGCACGAGTACCTGAGCGCCATCACCGCCCTCGATCTGAGCGCCGGGGACCGGCCGGTGCACTCGCTGCCGCTGTACCACTCCGCGCAGATGCACGTCTTCCTGCTGCCCTACCTCGCGGTCGGCGCGACCAACATCGTCCTCGACGCCCCCGACGGCGACCGCCTCTTCGACCTGATCGAGGCCGGTCGTGTGGACAGCCTGTTCGCCCCGCCGACGGTGTGGATCGGCCTGGCCAACCGCCCCGACTTCGCCACCCGCGACCTGAGCGCCCTGCGCAAGGCCTACTACGGCGCCTCGATCATGCCGGTGCCCGTACTGGAGCGACTCCGCGAACGCCTGCCGGACCTGGGCTTCTACAACTGTTTCGGGCAGAGCGAGATCGGCCCGCTGGCCACCGTCCTCGCGCCGGACGAGCACAAGGGCCGCATGGACTCCTGCGGGCGGCCGGTGCTCTTCGTCGACGCCCGCGTGGTGGACGAGGACGGCAAGGACGTGCCCGACGGCACACCCGGCGAAATCGTCTACCGGTCCCCGCAGTTGTGCGAGGGCTACTGGGAGAAGCCGGAGGAGACCGCCGAGGCATTCCGCGACGGCTGGTTCCACTCCGGCGACCTCGCGGTCCGCGACGCCCACGGCTACTTCACGATCGTGGACCGGGTGAAGGACGTCATCAACTCCGGTGGCGTGCTGGTCGCCTCCCGCCAGGTCGAGGACGCCCTCTACACCCATGACGCGGTGGCCGAGGTCGCCGTGGTGGGCCTGCCCGACGAACGCTGGATCGAGGCGGTCACCGCCTTCGTCGTCCCGCGCGGCGAGGTCACCGAGGCCGAACTCATCGAGCGCGCCAAGGAGAAGCTGCCGCACTTCAAGGCACCCAAGCGGGTCGTCTTCGTGGACGCGCTGCCCCGCAACGCCAGCGGCAAGATCCTCAAGCGGGAACTGCGGGACCGGTTCGCGGAATCCCAGGCCGAGCCCGCAAGATCCCACCCGACGCCCGGCACGCCCTCAGCGACCTAGGATCGGCGCCATGCCGATCGTCACCGCTGCCGACGGAACCCGCCTCGCCTACCACGCCCAAGGGGAGGGAGACCCGCTGGTCGTCCTGCCCGGCGGGCCCATGCGCGCCTCCTCCTACCTCGGGAACCTGGGCGGACTGGACGCCGGGCAGAACCTGGTCCGGCTCGACCTGCGGGGCACCGGCGACTCCGCGACACCGGCCGACCCGGCGACGTACCGCTGCGACCGGATGGTGGCGGACGTGGAGGCGCTGAGGGTCCGTCTGGGGCTGGACCGGATGGACCTGCTCGGGCACTCCGCGGGCGGCAGCCTCGCCCTGCTGTACGCCGCCCGCCACCCGGAGCGGGTCCGCAGCCTCGTCCTGGTCACCGCCAACCCCTGGGCGCTCGGCACCACCGCGACCCCCGAGGACCGCCGCTCGGCCGCGCTGCTGCGCAAGGGCGAGCCCTGGTTCGAGGAGGCGTTCGCGGCACTGGAGTCCTGGCTCGACGGCACCGCCGACCCCGGCCCCGAGATGGCGCCCCTCTTCTACGGGCGCTGGGACGCGGCGGCCCGGGAGCACGAGGCCCGCGCGGACGAGGAGTTCAACGACGAGGCCGCCGAGGTGTACGGCTCCGAGGGCGCCTACGACCCGGACGCCACCCGCGCCGCCCTGTCCCGCCTCACCGCCCCCGTGCTCCTGCTGACCGGCGAACTCGACGGCGCCCCCAACCCGGAACTGGCCCGCCGCACGGCCGCCGTCTTCCCGCATGCCGAGGTCGCCGTCCAGCCGGGCGCGGGCCACTACCCCTGGCTGGACGACCCCGCCTGGTTCGCCGACCGCGTGAGCCGGTTCCTGGACGGGCGCCCGTGACGGTGGCAGGAGCCGGTGCCGTCACAGGCGCCCATGAGCACGGCGGCGTAGGGGCTACCGCCCCCCGTCCGGCCCGTACGCCGTCATGAACCGGTCCCGGAACGTGTTCATCGGCCACTGAGGGGCGTCCTCGGCCGGCTTGAGGCCCTCGGTCCAGCCCCAGTCCTCGACGCGCTCCAGCACCTTCGGGTCCTTGGCCACGATCGAGATCGGCACGTCCCTGCTCCGGCTGCCCTGGGTGACCGTCGGCACCGGCTGGTGGTCGCCGAGGAAGACCAGCACCGTGTCCTCGTCGCCGTAGCGCTCCATGTACTCCACGAGGCTGCGCAGCGAGTACTCGATGGCGTTCGCGTACTCGGCGCGGACCTTGTCGGAGTCCTTCCAGACCTCCTTCGGGTCCGTGCCCTCCTCCTTGATCTTGTGGAAGACGGAACCGTCGCCCAGGTCCTCCCAGTCGATCATCCGGGCGATCGGTGACCACGGGTTGTGGCTGGAGGCCAGGATGATCTCCGCCATGATCGGCTCACGGTCCTTCCTGCCGTGCTCCAGCCGCTCGAACGCCTCCAGGCTGAACTGGTCCGGCACCGGCGTCCAGCTGAAGTAGGGGCCGTGGTAGCCGAGGTGCTCGGAGTCGTAGATGCGGTCCAGCGCGAAGTACTTGCCCTCCGGCCAGGCCCGGCGCACCCCCGGCACGATGCCGACCGTGTTCCAGGCGCCGGTCTTGCGGAAGTAGCTGTTCAGGGTCGCCCGGTCGCTGGTGGTCAGACTCCGGTACCGCTGCTGGTTCTTGATCCACAGTCCGGACAGGAACGTGGAGTGGGCGAGCCAGCTGCCCGCGCCCGTCACCGGGGACGTCAGCCAGCCGCTGCGCGCGGCGAACCCGGCCTTCTCCAGCCGCTCGGTGCCCTCGGTGAGCACGGAGTCGGTCTGCTCGGCCATCGCCGGATCGTCGATCGCGACCCGGCCGTAGCTCTCGATGAAGGTGAACAGCACGTCCTTGCCGCGCAGTCCGGTCAGCAACTGGTCGGGCGGGGTCTTCGCGAAGGCGTCCACGGCGGCCTGCTTGCGGAAGATCTCCCCGTCCTTCAGCCCGGCCTGGACCTGGTCGACCCGCTTGTTGACATAGTCGGCGTTGATCTTGGAGGCGAGCGGGGCATCGGTGAACTGCACGCCCAGCGTGACGCAGGTGATCCACGCGGTGCCGAGGATCAGCGTGGTGCGGGCGGCCACCGGACGGTGACGCATCATCAGGTTCGTGACCCGCACGGTCGCCAGCGTGGTCGCCGCCACGACTACCGCCACCAGCAGCACCACCCCGATCACGGCCAGGACCTCGCTGGTCCGTCCGTACGTCTCACGCACGAACTCCGCCGCGTCGTCGAGCAGGATCCAGTCCAGGACCAGGTCGAAGGGGCGGGCCAGCACCTGGTAGAAGCCCATGTCCAGGAACTTCAGCACCGACAGCAGACCGAGCAGCACCCCGGTCACGACCGCGATGATCCGCCGGGTGCGCGCGGGCACCGACAGCAGCAGACCGGCGATCAGGACGCCCTCGGCGGGGATGCGGAAGAACGCGCCGAACGTGAGCCGTTCCACGCGGTTGGGCAGCACCAGCGCGCACAGGACAAGGACACCGGCGAGCACGGTGGTGGCCACGGTGACGCCCCGGGCCGTACGCGGGTACCGCACCCGCCATCGGAACAGCCCGGGGCGCTCGGCCACTTCCTCGGTACGGTCCTCCTCCTGGTCCTTCTCGGTGTCCGGCAGTTGGTCCGTGACTTGCGACACCCCTGGTCCCTTCCTTGCGTCCCGTCTTCATGCGTACGGTCGGCCGTCGGCCTGCGTTCAGCCTCCGGGCCTGTGCATACGCACGGTACGCGCGCCAGGGCGGGGTTACCGCCGGACACCGGGTCCGGATCGGTTCACTCGCGGGGGCGTTCCACGCACAACGCCCAGATGATCAGCGCGGAGATGGCGATCAGCACCACCGACCACACCGGGTAGTACGGCAGGGAGAGGAAGTTGCCGATGATCACGAGCGAGGCGACCGCCACGCCCGCCACCCGCGCCCACGTCGCCTCACTGAACAGGCCGAGCGAGACCAGGACGGCGGCTATGCCCAGGATCAGATGGATCCAGCCCCAGCTGGTCAGGTCGAACTCGAAGACGTAGTTCGGGGTGCGGACGAAGACGTCGTCCTCGGCGATCGCCATGATGCCGCGCGTGATGTCGAGGACACCGCCGATCATCAGCATCACACCGGCGAAGACGGTCAGACCGGTGGCCCAGCTCTGCTTCGCGGTGCCGTGCGGAGGTGCGCTGTGTGTCGCTGTCATGCCGCTGCCTCATCTCGTCTCGTGCGCCGGCCTCAGTGGCCGGCCGCCCCGGCGGACTGCGGTTCCTTGCGGGTGCCCGCGGTCCCGGAGCCGCTGAGGATCTGTGCCTTGGCCCGCTGGAACTCCTCCTCCGTGATGGCGCCGCTCTCCTTGAGCCGGGCCAGCTTGGTCAGCTCGTCGGCGCTGCTGGCGCGGCCACCGGCGGTGTCGCGGATGTAGGAGTCGAACGCCTCCTGCTGGGCGCGCGCCTGCGCGATCTCGCGATGGCCCATGTTCTTGCCGCGGGCGATGACGTACACGAGCACGCCGAGGAAGGGCAGCAGGATGACGAACAGGAGCCAGCCGGCCTTGCCCCAGCCGCTGAGCTGGTCGTCGCGGAAGATGTCCACGATGATCCGGAACAGCAGGACGAACCACATGATCCACAGGAAGAACCACAGCATCGTCCAGAACATGCTGAGGAGCGGGAAGTCGTACGCGAGGTATGTGGCTGTGCTCATGTTGTCGCCTCCGTCCGGGCGGTTGCCCGACTGTCGTTGTCCGTTCCGAGCGTGCACACGGCAAGGGGGGACCGGCCTCACCCAAAGGGGGTGACCCGCAGGTTCACGCGGTGATCCGGCGTACCGCCGACCGCCAGGCGAAGGCCACCGCGATCTCCATCAGGCCCAGCAGTACGAGCCACAGGCCCAGCAGCCGGGTCAGCGCCACCGCCGATTCGCTCGGCAGGGCCAGCACCACGATCCCCGCGACGATGCCGAGCAGCGCCGCGGCGAAGAGCACACCCCGGTGCGGCAGGTCCTTCGCGGCCACGGCCGTATAGGCGGTCAGCAGGCCCGACACCAGCCACACCACGCCGACGATCACCGACAGGGCGGCGATGGTCTGCAGGGGGTTGCGCATGCACAGCACCCCGGCCAGCACGAAGAGCACCGAGATCAGCAGCCCGGGAACCCGCTCGCCGCGCTCCTGGCCGAACACGGCCACGAACCGGAACGCGCCCGTGACCAGCAGATACAGGCCGAAGAGCACCGCGACGACCTGAAGGGTGGCGTCCGGCCACACCAGGAGCAGGATGCCCGGCACCAAGGTGGCCAGGGCGGACCCCAGCATCCAGGTCCACGACCCGCCCAGCCGGCCCAGGACGTCCTCGGGATCCTCCCGCAGCGGCCTGCCGGAGAACGGGTCGGTCCCGGACGACGGCCCGGCCGTGCCCTGCGATTCGGTCATCGCTCCTCCTCGCCCCGAGGGGAAGCGCCGCCGCCGGGAGCCGGCGGGGCGGTGCGGGGAGATCCCACCGGGCCAGCGTCCCGCCGGACCGCCCGACCCCGGATCACCCGCCAAGGGTGATCCCCTGCCGCCGGACGACGGCGAGGGTGGAGCCGCGCAGCCCCGGTGGCGGGCTACCGACGAGGAGGCGGGCGATGATCGCACGGAGTGCGTACTCCTTCGACCTGACCCCGGGCGAGCGGGCGGCCCTCGGCAGGCAGGCCCGGCGCCGGGTGCCCCGCGCCGACCAGGCGCGTTTCGAGGCCGGACCGGAGCGCTTCGACCCCGTCGACGTGATCGAGGCCCAGTCGGCGACCCGGCTGCAGGAGCTGGTGCCCATCCGCTACGGACGGATGCTGGAGTCGCCGTTCCGCTTCTACCGCGGCGCCGCCGCCATCATGGCGGCCGATCTGGGCGCCCACCCGGACACCGGGCTCACCGTCCGGCTCTGCGGGGACGCCCACCTGCTGAACTTCCGGCTGCTGGCCTCCCCGGAACGGCACCTCGTCTTCGACATCAACGACTTCGACGAAACCCTCGCCGGCCCCTTCGAATGGGACGTCAAGCGCCTGGCCGCCAGCTTCGTCATCGCCGCCCGCGCCAACGGCTTCACCACCCGCGAGCAGGACACCGCGGCACGGGAGTGCGTACGGGCCTACCGGCTGCGCATCCGGCAGCTCGCCGGGATGCGCACCCTGGACGTCTGGTACGCCCAGGACGACGCCGACCGCATGCGCGAACTCATGGCCTCGTCCATGGACAAGCGGGCCCGGCGCCGCACCGCGCAGGCCACCGCCAAGGCCCGCACCCGCACCCACCTCCAGGCGTTCGCCCGGCTCACCACCGACACGCCCGAGGGACGCCGGATCGCGGCAGACCCCCCGCTGATCACCCCGCTCGCCGACCTGACCGGACCCGACGACGCGGCCACGGAGAAGGAGCTGGCGACGGTCCTCGACCAGTACACGGCCAGCCTGTCCGCCGAGCGCCGCCACCTGCTGCGCCACTTCCGGCTGGTCGACATCGCCCGCAAGGTCGTGGGCGTCGGCAGCGTCGGCACCCGCTGCTGGATCCTGCTCCTGCTCGGCCGGGACGACGACGATCCCCTGCTGCTCCAGGCCAAGGAGGCCCAGCAGTCGGTGCTCGCCGCGCACACCGGCGGCGACGACTACGACAACCAGGGCCGCCGCGTGGTCGAGGGCCAGCGGCTCATCCAGACCACCAGCGACATCCTGCTGGGCTGGACCCGCGTGGTGGGCCTGGACGGCCGTGGCCGGGACTTCTACGTACGGCAGCTGCGGGACTGGAAGGGCATCGTGCGCCCCGAGACGATGGACCCCCGGCTGCTGAACCTGTTCGCCCAGCTGTGCGGGGCCTCCCTGGCCCGCGCGCACGCCCGCTCCGGCGACCCCGTAGCCATCGACTCCTACCTCGGCGGCAGCGACCGCTTCGACCGGGCGCTCGTCGCGTTCGCGCAGGTGTACGCGGACCGCAACGAGCGGGACTTCGAGGCACTGGGCGCGGCGGCGCGCTCCGGCCGGGTCACCGCCCGCGCGGCGTGAGGGCGGCCCTGGCCTACTCGGGCCTCCTGCGCATCTCCACGATGCGCAGTCCCAGGGACTGGCAGCGGGCCACGAGCCCGTAGATATGGGCCTCGTCGACCACCGGGCCGAACAGGATCGTCTGTCCGGCCATCACGACATGGCTCAGCTCCGGGAAGGACTTGGCGAGCGTTTCCGACATCTGGCCGTCGACACGGATCTCGTAGCGCATGGCGGTTCTCCCCGCGAAAGGGGTGCGCGGGCTGAAGACAGGGTCGTCGCGAGGGCCTTGGGCACCCCGCCCTACGATCGTGCGGCACCGGCCGCCGCGGGGCCTCACCCGGTACAGGTGAAACGGGATGCGGCGATCGCCGCGGTTCAGTGCTTCACCCACAGCTTGAAGGCGACGATCACCAGTCCCAGCAACAGGTTCACCGCCGCGCTGATGAGCACCAGACGCCAGGACGCCCCCACCCTGACCGCCGCCCGCACCGACCAGCCCACCTGGCCCACCACGGCCACGACGAGGGCCAGCCAGATGCCGCCCTGCACATCCAGGCCCAGCAGCGGACTGACCGCCACGGCGAGCGCCGGGGGCAGCGAGGCCCGCAGGATGGGCCACTCCTCGCGGCACACCGCCAGCACCGTGCGCCGGTCCAGGGCGTGCTGCCCGAGCCGCTCCCCGAACAGCTTGGCGTGCACGTGCGCCAGCCAGAACACCACGCCGGTCAGCACCAGCAGCACCACCAGCTCCACCCGCGGGAAGTTCCCGAGCGAGCCCGCGCCGAGCACCACGGAGGCCGCGAGCAGCGAGCCGTAGACACCACCGGTGAAGTCGGCGTGCGCCCGCCGCTCGGCCCGCCGCTCCCTGCGGGCCTCCCGGGCTTCCGGTGACCTCATGACCCGGTCCCGTGCTCGGCCTTGGCGCGCCCCGGCAGCCGGGCCGTCACCAGGAAGGTCGCCAGGGTGATCCCGCCCGTCGCGAGGACGGCCGCCTTGAGGCCCTTCAACTGGGCCGCCGCGTAGTCCTCGGTGACGGCGTCCACCTCGGCGGGCGGCAGCCCGGCCCGCTCGGCCCCGGCCCGCACCTGGTCGGTGGAGACGAAGGACACCCCGGCCTCCAGGGCGATCCCGGTCTGTTCCCGGGCCTCGGCCGACAGCCGGGGATCGTCCTCGACATGGGCGGTGAAGGACTGCGCGAGCGCGCCGATCAGCAGCGAGCCGATCAGCGCGGTGCCCAGCGCCGAGCCCAGGTTCTGGGCGGTGTACTGCAGACCACCGGCCTCGCTGCGCTCCTCCTCGGTGGCGCTGGACTGCACCACGTTGCCCAGTTGCGATACGAGCAGTCCCATGCCGAGGCCCAGCAGCGCCATGGCACCGGCGAACTGGGAGTCGTCGATCTTCGGGTCGATGGTGGCCAGCAGCCAGACGACGGCCGCCGCGAGGGTCAGCAGGGAGACCCTGACGAGGGTGCGCGGCGGCACCTTGCGGGCGAACCGGGAGGCGCCGAGGGAGGCGAGGAGCATCGTCACGGAGACCGGCAGCAGCCGCAGTCCCGTCTCGAACGCGTCGAAGCCCTGGACCACCTGGAGATAGAGCGGCACGGCGAAGAACAGGCCCAGCAGGATCAGGTTCTGGCTGAGCATGGTCAGCAGCCCGGCGCGCAGCGCGGGCCGCTCCAGCAGGGTCAGGTGCACCAGCGGGTCGGCGTGCCGGGCCGTCCGGCGGCGTTCCCAGGCCACGAAGGCGTACAGCACCAGGGCCGATCCGGCCACGAAGAACAGCGTCGGGGCGAACCCCAGGACCGTGAAGGGCGGGTTGCGCGGCTGCACCCAGCCCCAGGACCCGCTCTGCAGGACCCCGAGCACTCCGAGTCCGAGCCCCGCCGCGGACAGGGTGGCGCCGACGACGTCCATCCGGGGCCGTGGGCCGGTCCTGGGGACCTCCGTGATCACCCGGTGGCACACCAGCATGGCGACGACGACCACGACCTCCCCGGCGAAGACCAGCCGCCAGGTGAGATACGTCGTCACCCAGCCGCCGAGCAGCGGCCCCACCGCGATGCCCGCACCGGCCAGCCCGCCGATAACCCCGTACGCCACGGCACGGTCCGGGCCCCGGTAGGTCTCCGCGACCAGGGCGGCCATGGCAGGCAGCACCATGGCCGCGCCCAGCCCCTCGATCACCGACCAGCCGACCGCCAGGACCCCGACCGTCGGCGCCAGCGCGGTGAGCCCCGAGCCGACGCCGTAGACCACCAGACCGATGAGGAACAGCCGCCGGCGGCCCAGGATGTCGCCGAGTTTGGCGCCGACGGCCATGAAGGCGGCCATCATCAGCGCGTACAGGGTGATGACGGCCTGGATGGCGGTCACCTCGGTGTCGAAGTCCTCGACGAGTTGGCTGATCGACACGTTCATCACGGAGGTGTCCAGCACCATCAGGAACTGGGCCGCCCCGAGCACGATCAGAGCCCGCCAGTGCGCCATGCCCACCTCACTTGGTCACAACAGGCCGAGTTCGCGGGCCCGGCGTACGGCGTCGGTGCGGCGGTTCACGGCCAGCTTGCGGAAGACGCCCTTGAGGTGCGTCTTGACGGTGTTGACGGAGACGTACAGGTCGGCGGCGATCTCCTCGGTGGACATCATCCGGGCCAGCCGGACCAGTACGTCGTGCTCGCGCTCGCTGAGGTCCTCCACGACGAGCGGGGCGGATCCGCCGGGGCCGGTGTCCCCCGTCAGCCACTTCTCGGTGGGGTCGTGGGCGAGCATGCGGTGCAGCCAGGGGCCGGTCTCCAGGAACGGTCTGCGCAGGTGTTCCCGGCGGGCTTCCAGCAGGGCGCGGCTGAAGACGCGGCGGGCGGCGGCCGGGTCACCCGCCAGGCTGTGCGCCTGTGCGCGGGCGAGCAGGGCGGGCACGGTGACGGCGGGGCCGGCGCCGGTTCCCGGCGGGGCGGCGTCGAGCAGTTCGATCGCGGCATCGGGGTGGCCGGTGGCGAGGAGGGTGCGGGCGCCCTGGACCGCGCAGGGCGTCTGGCCGTCCGGGGCGCCGAGCAGCGCCCGCGCGGCGGTCTCCGGGCGGCCCTCGGCGAGGTGCGCGGCGCTGGCGAGGGCGGCGGCCCGGCCCCGCTCCCAGGGGGAGACCGTCTCGGCCGTGCAGGCCGGCTCGGTCGCGGCCAGCGCGGCGGGGATGTCCCCCTGCGCCAGGCGCAGCCGCGCCGTGGCCAGCGCGCGGCCCGCCGCCGTCACCGGATCGTCCGCTCCGCCCGGCCCGAACCCGGCCGCCTCGCCGAGGAGGCGTTCGGCCAGGTCGAGTTCGTCGCGCTCGACGGCCACGACGGCGCGGACCAGATGCCCCACGCTCGACCCCGAGGACGGCGGCAGCCCGTACCGCTCGGCCTCGGCCAGCGCGGCGAGCGCCTTGCGTTCGGCCCGGTCCAGCCAGCCCTCCAGGTAGTCGATGAGCGCGAGATGGCTCAGGCACTCCTGGCGGGGCAGCGCCGTCGCGGCTCCTACGGGGGAGACGACGACGGTGCCGAGGGCGTCCCGCGCCTCGTCGAACCGTCCGGCCCACAGCTGGGCCGCGCCCAGATGGGTCAGCAGCAGGGCGTCCAGCTCGGGATGCCGCTCCAGGCGCTCGTCCCGGACCTCCTCCCTCAGTCCCTGGGCCGACCGCGCCGCTTTCTCCGCCCGGCCCGGGGCGCCGGTCAGCCGGGCCGCGTGGGCCTCCAGGAGCGCGCAGCTGAGCTGGGCGGCCGTGGGGTCGGTGGCCTCGGTGGCCAGGGTCTGTTCGGCGCGGTGCAGATGGGCGAGGCCGCGGGTGACGTCGCGGTGGTCCAGGGCGCGGGCGGCGCGGATCAGCTCGGCGGCGGGGGTGGTGGTGCGCGGGGTCATGCCGGAGAAGAGCCCGGCGAGGCCCCCGGCGTGCAGTCCGGTGAAGAGCTGCCCGATGGCCAGGTCGTCGACCAGGGCGGCGGCGGTGAACTCCCAGTCGCCCGCGGCGGCGGCGTGCGCGAGGGACTCGGGGAGGTCACCCGAATGGTGCAGCCACTGCGCCGCCAGCCGGTGCAGGCGCCGGCGCAGGCCGGGCCGGGTGACCTCCAGGTGGGAGCGCAGGATCTCCCGGAGCAGGGGGTGCAGCCGGTAGTGGGAGTGCCCGAGCGACTCCACGAAGGCGTTGCGGCGGCGCAGCCCCTCCAGGATCCGCTCCGCGTCGTCCCGGCCGGTGAGCGCGTCGGCGAGACCCGGGGTGAACCGGTCCAGGATGCTGACGCGCAGCAGCAGGTCCTGGGTCTCGGGCGACTGCAGGGTGAGCACCTCGCCGAGGAGATAGTCGGCGACGGTGCTCTGTCCGGCCTCGAACTCCTTGAGGTAGGTCTCGGCGTCGTCGGCGTCCTGCGCGGCCAGGGCGCACAGCCTGAGGCCCGCGGCCCAGCCCTCGGTCCGCTCCACCAGACACCGGCAGGCGGCCAGCGACAGCTCCAGACCGTGCAGCCGCAGCAGCCCCCTCGTCTCCTCGGGCGTGAAGGCCAGCTCGGCGTTGCGGATCTCGGTGAGGGTCCCGGCCGCGCGGTAGCGGTGCAGCGGCAGCAGGGGCTCGGTGCGGGTGACGAGCACCAGGTGCAGTGCGGGCCCGGCGTGCCGCAGGACGAAGTCGAGCTGCTCACCGACGCCCGGGTCGGTGACCCGGTGGAATTCGTCGAGCACGACCACGACGGGCCCCTGACGGCCGGCGAGCCCCACCGCGAGACGGGCCAGCAACTTGCGGTCCACATGGTCCGCGTCCGCCGGGAACCCGACCTCACCATGAGTGAGCAGTCCCTGCCCGTGCAGGGACTGCATCAGATGGGCCCAGAACAGCCCGGGCGCCGGATCGGCGTCGGCGGTGAGCCAGCACACCGGCAGGTCCAGGCCGTCGGCCCAGTCGGCGACCAGCAGTGTCTTGCCCGCACCCGCGGCCCCGTTGACCATGGTCAGCGGCGTGGTCAGGGCCTCGTCGAGATGGTCGTGCAGCCGCCTGCGACGCAGAAACGTGGGGGGCCGGGCCGGTACGGTGAAACGCCCCGGAAGATAAGGGGCGCCCAGTGGATCAACCTCCGTGGCAGCCGTGCCCGGCCCGCTCGGTTCGACCGTGACCACTCCGCTCACCACCGTCGTCCGCCGGGTCCCGGTGACCCTGCTGCCTCCAGAATCCCAGCTTCCCCGCGAGACGGCCCGTCGGACGGGTCCGGGCCCGCTACGGCGCCCGGTCTACCGCGCCCCCACGGCCACCTCCCGTGCCCACCGGTAGTCCGCCTTGCCGCTCGGCGACCGACGCACCGCGTCCGTCAGCACCAGCTGGCGCGGGATCTTGTACCCGGCGAGATGTGTACGGCAGTGCGCCTGGAGGTCCTCCAGGGAGAGCCGACCGGCGCCCTCGCGGAGCTGGACGACGGCGGCCACATGGTGGCCCCACTTCGCGTCCGGCACCCCGGCGACCAGCGCGTCGTACACGTCGGGGTGGGACTTCAGAGCCTGCTCGACCTCCTCCGGGTACACCTTCTCGCCGCCCGTGTTGATGCACTGCGAACCGCGGCCGAGGACGGTCACCACGCCCTCCTCGTCGACGGTGGCCATGTCACCGAGGAGCACCCAGCGCTGCCCGTCCTTCTCGAAGAACGTCTCGGCGGTTTTCACCGGGTCGTTGTAGTAGCCGAGCGGGACGTGCCCGCACTGCGCGACCCGCCCGACCTCGCCCGGCGCGACCGGCTCATGGGTGACCGGATCGACCACCCGCGTACGGGAGTTGACCCGGATCCGGAACCCGCGCCGGGGACCGGAGTCCTCCGTGGCCGTGCCGTTGAAACCGGACTCGGAGGACCCGAAGTTGTTCAGCAGCATGACGTTCGGGACCAGTTCGAGGAACTGCCGCCGCACCGTCTCCGACATGATCGCGCCGGACGAGGAGACGGAGAACATCGACGAGCAGTCGGTGCCCTTCATGGGCCCGTTGAGGGCGTCGATGAGCGGCCGCAGCATCGCGTCGCCCACCAGCGACATGCTGGAGACCTTCTCCTTCTCGACGGTGCGCAGCACTTCCTCGGGCACGAACTTGCGGTGCAGCACGATCCGCTGGCCGAAGTGGAAGCCGATGAACGCGGTGAGGGTGGAGGTGCCGTGCATCAGCGGGGGAGCGGGGAAGAAGGTGATCCCGGACCCGCCCGCCGCGACCCGCTCGGCCAGTTCCTCGGGCGACTTCACCGGCTCACCCGTCGGCGCCCCGCCGCCCAGCCCGGCGAAGAACAGATCCTCCTGACGCCACATCACACCCTTGGGCATCCCCGTCGTCCCACCGGTGTAGATGATGAACTGGTCGTCCCCCGACCGCTTTGGGAAGCCCCGCGACGGCGAACCGGCCGCCTCCGCCTCGGCGAACGGCACTCCCAGCGAACCGCCCCCGCCCACGCGCACGAGATGCCGCAGCTTCTCCGCACGCGGCCGCGCCGCCGCCACCCGGTCCGCGAACTCGGCGTCGAAGACCACCGCCACCAGATCCGCGTCCCGGTAGAGGTAGACCAACTCCTCTTCCACGTAGCGGTAGTTGACGTTCACCGGCACGATCCGCGCCTTGAGGCAGCCGAGCACCGTCTGCAAGTACTCGACCCCGTTGTACAGATGCAGCCCGAGGTGCTCACCGGGCCCGATCCCGCTGTCCAGCAGGTAGTGCCCGATGCGGTTCGCGGCCGCGTCCAGCTCGGCGTAGGTCAGCCTGCGCTCCGCGCCCGTGCCGGGGTGGTCGAGATACACCAGCGCCTCGCGGTCCGGCACGACGTCCACGACCGACTCGAACAGGTCGGCAAGGTTGTACTCCACCGCTCCTCCTGACCTCGCTGCCCCTCGGTTGCCGGTCATCAGAGCAAAGGGCGGCCCGGCTGTGAAGACTCCGCGCACAACAAATCTGACTGAGTGTCAGAAAACTATTGAAGTGCTCGGGCGCCTCCTGCAACCTGTTCTCGTTCTCAAGAGGGGAGACGGGCGATGGGCGGAACCGAACACCTCACCGTGCGCCGCGAGGGCGCCACACTCGTGCTCACACTCGACCGGCCGGAAGCGAAGAACGCGCTCTCGCTGCCGATGCTCGTCGGCCTGTACGACGGCTGGATCGAGGCGGACGAGGACGACTCGGTCCGCTCCATCGTGCTGACCGGCGCGGGTGGTTCCTTCTGCGCCGGGATGGACCTCAAGGCACTGGCGGGCAAGGGCATGGCGGGCGAGCAGTACCGCGACCGGCTCACCGCCGACCCCGACCTGCACTGGAAGGCGATGCTGCGCCACCACCGCCCCCGCAAACCCGTCATCGCCGCCGTCGAGGGCTACTGCGTCGCGGGCGGCACCGAGATCCTCCAGGGCACCGACATCCGCGTGGCCGGGGAGTCCGCCACCTTCGGCCTCTTCGAGGTCCGCCGCGGACTGTTCCCGATCGGCGGCTCCACCGTCCGCCTGCCCCGCCAGATCCCGCGCACCCACGCGCTGGAAATGCTCCTCACCGGCCGCCCCTACAGCGCCCGGGAGGCCGCGGACATCGGTCTGATCGGCCATGTCGTCCCCGACGGCACCGCCCTCGACAAGGCCCTGGAGATCGCCGAACGCGTCAACGCCTGCGGCCCCCTGGCCGTCGAGGCCGTCAAAGCGTCCGTGTACGCGACCGCCGAGATGACCGAGACCGAGGGGCTCGCCGTCGAACTGGAGCGCGGCTGGCCGGTCTTCGACACCGACGATGCCAAGGAAGGCGCCCGCGCCTTCACGGAGAAGCGCCCGCCCGACTTCCGCCGCCACTGAAGGAGCCCCCGATGCCCGAAGTCCTGCGCGCGCCCCTCGTCGTCGAGTTCCCCTTCACCCGCTCCCTCGGCCCCGTCCAGAGCATCTTCCTCACCGGACTGCGCGAACAGGTCGTCCTCGGCGTCCGCACCACCGACGGCCGTGTCCTCGTCCCGCCCGTCGAGTACGACCCGGTCACCGCCGAGGAACTGCGCGACCTCGTCGCAGTCGCCCCCACCGGCACCGTCACCACCTGGGCCTGGAATCCCCACCCCCGCCCCGGCCAGCCCCTCGCCACCCCCTTCGCCTGGGTCCTGGTCCGCCTCGACGGCGCCGACACCGCCCTCCTGCACGCCCTCGACGCCCCCGGCCCCGACGCCGTTCGCACCGGCATGCGCGTCCGCGTCCGCTGGGCCGCGACCCGCACCGGCGCCATCACCGACATCGCCTGCTTCGACCCGTACGACGGAGAACCCACCCAAGTCACAGGCCACACCGGGCAGTTCGCCGACCCGGTCACCGGCATCGTCACCCCCGCCCGCCTCGACTACACCTACACCCCAGGCCGCGCCCAGTCCGCCTACCTCGACGCCCTCGCCGACCGGCGCACGGTCGGCGAACGCTGCCCGGACTGCCGCAAGGTGTACGTCCCGCCCCGCGGCGCCTGCCCCACCTGCGGCGTCGCCACCACCGAACAGGTCGAGGTCGGCCCCCGCGGCACCGTCACCACCTTCTGCATCGTCAACATCAAGGCCCGGAACCTCGACATCGAAGTCCCCTACGTCTACGCCCACATCGCCCTCGACGGCGCCGGACTCGCCCTGCACGGCCGGATCGCGGGCATCCCCTACGACCAGGTCCGCATGGGCCTGCGGGTGGAACCGGTGTGGACCGAGGGCGCCCGCCACCCCGACCACTACCGGCCCACCGGCGAGCCGGACGCGGACTACGACACCTACCGGGAGCTGCTGTGACCCGAGAGATCGCCGTCGTCGCCTTCGCCCAGACCGACCACCGCCGCAGCAGCGACGACCTCTCCGAGGTCGAGATGCTGATGCCGGTCCTGCACCAGGTCCTCGACCGCACCGGACTGCGCACCGCCGACATCGGCTTCACCTGCTCCGGCTCCAGCGACTACCTGGCGGGCCGCGCCTTCTCCTTCACCCTCGCCCTCGACGGCGTCGGCGCCTGGCCCCCCATCTCCGAGTCGCACGTCGAGATGGACGGCGCCTGGGCCCTGTACGAGGCCTGGACCAAACTCCTCACCGGCGACGCCGACACCGCCCTGGTCTACGCCTACGGCAAGTCCTCCCCGGGCTCCCTGCGCGACGTCCTCACCCGCCAGCTCGACCCGTACTACGTGGCGCCCCTGTGGCCCGACTCCGTCGCCCTCGCCGCCCTCCAGGCACAGGCCCTCATCGACGCCCACGAGACGGACGAACCGCAGCTCGCGGCCATCGCCGCCCGCAGCCGCGCCACCGACAACCCGCACGCCCAGCTCCGCGGCCCCGTCCCGCACGGCGACTACGTCGTACGCCCCCTGCGCACCGGCGACTGCCCGCCGATCAGCGACGGCGCCGCCGCCGTGATCCTCGCCGCCGGCGACCGGGCCCGCGCACTGTGCGAGCGGCCCGCCTGGATCCGCGGCATCGACCACCGCATCGAGCCCCACTCCCTCGGCGTCCGCGACCTCACCGACTCGCCCTCCACCCGTCTCGCCGCCGAAAAGGCGGGCGCCTTCGACCGGCCCGTCGACACGGCCGAACTGCACGCCCCCTTCACCGCGCAGGAGATCGTCCTGCGCAAGGCGCTGCGCCTCGACGACACCGTGCGCGTCAACCCCTCCGGCGGCGCGCTCGCCGCCAACCCCGTCATGGCCGCCGGACTGATCCGCCTCGGCGAGGCGGCGGCCGCGATCCACCGGGGCGAGTCGGACCGCGCCCTCGCCCACGCCACCTCCGGCCCCTGTCTGCAGCAGAACCTGGTCGCCGTACTGGAAGGGGACCCGCGATGAGCAAGGAACCCGTGGCCGTCGTCGGGATCGGCCAGACCAAGCACGTCGCGGCCCGCCGGGACGTGTCCATCGCCGGACTGGTCCGCGAGGCCGCCCGCCGCGCCCTCGACGACGCGGAGCTGACCTGGGCCGACATCGACGCCGTCGTCATCGGCAAGGCGCCCGACTTCTTCGAGGGCGTGATGATGCCCGAGCTGTACCTCGCCGACGCGCTCGGCGCGGTCGGCAAACCCCTGCTGCGCGTCCACACGGCCGGCTCCGTCGGCGGCTCCACCGCCCTCGTCGCCGCCGGACTCATCGCCTCCCGCGTCCACGGCACCGTGCTGACCTGCGCCTTCGAGAAACAGTCCGAGTCCAACGCGATGTGGGGCCTGTCCCTGCCCATCCCCTTCCAGCAGCCCCTGCTCGCCGGGGCGGGCGGCTTCTTCGCCCCGCACGTGCGCGCCTACATGCGGCGCAGCGGCGCCCCCGACACCGTCGGCTCCCTCGTCGCCTACAAGGACCGGCGCAACGCCCTGAAGAACCCCTGTGCCCACCTCCACGAGCACGACATCACCCTGGAGAAGGTCCAGTCCTCGCCCATGCTCTGGGACCCCATCCGCTACTCCGAGACCTGCCCCTCCTCCGACGGCGCCTGCGCCATGGTCCTCACCGGCCGCGCCGGAGCCGCCCGCGCGCCCCGCCCGCCCGCCTGGATGCACGGCGGCGCCATGCGCAGCGAACCCACCCTGTTCGCGGGGAAGGACGCGGTCTCGCCGCGGGCAGGCAAGGACTGCGCCGCCGACGTCTACCGGCAGGCCGGGATCACCGACCCGCGCCGCGAGATCGACGCCGTCGAGATGTACGTGCCGTTCTCCTGGTACGAGCCGATGTGGCTGGAGAACCTCGGCTTCGCCGACGAGGGCGAGGGCTGGAAACTCACCGAGGCCGGAGTGACCGAGCTGGACGGCGACCTGCCGGTGAACATGTCCGGCGGGGTGCTCTCCTCCAACCCCATCGGCGCCTCCGGCATGATCCGGTTCGCCGAGGCCGCCCTCCAGGTGCGCGGCCAGGCCGGGGAACACCAGGTCGAGGGCGCGCGCCGGGCCCTGGGGCACGCCTACGGCGGCGGATCGCAGTTCTTCGCCATGTGGCTCGTCGGTGCCGAACCGCCCCCGTCCTGAGAGCGCTCCGCAAAGGTCCCCCTCACGTGGCCTGTCGGGTCCCGGAACCGGTCGCTAGGCTGGCCGCGGACGACGAACCGGGAGGAGCACGGACGTGGCCGAGAGCACCATCCAGCAGCAGCCGTTCACGGGTTGGGACAAGCCGGAGCTGGACCTCAGCAACGCCGAGTGGCATTCGAGCAGCCGGGGTCTGGGAGACGTCCAGATCGCCTTTGTCGAGGGTTTCATCGCGATGCGCAACAGCGGCCGCCCGGAGAGCCCTTCCCTGATCTTCACACCCGCCGAATGGGGCGCCTTCGTGTCGGGGGCGCGCGAGGGAGAGTTCGACCTGACCTGAGCCGACGTGCGTCGGACCCGCCGGATCCGTCCGGCGGGCCGAACCGGGGGTGTTCCGACCGTATTTCCGGACACGCGACCGCCAGCACCCTCCTGGAACCGGCCCCTGCGCCAGGCTGATCCGGGAGGGGGGACGGACGTACTCGGGAAGCGAGGCACCCCATGAGCACCCTGCCGGTCATCGCGGCCGTCGACGGTTCGGACGACAGCCTGCGGGCCCTGGACTGGGCCCTTGCCGAGGCACGCCTGCGCGAGGCACCCCTGCGGGTCGTGCACGTACGGCAGTACGCCCCCTGGATGCAGCCCGACGTCCTGACAGCGGGCCCGCCGGACGGCGCCGCCGACCCGGTGCTCGACCGGGCCCGCGCCCACCTCGACGCGATCCCGGACCGGCCGGAGGCGGAGTACGTCCCGCTGGACGGCTCCCCGACCGTCGTACTCCCCGAACTGGCCTCCACGGCCCAGCTGTTGGTACTCGGCTCACGCGGCCGGGGCGGCTTCGCGAGCCTCCTGCTGGGCTCCACCGGCCTGGCCGCCGCCCGGGACGCCGAATGCCCCGTCGTCGTGGTCCCCCGTCCGGGACGCGAGATCCACGACGCTCCGCCCGCCGAGCCGGGCCCCCGAGTCGTGGTCGGCCTCCAGGTCGACAGCCCCGACGACGCCACCCTCGAGTTCGCCTTCACCGAAGCGGCCCGCCGCGGCGCCCGCCTCCAGGTCATCGCCGCCTACGCCTGGCCGGTCCAGGTCTGGACGGCGTCCCCGGTCCCGGCGTTCCCGCCACCGGTCAAACAGGAACCGATCGAGCACGAGACCCGGGCCCTGGCGGACGGCTTCCTGGCCCCCCACCGCACCCGCCACCCCGACGTACGCACGGACCCGCAGATCCTCCCGGGCGACGCGGCGGGCCACCTGGTGGCGGCCTCGAAGAACGCCGACCTGTTGGTAGTGGGCCGCTACCGCCGCCGCCTGCTGGCCCCCACCAGAATGCTCGGCTCGGTGAGCCACGCGGTCCTCCTCCACGCGGCCTGCCCCATCGCAGTGGTCCCCCCAACGGCAACCGACGAGTAGGGGGCACTCAGGGGCGCGGGGCTGTACCGATGTGCGGCTCCGCCGTGTGGGCGCGCCCGGCCACCGACAACCGGGACCCGCCGGACGGCACAAGCCGGGCACCCCGCCGGGCGCGGCGCGACGTTCCCGCACGCGCCGGACGGCGCCCGGCCACGGACAACCCCCAACGGCCGGACGGCACAGGGTGGCACCGCGGTTGTGCGCACGGCCAAGTAGCATGGGCGACATGTCGTTCCTCCGCCGCCGCAGCGCCACCCCCGCCGGGCCCGACTTCGACGTACTGGCCATGGATCCGGGCGACTGGCCCGGAAATCTGGGCGCCGGCCTGCTGCCCGCGCCCGACGGCAGCTGCCAGGGGGTCTTCCTGCGCTACGACCTCTTCGGCGGCCGCGGCCCCGCGATGATCATCGGCAATCTGCCCGAGGGCTCCCCGGCCAGGGACGTCGCCGAGGGCGAGATCCCCTTCGAGGTGGCCCAGCTGCTGCTCGCGCTGGAGAACGACGAGGAGATCACCGTCGTCGGCACCGAGGACGTCCCCGTGATGCAGGGCGACAACCTCCTGATCGTCCGGCGCCTGAAGCTCTCCGAGAGCCGGATCTCCTGCGTGCAGTTCGACCGCAGCGACAACGTCCTGGTGACCATCGCCGCCTGGGACCGCCCCATCACCGACGACCTGTACGCCCTGCTGAAGCCGCTCCCGGCGGAGCTGTTCCAGCAGGGCTGAGTCCCGGCTACCGGGTCGCGGACACGAGCCGCACGTCCGCGGCCCGGACGAACGCCACCCGGTGGCCGTACTGGATCTCGTAGTACTGGTCCTCGCCCGTCACCACCCGGTGCGAGGCCGTATCGAAGGTCACCGCGTAGTAGTACTGCCCGGGCACCTTGTCCCCGACCACGTACTTCTGCCCCGCGGGCAGCCGGTACGGCAGCGGTGACACCGGCTGCGCGGGCACCCCCTCCGGATAGGCGGACGCCTCCGGGTAGGCCCTCCCGTACACCGGGACGCTCTCCAGACCGTCCCTCGGTGTCACCACCAGCCCTTTGGCGTTCACGGCCGTCGGCTTCTTCGCCGGGTTGTGGAACCACGCCTTCTGCCCCAGGTACCAGATCGCCGTCCAGTCCCCGTCCCGCCCGGCGACCGCGAACTGCTGCCCGGTGGAGACCCGCGAGGACAGATCGTTCACCCCGATGCTCGGCGTCGTCCCCAGCCCGATGTCCTTGATCAGCGGGTACGACGTCCCCGGCCCGGAGTACAGCCGTACCGCGCTCGACCCGTGCGCCGGGCACGGGCTGCCCGGCGCCGCGCAGCCGGTGTACTCCGGCTTGTGCTCGTCGTAGTCGGGGCGGATGGTCACCATCCCGCCCTTCTTCCCGGCGGTGGCGTGGAACGGCTTGCCGAGCAGCAGGAAGTAGTGGCTCCAGTCCCAGTACGGACCCGGGTCGGTGTGCATGCCCTTGACCGTCGCCGTGGTCGGCCCCGGCACCGTGTCATGGCCGAGGATGTGCTGGCGGTCCAGCGGAATGCCGTATGTGCGTGCCAGGTACTTCACCAGCCGCGCCGAGGACCGGTACATCGCCTCCGTGTACCAGGCGTCCGGGTTCGCCAGGAACCCCTCGTGCTCCAGACCGATCGACTTGGCGTTGACGTACCAGTTCCCCGCGTGCCAGCCGACATCCTTGGCCTTCAGGTGCTGGGCGATGTGGCCGTCGGTGGAGCGCAGCGAGTAGTTCCAGGACACGTAGGTCGGGTCCTGGACCATCTCCAGCACACCCTCCCAGGCGCCCTCCGTGTCGTGCACGACGATGTACTCGATGCTCTGCGACTCGGGCCGGTCGCCGAGATCGTGGTTGCCGTAGTCGCCGTCCCCGAACTCCTCGTAGGGCGCCGGGATCCACTCGCAGGACACCGACGCGGGGCACTCCGTGTCACCCGCGGCCGGGGCGCGCAGCCCGGCCCGGTCCAGGGTCCCGGTGTCGGGCCGTACGTTCGGCTGCGCCGCCAGGACCATCCGCTGCCCGGAGTCCGTGATCCGGTCACCGCCGGCGCGGATCACGTCGTAGACCTCGTTCGCGTACGTCGCCGCCGTGGCGCGGTCGTCGGCGCCGGAGAACAGGGCTACCGCCCCGTACCAGTCCGCCGGATCCGCGCTGAGCGGCGCCCCCAGCTCCTTCTGGGCCGCGGCGAGCAGGGCGGCGCCGCCCGCCACATTGGCGGCGGGGTCGCTGCGCAGCCGCTCCGGGCTCAGCCCGGTGAGCTCCGCGGCCCTCGGCAGGGTCTTCAGCCGGGCGGGCAGCTCGCGGACCGACGGGATCCGTTCCTCGGGCACGAGCGGCCTGCGGGCCTGGTCGCCGCGCGCGTCCTCCCGGCCCTCGCTGTGGTGGATGGCCGTGGCGAGCGCGGTGCGGGCGTCGGTGAGGTGCATCGGTCCGTAGCCGCCGGTCACACTCGGCGCCCCGGCGTGCGTGTCCCAGCGGGACTGGAGGTAGGAGACGCCCAGCAGCACGCTGCGCGGGACGCCGTACTCGGTGGCGGCCGAGGAGAACGCCGCCTGGAGCACCCGTGCGGGCGACACGGCGGACGGCTGAGCGGACGACTGTGCTGCGGACGACTGTGCTTCGGAAGGGGCCGCGCCGAGCAGGGGGAGGAGAAGCGCGGCGGAGGCCACCGGACCGGCGGCTCTCTTCGCGGCGCCCTCCAGGGCAGTGACGGATCGTCGCAAAACAGCCTCCTGGGACGGTCGGGTGCGATGAGCCGTTCGGGGCCGGGCAATGCGTCCGTGGTACCGGCCTGCCGACGATCCGTCAATCATGCCCAGGGGCAGGGGAGGAGCCGCGCATACGGAGGTCCGCGGTGCGCCGCTGTCGAGGGCGCGCCGCGGACCTCCGTCCCCGTCAGCGAGTACCGACCGCGGCGCGCACGGCCCGGCGGGCCAGCTGGCAGTCGTCGTGCAGCCGCCTGAGCAGCAGGCGCTGTTCCTCGCCGGACGGCGCAGCACCCGGGTGGGCCGGACCCGGTGCCGCCGGGGCAGTGTCGTGCATCGAACGCTGCACGGCCGTCTCGTAGGTGCGGATCTCACGGGTGAGGACGAGCATCAGGTTCACCAGGAAGGCGTCCCGGGACGCCGGGCCCGCCGCCTGGGCGATCTGGCTGATCTGCCGCCGCGCGACCGGCGCGTCCCCGAGGATCGACCACAGGGTGGCCAGGTCGTAGCCCGGCAGGTACCAGCCCGCGTGCTCCCAGTCCACCAGCACTGGACCGGCCGGTGACACAAGGATGTTCGAGAGCAGTGCCTCGCCGTGGCAGAACTGGCCCATGCCCTGCCGGCCCGCCGCGTGGGCGATGCCGTGCAGCAGCTTCTGCAGGTCGCCCATGTCGCGGTCGGTGAGCAGCCCCAGCTCGTGGTAACGGGCGATGCGCGCCGGATAGTCCAGCGGGGCGTCGAAGGTGCCCGCCGGCGGCCGCCAGGCGTTGAGCCGGCAGACCGCCGCCAGCGCCGCTCTGATGTCCGCCCGCGGCGGCGCCTCGGACGGGTGCCGTTGAAGAGCCGCCACGCGCCCCGGCATCCGCTCGATCACCAGCGTGCAGTTGTCCGGATCCGCCGCGATCAACCGGGGCACCCGCACGGGCGGGCGGTGCCGGACGAACGAGCGGTAAGCAGCTATTTCGTGCCGGATCCGCTCCGCCCAGACGGGGGAGTGGTCCAGTAAGCACTTGGCGACGGCCGTGCTGCGTCCCGTCGTCCCCACGAGGAGCACGGACCGTCCGCTGCGCCGCAGCACCTGGACCGGAGTGAACTCCGGGCAGATCCGGTGCACGGACGCGATGGCCGTACGCAGCTGGGCCCCCTGAGGGCCGGACAAGTCGAGTCTCCCGCTGAGCGGTTGGGTGCCGATCCCCGGCGCGCGCCGTGGCCGGCCCGCTCCGAGGACGGGGGCCGCCGACCGCGCGGGGTCGAGGTAGGGGCCGCTGCCCGCCGGGCGGGGGTGCAGCGTCCGGGGCGGGGCGGACACGGAGGACGATGCTGCGTACATGGGCGAAACAGATCCCTTCGTGTGCCTGCTGTGCCTGCTGAAGCGCAAACGCCTGCCCGGCCCGGCCGCACGGGTGCACCCTGGGGAATGCGCCCTTTTGGAGAGCGGCGACCGGGCCGGGATGGCGCTTTCCTACCTGACACCCGATGGCCAGTGGCACACCATCTGGCGCACCCTGGCGAACCCTGGCGAATAGTCGCCCGGCAACTCTCACCGGGCTACTGTCAACTCAGCCGAGAACCTGGGGGCTTGACGTGAACGGACAACCCAACACCCGCCTCGCGGACCTGTTCGGCCTGGCCGGCTGGTCCAAGGGCGAGCTCGCGAGGCTGGTCAACCGGCAGGCGGCGGCCATGGGCCACGCCCAGCTGTCGACCGACACCTCGCGGGTGCGGCGTTGGATCGACATGGGAGAGATCCCGCGCGATCCGGTGCCGCGGGTGCTGGCGGCTCTGTTCACCGAGCGACTCGGCCGTGTCGTGACCATTGAGGATCTCGGTCTGGTCCGGCACGGGCGTGTGGGGAAACGGCAGGGCGGCGGGAGTCTGGAGCATCCCGACGGCGTGCCGTGGGCGCCCGAACGGACCGCCGCGGTCCTCACCGAATTCACGGGAATGGACCTCATGCTCAACCGACGCGGCTTGGTGGGCGCGGGCGCCGCGCTCGCCGCGGGATCCGCACTCAGCAGCGCCATGCACGACTGGCTGCAAACCGACCCGACTCTGAAGGCCGACGCACCCCGACTCGACGATCCCCTGCACGCCGACCCCGCTGGGTTCGACCGCTACGAGGCCGCCCCCATCGGGTCGCAGGAGATCGAGGAACTGGAACGCTCGGTGGAGGTGTTCCGCGCCTGGGACGCGGCCCGCGGTGGCGGGCTGCAGCGCAAGGCGGTCGTGGGACAGCTCAACGAGGTGGGCGGCATGCTCGCCTACCGGCATCCCGAACATCTCCAGCGGCGCCTGTGGGGCGTCGCCGCCAATCTCGCCGTCCTCGCGGGCTGGATGTCGCACGACGTCGGCCTGGAGCCCACGGCACAGAAGTACTTCGTCATCGCCGCCCACGCGGCCCGTGAGGGCGGCGACCGGCCCCGCGCCGGGGAGGCGCTCTCCCGGGCGGCTCGCCAGATGGTGCACCTGGGCCGGCCCGACGACGCGCTGGACCTGATGAAGCTCGCCCAGTCCGGCTCCGGAGCCGAAGTGCTGCCCCGGACCAAGGCGATGCTCTACACCATCGAGGCCTGGGCACAGGCGTCCATGGGCAAGGGCCAGGCGATGCGCCGCACCCTCGGGCAGGCCGAGGACCTGTTCGTCTCCGACAAGGGCGATGTACCGCCCCCGAGCTGGATGCAGACCTTCAAGGAGGAGGACCTGTACGGCATGCAGGCCCTGGCCTACCGCACGCTGGCGGAGTTCGAGCCCCAAGCGGCCGCGCACGCCCAGCACTACGCGGAGAAGGCCCTGGCACTGCGTGTCGACGGGCGGCAGCGGTCGAAGATCTTCGACTTCCTGTCCATGGCCTCCGCCTGCTTCATCGCCGACGACCCCGAACAGGCCGACCGCTACGCGCGACTGGCGCTGGTGTCGATGGGATCCAACTCCTCCCACCGCACCTGGGACCGGCTCCGCCAGATGTACCGGCTGACCGCCGAGTACGCCAGCTATCCGAAGATCCAGGACCTGCGGGAGGAGATCAAGCTGGCTCTTCCGAGGCCGGCGAAGGGCGGGGAGACCGCACAGGCCTGAGAGAGCGGGAACGCCGCACGGGTATAGGGGGCCCGTGCGCCCAGTCCCGCACCGGGATCAGGCCGTCACCCTGGCGATCAGCACACAGGCGTCGGTCGCACGCTCCGTCGCGTCCAACTCCTCCACGACCGTCCGTACGCAGTCCTGTGCGGTGGCCGCCGCGTCGAAGCGCGGTGCCAGGCCGAGGAGGCGGTCCACCGGGTCGGCACTGTCGTGTCCGGCCGACAGTCCGTCGGTGTGCAGCAGGAGCAGGTCTCCGCTCTCCAGGGTCACTTCGGCCTGGTCGTAGGCGGCACCGCGGGTCGCGCCCAGCAGCACGCCGTTCGGTGACCGCAGACGGCGCCCCGTCCCGCCGCGGAACAGCAGCGGGGCGGGGTGTCCCGCCTGTGCCCAGACGAGGGTGCGGGTCTCGGGCCGGTAGCGGCAGCAGACGGCGCTGCCGAGGGCCGGCCGGACGGTGGTGTCGAGTAACTGGTTGAGCCAGGACATCAGTTGGCCCGGCTCGGTGCCGGCCATCGCCATGCCGCGTACCGCGCCCAGCAGGGTCGCCATGGCGGAGGCCACCGAGACGCCGTGTCCGGTGAGGTCGCCGACGCTCAGCAGGGTGTCGCCGCCGGGCAGTTCGAGGGCGTCGTACCAGTCGCCGCCGATCGGGGAGCCGGTCGCCGCGGGGAGGTGGTGGGCGGCCAGGTCCAGGGTCTGCGGGCCCTGGTGCGTCAGCCGCAGGGGGCCGCGCCACGACGGCAGCACGGCCTCCTGCAGCTCGACCGCCAGCCGGTGCTCGGTCTGCTCCCGCTGCCGCTGGCGCTGGAGCGAGTCACGGGTCTCGCTCACCGCGCGCTGGCTGCGGCGCAGTTCGCTGACGTCCCGCAGCACGGCCCACATCGAGGCGGTGCTGCCGTCGCCGCCGAGCACCGGTTCGCCCATCATGTGCACGGTCCGCACCTCGCCGCCCGGGCGCACGATCCGGAACTCCCCGTCGATCGGCTTGGCGTCGACGAGGCAGTCGGTGACCATCGAGGTCAGCCTCGGGCGGTCCTCGTCGAGCACGAGGGACGGCAGTTCGTCGAGGGTGAGGGGGGCGGTGGCGGGGTCCCGGCCCAGGATCTGGTACAACTCGCCGGACCAACTGGCCTCGTCGGTGAGGAGGTTCCACTCCGCGCTGCCGACCCGGCTGAGCAGGGAGCCGCCGCGCGGGGCGGCGGGCGCGGGCTCGGCGGCGGGCGGCGCCGGGGCCTCCCGTACCGGTGGGGGGCCCTCCCGCAGCTGGGCCAAGTGGGCGTCGAGGTCGTCGAGTTGGGTCAGGGCCAGATCGCACAGGGCGCGCTGCCAGCGCTCCTGCGGGTCGGCGCCGTCACTGGGCGTGTCCCGTCGCACGGCGTCCACCTCGCCCTTGAGCCTGCGAGCCTGCGATATCAGCGCGTCGACCGAGCCGCGTCCGGGCGGCTGGGCGGCCGGGCGGCCCGCGGAGAGATGGGACGGCATGACGGACTCCGGTGAAGGGGACGGTACGACCTGGATGACGGAGGGACCGTTACGACTGTTGCACAGCCCGCGACGCGCTGTAAGGGATTTGGCAACACACGATCCGGTGGTGCTTCTGGCATATGCCACAGTCCCCGCGGAGAGGTCGCATCGGGTGAATGACGTAGACCGAGGGCGCGGTGAAGTCGTAGAAATCGTACGTGAGTTGATGGTGTGCCGAGGCGGCGTTCGGGGGGTGGTGGCGGTGTTCGACGGCCGTGTGTTCGACCTGCGTTCCCGCTCTTCACGGGGGCTTCGCGATGGTTCGCTCGGGTAGGGCGCGAATGCGTCCTCTTTGTGTGACGCAGCTCACGCCGGAGAATCGGGCTCCGGCGTAATGCGAGTCGCGTGTGCGAGGTCCTAAAGACATGCCGGCCCTGTACCGGGCCGGCCTCGTCGACCACGGGGGAGATCGATATGGACATCACTCTGGAACAGCCCGCCCGCGCCCATCTGATCACCGCCGACGAGCAGGAGCTGCCCGCCACCGCCACGCTGCGTTACAGCTCGGCCGATCCGCTCGCCGTGCACATCGACTTCCCGCCCGAGATCGCGCTCGACGGCGAGAGCGTCACCTGGACCTTCGCCCGCTCGCTGCTGGCGGAGGGCCTGCGCGGCCCGGCCGGGGAGGGCGATGTGCACATCTGGCCGTGCGGCGGGGCCCGTACGGTGCTGGAGTTCCACTCGCCGTACGGGCTCGCCCTGCTGCGGTTCGACAGCGCCGTCCTGCGCCGCTTCCTGATGCGCACCCATGCCGTCGTGGCGGTCGGTCAGGAGGACCTCGGCTCGGTGGTGGACGAGGGCCTGAGCGCGCTCTTCGGCAGCGTCTGAGGGTGCGAGCGGGGAGCGGGCCTCAGTAGCGCAGCACGCCCGCGACGCCGGTGGCGTCGCCGAGCGTCCCGTCCGGTACGAAGCGGACCTCGGCGCCGGTCTCCAGGCACTGCTCGACGATCTCGTCCACGATGTCCTCGCGGGCGTCGAGATCGCCGCTCTCGGCCGGGACCAGGTGGTCGCCGCCGTCTCGGACGGTCGCCCGGAAGTTCTCCTCGACCGCCAGCAGCCCGACCCGGCCCTCGCGGGCGCTTCGCCAGACCTCGTCCAGACCGGCCGCGTACGCCTTGCGGCCCCGGGCGGCCTCCAGTTCCCGGGCCACCTGGTCGGCGACCCGGCGGCTGTCCGCCGCGATCACCGGGTGCACCGCCTGCCAGACGGTCTCCGGCGTGGCGTCCGCGAGGCCGCCGTGCCGGATGTGCACGGCGTCGCGGCAGACGCTGCCCACCTCGTCCAGCAGGGACAGGGCGGCGGTCTCGCCGGTGACGTAGAGCGGGCGCGGATCCGCGCGCAGGACCTTGCCGATCGCGGTGTCGGCGTCCCGCAGGAAGTGCCGGGTGCTCTCGTCCCGGAAGGTGCTCGGCAGGTCGCCGATCCGCTCCTGACGCTCGGCGTCGAAGTTGTCCATGCTGCGGGTGAACGGGAAGCCGCCGGCGTGCTCCTGCACGACCCGGTCGCCGCCGCCGTTCCACAGCGTCACGCGGTCGGCGGAGACCGACAGCGCCCAGAAGGGGCGCTCGGCGGCCTGGGCCGAGACCAGGTTGCGGGTGAGGAAGGTGTCGGAGAGCACCACCCGTTCGGGCACCGGGCGGGCCAGGGACCACACCTGGTGCTCGCCCGGGGCGGCGAAGATGACGAGACCGTCCTCGGCGTGCGTGAGGTCGACCTCGGTGAGCGCCTCCTCCAACTGCTTCACGACATCGATCCGCCGGTCCCGGCTGACCGCGGGATCCGCCTCCAGTTGCTTCTTGGCGTCGGCCACGACATTGCGCAGCCGGACGGGGTCCTGGGCGTTCTCGGGCTCCCTGCGGTGGGTCGGAGTCAGGACGGACACCGCGGGATAGGGGCGCGGGCGGCGCAGCTCGGCGAGTGTGGCGGGACTCAGTGCATGCTCCATGACAGCACGATAGGACTGATTCGCCGATGGGGCATCGGGGGATGAATCGGGCGGGCAAGTGCGACATTTCGCTGTTAATGTCACTCGCAATCGCCGGATGCCGTCTCCGCATCGCCTACCTGCGGCGGTGCCCGAACCGCCGAGGACGCGCATGGCCGAGGCCGAGATCACGACCCAGGAGTCCCGCGCCGCCAAGCTCAGCCTGCCGACGCTCGCCATGATGGTCGTCGGCTCGATGGTCGGCGCCGGAGTGTTCTCCCTGCCGCGCCGGTTCGCGCAGGAGACCGGAGTCGCCGGTGCCCTGATCGCCTGGGCGGTGGCCGGTACCGGCATGCTGATGCTCGCCTTCGTCTTCCAGACGCTCGCGGTGCGCCGCCCCGAACTCGACGCCGGTGTCTACGCCTACGCCAAGGCCGGCTTCGGCGAGTACCTGGGCTTCTTCTCCGCCTTCGGCTACTGGGCCAGCGCCTGCGTCGGCAATGTGACGTACTGGGTGCTGATCATGTCGACGATCGGCGCGATCGCGCCCGCGCTCGGCGACGGCGACACCGTGCTCGCGGTGGTGCTCTCCTCGGTGGGGCTGTGGCTGTTCTTCTGGCTGATCAGCCGAGGGGTGAAGGAGGCGGCGGCGATCAACCGGATCGTCACCGTCGCCAAAGTGGTGCCGATCATCGTCTTCGTCATCATCGCGCTCTTCTACTTCGAGCCCGGTGTCTTCGCCGACAACTTCGCCGGCGCCGACTACGCCGGTTCCCTCTTCCAGCAGGTCAAGGGCACCATGCTGGCCACGGTCTTCGTCTTCCTGGGCGTCGAGGGCGCCAGCGTCTACTCCCGGCACGCCCGGCGCCGCGAGGATGTCGGCAGGGCGACCGTGCTGGGCTTCCTCAGCGTCTTCGCGATCTTCGCCTCGGTCACCATCGTGTCGTACGGCCTGATGCCGATGGACGAGATCGCCGAGCTGCGCCAGCCGTCCATGGCCGGGGTGCTGGAACACGCGGTCGGCGACTGGGGGCAGGTCTTCGTCAGCGTCGGCCTGATCGTCTCCGTCCTCGGCGCCTACCTCGCCTGGACGCTGATGGCGGCCGAGGTGCTGTTCGTGGCCGCCAAGGACGACGACATGCCGCGCTTCCTCAAGCGCTCCACACCCGCCGACGTGCCCATGCCCGCGCTGGTGATGAGCACGGCGCTCAGTCAGATCGTCCTGGTCGTCACGCTCTTCTCCGACGACGCCTTCGACTTCGCCCTCAACCTGACCAGCGCCCTGACCCTGATCCCGTTCCTGCTGGCCGCGGCCTTCGCGCTGAAGATCGCCGCCGCGGGGGACCGGCAGCGCACCGCCGAACTGGTGATCGCCGCGCTCGCGACGGTCTACACCGCGTTCCTCATCTACGCGGCCGGGCTGAAGTACCTCCTTGTCTCCCTGATCGTCTACGCGCCCGCCACGGTGCTGTTCGTGATGGCCCGCCGGGAACAGGGCCGACGCCTGTTCGCACCCCGAGAACTGGTCGTCCTGGCCGTCTCGGTGGCCGGAGCGGTGATCGGCGTGGTGGCGCTGGCGGTCGGCTGGATCAGCCTCTGAACCCCCCGGAAGGTGCACCGTGACCAGTCAGCAGAACCCTCCCGAGTACGGCGTCCACTCCGAGGTCGGACGGCTGCGCAAGGTGCTGGTCTGCGCACCCGGACTGGCGCACCGCAGGCTCACCCCGACCAACTCCGACGACCTGCTCTTCGACGACGTGATGTGGGTCGAGAACGCCCAGCGCGACCATCTGGACTTCGTCAACAAGCTGCGCGAGCGCGGTGTCGACGTGGTCGAGCTGCACGATCTGCTGGCCCGCACGATGGAGGTCCCGGGCGCCCGGGACTGGCTGCTGGACCGCAAGATCGTGCCCAACGAGGTCGGCCTCGGCCTCGTCGACGGCACCCGCGCCTACCTGGAGACCCTCGAACCGGCCCAACTGGCCAAGTACTTGATCGGCGGTCTGGCCGTCGGCGACCTGCCCGAGGACTACCGCTCCGGCTATCTGGCGCTGGCCCGTGAGTCGACCGGCGTGCGCGAGTACCTGATGCCGCCGCTGCCCAACACCCTCTACACCCGCGACACCACGTGCTGGCTCTACAACGGCCTCACTCTCAACCCGCTGTACTGGCCCGCCCGGCACGACGAAACGCTGCTGATGAAGGCGGTGTACCGCTTCCATCCCGACTACGCGGGCTCCACCGTGTGGTGGGGCGACCCCGAACGGGACTGGGGGCAGGCCACGTTCGAGGGCGGCGACATCATGCCGGTGGGCAACGGCGTCGTCCTGATGGGCATGAGCGAGCGCACCTCGCGCCAGGCCATCACCCAGGTCGCCAAGGCGCTGTTCGAGGGCGGCGCCGCCCAGCACGTCGTCGTCGCCGGGATGCCCCGGCTGCGCTCGGCCATGCACCTGGACACGGTGTTCACCTTCGCCGACCGCGACCTGGTCACCCTGTACCCGGCCATCATGGACGGCGTCCACACCTTCTCCCTGCGGCCCAGCGACAAGCCCCCGGGCCTGGAGATCGTCGACGAGGCCCCGGCGTCCTTCACCGATGTCGTCGCGAGGGCGCTCGGTCTGCCGAAGCTGCGGGTCGTGGAGACCGGCGGCGACATCTACGCCTCCGAGCGCCAGCAGTGGGACAGCGGCAACAACGCCGTCGCTCTGGAACCCGGTGTGGTGTTCACCTACGACCGCAACACCCAGACCAACACCCTGCTGCGCAAGGCGGGCGTCGAAGTGATCACCATCGTCGGCGCCGAGCTGGGCCGTGGCCGGGGCGGCGGCCACTGCATGACCTGCCCGATCGTCCGGGACCCGGTGGACTTCTGAGCGGCCGCGGTCAGGCCGCCGCCGGTACGGAGATCGTCCCCTGCGCCACCGCGCACAGCGACGGCTCGCCGTCGCCGGTCACGGTCACCAGGTCGCAGCGCACGACCACCCGGGTGCGGCCCGCGCGGACGACCTGCGCGTGGGCGCGCAGCACATCCCCCTTGGCGGGGCGCAGATAGTCGATGGTGAAACCGGCGGTCAGCAGCCGCGGGCCGGCCACGGTACCCGCGGCGAAGGTCAGGGCGTTGTCGGCGGCGTAGCCGAGCACTCCGCCGTGCACATGGCCGTTCTGCTGGAGCAGCTCCTCGCGGATGTCGAGTTCCAGTACCGCCTCGCCGCCGCCGAAGGCGGTCAGCCGGGTGCCGAGCAGCACGCTGAAGGGCTGCGCCGCGAGGACCCGCCGGGCCAGGTCCAGTTCCGCCGTCTCGTTCACGTCGACCTCACTTCACTAGTGAACTGAGGGTGGCGCGGCCCCGGCGCCTCTGTCAAGATCGGCCCATGTCCGAGCCCGACCGGCGCCTGTACTTCCTGCTCCAGCGCGCGGCGCACCATCTGCGCACCGCCGCCGACCGGCGCTGTCTGGCCGCCGCCGGCATCACCACCGCCCAACTCGGCGCGCTGTTCGCCGTAGAGGACCGCCCCGGCCTCACCCAGCAGCAGCTCGCCCGCACCCTCGGCCTGCGGGAGTCCGCCGTCACCGGCCTGGTGACCCGGCTGACCGTCGCCGGACTGCTCACCAAGACCGCGCACCCCACCGAACACCGCGCCGTCGTCCTGGAACTGACCGAGGCCGGGTCCGCCGCCCTGGACGCGGCCCGCCCCGAGATCGACCGCTTCAACACGGAATTGCGCGCCCTGCTCGGCGACGACGGCGTCGAGCGGACCGCCGCCGCCCTGCACCGCCTCGTGCACGGCGAGGACTGAGCCGGTTCAGCGCGCCTCGTCCTCGTCCTGGCCGCAGGAACTGCCGTTCGGGGGCAGAGACCCGTACAGCAGGAAGTCGTCCACCTTGCGCTGCACACAGGTCGAGGAGGCGTACCCGGTGTGGCCGCCGTCGCGGTTGTCCAGGACCACCGCGGCGGAGCCCAGCCGCTCGGCCGTCTGGACCGTCCAGCGGTACGGCGTCGCCGGGTCGCCCCGGGTGCCGACCAGGAGCATCTTCGGCGTGTCCAGGTCCTTGACCTGCTCGCGGATGAAATCGGTGCCCTTGGGACGGCCGTAGCACATCAGCACCTCCGTGAGCCGGTACGGGCCGAAGACCGGGGAGGCCCGCTCGTACTCGGCCCGCCACCGGTCGAGGTTGCGGGTGATGCTCTCGGCGGTCGGGCGGTCGGGGTCGTCCGCGCAGTTGATCGCCATCAGCGCCGCCGGGAGGTTGTCCAGCGGGATGTCCTCCGGGTCGGCCAGATCGCCGTGGCCGTCGCGGGCGGGCACGGCGAGACCTCCGGTGGCCAGGCTCTGCACGGCGCGGGTGTCGCCGTCCTCGACCAGGGAGGCCAGGGCGCGTTCCAGCGTCGGCCACATCTCCTCGCTGTACAGCGCCTGCCCGATCGCGCTCACCAGGTCCTGCCCGGTGAACACGCCCCCGAAGTCCGTCGGCACGGGATCCTCGTCCAGCGACTCCACCAGCCGTACGACCTCCTCGCGGGCGGTGCGCGCGTCCTGGCCGAAGGGGCAGGCGATGTCCTCGGTGCACCAGTCGATGAACTCGTCCAGCGCCGCCTGCTGCCCCTTCGCGCCCGCCACGCCCTGCTCGGTGAGCGGCTCGGTCAGGGTGTCCACGCCGTCCAGCACCATCCGGCCCACCCGGTCCGGGAACTGCTTGGCGTAGACCGCGCCGAGCCGGGTGCCGTAGGAGAAGCCGAGGTAGTTGAGCTCGTCGTCGCCGAGGGCCGCGCGCATCACGTCCATGTCCCGGGAGGCGTACACCGTGCCGATGTACGGCAGCACCGGCCCGGAGTGCTTCGCGCACGCCTTGGCGGTCCGGCGGATCTCCTCCAGCACCGCCCGCGGATCGGCGCCGAGTTCACTGCTGTCGTCCGCGGCGTCGGGGATGTCCTCCACGCCGTCGCCGCAGCTGACCGGGGAGGAGCGGCCGACCCCGCGCGGGTCGAAGGACACCACGTCGTAGCCGTCGGTCAGGGCCATGAACTCCTTGCCGCCGTAGGCGAGCTGGTCCACGCCCGCGCCGCCCGGCCCGCCGAAGTTGAGCAGCACCGAGCCGCGGGAGTCACCGGTGGCCCGGTAGCGGGCGAGCGCCAGGTCGAGCGTCCCGGCCTTCGGGTCGGCGTAGTCGAGCGGGACCGTCACCTTGCCGCACTGGAGGTCCTTGGGCGCGTCGATGGTCTCGCACTTCCCCCACTTCACCTTCTGCCGGTAGAACCGCTCCAGACCCGGGTCGTCCTCCTGGGCCGTCGGCAGACCGAGGCCCAGCAGCGTCACCACCGCCGCCGCGAGGACCGCGCAGCCCCGCAGTGCGGGCCGCTTCGACAGCTTCACCGGCATGAAAGCCTCCACGGGCGCCCGTCGGCGAACCGGGTTCCGGCGCCCCCCGATCACGATAGGCGGCCCCCGGACGGCCCGCCTCCGGGGCGCGCTGCCCGCATGCGCATACGCACCCCTGTATTCCCATACGGCCGGTTTTGCCCCGTGTTCGATAGCTGTGCCGCCCGATGGGGTGAAAGTTCGACCGGCCATAACTCGCATGGTTCGCCCGCGTTTTATCCGGTGCGGGCGAGTGCCCGTATATCCATGTGTGGAAGGCAGGGAACCTATGAGAAGGGTTACCCGAAACGGTGTGATCGCCGTCGCCGCGGCCTCGGGAGCGATGGCCGTGGCCATGCCCGCGTACGCGGACTCCGGCGCGAACGGCACCGCGGTGGGCTCGCCCGGGGGGATCTCCGGCAACACCATTCAGCTCCCGGTCCATGTGCCGGTCAACGCGTGCGGGAACACCGTCAACGTGGTCGGGCTGCTCAACCCGGCCATGGGCAACACCTGCGCGAGCAAGGGCGCGGGTGAGAACAAGGGCCGCCCCAGCGGGGCGAGTGCCGAGGGCGACGCGAAGGGCTCGCCCGGCCTGGTCTCCGGCAACGGCCTGAAGCTGCCCGTCGACCTGCCGGTCAACGTCAGCGGCAACAGCGTCAACGTGGTCGGCGTCGGCAACCCCGTCTTCGGCAACCAGTCGGTCAACTCCCCGGAGGGCCGCCCGGTCGTCCCGGAGCGCCCGCAGACCCCCGAGCGCCCCGAGAAGCCGACCCCGGAACCGCCCAAGGAGAACACCCCGCACAAGCCCCCGGCGCACGAGCCGCACGGCCGCGGGCCCGTGCTCGCCCACACCGGTGCGGACCACACCGTCCCCGCGGTCGCCGCGAGCGCGGCCCTCGTCCTCGGCGGCGCCCTGCTCTACCGGCGCTCCCGCCCCGGCGCCATGCGCTGACCCAGACGGAAGGCCCCACCGGGCGCACCACCGGTGGGGCCTCCGCCTTCGCCGGACTCGGTTTCTTGCCGGACCCGGCTTCGCCGGACTCAGCGCGCCCGGCCGGTCAGCAGCACCATCCCGGAGTCGCCGTAGTCCGGGAGCGTCGGATCCTCGTCGATATGGCTGACCGACAGCTCCCGGGTGAGCGGGGTGAACACCTCCTTGACCCGGTCCGGGTCGATCGGACAGCCCGGCCAGCGCGAGGCCGGTCCGATCCGGTAGGTCGGCATGTTCTCCATGAACGCCGCCACCAGATGACCGCCCGGCTCCACACACCGCACAAAGGCCCGGCAGAACGCGGTGAACTCCGCGAAGTCCTCCGTGGCGCCCTCCGCCACGAAGTGCATCGAGGCCAGCTGGTAGGAGCCCGGCGGCAGATCCCGCACGTCGGCGTGCACCACGTACACCCGGGCCAGCGCCTGCGCCGGGGTCGGCGGGACCGCGGGGTTGAGCCGCCGGCACAGTTCGTGAAAGGGCAGCCAGCTCGCCTCGGGCCCGCACAGGATCTGCCGCTCCAGATAGGCCACGTTCCCGGCGCCCGCCTCCACCGCCTCGATCCGCTCGCTCACCGCAGCGGCCAGCATCAGCGGATACAGGTTCGGGCCCGCCCCGAACTCCACCGAGCGGGCCACCGAACCGGGGGCCAGCCCCCGGTAGTACGCCGAGTGGTGCGCGATCACCGCCGCGTCCGAGGGGTGCACCTCCCGGTAGTTCTCGGCGAGGTAGTCCGCGATCGGCCAGCGGTCCCAGTCGACGTCGTCGTTGTGCGTCGTCACGAGCGGCTCACCCCTCCCGACCCGGCCACGGCGCCCTGCCGTCCGCCGCGCCGCAGCGGGAACCGGGCCGCCAGCCGGGTCAGCGTGTCGTTCAGCCGGTCGATGTCCTCGTCCGAGTTGAGCGCCGTCAGCTGCACCCGGAACCCCACCCGGTCGCGCGGCACCAGCGGGTACGCGGCGAGCGTGACATAGATGCCCTCGTCCCACAGCAAACGCGCGACCGCGTCCAGATCGTCCGGATCGGCCAGCGGGATCTCGATGATCGGCAGCTCGTCCCGGTTCAACGTGTACACGTCCAGCTCGGCCAGATGCCGCAGCACCTTCGTCGTCTTGCGGTACAGGTCGGCGCGCACCTCGTCACCGCGCCGGTCGTTGACGTCGAGCCCGGACATCGCCGTGGCCAGCGACGCCGTGGGCGAGGGCCCGGAGTACAGATAGGGCGCCGCCGCGGTCTTCAGCCGGTTCTTCAGATCGGTCGGCAGCGCCAGGAAGGCCAGCAGGGAGGAGTACGCCTTGGAGAACCCGGCCGCCATCACGATCCCGTCGTACGACTCGCCCGTGTGCCGCACCAGGCTGTTGCCGCGCGAGCCGTACCGGCACAGCTCGTTCGGGGAGCGTTCCCCGATCACACCGAAGCCGTGCGCGTCGTCGACGTACAGCAGGGCACCCCGCTCACGGCACACCGCGGCCAGCGCGGGCAGGTCGGGAATGTTCCCGCTCATGCTGTTCACGCCGTCCAGGCACACCAGCCGGGGCACACCGACGGGCGCCGAGGCCAGCAGCCCGTCCAGTTCGTCGGGCCGCTCGGCGTGGAAGCGGCGCAGGGTCGCGCCCTGGCTGCGGGCCACCAGACAGCCGTCGTACACCGTGCGGTGGGCGGTGGCCTCGACGAAGACATGGCCCTGGTCGGCGAGGACGGGGATGACCGAGGCGTGGATGAGGGTGAGCGTCGGCAGCAGCAGCGTGTCCGGCGCGCCCAGCAGGTCCGCGAGCCGCTCCTCGATCTCGGGGTACAGCCGCGGACTGCCCAGCAGCCGGGACCAGCTCGGATGGGTGCCCCAGCGCTGTACGGCGGGATCGATCCCGGCCATGATCTCCGGATCCCAGTCGAAGCCGAGGTAGTTGCAGGAGGCGAAGTCGATCAGCCAGTGGTCGCCGGACCGGATGTGCCGGCCGCGCACCTCGTCCAGCACCGCGTCGCTCATGGGGTTGGTACGGCGCAGCCGGTCCAGCTCCGCCGCCCGGCCGAGCCGGTCGGTGGGGGTGCCGCGGGTGACCAGCGGCCGGGGACGCTGCGGCGGCCTGCGGCTGCCGCTGTTGCGCCGCCGCAGCACCCGCTCGGTCTGGTCGACCGTCATCGGCCGGGCGAACAGGTACCCCTGGCCCAGCCGGCACCCCATGCCCGCCAGCAGATCCCGCTGTGCCGGGTCCTCGATCCCCTCGGCGATCACCTGCAGGCCCAGCGTCTCCGCGAGCCGCACAATGCCCTCGACCAGCGCGACCTGCTGGGGGTCACGGGTGATGTCGTCGATGAACGACTTGTCGATCTTCAGCACGTCGATGGGGAAGTCCCGCAGGTAGCGCAGCGAGGAGAACCCGGTACCGAAGTCGTCCACCGCGATCCGCACGTCCAGGTCCTTGAGCGCGTGCAGCACCGACTGGATCTGGGCGTCCCGGCGCAGCAGCACCGTCTCGGTCAGCTCCAGCTGGAGCGAGCCCGGCGCCAGCCCCGGGGTGCGCAGCGCCCGGCCGACCTGGTCCAGGAAGGTACTGTCCCGGAACTGCCGCGCGGAGACGTTGACGCTGATGAACGGCGCCCCGTCCCGCTTGTGGGCGAGCGGCTGCAGCCCCGCGAAGTCCTGCACCGCTTTCTTCAGCACCCACGCCCCGAGCGCACCGATGTGCCCGGTCTCCTCGGCCAGGCCGATGAACTGCTCCGGCAGGATCGGCGGACGAGGCGCACCCGGCCAGCGCACCAGCGCCTCGAAGCCGACGACCTGGCCGACGCTGATGTCCACCACCGGCTGGTAGCGCAGGGTGAACTCCTCCTCGGCCACGGCGCGGGCGAGCCTGCTCTGCAGATCGTGCCGCTCGACCATGCGCGTGTGCAGCAACTGCCTGAAGCGCCGCCACTGCCGCTTCCCCGCCGCCTTCGCCGCGTACAGCGCGAGGTCGGCATGGCGCAGCAGCTCCTCCGCGTCGGTGCTGTCCCGCGCGGTGGCCACCCCGACACTCGCCGACACCGTCACCGTCCCCTCGCTCAGCAGGAACGGCCGGGACAGCGCCTGGATCACCTGCGCCGCGAGGAGTTCCGCGTCCAGCGGCTCCCGGGCGTCCTCCATCAGTACGGCGAACTCGTCGCCGCCGAGCCGGGCCGCGGTGTCGCTGCGGCGCAGCGTACGCGACAGACGCGAGCCCACGGCCTCCAGCAGCCGGTCGCCCGCGGAGTGCCCGAGGGTGTCGTTGACCTGCTTGAAGTCGTCCAGGTCGATGAAGAGCAGACAGGTCAGCGCCGACTCGCGCTGGCCGCGCAGCAGGGCGCGCTCGATCCGCTCCAGCAGCAGGGTGCGGTTCGGCAGGCCGGTCAGGGAGTCATGGAAGGCGCGCTGGGTGAGCTCGTGCTGGAGCCGGCGCTGCTCGGTGACGTCCCGCAGGGTGACGACCAGCCCGCCGACGGTGGGCTCGGAGAGGAAGTTGGTGCACCGCACCTCCACCTCGACATGGCCGTCGCTGCGCCGCACCCACCAGTGGTCGTGCCCGGCGCGCGACTCGTCCTCGCGCACCGACGCCAGCGCCCGGGTGGCCCGCTCCGTGTCCCGGGGGTCCACCAGCGACGGGAGGGACTTCCCGGCCAGGTCCGCGGTGCCGAACACGGCACGCGCCGAAGGACTCGCGTACCGGATGGTGTTGTCCCGCTCCACGATCAGGATGACGTCGGAGGTGTTGCGCACCAGCGTGCGGAAGTACGCCTCGCTCTCCCGGCGCACCACCTCCCTACGCAGCATCACCCGCTCCATGGCCAGCCCCGCGTGCGAGGCGAGGATGTCCAGGGAGCCGCGGGTCTCGGCGAGCGGCCGGGCGGGGCCGGCCACCAGCAGCGCGCCCGCCACTCCGCCGGGCGGACGGTCGGGCTGCGTCATGGGACACACCAGCACGGACGGCATACCGGCGAACCGGGCGGCCATTTCGGGTCCCAGAGCGGCCGGTTCGACCACATGGGACTTGCGCAGGGCCGGGTCGGTGACCTCCTCTGCCGACAGCACCAGCGTCCGGTGCCGGACGGTCGGCCCCAGCAGGGTCTCCACGCCGTCCGCACAGGAGCGGGTCACGTCCGAGCTGCGGAACGCCGAGACCAGGGAGGCAGCCGCCCCGCGCAGCGCCAGCTCCCTGGCCACCGCCTTGCGGTGGGCCACCACCATCACCGACAGCCGCAGGATGACCAGCAGGAACAGCGCCGCCGAGAAGGCGGCGATGGCGGCGGCGTCGTGCATGGTGCCGCGCGCCGCCGCGTGCAGGAGCACCGCCGGGGCGATCAGGGTCGCCAGGGCGAGCATCAGCAGGCGGCGCGTGGGCGGCAGCAGGGAGGCGCGCGTGGGCACGGAGGCGGTCAGTTCGACCATGGCCGGATTCAGCGCGGCCAGACCCCAGGCCGTGTAGAAGACGACCCACCCGGTATCGAGGATCGTGCGGGTCTGCCACAGGTCGTTGAGCTGCAGGATGCCGTAGGCGATGTCGAAACAGAGCAGCGTCAGGGTGCCGACGACCAGCAACTGCACCGAGCGGTTGGGTCCCTCCAGCGGGTTGGGCGCGAGCAGGCGGACCAGGAGGGCCAGCACCAGGACGTCGCCGAGCGGATAGGCGATGCTGATCGCCCGCTGCTCCCAGGTCAGCCCCTCGATCTCGGTCAGCGGCTCCACCAGATAGACCCAGACCGGCAGCCCGAGCGCGGCGGTGAAGATCAGCGCGTCCAGCAGGCTCGGCAGGTCGTGGCCGGCCCAGCGGTAGCGCACCAGCCCGGACAGGCCGATCGCGAAGAGGACGTAACAGACGAGATAGAAGGCGTCGGCGGGGGAGGGGAACGGGTTGGAGGCGCCGAAGTACTCCTCCATCGCGTTGTAGTACGTGTCCCCGGTGATGAAGGCGAGCAGTCCGGCCGCGAGCACCCACCACGGCCAGCGATGGGCGGGGCGGTTGAGCCGGACCCCGACGAGGACGGCGCCGATCCCCATCAAGCCGATCAGCGCCCACATCGGGGTGTGGATCGCCGGTACCACCATGTAGACGACCGTGGCGACCGCGACCGATGTCACCAGGGCAACCGCGAGGCGCTGAGCGGGTTGCAAGAGCATCGCCTCCCCGGCCGGGGCCTTTTCCGATCCTAGGCAGCGCCGACCGGCCCCTGCATCTCGGCGGGAGGGGCGACGCGCTCAGCCCTGCCGCTGGTGGAAGCGGACGTGCAGCGCGCGTACCTCGTCGGTCAGTTCGGGTACCGGGCCCTCGACGACCACGCCGGGTGCGATGTCGTTGACCGGCAGTGGCCGCACCGGCGCGGCGGGCGCGCCCAGCTCGGTCAGCCACGCGGACAACTGGGCGGAGGAGGCCACGTACACGATGCGGCCGAGACCCACCCAGGCATGGGCGGCCGCGCACATCGGGCAGTGCTCGCCGGAGGTGTAGACGGTTGCCGCGGCCCGCTGCCCGGGCGTGAGATGCGCCGCCGACCAGCGCGCCAGCTCGAACTCCGGGTGCCGGGTGCGGTCGCCGGAGGCGACCCGGTTGTGGTCCTGGGCGAGGACGGCGCCCTCGGACACGAGCACCGACCCGAACTGCTCGTCCCCGGCCTCCAGCGCCTCCGTGGCCAGCTCCACACAGCGACGCAGATAGGGCAGCTCGGACTCCTGGACGGCCATGGCGGGTACGCCCCTTTCCGACTCGGGTGATCTTCCTCCGCACCCTACGCTCGGCGCCCCGCGCCGCGCGGCTGGAATACTCGGGCGGATGGCGGAGCACTTTCTGGACGGCGGAGCCGTCAACCAGGTCGTCCGCGTGGGCGCGACCGTACGACGCACCCCCTCGCCGCGAGCGCCGTACGTGCACAGCCTGCTGGCCCACTTCGAGCGGCACCGCTGGCCCGGCGCCCCGCGCTTCCTCGGCACCGACGACCAGGGGCGGGAGACGCTCGGCCACATCGAGGGGCGCGCGGCGCTGAGCGCCGGCGAGCGGGCCTCCGTCCGCACGGACGAGGCCCTGACCCGGACCGCCCGCATGGTGCGCGAGTTCCACGACCTGACCCACGGCACTCCGCTCGCGGGCGACGCGGACGTGGTCTGCCACAACGACCTCGCGCCCAAGAACACCGTGTACGACGACCACGGGTGGCCGAGGGCCTTCGTCGACTGGGACCTCGCCGCGCCGGGCGAGCGGGTGCACGACGTCGCCCACGTGTGCTGGCAGTACCTGGACCTCGGCCCGGGCGTCACCGACGTGCCCGGGGCGGCCCGGCGGATCGCGCTGGTCCGCGACGCGTACGGCGCGGCGGACCTCGACGGACTGGTCGACACCGTCCTGTGGTGGCAGGACCGCTGCTGGCGGGGGATCGCGGCCGGGGCCGAGCGGGGCGAGGCGGCCATGGTCGCGCTGCGGGACCGCGGCGTCGTGGAGGAGGTGCGGGCCGCGTACGAGTGGGTCGCCCGGCACCGCGGTCGGCTCGGGTGACCCCGGACAGCATGGAGCCGGCCGGTCCCGGGTGCCTGGGCCGGCCGGCGTCTCCTCCTTCTACCTCTCGTTTCCGATCACTTCGCGGCTCCTACGGCCTCGGGGCGCTCTTCGCCGCCGTACCGGCGCACATCAGCCCGAGGACCAGCGCCAGCGCACCGATGATGATGTTGTTCCACACCACGCCCGCGTCGGGGCTGTCGCCGACGATCCACGGCGACACGATCATCCAGACGCCCAGCGCGCACATGGCCCAGCTCAGGCCGTACATGCGCTCCGGAGCCCGGGTGAACCCCAGGGCGAGCAGGGCGATCGCGATGCCGATGACCAGGTTGTGCGGGACGAGGTCCGGCTGGCTGGTCGTGTAGTGGACGATCCACGGGGACACGGCGCAGTACAGACCGAGCAGGAACACCGGTCCGTCCACGAGCGCCACATCACGACCGCCGAGCATGCGGGCGTACCGTTCCCGCATTTCCATGGCATCCGGGTGACTCGATATGTCACCTCTGGTGGGCGAGACGTTGGCCATGACTCGTCTCCTTTGACTAGCAGGGCCTGACCGCGTCTGGTGCGGTTGTGCGGGTAAGCGCCGCTTACCAGCATTCTGCGCTTATTTGGTCCTTATGTGTAGAGGTCACAGCGCGAATCAGACCCATGCCGTCTCAGCTTTTGACCAGCAGGCCTCGGCTGCGCAGGACGCGGCGTTCGAGGGGGCTGAAGATGAGCAGGTCGATGGCGATGCCGACGAGGAGGATGAGGAGGATGGCGAGGAAGACCTG
>NZ_JBVKBN010000034.1:0-57302 GCF_055657065.1 Streptomyces sp. NPDC110618 | reverse complement strand
GAGCCATCGGAGGCAGCCAGCATGAAAACCATCCCTGCCCCACCCGCGCAGTCCCAGAGTCGCGAACTCACGGGATGCACTCAAGAAGGTAGGGCCGCGTGACCGAACCAGATCCCTTCGACCGACCCGGCACCACCCCGGCGCCGCGCCGCCGACGCCCGGCCTTCGCCGGACCCCGCGACGAGATCGACCTGCCGCCCCTCGACCAGATCGCCCCCACCCTCAACCCGCCGTGGAGCAAGGAGGACACCGACACCCCCGACCGCACCGCCGCCTACCGGCACCCCGACGGCCACCGCATCGGCCTCCGCGTCCAGGACCGCGGCCTCGCCATCCAGACCTGGATCACCGCAGGTCCCGACCTGCCGCCGATCCCCGACGGCACCGACATCGAGCAAGCCGAAGCACAAGCCGCCAACGACGCCCGGCTCCAGCCCGGCCGCACCTGGCACGCCGTCCTGACCACCCGCACCAGCAAAGCCCTGGCAGCCGACCTCGCCGCGCTCGTCCGCGAACGGCTGCTCCCCGCCCTCACGAACAAGCCACGCGGCATGCCCGCCCCCGCGCCGCCCGCCCGTATCGGGCAGCCCGACACCGCATCGCAGAAGGAAGGACCCCAGAAGTGAGCACGCCCGACAACACCGTGCAGGTCACCAGCCTGCCCAACCTCGCCCAGATCCTGCCGTACCTCCTCGGGCACTACCCGGACGACAGCATCGCCCTCCACGCCCCCGGCCCGAACTTCCACGACGGGCCGACCATGACGTGCCCCCTCCCCGACGACAGCGCCGAGTGGCAGGCCACCGCCGAGCACGCCGCCCGCCAGTTCGTGGCCTACGCCCACGACCGCGGCCATGACCTCGCTGAGGGCGTCATCATCTACCTCTGCCGCGAACCGCGCCCCGACCAGAGCCCCGAGGAGACCGCCGCGCTCCTCGCCCCCGTCGGCACCTGGCTCACGAACGAGTTCGTGGAGCACCGCGCCACCGTCCTCCAGACGATCGGGCTCGTCGCGAACCGGTGGTGGGCCTACGAGTGCGACATCGACGGGTGCTGCGAGGGCGAGCTGCTCCCGTCGCCCGACGACCCCAACAGCGTCGTCGCGCAGATGACCCGCCTTGGTTGCACCCCGGGCCCCCGCACCCGCGACATCATCAAGGAGTTCCGGGCCACGGCGGACCCCGCCTTCCTCAAGGACCTGCACACCGCCGCAGACCACTTCAACTCGCGGTCCGCGACTAACGCTGGACGAGACGCGACGCTCGCGTTGACGTTGGAGCAGATCGACGCCGCCATGAGCCGGTTCCGTGACGGCGCGACCGTCCTCAGCCGCGCGCTAACCACGCAGCTCATCGTCGGCCTGCAGGACGACGCCGCCGTGGAGGCCGGCATGGCGCACGCGGAGGACGGCGACCTTCCCCACGCCCGACGCCTCTGGGCCTACCTCGCCCGGCACTGCGCCGAACCGTGCAAACCGGAGGGCGTGCCCATACTGACGCTGTTCGCGTTCGTCGCCTGGCGGCAAGGCGACCTCATCGCAGCGCGGCTCGCCTTGCGCGACGCCATCACCACCGACCCCGACTACGAGCTGGCCACCGGCATACACCTCGGCGCCATCGACGGCGAAGACCCCCGAGACTGGCTCGCCTCCGCCCGCGAGGGCCATGCCCACCGCGCGGCACACCTCCGGCACGCCGTCGAGGTCGCCAGCGAGTACCGCCCCGTCACCGACACCACCGCGGTGTGCTTCCGCGAAGCCCTCGACGCAGCCACCAGCCACCACTACGACCAGGTCCTGACCGAAGACGAGCGTCTCCTCGCCCGCCACAGCACTATCGACATCATCAACGGAGCCTTGGCCGACTTCCGCAACGGCCGTCCCCAGCTCAAGGATGAGATCGCCGCCCGCATCATTCTCGGCCTGCAAGACCCGCACACCAGGGACGCCGCACTGTCCACCGGCGAGGAGAGCGACCTTCCCTACGAGCGGCAACTGTGGGGCTACCTCGTCCGGCGCTGCGTGCCGCCGCACACCGGAAAGGCACCGCCCCTCCTCACCCTCCTCGGATGGGTCGCCTGGCGACAGGGCGACACCGTCACCGCGAGCCATGCCTTCACCGAAGCCCTCGACATCTACCCCGGCTACACGATGGCCAAGCTGCTGCTAGACGGCATCCGCATGCAGTGCGACCCGGCCCGGCTTCTGGCGACGTACCGCGACGCGGCGGCGGAGTTCGCCGCAAGCCGCCCGGACATTGACACCCTTTGACCGACACCGTGGCCCCGGCAACTGCCGGGGCCACCCGCCTGGAGACCCCATGGCTGCTCACCGCCGACAGGGGCGCGCTCTCGGGTGCAGACGGCGCGGCCCTGTCGCATCGGTCAGGAGTGCGGCTAGCGATGCTCGCTCTATACAAAGGCGAGGCACGCCTCCCCTCAGAAAGTGCTCCAAGCCGATGCGTGCGCCTCCGGACCGTAGGGACTCCACCCGTTGAGGTGCGGCTTGAGATCTTCCGGCTCGAACGTCAGCCCGTACGGCATGGTCGGTAGTTGTGTCAGCGGGTCGAGGGTCTCCGCGTAGTCGCGCGCCCACCGCAACCAGACACGAGCCGATTCGACGTCGACGTCCTCGTCCGCCGCTACATTGATCCTGCGCTCCAGAGCGTCGCAGTACTGGCGGAGCGCGTGTGCATCCTGCCACTGCCTTGCCTGCTCACGGAGAATCGTTGCGAAGCGAGCCTGCGCAGCCTTCTCTCTGGCGGTAGCCATGGCCGCTTCCCAGCTGATGCGGCGCTCTTCCTTCGCGCGTTCCTCATCCAGCTTCCTCTGCTGCTCCTCGACCGCGCGAGTCTCCAGTTCCCGGAGCACGATCCCGAGGACGTCCTCGAGTTTCGACCGCTTGCGGTCGCCCCAGTGGTGCTGCCTCTTGGACCGGCTGTACCCGATGTCCAGAGCGAGCTGCTGAGAGCGGTCTGGATCGGCAGACTGGGGAAACTCCTGCTTGATAGTGACGCAGCTGGTGAAGCCGTCGATAACGATCTCCAGCACCCCTTCCCGACAACTCGCGGGGAAGTACCGGCCGTTGTAATAGTGCGCTGAACGGTGGTCACGCTCAGGGACCCGCTGCTCGCGTACCCTGTATCCCCGGCGTTCCGCCTCTGCTGCGAGCCCTTGCAGCAGAAGCAAAGCACGGCGACGCAGAGAGGGCGGCATAAGAAGCCGGCGCTCGCTGTCTCGCAAGGCCGCCACGACGCGGTGCGGTGAGCGCAACTGTGCGGGGACTGAAACCCGCGGGTTCTCCTCTGGGGACCTCCGCCCAGAGTTGGCATGTGGGCCGTCTACCAACGAGATTTGCAGATCACGGCCCGCGTTCCACAGTCGCTGCTTCTCGATGCGTTTGCCCGCCGGCGCGAGTTTGTGCCGCTTAGCGAAGTCGATGACACGTCGCCACTCGGTGATCTCATTCTCGTCAGGCTCTGATATGACCACATGGCGCTCGGCGACCAATTGCTCCATGAGCTTGGTCGCTTTTGCACGGCGTACGACGGGGATGGGCCTTTCGCTGTACGGCGTTGGCTGCTTCTTGTGTGTCGTCGTCGGCTTACTCCCATGAGCTGTCGCCGTTGTCGTGGAGCCGCGGACCCTGCCCTTCGCCACGGCCACCGGGGCCTTCGACTCGCCAGCAGCAGTGCGCCCACGCGCCGGATGCTCCGGATGATGACCGTGCTCCAGATAGAACCGACCCGCCTCAGTGACGTCCGCCCGCCAGCTGCCACCCCGGCGGCTGACCGTCACGAGACCCCGATCGCGCAGCGCGTAGGTTGACCGTCGCATGCTTGGATCCTGGGCGCCGGGATCCTCGCCGGCAGCAATCTTCCTGAGGAGCGTGAGTTGTCGATCGTTCAACGCTTTCCAGCGGTACATGCGACAAGTTCACAAGGGATCAAGGCAGACCACAATAGGGGCGGTGGTGATGCCCTCACAGTGGTACCGGTGACAGCCGTGCATGGGAACGCACTGGACAGCAAGGTGACCCCCGTGAGTGGCCGAATTCACCGAAGAGATCGAGCTTCCCATGAGGCCACGGCGCAGCAGTAACCTGGGTCCAAGCGACTGACCTGCACAAAGTCGCGCGGCTCTACCCCGGGCGAAGGGGGCGGGGCCTTTTTCGTCAGCCCATGCTTGCGAGCGCGGCGAGTCGACGAGCCCCCAGCAGAATCGCTGCTTGTCGCAGCGTTTCTCTGTCTGGGCTCTCTCCGCCTGTAGCGCGGACTTCCTTCTTAATGTGAGCCTCAACCGCCTTGCGGAGGTCCATGCAGGCTTCTCGTATGATTGCCGCCATCACTCCGCCAGCTACTCGTCCTGGAGAGATTCTGCTGAACTGCTCTGCCAGCCATTGGTAGGCAGCCATTCGTAGTTCGGGAGTTCCAGCATCGGTGTAGGCCCGGTCAGACTCAAGGTAAGGGATGCTCGTAGCTCTGACGAGTTCCCATGCTGGCGCATCCTCCTCGGTGCGAGGAAGTCCGCTGGCCCAGGCTGATGCTTCCTTTTTCAGCTCTTCCAGGGGGCAAAGGGTAGCCAGAAGGGCTAGGCCCTTGATGCCTTTGGTTCCAACTTTAGTGAAGTTGATGTTTCGATCTGGGCCGATACCTGTGCCAATCCAGAAGTCTGGATCCTTCAATTTCGGAACGATTCGCTGGTTCGTGCGATTGATCCACTCGTTGAGCACTGAGAAGCGTTCTGAATCCACCGACCAGATCTCTTTTAGATCCTCGCGAGCCTGGTCGGCCCCGAAGGCTGACAAGAGGAGGCCTCGTTGAAATACCACGAGGAACGCTAGATTGTCGGCCTTAACGCTCTCCGAGATTTCGTTTGCCTTAGTGTTGGGATTCTCGCCAGTTCTGGTTTCGATGGCCTTCTTCGTGTCGTTGTCAGAGCCCAGCCACAGTTCGTGGTCACCGCCAATAAACCCAGCCGCCGCGTAGCGTTCGCGGAGTTCTGCATAGGGCTTCAACTGAAGCAGGGGGCGCACTAGATTTTGGCCGATTCCATCGGCGAATGCTTCACTGATCGCGGCAACTTCTTCAGGTGCGAACGCAAACGGACGTTCCTCTAGCCGCGCTGCACGGATCTTCTTCTTGAGTTCGATCTCGTCCCAGCGTAGACCCGCAGGAGGGTCGACCCGTGCAGTTACGTCTCTGACGAACTCTTCCAGTTTCTCGTAATCGGTGTCGTCGCAGCGAGGTGGATAGATCGTCTTGACGGTCTCATAAAGGGAAAGCACTGTCGTCAAGTAGAGACTCTGGTCAAATTTGGCTTGATCTGAATGCCAGTCGACCAGGGCGAGGGGGATTCGCTTCAACGATGCTTCACTGTCGGCGTCTCCACCAAGCTCTGAGGCAATTAAGCGCCGTACGGTAACGGACACCAGATCTTGATCATCGAGAAGGTAAGTCCGAGCTTTCGATACGGAAACCGCGTGCTTGTTCAGCGCGACGAAGATGCTGCGGCAAGCGAGTAGCACATTGCTGGATTGCTCGGTGGGAGGAGTGAATCCTGCTCTGGGATCCAGTACCAGAACAAGAACTGGGATTCTGGTCTCGTTCGGGCTGAGTAGTCCGCGCTGTGCCGAGTCGAGAATCTTCCGTAGTGCAAGGAATCGATGTTGTCCATCGAGGATTACGGCATGCGCTCGCTCGGTATTCCAGCGGAGGTATCCAACTTCTTGGTTCGGTAGTGAATCAATCAGCACTGGACCGATCGTATTGCGCTCCATTCCCTCGTATGGAGCGTCATCAGGGCCTGATGGATCATCCTCATACGTCTCCATCACCGCATTGCGGTTGCCTGGATCGACTGGGAGGAGAACTACTGTGAACGAGTTGAAGAATTTAAGGGAACCAGGCTGAAGCAGGTAAGTCCTGATCGGACCCGCAGCACGTTCGTCGTCAACCGCCCGTTGGAATAGTTCTTCGAAGTTGACCGGCTGACGATCGGTGATTGCCAGATCACGCGCCAGCTGTAGGTATCGAGTGGCTTCAGTTACGGTCATGGAGATGGCGTAGTACGGCACTCGCTCATCTCCGATGGCGTATTCTCCCCGCACGAAGGCGTACTGGCCCGTGTAGGCTTGCCGTCGGCGACTCATCGCTGAGAGGCTCATTCTCAGTCCATCTTTTCATTCAGCAGCGGGTGGGCGAGGCGGATAGTCAGCGATTCAGCAAGGCGTACCAACTGATCAGCTTGCCTCAGCTCGACAGGAGCATCGGGCGGCAGTTCCTCTTCTGCATCGAATTCGTCAAAGTCATCCTCGTCGCTTCCATCATCTAGAAAATCTTCAATGTCGGCGTCGAGGTCTTCTTCATCTGCGTCCGGAGAGTCTGTGCGCTGCCGCAGGGATGCGGCGAGTTCGAATACATCGTCTGGGGGCTGGACGGGTAGTAGGACTACGGTGCAGTCGCCGGGTGTGAGATTGAGCTGCTCAAGCCCACGGCTGAGTTTAGAGCCCGACCGCAAGTGTTGCCGGATCCGTGTTGACAGGTTGACTGCCTTGCCGACATAGAGGGGCCGCTGGAAAACAGTCGCACAGAGCAAGGCCCACTCAAGATGGATGTTCTTCTCCATTATCATCTCGCTCAACCGAGATGACGAAGCACCAGTTAGCGCCGGCGGGCGATCTTGAATTGCAATGTGTCTGTACTTACCCACCATGCCAGCTTCGAGGGGCGGCCCGTCTTGCGGAGCGATTCGGGTTTGAAGGTCCTCGAACACATCGTTGGCGTCGCGCTCGAAGGCACTCAGCGCCAGATCTCGGAGGTCAGCTGTCCAGATGTAGATGCCAGGTTGTGCCGGAATCATTCCTCGGCGGGCAGTCCGTGACAGCGAGAGGTATTGCCGCACGCTCAACAAGTCCAACTTGAACGACGCGTACAATCAGGCCTCCTGTGCCAACTTAGCCGCTCCACGGGCCAGTTGCTGGTTGTTGGCACTGTAGCAGCCAGTTCTTGGCCGCTGTATCTGCTTGTGAGCAACTGATTACCGGCGCCTTGAGAGGCGCTGGTCGTGTTACGGAGTGTGGGACGCCCCGCTCAGCTGAGACTCGGGGAGCTATGTCAACGCGTGCACGGCGGCGTCCATGCGGTCTGGGCTGTCCATGCCAGCAACCCACGTCACCATCTGCTGCTCCAGCACAGGCCATTCGCCGACATGATGGACGCGCCCCTGCTCGTAGAGCTGAGCAATCGGCTCCTCGCGCCGCCGCTTGCCGTGCTTCGCGGTGACCGGCAGCACGCCGGCCATCAGCATGTTCTTGGATTACGCTGCTGTATCGCGCTGACCTGCGGAGAAGCACAGGCCTCCCCGGGTGGAGGCAGCGCCTTTACATCGGTAAGGCACTCCGCTGCGCTCAAGATCGATCGGGGCGCCTCTCGCAGCGGCGACCAGCACCTTCGCGAACCAGACGGGACCGCAGCTCTCTCACCGCTCGTTCAGGGGCTCGGCAAAGGGACCTCCCAGGGACCCGTACGGTGCCCAGGGACCCGCGAGGGACCGGAAGGGCACGGAAGGATCAGGAAGGACAAGGGGCTCAGGCGTACGAGACAACGGCTCTGACCTGCGAAAACGGGTAACGCACGGCAGGATCAGGAAGATCGCGGACGATCCTCAAAGGACTCATAATCCGCCGGCCGTGGGTTCGAGTCCCACCCGCCCCACCACGCGCCGCTCGAAGAAACGTTCTGAGCTGAGGAGCTGCCCTCCCGAGGGCGCCCGGCCGGCAGCCGCGCGTGGCGTCCCGCGTGCGGGCGCCGTTCATCCGAAGCCGCTACGTCCTGCTGGCCGCTCCTGGAGTTCACCCTGGAACGGAGTGACGAGCGCCTGGAGGCCGACCGGGCCGCCGAACCGCCCACCCCGCTGCGGGCCTTCCCGCTCGCCGGACCACCCGGCTCGGCGCCGTATCGGAAGGACGAGTCGCGGCGGCCCACCGGCAGCCCCAAGCACGGACCGGCCCGCGACCTGGTCCTGGCCTCGTTACGGGCCGGCCGGATCGGGCCCAACACCCATTTGTACGAGGCGACCAGCGGCAATATGGCCGTGGCCCAGGCCCACTTCGCGCGCGTGTGGGATGGCCGTACACGGCTGTCGTACCGGGCAGGACCTCGGCGGCCAAGCGGCGCAGGCTCGAGGAGCAGGGCGGCCGCTGTCGCCCCCTACGACCCCCGGCTCGCCGTCCATGACAAGACCCGCTCCCTCGCCGAGGAGTCCGGCGGCCACTGGCTGGACCATCTGGAGCGGGTCGGGGACGCCGTCGACCGGAGAGGCGCGTGGAGGCTCGGAGCGCGGAACCTGACGACCTGGAGAAGGCGGGGGAGGGGTAGCCCGTCCGGATCGTGGCAGGCGTCGGCAGGCATGTGAGGGTGCGCGGGGCGGGGACCCGGCTGGCCGTCGTCGATCGAGAGGACTCGGCTTACTTCCCCGGCTGGGCCGCGGACTTCCCCGGATACAGCACCGGCATGCCCACGCGCATCGGGGGCATCGGACGGCCGCGCATGGAGCCCGCGTTCGCCCCGACCGTCGCCGACCTCGTCATTCCGGTGCCGGACGCGGCGAGCGTGGCGGCCATGCGGTATCTGCGCACGGTCACCGGGCTGATGGCCGGTCCGTCCTCGGGAAGCTGTCTGTGGGGGCGTTCCGGGTACTCGACCGGATGCGGCGCGAAGGGCAGCGCGGAGCGGTCGTGACGGTTGTCGGGGACGCGGGGGAGCCCTACCGGGACACGTACTACGGCGACGCCTGGACCGCGGCGCGGGGCTGGGACCTGACCGGCCCGTCGGCGGAGCCGGAGCGCTTCACCGCGACGGGCGTGTGGGGCGGTACGACCCCGTACTGACTCGTACTGAACTGTCGTGCGGGCTGTGGGCTGTGGCTGTGGGCCGTGGCTCTGGGCTCAGGTCGCCAGCGGGTCCAGGGTGAGGGGCTCGATCCGGCCCTCCAGCATCGTGCCGAGTCCCTGGACCGCGCACACGTCCGGGCGTTCGGCGATGTGCACCGGCATGCCCGTGGCCTGCCGCAGCATCTGGTCGAACCCGGGCAGCAGCGCGCTGCCGCCGACCATCATGATCCCCCGGTCCGCCAGGTCGGCGACCAGGTCCGGCGGGCAGTCCCGCAGCACCTTCCCGATGCCGTCGAGCACGGCGGTCAGCGGGGTCTGAATGGCGTTGCGGACGGCGGCCGTGTCCACCTGTACCGAGCGCGCCAGGCCCGTCGCCACGTCCCTGCCGTGGATCTCCGTCGACGCCGGGCCGTGCGGGGTGAGCCCGTTGCCGGACAGGGCGAGCTGCAGGGGCCGTACCGACTGGCTCGGGAGCACCAGCTCGTGCTGGTGGCGCAGGTGCTGGACGATCGCGTGGTCCACCGCCTCGCCGCCCACCCCGATCCGCTCGGCCGTCACGATCGAACCCAGCGACAGCACGGCCACCTGGGTCGCCGCCGCCCCGCACACCATGATCATGGTGGCTTCCGGCCGCTCCACCGGCAGCCCGCAGCCCACGGCCGCCGCGATCAGCGTGTCCACCAGCTCCACCCGGCGCGCGCCCAGCCCGACCAGGGTCTCGATCGCCGCCCGCTGCGCCAGCGGATCGGCGTCGTGCGGGGTGCACGCCGCCGCGCGCAGCCGGGGCTTGCGGCGCAGGGCGCGGCGCACCTTGTCGCCGAGCAGGTGCCGCAGCATGCGCTGCGCCATCTCGATGTCCACGACGGTGCCGCCGGAGACGGGACGCACGACGCGGATGTAGTGGGGTGTACGGCCGGTCATCTTCTCCGCGAACTCGCCCACCGCGATCAGCGCGCCGGTACGGGTGTTCACGGCGGCGGCCGAGGGCTGGTCGACGACGAGCCCGGCGCCCTTCACGTACACCCGCGTCCTCGCCGCGCCGAGATCGACGGCGAAGTGGCAGCGGCGCAGCTGCTCCAGACTGGCGGTCATGGCGGGCCTCCCGAGAGCACGGACCTGGACCGCCGAGCGGCGGGCCTCTCTCGCATCGTGCGCGGGTGGGGAGGGGGGCGCGTGTTGGGGTGGGCCGGGTGGGGAGCGGCTGAATGGGGGGTTTGCCTTCTCCGGCGGGCGCGTCAGCGGGAGAGGGCGGCTTCGATGAGGGGGATGAGGCTGGAGACGAGGCGTGCGTTGTCGTCCCCCGTGCGAAGGTGGCGTGAGCCGGTGGGGGCGTAGCCGATGAACGGCATGCCGATGGCTCGTGCGGCGGCCTGCTCGGTGGTGGTGGAGGCGATCAGGACACACTCCGGCGCCTGGGCGCGCAGACGGTCGAGCGCCTCCAGCAGGACGTACGGGTGGGGCGTCATCCTGGAGAGGTTGGCCGGGCGGCCGAACACGCGTCCCTGCACGTGGCGCGAAAGGTTGCTTCGCCGCAGATACGAGGCCACCGCGCTCGCCGAGCGGTCGGCTACCACGGTCGGCCGGGCCCGGTGGGCCGCCAGCACCCGCAGCAACTCGCCGGAATGAAGAGTGGGCCGGGCACGGCGGGCCGCCCGGATGTCGTGCAGGTCCACCACCTCGCGCACCTCGGCGGCCAGTTTGTGTCCGGCGAACGCCCGCAGAAGACTGAGCGTGTCGACGTGGTCCGCGGGCCCGATCGACGGCAACGGCACCCCCGACAGCGCATCCGCGGGGTCGCGTTCCTCCACCAGCATCCCTGCGACGTCCTGGAACACTTCCCGTTCCTCTTCCGGCGAGTACAGCTGCGTCAGGACCTCGTCGAATGCGAGCAGAACCACCTGCGCGTGACGAATGAGCTCCTGCGGCGTGCCGCTCTGCGTACCTGACTGGATCACGGCGGGTCTCCGCAGCGCCCGGGGCAGCGTCCACAGCACCTCGTACCCCGGTACGCGCCAGCGCGCCAGAGCCGTTCGCAGATCGCCGTCGCGATAGGCCGCGGCCAGCGCCTCGTTGAGCATCTTGGGCAGGTCGAGTGCGGGGCTCTCGGCGGCTCGGAGCGGGTCCTCCACCCGCCAGGACACGGAGACCCTCGACGGCCCGAGGTCCTGCAGTCGCCGCTCTCGCAGGTCGACCTCGAAATAGCGCCACCTGGCGCGGACGGCGGCGGGCGCTTGACGGACGGACGGTGAGTCCGTGAAGGCGAGTCCACCGTCGTCGAGGGCCAGCACGATGACCTGGCTGTCGTCGACCGGCTCCGGGAACTCCCCGGTGTGCGGGAGCCGGAACGGGCCGCGCACCGCCCTTCCCTCCGCCGGAAGGCGCACACCGGCGACCCGCTCGAACAGGCGGTACCACCCGCCGTCCTCGCTGAGCCGATGGAAGTCACGTGGGTCCGCGGCCTCGCCGCCGACGACCTCCGTGTAGTGCCAGAAGTCCGACAGCGCGACAATCGCCTGCCCTTGAGTCGCGTGCAGGGCGGCTCTGACCATTCCGAAGTCCGGCCGGTCATCGGCGATCTCGGCGTTGTCCCTCAGACGGGCCTGCCAGAAGGTGACGCCGAGCCGCAGGCCCCCAAGAGTGGGCAGGTGCTCGGCGAGGCGGTCCAGCGTCGCCCGCAGGAGGCGAGCCCCGACCACATACGGCTCCATACGTGCGGTCACACCCCAGTCGGACTGCACCAGCTGGTACTGGTCCGGGGTAAGGCCACTGACCGCCACCAGGGAACCGACCATGCGGCGCAGCGACTCCATCGCCTCACTGGCCGGCCTGCCCTCCGTGAACTCGAAGCGTGCGCAGTCGCGTTGCTCGGTCTTGGGTGCCTCGTCGTCCGAATGCCCCTCGACGAGGAGCCGGTCCGGCTCGTCCTTGCCCAGCAGCGGGGGATCCTCAGGCTCCCGATCCGGCCCCCGCACCCCGAGCGCCTCGCGCAACTCGTGCCCCATGGCCAGCAGTTCGGGGTTGTCGCCCCCAGAAACCTCGTACTCCTCGAACGCCTCCAGGGCCTTGTCCGTGCGGCCCTGGCGCTGGAGGGCGAGCAGGTACAGGCGGCGCAGGTCCTCGCGGTGGGGGTGGGTGCGGAGGAGGGCGTCGAGGTCGGTGGCTGCGCGTTCGAACTCGCCGAGTTCCAGGTCGAGTTCGGCGCGGGTCGCGGCGAGGGTGAGGCGCAGTTGCTGGAAGCGGGAGCGGGCGGCCGCGGCGGCGGGGCCGGGGACGCCGTCCAGTACCTCGCCGCGCCAGAGGTTCAGCGCCTCGTCCACCGTGGTGCGCGCGGAGGCGAGTTCGCCCTCCGCGCGCTGCCGCTCCGCCTGCTCCACCAGCTTCTGGCAGGTGATGACGTCCACGAAGTCGGCGCTGGTGTGGAGGGCGTAGCCGTTGGACGTGGTGGCCAGGACGCCGGGGCCGAGGGCGTTGCGCAGGCGGGAGGCGTAGGAGCGTAGCAGCAACTCGGGGTTGCCCTCGGGGGCTTGGGGTCCCCAGATGCCCTCGGTGAGCTGGGTGTGGGTGAACGTGCGGCCGTGGTGCAGGAGCAGCATGGCCAGCATCGCCTGTTCCTGGGGCGAGCCGGTGGCAACGGGTTGCCCCGATCCCCGGCGGGCGGAGACCCGGCCCAGCAGGGAGTAGTAGAGGGGATCGTGCGCCTTCCACGCGTGGCGGACGAACACGTCGTGCTGGAGCTCCCGCATGCCAGCATGCTGCTCCTCGTGGACGCTTGACATCAGCAGGCGCAGTGCTCGGGCAAACGAGGGGCGCAGGGAGCCCGGCAGTCCGTCCAACTTGTCGGGTGAGAGGCTGTGCCTGGAGATCAGGTAGGTGCTCGACACCAGCCGGAACACCAGATCGCCAACGGTACGCAGGTCGATGGCATACGGTGCCTGCCCCCGGTAGCCCAGGTTGCAGAGGGTCAGCCGTACGGTGCCGTCCGGCAGGAGCATGATCCGGCCGGTGTCGAGGCGTCCGTGCGGAACGCCCGCCTCGTGCATCCCGGAGATCGCGCGGGCCAGTTGGCTTACCGTGGACACCAAGAGCGGCGGTGGAAGCCGCAGAGCGCCCGTCCAGTCAAGGGAGTTCAGCGCGACCCCGTCCACATGCTCCATGACGACGTACTGCTGACCGTCCTCAACCCCGAAGTCATAGACCGTCACCACGTTCTCCGGCCGCCGCGACTTCAGCGCCTCCGCATCCCGCAGGAAGTCCTCCACCCGCTCCGGATCACTGTGCGCCGGGAACACCGACACCACCACCGGCGTCCCGGTCTCGACGACCTCCCCCCGCCACAGGTACCCGCCCTCGCCGACCCCCTCGACCAACCGGTACCGCCCACCCAGCACCTGTCCGCGGTCCGGCCGCCCCACCAGCCGGTCCCGTGTCTCCTCCGCCACCGTCGCGATGGGATCACTGCGGGTCTCGGTGAGCGTCCCGTTCGTCATCGGCGTCGTCGCCCGGATCTCTCCCGCCGACACCCCGGCCCGGTCGTCGATCAGGGCGCCCAGCCGGGAGAGGAGGTCGCTCGTGCCGCGTCGGGCCGTGCGCGGGAGGCTGCGCAGCAGCAACTCCCGTACGCCGGGCCGGAAGTCGTAGCTTCCCGGCGGTCCCGGCACCTTCGCCAGCATGCCGCTGAGGATCACCTCGGCCAGGTGCTGCGGGCGCGGGCGCGGCTCCAGTGCCGCCTGTACCAGCCGCATCACCGGCAGGTCCGCCCGCCCGAGCGCCAGATGCCCGGCCAGCCGTACGGCCTGGGTGGTGGCCGAGGCCCGGAAGCGCAGCACCAACTCCTCCGCCGTCAGCGTGCCGAAGTCCGTGCGGTCCGTCGTGTCCACGGGGCCGCCCAGCCGGCCCACCGAGCCCGGGAAGCCCTGTCCGCCGGGTGCCGCCACCAGGGAAGCCCAGTTCGCCAGCCAGCGCGGGTCCGGTTCCAGGACCGGCAGTGGCGCACCGCTGCCGGTCGTGGTCTCGTCGTACGCCTCGAAGGACAGGGCGGAGTTGGGGGCCGCCGGGTGCGGGGCGCTCAGCAGGCCGGGGGCGGCGGGCAGGGCGGTGTCCCGCCAGAGGTGTTCCGGCAGGGGCTGCACCACGGCCAGCGGCATCCGGTGCGCCCAGCGGCGCAGGGTGGTGTACCACAGGGTCCCCGCCGGGCCGGGGCGCCACTGCGGGCCCATGCAGTCGCTGATCAGGAGGGTGACCGTGCGGCCGTCGGCGGGGGCGTGGGCGGCGGAGCGGTGGACGGTGCCGTCGGGGGCGGCCGGGCGCGCGGTGATCGTGCGGAAGATGCCCGACTGGGCGAGCGCCGTGTGCAGTTCGCGGATCAGGGGGCGCCAGACCGGCATCGTGGGGCCGGTGTCGTAGAGGAGGTTCAGGCTCAGCCAGCGTTCCTGGGCGGGGCGCAGTACCGGCAGCCACCACTCCGGCTCCGCGCCCAGGCGGGCGATGCGGTCGGCGGTGGCCCGCTCGTCCAGTTCGAGGCGGTCGGGGGCGGCGGTGCGGCGTTTGAGGGGGCGCAGGGAGCGTTGCAGGGCGAGGGGGTGGTGGAGCATCGGCGGGGCCGGGGCGAGGAGGGCGGCGTGGGGTTCGGGGGCCGTCGGCTTCGCGGGGGTGGTGGGGAGGTGGAGCGGGGCGCGTGGGGGTTCCGTGGGGGCCACCGGCGGTGCGGACTCCACGGGCTGCGACGGTTCCGGGGGGAGTTCGGGCTGTGCTGCTTCCTCCACCGGAGTCCGCCGTACCGGTTCCTCCGCCGCCGGTACGGGAGGAGCCGGTTCCTCCATCTGCCTTGCCAGCCACAGCAGTTCCGCCAGTTCGAGCGCGGTCGGGCGTACGCCGCCGCCCGCCTCGGCCAGGACGTCGGCCAGGCGGACGAGGGGCGAGGCGCGGCGCTCAGAAGGCATCGGTGTGCTGGGCCTCCGAGAGGTAGGGCATGAGCCGTTCGGCGAGTTCGTCGAGGGAGTCGGCGTCGAGGTCGCTGGAGCGAGCCAGGTAGATGGCGTTCAGGAGCTGGTCGGTGGCCAGGTCGCCGCCGCCGACGCGGGACAGGAAGCGGCTGATCAGGGTCTGCGCGTAGGCGTCGGGCTCCTCGCCGAAGTGGGCGCGGACGATGTCGGCGAGCCGGTCGTCGTCGGGCTGGCGCAGCCGCAGGGTGACGCAGCGGCGCAGGAAGGCGGGCGGGAACTCGCGCTCGCCGTTGCTGGTGAGTACGACGAAGGGGAAGGCCCGGCACCGTACCCGGCCGCGTTCCACCGGGACGCGCGCGTCGCCGCCGTCCACCAGCACCTGGGCGACCGGGCCGCCCCGGATCAGTTCGGGGATCTCGTACTGGCCCTCCTCCAGCACGTTCAGCAGGTCGTTGGGCAGGTCCAGGTCGCTCTTGTCGATCTCGTCGATGAGCAGGGCGCGGGGGCGTTCGTAGGGGAGCAGGGAGGTGCCGAGGGGGCCGAGGCGGAGGTGGTCCTCGATGCCGGTTCCGGTTCCGGTTCCGGTGCCGGTGCCGGTGCCGGTGCCGGTGTCGGTTCCGGCTCCGGTGTCGGTGGGGGCGGTGGCGTGCCGGGCCGCGTAGAGGCGGGAGAGCGGGTCGTACTGGTAGAGGCCGTCGTGGAGGGTGGAGCGGCTGGTGATGTTCCAGCGCAGGACCGGGCCGAGCTTCAGCTCGCGGGCGACGGCGTAGACGAGGGAGGACTTGCCGGTGCCGGGCGGGCCGGTGACCAGCAGGGGGCGGCGCAGGTAGAGGGCGGCGTTGACGAGCTGGACGGTCTCCTCGGTGGCCCGGTAGGTCGCGGCGCGGTGGGTGCGGTCCGGGGAGACGGCGGCGGTGTCGGCGGAGGTGTCCGGTGCCGGGAGCGCGGGGCCGCCGTCGAAGGCCCGCCAGGGCGGCGGTGGGGGCAGCTCGGCGATGCCGTCGTGCGGCTCGTTGGTGCCGGTGTAGACGGGCCACAGGGGCATGGCGGATTCTCTCCTGGTCAGTGGACGGGGGAGTGCAGGCCGGCGGCGGGCTGGGGGAAGCAGCGCGGGTCGTCCCACAGGAGCTGGACGTCCTTGGCCCAGTGCCGGTCCGGGTCGTCGTCCGCCTCCGCGGTCATCCGCAACTCCATGACCTGGCGCGGCAGTTCGGCGGGCGGCACGCCGGTGACGTCGGCGGTCAGTTCGTCGAGGAACGCGGTGCCCGCGCAGGGGCCGTCGTGACCGGGGTCCGTGCAGCCCGTGCGCGGCCACAGCAGCACCGGGACCGGGGTGTTGAGGCCGGCCTCGAAGTGCGGGCGGGCCGCACCGGGCGGGTAGGAGAACCCGGCGAGGTCGGCGTCCTCGTCGTGCAGGCGTTTGCGCAGGCCCGCCGGGCGTTCCCGGCCGCCGCAGTCCACGCGGTGCAGCCGGGCCTCCGCACGGGCCTCCAGCTTCTGCCACTTCTTGGCCAGCTGGTGCCGCAGGCGCCCGCTGCGGTACCGGGAGCGGTCCACCACGACCAGGGGGTGGGCGCAGCCGAGCGGGGTGGAGTCCTCGGGGCCGCACTCCCAGTGAGCCACCGGCTCGTTCAGCCACTCGCGCGGCAGGACGAACGTCACCAGCTCCTCCGCGTCCGGTGCCAGTTGGCCGAAGGCGTCGTCCACGCGCCGCTGCACGAACTCCCGTACGGCGGCGCGCGGCAGCCGGCGGGAGTCCACGCGGCGCCGGTGGCCGTCCCGGTACGCGGAGACCTCCACGGTGACCTGGTCGGCCCCGGCGCCGCTGTGGTCGATCTCGACGAGGATCGGCGACCAGGCGGGCGCCGCGGCCCGGGGCGCGGGCGGGGCGTCGAGGAGGTCCTGGAGCCGCTGCGCGAACCGGGTCACCGCGTCCGTGCCCGGCACCTCCCACATCACGTACCCGGCCGCCGCGCCAAGCGAGGCGAAGCCGCCGTCCGGCAGCGGCGGCCCGAACGTGCCCACGGCGTCCACGTACAGCCGGTCCGGGGCGCAGCCCAGGCCCTCGGCGACCGCCCGCCGCACCAGCGCGTACAGCCGCCGCACCGCCTCGGGGCGGTGGTCGGAGGCGGGGATCCGCTCGCACAGCTCGGGCCAGTAGCGGACCAGGACCTCGGTCGGCAGCATGCGGCCCACCCGGACGTCCCGGCCGCCCGCGACCGTCGACACCATCCCGACCACCCTGCCGTCCGCCAGGGCCGCAGCCGCCCCGCTGAACCCCGGTGCCAGCGGCTGCCCGTGTCCGGTCAGCGCCTCCAACTGGGCCCACTCGTCGGAGATCAGCGGCCCCGGTAGCGCCCGGTAGGAGGCGAGCATGCCCTCGTCGTACCCCTTGGGGAAGCCGTACGCGATCAGCTCGCCGTGCTCCCGCTCCTCGCCGGGCTCGGCGAACTCGGCCGGTGCCAGCGGCACTTCGCGGTCGAGTTCGAGTACGGCGAGGTCGCCCGGGTCGGTGGGCCCGCCCTGCCAGCCGCCGTGCACGGCGACGCTCGCCGGTATCCCGGTCAGCTCGCGGCACCCGGGGAAACTGACGACGACCCGGTCCTGCTCCCGCCGCCGCACCACATGGGCGCAGGTCAGTACGTGGCGGCCGGAGACCAGGAAGCCCGCGCCCACCTCGGTGCCGCACTCGACGCGGGCGTGCCAGGCGGTGCCGCCGATCACTGCGCGGGGGCCTCCGGAGCCGGGGTGGTCTGTCCTGGCAAGGCTGCCGGAACCGGGCCCGTCTGTCGCGGTGCGGTCTCCGGGGCCGGGCCCGTCTGTCGCGGTGCGGTCTCTGGGGCCGGGCCCGTCTGTCCTGGCAAGGCTGCCGGAACCGGGCCCGTCTGTCCCGGTGCGGTCTCCGGAGCCGGGGTGGTCTGTCGCGGTGCGGCCTCCGCAGCCGGCCCGGTCCGCCCCTGCGCGGCCTCCGGAGCCGAGGCGATCTGCCCCGGCTCGGCCAGCGAAGCCGGACCGCTCTGTCCCGGTGTCCAGCTCAGCCGGACCACCAGGTGCCCTTCCGCGGCTCCCTTGGCGATGATCGCGCCGGACTCCGCGGTGAGCTTCACACCGAACTCCAGCTCCACCGCGTCGGGCCGCAGGGAGCCGTCCCGGAACACTCTGAGCGCGGACTCGGCCGCCGCGCGCACCCCGCCCAGGGCGCCCTCGAAGGTGCGGGCCGCCCGGGCCGGGCCGTCCTCGCGCGAGACCAGCCGGGCGCCCGACTCGTCCTCGATGCCCTCGACGACCACGACGGCACCGTCGTCGGTCTTGAACTCCATCAGCCCGTCCATGGCGTGGTGTGCTCCCCCGTGCGGTCCTTGTGACTCCGGCTAAATCCATTGTTACGGACGGTACTCGTCCTGTCGCCCGAACCGCACGGGCCGGATCGCGGCGGGCCCGCCGGTTCGGGCGGTCAGGCCGGAGCGATGCCGCGGATCACTCCCAGTTCGGCCAAGTCCTGCGGACGGATGCGGAGTTGGTCCGCGGTCGCCTCCACCTCGGTGGCCGGGCGCTTGAGGATCGCCGCGGCCAGCTCCGGAGCGATCACCGAGAAGTAACTGTCCGGCGCGGCCCAGGTGTTGCCCGGCGCGGCCAGCGCCAGCGCCCCGCCCGAGCCGCCCTCGCCGATGACCAGCGTGGTGATCGGGGTGCGTGCGGCGGCCACCGCCGCGAACAGGTCCGCGATGGCCGCGCCCGCGCCCTCCCGCTCGGCGTCCGCGTCGTTGGCGGCACCCGGGGTGTCCACCAGGGTCAGCACCGGAATGCCGAGCCGGTCCGCGAGCCGGATCAGCCGTGCGGCCGTACGGTACCCGGCGGGGCGGGTGGCCGCCCCGGTCTGCGCCGCGTAGGCGACCGTACGGCCCTCGCGGGTGCCGAAGCCGCAGCGCATGCCGTCCGGGTCGAGGCCGCCCGCGCGGTCGCCGACGATGTCCTCGCGGTGGGTGAAGTAGGCGTCCAAGTAGGCGTCGGCGCGCGGGCGTTCCGGTGCGCGGGCGCGCCGTACCGCGTCCCAGCCGGTGGCCGGGAGGTCGGCCGCGCCGAGCGCGGTCGGCACCGGGGCCGGGGCGTCGGAGTCGGCGGTCAGCAGCCGCAGCCAGCGGCCGAGCGTCGCCCGCAGTTCCTGCGGCGGGACGAGCGCGTCCGCCGCGCCGATCGCGACCTGGGCCTCCGCCGTGTACGCGGCCGGGTCGGCGTCCGCCGGGCGGACCCGGGAGCCCGCGAAGCCCACCTGGGCGCCGGGCAGCGCCAGGACGACGTCGGCGCCCGCGCCCAGGGTGGCCCAGCCGCCGCCGGTCGTCGGGTCCCGCAGCACGGCGATCTGCGCCAGGCCCGCCTGCCGGGTGAGCACCGACTGGCGGGCCACACGCTGGAGTTGGGTGAGCGCGAGCATGCCCTCCTGCATCCGGCTGCCGCCGGTGGCGATCAGCGGTACGACGGGGAGGCGGTAGCGGCGGGCGTGCGCGTAGGCCGCCTCCAGCCGGTCGCCGGTGCGTTCGCCGAGCGAGCCGCCGAGGTAGCCGAACTCGAACACGATCAGGACCGCGCGGGTGCCCTCGACGCGGCCGGTGCCGCACACCACGGACTCCTCCTCGCCGGTGCGCTCGGCGGCGCGCAGCCGGGAGCCGTCGTAGCCGCGCCAGCCGATCGGGCCGTCGGGTACCAACTCCCGTCCCGGAGGCGGGAGTTCGGTGAAGTCGTCGGTGACGAGCTGCAGGAACTCCCGCGCGTGCAGGCGGTCAGTCACGGCCCAGCGCCCGCTTCATGATCTTGCCCATGTCGTTGCGGGGGAGGACGTCCAGGTAGTGCACGGTCCGGGGCCGCTTGTGCGGGGCCAGGCGCCGGGCCACGTGATCGGCCAACTCCTCGGCCGTGGGCGGCTTCTCGGGGTCCGCCGGAACCACCCAGGCCACGATCCGCTCGCCGAGGTCGTCGTCCGGCTCCCCGGTCACTGCCGCCTCCCGCACCCCGGGGTGCTCCAGCAGCGCGTTCTCGATCTCACCGGCGCCGATCTTGTAACCGCCGCTCTTGATCAGGTCGGTGGCCTTGCGGCCCACGATGCGGACGTAGCCGTCGGGGTCGCGCACCGCCATGTCACCGGTGCGGAACCAGCCGTCCTCGGTGAACGCGGCCTCGGTGGCGTCGGGCCGGTTGAGGTACTCGGTGAACAGGTTCGGCCCGCGCACCTGGATCTCGCCCACCGTCTCCCCGTCCAACGCCGTGATCGGGGTGCCGTCCTCCTCCACCAGCCGCAGTTCCGTGCCCGGCAGCGGCACGCCGACCGTGCCCGGGCGGGCCTCGCTGCCGGCGCGGATGCTGGTGTTCATCAGCGTCTCGGTCATGCCGTACCGCTCGATCACCCGGCGCCCGGTGGCCGCCGCGATCCGTTCGTGGTCGTGCACCGGCAGCGCGGCCGAGCCGGACACCAGCAGGCGTGCCCCGCCCAGCGCCCGCGCGAGTTCAGGGTCGTCGGGGAGGGCCTGGGCGATGCGGTGGTACATCGTCGGCACACCGAAGAGCATGGTCGCGCCGTCGCTCAGCTCGCGGGCCACGCCCTCGGGGCTGAACCTGCCGAGGTGCCGGACGGAACCGCCCCGGCGGAGCGGGCCGAGGATGCCGAGCACGAGCCCGTGCACATGGAACAGCGGCAGTCCGTGCACCAGCACGTCGTCCTCCGTCCACTGCCAGGCGTCGGCCAGCGCGTCCAGGGTGTGCGCGAGGGCCCGGCGGGGGAGGACGGCGCCCTTGGGCGGGCCGGTGGTGCCGGAGGTGTAGACGACGAGGGCGGGGTCCTCACCGGACGCCTCGGCGACGGGCCGGGGCGCGGCCGCTTCTGCGTTCAGTTCGACATCGACCCGGTCGAACTCCTTGAGTGCGTCGGGGAGTTCGTCGCCGGGGGCGGCGAGTACGAGTCCGGGTGCGCTGTCGGACAGGATGTGCGCCAGTTCCTTCTCCCCGGACTTCGGGTTGAGCGGCACGGCGGCGATCCCCGCCTCCAGGATCGCCACCACGGCGACGGCGGTCTCCAGCGCCGGCGTCGCCCACACGGCGACCCTGCGCTGCCCGGCGATCCGGTCCGCGAGAGTGCCGGTGGCGGCGGCCAGCCGCCCGTACGTCAGCGACCGCTCACCGAACCGCAGCGCGACACGCTCGTGCGGACCGTCGGCCAGGGCCGGAAAGAGAGAGGACACGCGTCGTATCTCCTTAACAGTCGGTCGGTCTCCGACAGTCGGTCGGTCTCCGACACCGTCAGGGCACCACGATGCCCCGGACCACGGTCGTCAGGCGGGAGATTCCGCCCGCGGATGCGCCGCTGTGCCGCTTCTCACCCCGCCGGTGCAGGCCGGGTCACGGCGGGCCGCCGCCGGAAGGGGGGACCAAGTGGCGGGTTCGGGCGCGGTGCGGGGCGTGGCGTTCGGCTGTTCCGTGTCGCCGCGTGACCCATTTCCGCCACTTGGGGGTGCTGGACGGGCCGCGCCACCGGGCCGTCTGCCCGCGGTCGGGCCGCCTCCGTGCCTCCGTGCGGTCGGGCCGTCTGCCCGCGGTCGGGCCGCCTCCGTGCCGTCGGCCCGCCCCCACGCCCCCGGCTCACCCACCCCCCGACCGAGCCGTGAACCACGTGGCCAGTTGGCTGCGTTTGCTGAAGCCGAGCTTGACCAGGATGCGTTCCACATGCCCCTCGGCCGTCCGCTGGGCGATGACCAGTTCCTCGGCGATCTGCCGGTTGGTCAGACCCCGGGCCACCAGGGCCGCCACCTCCGCCTCCCGGCGGGTCAGGGGCCGCGTGTCGGGGGAGGTGGAGGTGCCGGTCGTGGGGCGGCGGGGGCGGCCCAGGGCGTAGGCGATGGCGTCGTTGCGGGAGAGGGCGGCGCCGCGGCGGTAGGCGCGGTCGTAGGCCGGTCCGCCCAGGGCGCGGCGGGCGTGGCGTTCGGCCGCGGAGGTACCGCCCGCGCCGCGCGCCCGCGTGGGGTCGCCGCCGATGTCCTGCCAGACACGGTCCACGGCGCCGCGCAGCACCGCCGCCTGCTCGGCCCGCCCGGCGAGGGCCTCCGCGGCGGCGAGGAGGTCCAGGGTGCGGGCGAGACTGGCGCGCTGCCGCGCGGTGTACGGGAGCCGCAGACAGGCCCGTGCCTGTTCGGCGGCCCTGTCGTACGCGCCCAGCGACCAGTGCGCGAGCCCCAGGGTGCGCAGCGCCCAGGTGCGGGCCCACTGTTCGCCGTGCGCCTCGCACACGGCGACCGCCTCGGCGCACAGCCCGATCGCCTCGCCCGCCCGGCCCCGGCTGACCAGGGTGCAGGCCAGCTCGATCCGGGTCAGCACGACGAAGCCGACGTCCGTGGTCGCGGCGCGGTCGGTGCCGTAGGCGCCGGTGGGGATCGGCGGGGGCGCGGGCACCGGGAGTTCGGCGTCGGCGGCCGGGACATGGTGCGGCGGGTCGACGCCGGTCAGGACGGCGGCGGAGCGGGTGTGCACCAGCGACATCAGCGCGCCCGCCCACATGGCCCGGGTCAGCGCCGCGTCCGGCCGGGCCCCGGACCTGAGCGCGCGGTCCAGCCAGTGCCGGCCCTCGCCCCAGCTGCCGCCCGCCACCCAGTGGAACCACAGGGACGCCGCCAGCCGCAGCCCGGCCTGCGCCTCGCCCGGCGTGGTCAGGCAGAAGTCCAGCGCGGCCCGGAAGTCGTCCTGGTCCAGCCGCAGCCGCTCGGTGACAAAGACCTGGTCGGGCCCGAACCAGCCCGCCTCGTACGCCGTGGCCAGCCGCGCGAAGTAGTCCCGGTGCCGCCGCCGGGTGACGGTCACCTCGCCGATCTCCGCGAGCTTCTCCAGGCCGTAGTCCCGCAGCGAGACCAGCAGCCGGTAGCGGACCTGCCCGCCGCGCTCCTCCCGTACCAGCACCGACTTGTCGACCAGCCCCGCCACCGCGTCCAGGACGTCCGTCGCGCCGAGCCCCTCCCCGCCGCACACCGCCTCGGCCGCCGCCAGGTCGAAGGCGCCGACGAACACCGACAGCCACGCCCACACCAACTGCTCCTGCGGTGTGCACAGTTCATGGCTCCAGTCGACCGCCGAGCGCAGCGTGCGGTGGCGGGGCGCGGAGGCCGGGCTGCCCCCGGTGAGCAGGTGGTAGCGGTCGTCGAGGCGGGCCACGAGCTGGTCCACGCCGAGCGCCCGCACCCGTACCGCGGCCAGTTCGATGGCGAGCGGCAGCCCGTCGAGCCGACGGCACAGCCGCGCCACGGCGTGCTGGTTGCCCTCGCCGACGGTGAACCCGGGCACCACGGCCGCCGCCCGGTCCGCGAACAGCCGCAGCGCGGGGAAGTGCTCGACGGCCGAGGCGTCCAGCTCCTCCGGGCCGGGCGCGGGCAGCGGCGGTACGACGTAGAGCTGCTCGCCGGCCAGACCGAGCCGGTGCCTGCTGGTCGCCAGGACCCGCACGCCCTCGGTCGCGGCCAGCAGGGTCTCGGCCAGCAGCGCGCAACTGCGCAGTACATGCTCGCAGTTGTCGAGGACGAGCAGCAGGACCCGGCCTCGTAAGTGCTCCACCAGGACGTCCAGCGCGGGCCGTCCGGTCTCGTTGCGCACACCGAGCGCGTCGGCCACGGCGTGCGGCACGAACGCCTCGTCGCTCAGCGCGGCCAGCTGCACCAGCCACACCCCGTGTGTGAACGTCCGCGCGATCTGCTTGGCCACGTGCGAGGCCAGCCGGGTCTTGCCGACCCCGCCCGGACCGGTCAGCGTGACCAGTCGGCCCTCGCTCAACAGCCGTCTGACGTCCGCCGATTCGTCCCGTCGCCCCACGAAGCTGGTCAGCTCCGCCGGAAAGCCGCAGGTGCGCCGCTCATGGGATCCGCCCACGAGCCCCAGGGTAAGCACATGATCCCGACGGAACGTCAGGTTCCCGTATTTCCCGCCCCCTACGGGTGACCGCGCCGCGCCTGGGCCAGTACGGCCTCCACGACCCGGTCGAGCGACCCCGGGTGCAGGAACAGGAACAGATTCGGCTCGACCAGCTCCAGCTCCATCAGCAGCGGCTGTCCGTCGTCCCCGTCGACCAGGTCCACCCGCGCGTACAGCAGCCCCTCGGCGTCCGGTACGGCGGCCAGCGCCCGCTCGGCGACGGCCAGTTCCGCGGGCTCGGGCGTCCACGGCTCCAGGCCGGGGTGGGCGACCTTCGCCGCGTCGAAGGCGGTACCGGGCGCCAGGACCGCCCGCTTGCGGCTGGCGTGCAGCAGCCGCCCGCCGAAGAACTGCAGCGCCCGCTCGCCCCGGGCGTCGATGGCGCGCACATAGGGCTGCACCATCGCCGTGAACCCCTCCTCGTGCAGCCGCGCCAGATGCCGTACGGCCTCCGCGCGCCCCTCGGGGGTGTGGCGGGCGGCGTAACGGGCACCGGCGCCGGAGGTGGGCTTGATGACGTACTCGTGGTCCTCGGGCAGGTCCGCGGCGGCGCCCGGGGCGAGGTAGCGCGTGGGTACGACCGGCACCCCGGCCGCGGCGAGGTCCCCGAGGTAGCGCTTGTCGGTGTTCCAGCGCACCACCGGCGCCGGGTTCGCCAGCCGGGTCGCCTTGCCGCACCGCTCCGCCCACGCCACGAACTCGGCGTTGCGCAGGCTGTAGTCCCAGGTCGACCGGATCAGGGCGAGATCGTAGGCGGCCCAGTCGACGCTCTCGTCGTCCCAGAACACGATGTCCGCCCCGGCCCCGGCGGCGGCGAGGGCGTCCCGCAGCACCGGCAGATCGCGGTCGTGGTTCGGCTCGGGCCGGGGGTCGTAGGTGACCAGTGCTATGCGGGGCACGGCGGGCTCCAGGGTCGGGGACGGGCCGCCCGCAGGCTAACCACGGGTCCGGGAACCGCGGCAACCGAATTGACCTTCACCCTCGGTGAAGCCCCAGCATCAGGGCCAGGAACCGACAGGACCGGAAGGACCGACAGGACCGGCAGGATCGACGCAACCGGCCCGACCGGCCCGACCGGCCCAACCGACACGACCGGGGGACCCCATGGCGGAGGACATGCTCACCATCGGCGCCTTCGCGCGGGCCTGCCGCCTGTCGCCCAAGGCCCTGCGCCTGTACGACGAACTCGGCCTGCTGCGCCCCGCCCGGGTCGACCCGGAGACCGGCTACCGCTACTACGCGCCCGGTCAGCTCGAACAGGCCCGCCTGGTCGCCTGGCTGCGTCGCATCGGCATGCCGCTGGCCCGCATCCGCGAGGTCGGCGCACTGCCCCCGCGGGCGGCGGCCCGGGAGATCCGGGCGTACTGGGCGGAGGTGGAGGCCGAGACGGCCGTACGACGGGACCTGGCCGCGTTCCTGATCGACCGGCTCACCACGACGTCGAGAGAGGACACCACCATGCTTCGACTGCGTCACTCGGCCCACTCGGACCGCGGCCTGGTCCGCCCCGCCAACCAGGACACGGCGTACGCGGGCAGCCGCCTGCTCGCGGTCGCCGACGGCTACGGCCCCGACGGCGGCCCCGCGAGCAGCGCGGCGGTGGCGGCGCTGCGCCGTCTGGAGGCCTCGGAGCTGCCCGCCGGGAACGTGCTGAACCTGTTGGAGGAGGCGGCTCGGGAGGCCGCGCGCGGGATCACCGAGGAGGCCGGGACCACCCTGACCGCCCTGCTGTGGACGGGCTCGCGGCTGGCGCTGGTGCACATCGGCGACTCGCGCGCCTATCTGCTGCGCGACGGCGCCCTGTTCCGCATCACCCACGACCACACGGTGGTGCAGTCCCTGATCGACGAGGGACGGCTCACCCCGGAGGAGGCGGTCAGCCACCCGCAGCGCTCCCTGCTGCTGAAGTCCCTCTCCTCGGCCGGGGCCCCGGTGCCGGACCTGCGGCTCCAGGACGCGGCCGCCGGCGACCGCTACCTGCTCTGTTCCGACGGGCTGTCCACGGTGGTCACCGACGCCCGTATCCGCGAGGAGCTGGGCACCGCCCCGGACCCGGACACCGCCGTACGCGCGCTGATCGACGCGGCGAACGCGGCGGGCGGCCCCGACAACGTCAGCTGTGTCGTCGCGGACGTGGTGGAGGCGGCGGCCTGAGCCTCAGGCGACCGTCTCCCCTTCCGCCGCCACGTCCAGCACCAGCTGCGGCGCGCTGTCCGCTCCGAGCTGGCGCAGGACCAGCGCGAGCAGTTCGCCGCAGCGCACGCTGACCTGGCTGCCGGACGGCAGGGAGGCGGCGAGGCTGATGAGCTGCCAGGCGCAGTGGGCCTCCATGAAGCACAGGCCGCGCAGGTCGAGGGAGATCCGGGTGGGGTGGGAGGTGTCCTGGTGGGCGATCGCCTCGCGCAGGGTCTCCACGTAGTCGGCGCGCGCGTCGGCGGGGTCCGCGATCCGCAGGGGGTGGACCCGGGACACGCCGTCCAGCAGGCCGCGGCCGAAGCGCTGGCGGTCGTACCAGCAGATCGCGGTGAACAGGGGGTCGGCGAAGAGCGGTGCCACCGACGCCTCGTAGTCCAGCAGCAGTTCCTCGGCGACGCCCGCCCGTGCCGCCCACCCCATGTCCGCGCTGATCCGCAGCCCGGCCCAGCCCTCCTGGCGGGCGCGCTCGACCTCGGCCCGGTACACCTCGACGGTGCGCTCCTTGTCGAAGCTGCCGTCCGGCAGGTAGACCTGCGGGCTGCGCCGGAGCGCCAGCTGCCCGCTCGCCCGGGCCTGCGAGGCGGCGGTCCCGGACCGGTCGAGCAGGGCGACGACCTCGTCGTCCTGGAGGTCGTCCGGGTCCATGACCAGCAGGACCTTCTCCCGGCGGGCGAGGCTGGTGCGGGTGTAGGCGGTGAACACCGCCCAGGTGGTCTCGCCGTCGCCCGTCTCCAGACAGGCGTGATCGCCCAGTTGCAGCCGCTCGACGGCCAGGGTCCGCTCGGACCGATCGGGAAGCTCCATGGCGCGACATTAGGCACAGATGCCGCAAGGCCACCTGGATGATCGTGGATGTTCGGATGGAGTGCGGGTTGAGAGAGGAGGGGGGCGACGAGTGATCGTCTCGGCTCGTGTGGCTGCTCTGATTGATCGAGTGGTTTGTCGCGGCGGTGATTGATCGGTTCCCGCCCGGTGGGGCCGGTTCTACGGCTCCACCGCCACCCGCTGCAGCAGCCCCCACGTGAACTCCGCCGCGCACGCGTGCCGGTTGCCCTCGGTGTCCGGGGCGGTGAAGGCCAGGCCCCAGCGGGTGGGGGCCGAGCCCTCCAGGGGGCGGACCGGGGCGAAGGCGCGGGCCGCCTCGTCGACCGTGCAGGACCAGGGGGTGAGGTCGGCCAGGGTGCGCAGGGGAGGCGCGGCGGCGCCGGGGGCGCGGACCAGCCACTCGTTCCAGACCGCGCCGGTCGGGGCGAGCAGCACCTCGAAGCGCAGGGTCGGCCACAGCGGCACCGGCCACAGCAGCGCCTCGCACTCCAGGTCGCCGACCTTGCGGGTCAGCACCGACTCGGGGGCGCCGAGGACCGAGCGGTAGCGGGAGGCGGCGGCGCGGGCGCGCGGGGAACGGACCATCGCCTGCCACTTCTTGTTGGCCTCGCGCATCTCGGCGACCGAGACGCCGAGTTCATGACGGGCGGTCTCGACCAGGTCCGGGTTGTGGTCGGCCATCCGGCGCAGCAGGACGAGCTGGAACTGGAGCGGGCCGAAGGGGGTTGGTGCGGCTGGCATGGGTCCCATCGTCGCGTACCTCGCCACCGGGTCGGCGGCCGTCCGGCAGGAACAGGACCGAATTGACGTACCGGGGACCGCCGCCCGGCAGGACCCGCCGCAGCAGGCCCCGGCTGACGACGTGCTGGGCCCTGCGCTGGTGGTCCCGGAGCGGGAAGCGGTCCAGCGGCACCCAGGCCGCGCCGGGCAGCACCCAGCCGGTGTACCCCAGCAGGGAGAGGTAGGTGACCACCGGCGCGATCGGCTGGATGCGGGTCTCCAGCTCGACGAAGAGGGCGGGGCGGTCGCGGGCGATGACGCCGGTCGCGCCGCGCAGGACGGCCAGTTCGCTGCCGTCCACGTCGATCTTGATGAAGCCGACGTCGCGCAGACCGAGTTCGTCGAGCGTCACACAGCCCACGTTCAGGGCGCGCCCGTGGATGTCCCGCCGCACCAGCGAGGACACGCCCCGGTCGCCGCCGTCGTCGGACGGCAGCCAGAGCCGGGCCAGTCCGGGCCGGTCGGAGGCGGCGGCCTGCACCACCCGCACATTGGGCGGGGCGCCCGCGGCGAGCAGCCGGGCCAGCCGGGGCACCGGCTCCACGGTCACCACCCGGCGCGCCCGCCGCGACAGCCGGTGCGTCCAGGGGCCGTACCAGCCGCCGACGTCCACCGCCGTGCCGCACTTGGGCGGGCACAGCTCGCCGAGGCGGGCCAGCTCCGGCTCGAACCGCGGGTACACCGCGCGGGCGGTCGCGGCGACCAGCCGGAGCGGGAGGTGCGGCGCCACCCGGGCCGCGAAAGTCCTGGTCATGGCACCATCCGTTTGAGGAGCGCCTCGTGCTCGTCCTCGTCGACCTGCTCACCGGAGGACGGCAGCAACTGCGGGATGCCGTCGACGACCGGATAGCGGCGGCGCAGGCGCGGGTTGTACAGCGCCTCGTCCGGATCGGCCGGGTCGTCCGGCGGGAGCAGGTGCAGCCGGCCCTTGTCGAGCGGGCAGGCCAGGATGCGCAGCAGCGGGTCGTCGGGGTTCACGGTGGGGTCAACTCCTTGGCACCGAGAGGTCGTGGGGTGCGCGCCGGCTGGTCGTGCCGGGGCATGGACAGCAGTACGGCGACGGCGAGCGCGATGCCCGCGACGCGCAGCGCGAGCCGCACCGGGTCCTCCGGCAGCGCCTCGCCGAACGAGAGCGTGCCGAGCACCGCCGTGTACAGACAGGTCACGGTCGTGCACACCGGCACGATCAGCGAGGCCCGGCAGCGCTGGAGCGCCGCCTGCGACATCACCAGGCCGAACGCGCCGGTGAACAGCAGCAGATACGGGTACGGCGAGCGCAGCAGCCCGAGCAGGGCCCCGCCCCAGGCGTCGGCGGAGAGCCTGCTGGAGACGCCCTTGATGGCCAGCGAGCTGACGCCGTACAGCAGGCCCACGGCCACGCCGTACTCCACGCCCGTGGTGGGCAGCCGGTGCCGGTGCCGGGCGCGCCGCTCGGCGGAGGTGTACAGCCACACCCCGGCCGCCAGCGACGGCACGCACACCAGCAGGATCAGCGGGTACGGGGCGTCCGCGCCGACGGTCTCGCCGGGCCCCTCGCGCAGGGACAGCACCACCATCAGCAGCGCGGCGAGGATCGCGACGAGGGCGTACCGTTCCCGGCCGCTGGTCTCCTCGCCCAGCAGCCGGGCCGACAGCAGCACCAGCAGGACCAGTCCGGAGACGAACAGGCCCTGGGCGGCGGCGATCGGCAGGGTGCGGTAGACGGCGAGCTGGGCGCCGAATCCGGCCGCCAGGGTGAGCGAGCCGCCGATCCACAGGGGGCTGCCGAGGACCAGCCGCAGCAGCCGGGCGGGCCGCCGGACCGACACCTCCGGCAGGGCGGCGAGCGCCCTCTTCTCCAGGACGAATCCGGTGCTGTACAGGACGTTCGCCAACAGGGCCGCGGCCACTCCCCACCACATGGTCTGCGTCCTCTTCCTAGGTCTTGCGCGCGGGCGACTTCTGGGCGTGCAGCAGCAGGATCGAGGCGAGCGAGGGTCTGGAGCAGGCCAGCCGGTCCAGGGGCCGCAGCGGACGCGGTACGCCGTGGAAGGGGGCGCCCGCGAGGCGTACGACCTCGAAACCGGAGGCGGCGACGAACTCCTTCAGGGCGCGGGCGGTGTACAGGCGCAGGTGTCCCACGACCTCCTTGCCGGGGCGGCCGTGGATCGCGCGCAGGCTCACTTCGGAGAACACCGGCTGGACCCCGGCCAGCAGCAGGGCCCGGTTGTACCAGGCGGCCAGGTTCGGGGTGGACAGCATCAGGTGGCCGCCGGGGCGCAGCACGCGGCGGATCTCGTCGAGGGCGGCGTCCGGGTCGACGAGGTGCTCGACGACCTCGCTGAACAGGACCGCGTCGGCCGACTCGTCCTTGAACGGCAGCCCGCCGCCGGTGAGTTCACCGCGCACGGGGGTGAGGGCGAGCCTGGTGCGGGCCCGGCGCAGGGCGTCCTGGGACCAGTCCACGCCGATGATGCGATGGCCCTTGAGGAGGGGAGCGGCGACCGCGGCCGCGCTGCCGTCGCCGCAGCCGATGTCCAGGATGGTGCTCGGGGTCTTCTCGGTGCCGAGGGCTGCCGCCAGCATGCGGGCCTGGCGGAGGCTGCGCGGGGTGCCGGAGGCCACCGGGACGGCCGGGTTCTCGTAGAAGTCCCGCAGTTCCTTCGGCTTCCTCGGCTTCTTCGGCGGTGCGCTGGTGGTCACTCCCGGGCCTCCGTGGTGTGCAGATAGTGCTCGAACAGGTCCCGCAGGTGGGCGCCGTCGCCGTGGCTGAGCAGCGCCCGGGACCAGCGCAGGGCCAGGTGCAGACGGCCCGCTGTGGAGGCCGTGGTCACCGTCAGGCCGCGGGGCATCCTGGCCGGGGCCGAGAACCACACCGCGTGCGCGCGGCCGGCCTCCTCGCCGAAGTCCAGGGGGTACGGGATACGGCCGATGTTGCTGAGGAGCGTGGTCGAGGTCCAGGGTGCCGCTGCTCTGCGCAGGCCGCGGGTGAGTGCGGCTCGCCAGGCCACGGGGGTGACGGGGGCGGTGAGCAGGGCGGCGCCCCTTCCCAGTTGGGGGCGGGGGAGGGACTTCAGGGCGCGGGTTCTCTCGGCCGTGCGGCGGAGGAGGGACGGGAGGTCGTCCGTGCGCAACTCCTCCGGGATGAAGGGGACTTCGACCAGTCTGGTGCCGTTGCCGATGGGCATGGTGCGGTCTCTGGGACGGTCGTCGACCGGCATCGTGATGCGGAGGGGGCGGGGTGGTTCGCCGTGTTCGCGGTTCCAGTGCGTGAGGGTGAGCGCGGTGGCGATCATGAGCTGGTCGTTGACCGTGTAGGGGGAGCCCTTGGGGCGGTGGGGGAGGGGGAGCTCGGTGACGAGCATGCCGTTGCCGGGGCTTGGGTCGGGGGTGCCGGGGGCTACGCGGGCGGGGCGGGACCAGTTGGAGGGGGTGTCGGGGGTGGGTTGCGGGGGGTCTTGGGGGCGGACGGGGGGTGCGGTGGGGTCGTTGTTGCGGCCGCCGTACAGCTCCGCCGCGGTGGCGAGGACTCGGAGGCAGGCGGGGCCGTCCAGGGCCGTGTGGTTGATGGTGAGGAACAGGACGGTGTTGCCGTGGCCGTGCGGGGTGCCGTCGGGGGGTGGGTTCGCTTGCCCGCGCTCGCGGGGTGCCGCTTCCTTGGTTGCGGGGGCCGCCCCAGCGGCACGACTGCCCGCAGCTGGGTCGGCGGTGGCCTCGCTGCCTTCCGCGGGGCCCGCGCCCACCACCACCTCCAGGCGGATCGGGGGTGACGCTGACAGGGGAGGGGCCGTGGACAGGGCTCGGGTGCGGGCGTCGCGCAGGGCGTCCGGGCCCGGAGGGGGGAAGGTGACCACCTCCACGTCGGGGGACTCGGTCAGTTCCCATTCGTAGCGGCGGCGGTACCACGGTCCCGGGGCCTCGCGCATCAGGATGCGGGGGTGGTGGCGCAGGGCCTCGGTGAAGGCCTCGCGGAGGCGGGGCGGGTCCACCGGGCCCGGGAGGTGGACCTCGATGTGGACCGTCTCCGGTTCCTCCTCCTGGAGGCAGTGGCGGGCTATCTCGTCCACCACCGGGAAGGGAACGCGGGGCGGCACGGGGTCAGTCCTGGGCCGGTGCAGGGTGGTCATCGCCGTCACCGCCCTCCGACGTCGCCGGTTCCCCCACGCTCACCAGTGCCGCGAACAGGCCGATCAGCGCCAGCAGTTGGGCCGTGTGCCCGAAGGCGCCCGTCGCCTCGCGTACCGGCTCTCCCGCGCCGACCGCCGCCACGATCCCGGCCGCCGCAAGTGCCAACAACGCCACCGGTACCAGGAGTTCGTGCCGACGCCTGGCCAGCAGCGCGAACGCCGGGACCAGCAGGGCGAACCAGCCCGCGATCACCGCGGCGACCAGCGTCAGCGCCACCGTGCCCAGCCACAGCCCCGGCGCCGGCGGCACCGGCTGCGGCTCGTCCGGGTTGGGTTCGCGGCGCCGCCACAGGGCCAGGCCCGCCAGCGCCGCGAGGGCCACGCCGCTGCCGATCAGCCCGGCGTCGTACGTCACCGAGGGCTCGTAGGAGAGCTTGATCGTGCCGCCCTCCCCGGCCGGGATCCGCCAGCCCTGCTGCCAGCCGTCGAGGCGGACCGGGGTCAGCTTCTCGCCGTTGAGTTCGGCGCGCCAGCCGTCGTTGAAGTTCTCGTACGTCGTCAGGTAGGACGCGGCACCCGAGCCGACGGTCAGCTCGCGGCGGTCGCCCAGCCAGTCCCGTACGCCCAACTCGCGGCCGGAGGACGGGGACTCGGCGATCGAGCCTCGGGTCAGCTTCACCGCCGTCACCACCAGCGGGCCCGCGTCACCGGCCTCCACGCTGTGCTTGCCGGGGGAGAGTTCGAGGCCGCTCTCCGGGCACGGGGTGAGGTCCACCGGGCGGCGTTCCATCAGGTCCCGTACCGATCCCTGGACGCTCGTCTCGTACAGCTTGCCGTCCACCGCCAGCGCCGGGCCCTTGCCGCAGGGCAGGGAGAAGGTCCGGTCGTTCTCCGGCTTCGGGGTGCGGTAGCTGTCCAGCGCCGGGATGTACGCCTCCGTGAGGCCCACCGGGAGCTGCATGTCCTCGTCGGCGAACGGGTTGTACAGGGTCAGCGGCGCCGTCTCGGTGATGGTGATGTCGAGGCGGTCCGTGGTGATCGGCGGGAAGTGGACGTTGCCGTTCTCGTCGACGCCGGCGACGGCCGCGCCGTCCGGGGAGCTGATGTGCACCTCGGAGGGACGGCTGGACAGGCCGCCGGCCGCCGGGAGCACGATCTCGTCGATCGGCTGCTTGCCCTCCCAGCTCAGGTGGATGGTGGGCCGGTCGCCCGCGATCCACGCCGTGGTCAGGTCACCGTCGGTGAGGTTGCGGGCCGACAGACCCGCGCCCAGCCGGGCCGTGGAGTCCGCGGTGGCCACGATCCGGTTCTCCTGCTCCGGCGCCACCTCGTACAGCATCCGGTCCAGCGCCTCACCCGGCACCGCCACCGCGCTCGCCTCGATCTCGAACGTGCCCGCCGTCGCCGTGGTGAAGCGGCGGTGCAGCCCCGCCTCGGTGCCCGTCGAGGACAGGCCCGTCGGGTCGGCCGGGCGGGACAGGGAGATCAGCTCGGTGTCGGCGGAGGACTTCTGGGCGTCCGTGGGCAGCCGCAGCAGCCGGGTCACCTGCACGTCCGGCAGGGCGATCTCGGCGAAGCCCGCCCCGGTCAGCCCGGCGCGCCGCTCCACCGACTCCACGATCGTCAGCTTCATCCAGCCGGTCTCACCGGTCGGTGCCTTGATACTTTGCGTACGGCCGTTGGGCTCCAGCCAACTGGTCCTGCTGCCCCGCTCGGTCTCCACCTTCACCCGCGTCGGCGCCGACCGCACGCCCTCCTGGGGCAGCGGGGTCACCTTGAAGGAGCCGGGCATGTCGTACTTCCCGGTGAACTCGATCCGCAGCCACTCGCCGTTGGAAGAGCCCAGCGAGCCCTCCGTCCAGGCGGTGTCCAGGTTGCCGTCGAAGGCGTTCACCGGGTCGTACTGCGGCAGGTGGAACAGCCAGTTGCCGTAGGAGGACGCCGACACCGAGCGGGCGCCGCGCAGTTCGGCCACCGTCTGATGGTCCTGGCCCGTCGTCGGCAGGATCTGGTGCGGTTTCTCGCCCGCGTCCTGCGTGGCGTCCGGCGCGTTGCGCTCGTCGCGTGTGTACGTGTACGAGGTGTTGGCGTTGACCAGGCCGAACCGGGTGTCCGCGCGCCGCAGTCCGTCGCCGACCACCTGGACCGGCGGGGAGCCGAGCCCCGGGTGGTTGTCGCCGGTCAGCACGCTCGCCCGGCCGCGCAGCTCACCGGCGACCGGCAGCAGCGCCTCGGGGCCGCCGGAGACCACGGCGGTGTCGGCGACCGCGCTCACCCCGGCCTGCCCGGGCCGCGGCACGTCCCGCGGCGGCTGGTAGATCTCCACCGCCCGCTGCCTCGGGTACAGGCCCTCCACCTGGAGCGGGGTGCCGGGGGTGATCGTGCCGCCGGTCATGATGGGCCCGTAGCCCTTCACCCGCTCGTAGCCGGACTGTTCGAGCGTCCGCTTGACCATGGTGGTCGGGACCTGGCCGATCTGGTCGGGGTCGAGGTCGTTGCGGACGACGACGTAGTAGATGCCGGCCCGGCTCAAGTAGTCGGCCAGGCCCGGGACTTCGGCGCCGCTGGTGAGGGCCTGCTGGACGGCGTCCATGGCGCGCCGGTTGCCGGGGGTGCCGAAGGGCACGTAGTCGCGCTGCGCCCAGCGGGAGTCGGCGGTGACGTCGAGGGGCTGGTCGATGGTGGAGCCCCAGGTGTGGATGCCGTGCGCGGTCGCCGGGACGACCAGGACCCGGGCGTCCGGGGAGTACTCCTCCATCCAGTCGGCGGTGGCCTTCCAGTAGGCGGGGATCTCCTTGAACGAACCCGGGTTCAGGATCGAGCCGTTGAGGTACGGCCACATCAGGCCCGGCAGCACCAGCACGGCCGTGATCAGCGTCAGGAATCCGCGGCCCGGCACCTGGCGGGCGCCGTGCGAGCGGGCGGCCACCGCGACCAGGTGGGCCAGGCCCAGGACCAGGGCGAGGGCGAGGCCGGTCTGGAACTTGTAGATGTTGCGGAACGGGGCGAGCGCGCCGTCCAGCCAGTCCTGCACCACCCCGTGGAAGGGCGCGCCGAACGCGCCGTCGTACCCGGAGAGCAGGATCAGCGCCATGGTCAGCACGGTCAGCACCAGCCAGCGCCGCTCGGGCATGTCGCGGCGGGCCAGACCCGCGAGTCCGAGGCCCGCCGCGAGCGCCGAGCAGATGACGACGACGGCCGAGGAGGCGACGGCCCATCCGGCGGGCAGCCAGGCGTCACCGAAGTGCAGATAGGCCACCCAGTTCCCGGCGCCGCGCAGCGCCTCCGTGGCCGCCATGGTCTCGGTGGTGGTCTGCGAACTCTCCACGTAGGGGAGGAAGTTCTCGCCGTAGAAGCCGAGCAGCAGCAGCGGCAGCCACCACCAGGCGGTCGCCAGGATCACGCCGGGCACCCACCAGGTGATCAGCTTGCGGCGCCGGGGGCCCGGCGGGCGGGAGAGCAGGTACAGGCCGACCGGGAGCAGCGAGGCGAGCGTGGAGGCCGCGTTGACGCCGCCCATGAACGGGATGATCAGCGCCGAGCGCAGGGCGGCGACGCGGGCGCTGTAGCGCTCGTAGACCAGCGGCAGCAGTACCCAGGGCAGGACCGCGCCGGGCAGTGCGGCGGCGGAGGTGGAGCCGACGACGGTGGTGAACACCGGCCACAGCGCGTACATCACTCCGGCCAGTAGCCGGGTGGCGTCGCTGCCCACGCGCAGCCGCTCGGCCAGGCGCAGGGCGCCCCAGAAGGCGACGGAGACGATCAGCGACAGCCACAGCCGCTCGGCCAGCCACACCGGCAGCTGGACCAGATCGGCCAGCCAGTAGAACGGCAGCATGGGCCAGAGGTAGCCGGCGTACTGGTCGGAGATACCGCCGAAGGAGCCCTGGTCCTGCCAGAGCTGGCCGAGGTCGGAGAAGAACCGTCCCGGGTCGACGGTCACCCCGAGCTTGGTGTCGAAGGTCTGCCGTCCCGGTTGCACGGCGAGCAGCAGCACGAACACCACGGCCCAGAACCCCAGCAACCAGCGCCGCGACCGGGGGCCCTCGGGCGGGCCCGCCATGGTCGCGGTGGTTGGGACGGCTGCTGGGGGAGGAGCCTGGACCGTGCTCGTCATGGGGGACACCGCCGGAGTATGAGGAGGAGATTCCAGGTGGCTATCTCGCGGATGCCGGGCGCCTTGACGACCGCCTCCGCGAGGAAGGGCCAGTAGCGGGAGCGCGCCGAGACGATCCTGACGTCGTCCCGGGCGCGGACCTGCCGCAGTGTGGGCCCGATGTGCACGGCGAAGAGGTTCTCGCCGAGGGTGTGCTTGGCCGGTTTACCGGTCCGGCGCCGGTAGCGGGCGCGGGCCCGCTCGGCGCCCAGGTAGTGCCACGGGGCCCATTCGTGCCCGCCCCACGGCGACAGCCAGTTGGTGAACGACACATAGATCAGCCCGCCGGGCCGGGTCACCCGGACCAGCTCGCTGAGGAAGGTCTGCGGGTCGGCCACGTGCTCCAGCACATTGGAGGAGAAGGTCACGTCGGCGACACCGTCGTACAGGGGGAGCAGATACCCGTCGGCGACCACACTGCCGTCGGGCGGCTTCCGGCCCAGCTCCCCGAGGTCCGGTTCGAACAGGTACGCCTGCGCGCCGCGCCGCCGGAACTCCTCGGTGAAGTACCCCTTGCCCCCGCCGACGTCGACGACCGTGCGTCCGCGCACCGGGCCGCCGTAGCGCTCGACCTGGTCGACCGCGTCCCGGGCGAGCAGCGAGTAGCAGGTCTCCGGGTCCTCCTGCTCGCGCATGAAGGCACGGAAGAGGGTCACGGAGCGTCTGAGGGAGGGGTCCTTCACCGGGCTCATGGCGTCCAGCTCCGTACCGCCTCGGCGGCAACTGCCCGGAACTGCCGGACCGTTCGGTCCCAGCGGAAGCCGGCCGCGTGGTCCCGGGCCGCCTTGCCCATCAGCTCCCGGCGGTGGGTGGACAGGGCCAGCGTGCACCAGGCGGCGGCGAAGGAGGACTCGCCCGAGGCGAGCACCCCGGTCTCCCCGTCGATCACGGAGTCCCTCAGGCCCGGTACGTCGAAGGCGATGGCCGGGGTCTCCCGGGCCGCCGCCTCCGTCACCACCAGGCCCCAGCCCTCCACGGCGGAGGGGTGCAGCAGCAGCCAGGCCGCGCACAGCAGCCGGTGCTTCTCGGCCTCGGTGACATGGCCGGTGAACTCCACGCCGGGACCGGCGAGTTGTTCCAGCCGCCGGCGTTCGGGGCCGTCGCCGACGATGACCAGCCGGCCGCCGGTGACCGGCCGTACCCGCTCCCACAGTCGCAGCAGCAGATCGATCCGCTTGTACTCGACGAGCCGTCCGACCGCCACGAACAGCGGCTCGGCGGAGCGGTCCGCCCGCGGACCCGGTTCCTCCACACCGTTGTGGACGACCCTGATCCGCTCCCGCTCGACGCCGAGCGCGCGCAGCGCGTGCGCGGTGGACGGGGAGACGGCGACCAGCAGACCGCGCTGTCGGGCTCCGGTCAGCGCCCAGTGCTCCAGTCTTCGGCCGAGCCGGGCGGCGGGCGCGAGCGGTCCGCCGAACCGCATCCGCCACAGGTCGGTGTGGACGTGGTTGACCAGGCACAGCGTGGGGCCGCGGTGCCACAGGGGCGCCAGGTACGGCATTCCGTTGCAGACCTCGACCAGCAGATCGGTCTCACCGACCTGGCGGGCGAAGGCGGACCGGGCGCGCAGGTAGTGGCCGTAGGCGCCGCCCGCGGAGACGACCCGGTAGTCGCGGTAGGCCGCGGGCCCGCCGCACAGCAGGGTGACCTGGTGGCCGAGCCGGGTCAGTCCGTCGGCCAGCCGGTCGACGAGCAGTTCGGAGCCTCCGGCGGCCCGGTTGCCCAGATCGCGATGGGCGAGGAAAACGATTCGGCGCGGTTGTGGGGGGAGCGCCGGAGGGTGAGGGTGCTGCGGCACCGTGGGGACCGGGGCGCGCAGTGACGGCACGTGCTGGGGCATCGGTGCTCCAACATGTCTCGGGGTGCGGAACTCAGCGTGGGGGAACAGCGAGCCGACTGTTACGGCTGTGGCGTGTGGAGTCTGTCCGTGGGGGAACCAGGGGCTTTCTGGGTGCGGACTGTGGACGGGTTGTGCTCGGGTGGGGTGGACAGTTTTCGCCCCGCCGTTCGCCACGGCTACTCACCGACGTGACAATTTCGGGCTTTGTTAGAGCTGACGTAATGTCACTTCGTGAGCGGAGACTGGGGCGATTCGGACAAATCGGGATGCCGCCTCCCTCGTACCACCAAAACGATCCCGGCCAGAGCCAGGACGAAGCCGGTCACACCCGCCCCGATCGGCAGCGTGGTCCCCACCAGCTCCAGCCGTCCGCTGTCCTCCTCGGCCCGCTCCACCGCCTCCTTCTGGGTCTCCGTGGTGAACGCGATCTTCTCGCTGTCCAGCAGCACCGCCTCGTCCTCGGTGCCGCCCGGCGCCCGCAGCGTGCGGCGCGGGCCCGTCTGTGCGTACAGCACCCGGCCCGTGGCCTGGTCGACCACCAGCTCGATGCCGTGGTTGGCGTACCACTCCTCGGCCAGCACCTGCGGCCGGTCCGGCAGGTTCACCAGCCGCCCGGGGACCAGCCGCGTCCCGGTCTTCGTGGCCGGCACCGACGCGGTGAACCGGTAGCCGGTGTACCCCTGGATCTTCTTCGTCCCCTGGTAACGCATGGTGACGACACCTCCGAGGGTGTTGTCCCACCAGCGGTAATCCCGCTTCTGCACATCGAAGGGGAACTTCAGGTACGCCTCGCCCTCGATGTACGGCTTCTCCTCGCAGCAGTGCACGGGCCGGGTGGTCCTCCGGTCCAGCACCCAGCGGTGCGGCTGGTAGTCCAGCGCGTCGTGCGGGTCGGCCGCGGGCAGCGACTCGTCGGTGTCCACCGTCGTGATCACGTCCCAGACGGCGTTCCCGCTCTTCTCGCTCTCCGCGACGTTTCCGCGTACCCGCTGGGTGACGGTGATGGTCTTGTCCGGCACGGTGGCGACCTTGTCCAGGTCGAAGACGGAGCCGGTGCCCTTGTAGACGGCGGTGGTGTCGATGTCGATCGGGTTCACGGCGGCCCGCGGCTCCACGTACCAGGCGAGCATCGGTGCCAGTACCAGCAGAAACGTGCCGAGACCCAGCATGATCAGCGAAAACGGTGAGGCAGTACGGCGCATTCCGGGCACTCCAGGGGCTCGGGACGACGCGACGTGGGGGGTGACCGCGCCGAGGGGAAAGGTGCGCGTGCGAGAGGCGTGCCAGAGGGTGGTGCGGCACGGCTCGGCGCACGGCACCCGTATGGGCCGGGAACCGTAGGCGCCTCTTGACGTGGTGTCAATGTCATGTTGACACTGGGGGCCGGACAGACAGGGACGGAAAGCCCGGGTGGGGCGACCGAAACAGCGGTTGTACCGAGGTGTACAGAGAGGCTGACCCCGCGATGTCCAGACTGCTCGCCGCCACGCTGACCGTCGTGCTGGCCGCCGCCCTCGCGGTCGGCGCCGCACTGGGCGTGGTCGCCCTGCTGGAGGCCACCCCAGACCAGCCGAACAACCCCTTGATCACCTACGAGCAAGCCGGCCAGGGGAGTTGACCCGTGCCGCCCGCCGCCCGCACCGACGCAGGCTCGGCCCTCTCGACCCGTTCGGCCTGGCACGACGTGCCCCGCTTCCAGGTGCGCCGGTTCGCCGAGATAGCGATGGCCGAGGCACCGGAGCTCGCCGAGCAGATCATGACCGAGATCCGCCGCGAGTACCCGCACTTGCCCTTAGTGCTGGACGAGTCCGGCGAACCCATGGCCCTGATCGGCATCCGCCGCGCCATCGAGGTGTTCGTGCAGCACCTGGAGACCGCGGAGGGCCGCCCCACCGTGCCGCCCGGAGTGTTCCAGGAGTTCGGCCGCGGCGAGGGCCTCAACGGCCGCAGCCTGGACTCCCTCCAGGCGATCTACCGGATGGGCGTACGGCTGGCCTGGCGCCGCTTCGCCGACATCGGCCAGCGCGTGGAGATCCCGCCCCCGGCGATGTACGAGCTGGTGGACGCGGGCTACGAGTACCTCGACGGCCTGGTCGACCAGTCCGTACGCGGCTACGCCGAGGCCGCCGCCCGCCAGGCCGGCGAACGCCTGCGTCTCCAGCGCCGCCTGATGGAACTCCTGCTCGCCGAACACCAACGCGGCGACCCCTCCGAGGCCCTCACCGAACGCGCGGCCCGCATCGGCTGGCCGCTCCCGAAGAAGGTCGCGGTCGGAGTCCTCCTGCGCCCGGCCCGGGAAGCGGTCGCCCCCGCCGTGGGCCAGGGCGTCCTCCTGGACCTCGAATACGAACAGCCCCGCATGGTCGTCCCCGAACCGGAGGCCGCGGGCCGCTCCGACCTGCTGCACCGCGCCCTGACCGGCTGGTCCGGCGCGATCGGCCCCCCGGTCGAGCTCGCCGACGCGGCGAAGTCACTGCGCTGGGCGGAGGCGGCGGTGACCCTGATGCAGCGCGGCCTGCTCCCCTCGGGCGAGGTCCTGTACTGCACGGAACACACGGAAGCCCTGGTCCTCCTCCAACCCGAGGAACTGATCGACGACCTGGCCCTGCGCTGCCTGGCCCCCCTGGCCCACTGCGGCCCCACCCACGGCCGCCGTCTCGCCGAGACCCTGCTGGCCTGGCTGGAGACGAGGGGCGGCGCCCCCGAGGTGGCGGCCCGCCTGGGCGTCCACCCCCAGACGGTCCGCTACCGCCTGCGCCAGATCCGCGAACTGTGGGGCGACGAGATAGACGACCCGGACCGCCGCTTCGAACTCGAACTGGTGCTGAGGGCACAGCGGTTGAAGGGGCACTTGGAGGATTCGCGGCGGGAGCAGCAGCGCTGACGGGCGCGCCGGGCTCGGCCTTTTTCGGGACGCGGTTCAGTCCCACACAAGGATGTCCGCACCGACCCCGGCGACGGGCGACCCCGGCCCGGTGCCGTCGGCCGCGATGCCGTACGCCCCGGCCTTCAGCCCCTCGAACACCACCTCCGTCGGCTCCGGTCCGGCGACGACGACCCGGGCCTCTTCGAGGTGACCTCCCTCATCGGTGACCGTGAGCCGCACGGCGCGCCGGATCCCGGAGGCGGCGGCGAGCCGTACGGTCAACGGCTCGCCCGCGCCGATGACTTCGGGCACGTCGAGCCGCAGATGCGTCGCGAGCGCCGGCGCCCGCACGACGAGGTCGGGCGTGGTCAGGACGCTCTCGAGTTCGTCGAGTGCGGCCTTGTTGCGCTGGAGGTTGCCGTGCTGGTCGGGGACGCGGCGGAGCGTGTTGCTGTTCATGGGCACGTCCGCACGGCAGGCGCCGACGAGCGGAACGGTGCCGTCGCCGTAGAGGTCCTGGCCGCTGTAGTCGGTTCGCAGGGTGAGGGTGCGGTGCTGGAGGCGGGCGGTGGTGGGGGTGTTCTGCTTGGTGCCGACGATGGCGTGGGTGGTGGTGAGGGAGCGGGAGCGGACTTCCTCGGCGGCCTGCAGATCGGTATGGAAGAGCATGGCGTCGCGCGTCATCTCGCTGTCCAACTCCGGTACACCGCCCTCCACTTCAGTGGTCTTGACGAGCCCGCCGGGCTGGGCGCCGGCCTCGATGCAGGCGTACTCGGGGAGGAGCTGGTGGAGGGAGGGGAGGGTACGGGCGAAGACGGTGAGATCGAAGGAGAGCGGGCCGAGCCGCTGATGGGCCCCGTTGACGAGCTGGTCCAGCGCCTTGGCCGCGCCGCGGTAGGGGGTGCCGAGGGTGACGAGCTTGCGGGTGTGGTCGGTGCCGCCGCACTTCTCGATGTACCAGCGGGCGATGAGACCACCCATGGAGTGGCAGACGAAGGTGAGTTGGGCGTCGGCGTTGCGGGGATGGGCGGCCTGCCAGCGCTCCAGTGCGGGCTGGACGATGGTGCGCAGGCGGTCGGCGTTGTAGCGGTTGGAGAGGCGCCAGTCGTAGGGGACGGGGAGGAGGTTGCCCTTCTCCTCGGTGTGGCCGAGGGTACGGAGCCGGTCGAGGAGCTTGTTGTAGCCCTTGACCGGGGTCCAGATGCCGGGGATCAGGTGGAGGTCGTCCATGAGCGCGACGGGTTCGACCCCGTCACCCGGGTGCTCGTCACCGATCCCCTCCGGGAGGCGCAGGGCGTTCACACTCCGACCGAACGACTTGATGGCGTCGAGGACGGCCCCGGCGGTGGGGGCCCAGACCAGGGTCCCGTCCTTGGTGCGGAGGGTGCTGCCGGTGATACCGGGGAGGACGACTACGAGGTCATTGGTCATCCCGGGGGTGCCTCCAGGTGCGGATGTGCGTGATCGGAGTGGCCGGTTCGTCCGCCGTGGGCCGCCTCGGCGACAGTGTTTCAGACGCGCGGGCCCATTGCCGGGGCAAACGGAACTTGAGTAGCCTGTGTTCGTCATCCCGATCGGCTGTTGAAATTTCGAACACAGCCCGACGGATACACAGGCCGACGGGTACACAGCCCGACGGATACACGGGCCGACGGAGCCGCAGCCCAGCGGACCCATCGCCCGACAGACACAGACCCGCAGCCTTACAGACCCAAAGGGAGGGGGCCGGACGTGGGACGCCTCGTACCTGCCGTGACCCGGGCTCTCGACATCCTTGAGCTCTTCCTCGACGGGGACGGCACACTCTCCGCCCCCGACATCGTGCGCAAGCTGCAGCTCCCGCGCACCACCGTCCACGAACTGGTCACCACGCTGGCCGCCCGGAACTACATCGTGCCGGTGCAGGGACAGCCGGGCCGCTACCGGCTGGGGGTGCGGCCCTACCAGCTCGGCAGCCGGTACGCCGAGCAGCTCGACCTCGCCGCCGAGGGCCAGCAGGTGGCCCGGTCGGTCGCCGAGACCTGCGACGAGACCGTGCACGTGGCGATCCTGGAGGGCACCGACGTCATCTACATCGCCAAGGTCGACTCCACGCACGCCGTCCGCATGGTCTCCGCGGCCGGACGCCGGCTGCCCGCGCACTGCACCTCCGTCGGCAAGATGCTGCTGGCCTCCCTGCCGGAGCAGGAGCTGGCCTCCCGGATCCCGGACGGGACCGAGCTGGTCGCCATGACCCCCAACAGCATCACCGACCCGGCCGTCCTGCGCGAGGCCCTGTCCGAGATCCGGGAGCGCCAGATCGCCGTGGAGAGCCGGGAGTCCAACCCGGACGTCTCCTGCGTGGCCGCCCCGGTGCGCGACCGCACCGGCCGGGTCGTCGCCGCGCTCTCCATCTCCGTCCCCATGATCCGCTGGAGCGAGGAGCGCCAGGCCGAGCTGGAGCAGCTCGCCGCCAAGGGCGCCGCCGAACTCTCCGAGCGGCTCGGTCACCGGAGCGCGGTCTGATGGCGACGTACGAAGTGGCGGTACGGGCCGAGGCGACCCTCGGGGAGGGGCCGACCTGGGACGCGGTCGGCGGGCGGTTGCTGTGGATCGACATCCTCGGGAGCCGGATCCACACCTATGACCCGGCCTCGGGGCGGCGCACGGTCCGTACCACCGAGCAGCACGTCGGTGCCGTGAAGCCGCGCGCCGGCGGTGGGCTCGTGCTCAACCTGCGGGACGGGGTGGGGCTGCTCGATGCCGACGGCTCCTTCCGCTGGCTGCACCGGGAGGTCGTGCCGGGGCGGCGGGCCAATGACGCCGCCGTGGCGCCCGACGGTGCCCTGTGGGCGGGGACCATGCGCTACGACGAGGCCCCCGGCGGCGGCACGCTGTCCCGGATCGGCGGCGACGGGTCCGTGGAGGTCGTCCTCGACGACGTGGCGGTGAGCAACGGCACCGGGTGGAGCCCGGACGGCACTCTCATGTACTACATCGACTCGCCGACCCGTCGCGTCGACGTCTTCGACTACGCGGACGGGTGGATCACCAACCGGCGGCCGCTCGCCGAGATCGAGGACGGGGCCGGGTTCCCGGACGGGCTCACCGTCGACGCCGACGGTTGTGTGTGGGTGGCGCTGTGGGACGGCGGTGCCGTACGCCGGTACACCCCGGACGGCGGGCTCGACCGGGAGATCGTGCTGCCCACCCCGCGGATCACGGCCTGCGCCTTCGGCGGCGCCGACCTGACCGACCTGTACATCACCACGGCCCGGGTCGGCCTGGACGCCCCGCACCCGGTGGCCGGGTCGCTCCTGGTGGTCCCCGGCGCGGGCAAGGGGCTCGCCCAGCCCGCCTTCGCGGGGTGAGAGCGGGAGAGGGCTACTGAAGCCCCGCCCGTTTCATCTCGTCTCCGGTCAACGGCGGTCCGCTCAGCGCCGGTTTGAGCGGACCGACCGCCGCCGCGAGCAGCACGCTCGGCGTCAGCAGGACCTGCGCGCCCTTCTCCAGGGACATCACATCGGTCAGCGCCCGCGCCACCCGGCCGTTGCCCGTCGCGGTGTACGTCAGCCGGTCGACGTACGCGGCCACCAGCCGTTCCGCCCGGGTGGGCCCGTTCTCGGTCGCCCCCGGATAGAAGACGTCCACGCCGACCGCCAGGTCCCAGGCCGCCCGCGCCGGACGGGCCACCGCCTTCTGCAGGCGCCGGGACAGACCGGCCGTGCCCCAGCCGTGCGCCTCGACCGTGTCGCGCAGGGCCACCGCGGCCCGCGCGGCCACCGACATGCCGTGGCCGTAGATCGGGTTGAACGCGGCGAGCGCGTCGCCGAGCACCACGAAGTTCTCCGGCCAGGCCGGCAACTGCTCGTAGAAATGGCGCCGGTTGGCCGTCGTACGGGTGAAGGCCACGTCGGTCAGCGGCTCGGCACGGTCGATCAGATCGGCCAGGACCGGGTGGCGCAGCCCGCGGGCGTACGCGTCGAAGTCGGCCGTGTCGGCGGACGGTTCGGCGCCGCGGGTGCCGAACAGGGTGACCAGCCAGCGGCCGTCCTCGATCGGCAGGAGCACCCCGCCCACGCCGGGGCCGCCGGTGCGCGGCTCGGGCTGGATGTTGACCACCGGGAAGCCGTCCCGGGCCGCCTCGGGCGCCCGGTAGACCCGGCTGGCGTACGCCACGCCCGAGTCGACCTCGCGCGTCTTCGGCTCCGGCAGGCCGAGTTCGGTCAGCCACTGCGGGGTGCGCGAGGCGCGGCCGGTGGCGTCCACGACGAGGCCGGCCTCCAGGGTGCGCCGGGTGCCGTCGGGGCCGCGCAACCGGACGCCGGTGACCTGGGTGCCGGTGCCTTCGAGGCCGAGCACCTCGGTGCGCTCGGCCAGTTCGATCCGCTCGTCGGCGAGGACCAGCTCCCGTACCGTCGCGTCCAGCAGGTCCCGGCTGCACAGCAGCATGAAGTGGGACTCCGGCCAGCGCCGGTACCAGCCGCGCGGGGAGAGGCCCACCATGTCCGTGGTGATCGGCAGCCGGTGCGCGCCCGCCTCCCGCAGCCGGGCGGTGACCCCCGGCAGCAGTTCCTCCATGGCCTGCGCGCCGCCGGACCACAGCTGGTGCACATGGCGGGCCTGCGGCAGGCACTTGCGCGGCTCGGGGCCCGCGGGCAGCACGTCGCGCTCGACGAGCGTGACCCGGACACCGAGCAAGGCCAGGGCGCGGGCGGCGAGCATCCCGGCGACGGACCCGCCGAGCACGACGGCGGTGGCACTGCGATCAGTCATGTACGGCTTGCTCCTGAAGGTCACCATGGACGGCCTGTTCGCGCCAATCGGCGTGAATCACGCATCCCCTGCACGAACTACAGCACGGAACTACGGTGACGTCGATGCCACCGACCGCGGCTCCGGCACCCCGCCGCGCACCGCGGCCAGCAGTTCCGGGCGGCGCAGCGCGCGGGACACCGCGCCGATCTCACGGAGCAGTTCGGTGGTGTCCGCCTCGCCCGTGCCCTCGCTGTCCGGGGCCCGCCGCTTGGCCTCCACGGCGTCCTGGATGGCCACCGCTGCGGCCAGCGCCCGCGCCCGGTCGGGGTTGAAGCCGAGGGCGACCGCCCGGTCGTAGGCGTCGCGCCGGGTGTTCTCGTCGATGTGGCGGGCGAGCGGCAGCAGGACGTCGCGGATGAACGTCTCCCGCCGGATCAGGCGCAGTTCGGGCGTGGCGCGCAGCACGAAGGGGAGCCGGTTGCCGCTGACGGTGCGCATCAGCAGGTACAGGGGCCGCAGTTCGCGGTGGGCGAGCCGGACCCGCAGCCGGTCGTGCAGGAACTGTCCGGCATGCGGGAGGATGAAGCCGACCGCGATCAGGATGGCGGAGACCGCGGCGACCGGCGGCGCCAGGTCGGTGGAGAGCCAGTCCAGGTTGTGGCCGGTCCAACGGGCCACCACGGCGGTGATCTTGGCGCAGTCGAAGCCGAGGTTCACCACATAGCCCGCGCCCAGCAGCTTCAGCCCCCAGCGCAGCCAGGCGTCGAGGCCGTCGGTGCGCACCCAGTTCCAGATCAGCCGGGACGTGATCAGCGCCGCGACGGTGTGCGCGAGGAGGTAGAGGACGATCTCCTCGCGCATGAACGGGGTGGTGGCGTAGTAGGTGTCCAGGTCCCGCACGCGTTCCACAGGCGCGTCGGCGAGGAGGAACAGCAGCCACAGGGCGACGATCACCCCGGAGTAGCAGGAGATCAGCCAGCGCATCGCGCGCCGGGTGGCGGCGCTGCGGTCGGACAGGCCGTTGCGCCAGGCGATGATCAGCAGCAGACAGGAGCCGCAGAACGCGGTGAGCAGTGAATAGCACCAGGGCGCCGAGATGTTGGGCACGCCGGTGAGGCGGTTGACCCGGGCGATGGTCGAGGGCGTGACGAAGACGAACACCGCGCAGGCGAGCAGCAGCAGTCCGCCGACGGCGCGCAGCAGGGGGTCGCGCCAGAGCCGGATGATGGTGGGCAGCTTGATCGCGAGCGCGGCGGCGAGCACCGCGGTGGGGATCCAGAAGGAGATGTAGAACTCGCTGAGCAGCGCGGAGGGGTCCATCGCGTACGTGAGCGTGGCGGGGGCATTCGCGGAGGGGCCCATCGCGTACGTGAGCGCGGAGAGGTCTGTCCCATACGTCATCGCCGCTGTCCTCCTCGCCCGCGGTAGCCGAGGGACCGCTGGAGGGGGTCGAGCGGGGCGGGCGGTTCCGCGGGGTCGGTCAGGTAGTGCCGGAAGGTCGCGGCGAGGCGGTGCCCGAAGTCGTCGGCGTCGGCCTCGTCGCGCTCCCGGGAGCCGTTGCGGGCGGCGACACCGAGGGCGATGTCCTGCCAGTCGGGGCGTTCGGCGAGGGCGTCCACGGCCGCCGCTCCGGCCAGGTGGGGGTGCCGGTGCCCGGCGTGCAGATGCCACAACTCATGGCCCAGGATGACCAGTTGCTGCATGGCCTCGGCCCGCTCCTCCACGATGACCAGGTCGAAGTCCTGGAACTCCACGCACAGCCCGGTCACTTCGATCTCGTCGGGGAACCGCTCGAAGCGCAGCTCCACGGGACGTCCGCCACGGCGGACACTCATCTGGACGCACAACTCGGCGCACAGCTCGCGCACATCGGCCGGGCGCCGGCCGCTCGCCCGCAGCGCGGAGTCGAGTTCGGCCGTCAGTGAGCGCATCGTGGGGACGCCGCGCGGGCGCCGTCGCAGCGCCGCCGCGATCCGGGCCGCCCTGCTGCGCGCGCCCGCGATATCCATCCAACCCCCTTGGTGTCACCGCCGTCCGGGTGCCGTACGGCAGGCCGTTCGAGACTACGCGGACCGTGCTGCCCGCGTCATGCGCTCCGTCGGCCGTCGTTCAACCGGGGACGACTCCGGGCGGGTCTCGCAGGCCGGAAAAGCGTCGGTGAAATCCCGCGCGACCCATTGACGGGAAAGCGCTTCCATCCTACGGTCCCGTTCGAAGTTACGAGCGACATTCGGAATATCGAACAGTAAGGGCAGGGTATGGGACAACCTGGCCTGAATCGCAGGCAACTTCTCGCCACCATCGGCGGGTTGACGGTCGCCGGCAGTTTCGGGTTCGCGGCCCTCGGGACAGGGGCCGACGCACTCGCCTCCGGAGCGGACACCCGGGTGCGCTACTGGAACCTCTTCAGCGGCGGCGACGGCTACAACATGATCGCCATGCTCGACGCCTTCCGCGCGGAGAACCCCGGCACGGACGTGAAGGACTCCACCCTCCAGTGGGGCAACCCCTTCTACACCAAGCTCGCCATGGCCGCCGCGGGCAACCGCGCCCCCGACCTCGGCGTGATGCACATGGGCCGGGTCACCGGCTTCTCACCCGGCCGCCTCCTCGACCCCTGGAACGTCGACCTGCTCGCCGAGTACGGCGTGAAGGAGGCCGACTTCAACCCCGCGCTGTGGCGGCGCGGCGTCATCGACGGCGAGCTGTACGCCCTGCCGCTCGACATCCACGTCCAGCTCTGCTTCTACCGCAGGGACGTGCTCAAGCCGACGGGCCTGATCGGCGCCGACGGAAGGCTCGGGCCCGTCACCTCCACCGCCGACTGGTTCGACGTACTGAAGGAGGCCAGGAAGGCCGCCAAGAAGGGTCTTCAGACCATCGGCCTGTGGACCAACGACCAGAACTTCCAGTGGTGGTTCTTCGTCGCCTTCTACACCCAGCTCGGCGGCACCTGGTTCGACGACAGCAACACCGAGGTCACCTTCGACACCGACAAGGCCACCCAGGTCCTTCAGTTCCTGCGGCAGCACGTCACCGACGGCTACACCATCCCCGGCGCCCCGACCGGCGAACAGTTCGTCAACGGCGCCCCCTTCACCTGGGAGGGCAACTGGTCGGTGCCGGTCTTCTCCGGCGCGCAGCTCGACTACGGCGCCACCCCGCTGCCGCCCGTCTTCGGGCAGCCTGCCACCCACGCCGAGTCGCACGCCTTCGTCCTGCCCCACCAGGCAGGCCGCGGCGGCGCCGCCAACGACGGCGCCCACCGGCTCGCCGCGTACATCGTCCGCAACGCCCAGGCCTGGGCCGCGGGAGGTCACATCCCCGCGTACACCCCGACCCTGTCCAGCCCCGACTACCGGAAGCTTCAGCCGCAGAGCGAGTACGTCTCCGCCATGGACCACCAGGCCACCGAGCCCAAGGTGTGGTTCGCGGGCTCCACCGGTGTGCTCGCCCAGGACCTCGGGCCTGTCGTCGTCTCCTCCACGATGGGCTCCGCCAAGCCGGACGCCGTCGCCCGGCGCATGAAGTCCCGGCTCGGCGCACTCCTCGCCTCGAAGAACCCGATGGACGGCAGGACCGCCGCGCAGGGAGGTGCGGCCGTATGACCACCAGCGCCCAGACCGTCGCCGTACCGGCCCGCGCCAGGACCGCCACGGCCATCGCGACCGTCCGCCGCAAACAGGGCTTCCAGCACGGCGGCTGGTTCGTCGCCCCGTTCCTCGCGCTGTTCGCGCTGTTCGTGATCTGGCCCCTGCTGCGCGGCGTCTACCTCAGCTTCACCGACGCCAACATCTCCGGCGACGGCGCGAGCTTCATCGGCCTCGACAACTACCGCGAGGCGTTCCAGGACGAGATGATGCGGGACGCGCTCGGCCACAGCGCCTACTTCACGCTCCTGGTCGTCCCCTGCATCACCATCCTCGCCTTCCTGCTGGCGATGCTCGCCCACCACATCGAGCACGGCAAATGGCTGTGGCGGCTGTGCTTCTTCGCGCCCTTCCTGCTGCCCTCCACGGTCGCCGCCAACATGTGGCAGTGGCTGTTCACCCAGGGCATCGGCCTGTTCAACCACACCCTCGGCATCGACACCCCGTGGCTGACGGACAAGTCGTACGCCATGCTCGCCATCGTCATCCAGACCCTGTGGTGGACCGTCGGCTTCAGCTTCCTGCTCTACCTCGCCGCCCTCCAGGGCATCCCCGCCCACCTGTACGAGGCGGCCAAGCTGGACGGCGCCAACGCCTGGCACCGCATGGTCCACATCACCCTGCCGCTGCTGCGCAACATCACCGGGCTGGTGATCGCGCTGCAGATCCTCGCCTCGCTGCAACTCTTCGACCAGGCCGTGGTGATGATGGACTTCGGCCCCGGACCGGAACTCAGCACCCGCTCGTTCGTCCAATACACCCTCGAACAGGGCTTCACCAGCTACCGCGTGGGCTACGCCTCCGCGATGTCCATCATCTTCTTCGTGCTCATCGCCGTCGTCGCGCTGGCGCGGATGTGGCTGCTGCGCACCCGTGAGGAGGGCACCCGATGAGCGGCATCAGCTCCACCCCGACCCGCCCGAGGTCCCGCTGGACCCCGAGCCAGATCGTCCTCACCCTGATCGGCACCGCGGTCTCCGCCCTCTTCGTGGCGCCCATCGGCGCCGCGCTGTTCACCTCGTTCAAGTCCGAGGCGGAGGCCGCCGAGATTCCGCCGCACTGGCTGCCGGAAGCCTGGACGGGCCAGGCGTGGAAGGCCCTGTTCGACACCGGCAACATCACCAACTGGTTCGTGAACTCCCTGGTGGTCTCCGTCTGCGTCACCACGATCGTGCTGGTCGTCAGCGCGCTCGCCGGATACGGCTTCGCCCGCACCGAGTTCCGCGGCAAGCACGTCCTGCTCGGGGTCGTCATGGCGGGCCTGATGATCTCCCCGGCCGTGCTCGGCGTGCCGCTGTTCACCACGGTGCAGCAACTCGGGATGGTCGACACCTACTGGGGCATGATCCTGCCGCAGTGCGCGCCCGCCGCGATGGTCTACATCCTCTACAAGTTCTTCCAGGGCATCCCGCGCGAACTGGAGGAGGCCGCGTTCATCGACGGCGCGGGCCGCTGGCGGGTCTTCTTCACCATCGTGGTCCCGCTCGCCCGGCCCTCGCTCGCCGCGGTCGGCATCTTCACCTTCATCGCCAGCTGGAACAACTTCCTGTGGCCGTACATGGTGACCAACAACCCCGACCTGATGACCATGCCGAACGGCATCGCAACCGTCATGAACTCCTACGGCATCCAGTGGGCCCAGCTCATGGCCGGCGGCCTGATGGCGGGCCTGCCCCTCATCGTCGTCTTCGTCTTCTTCCAGCGGCAGATCGTGGCGGGCGTCGCCCACACGGGATTGGCGGGACAGTGACCCTGCGCACCACCCTCACCGCCACGGCGACCGCGGCCCTGCTGGTCCTCCTGCCCAACACCGCGCAGGCGGCGCCGACTTACCCCGACCCACGCCCCATCACCGGCCAGCAGATCATCCACGACCCCACCGTCATCCGCCTCAAGTCCGGCCAGTACGTGGCCTATTCGACCGGTGGGGTGATCGGAGCACGCCTCTCGAAGGACGGCAGGCACTGGACGGACGCGGGCAACGCCTTCGCCGAGCCGCCGGGCTGGTGGTACGAGTACAACGACACCGGCGACCCCTGGGCCCCGGACATCTCCTACCGGGCGGGCCGCTACTGGCTCTACTACGCGGTCTCCAGCTGGGGCAGCAACCACTCCGCGATCGGCGTGGCCACCTCCCGCTCGGGCCTGCCCGGCACCTGGACGGATCACGGCAAGGTCTTCAGCTCGGAGACCACGGACCACTGGAACGCCATCGACCCCGCCCTGATCAGGGCGGACGGCAGGCTGTGGATGTCCTTCGGCTCGTACTGGACAGGCATCCGCATGGTCGAGCTCGACCCGAGCACCGGCAAGGCGCTCACCGAGACCCCGGTCCACCACCTGGCCACCCGCCCCGACCTCCCGTACGCCGTGGAGGGCCCGTACCTCGTCCGCCACGGCCGCCACTACTACCTCTTCGCCTCCTACGACGCCTGCTGCGCCGGAGTGAACTCCACCTACAAGATCAAGGTGGGCCGCGCCAAGGACATCAAGGGCCCGTACCTCGACAGCACCGGCAAGCCGATGCTGGAGGGCGGCGGCGACCTCCTCCTGGAGGGCCACGGCCGCTTCATCGGCACCGGCGGCCAGTCCGTCTTCCAGGACAAGGGCGAGGACTGGCTGGCGTACCACTACTACGACGCGGAGGACGGGGGCACGCCGAAGCTGCGGATCAACAAGCTGCACTGGTCCAAGGACGGCTGGCCCGAAGTCCGTTAGGGCGCGGGGCACCGCGCGCCCGACCCCCACACACCCGACCCACCCCCTTCGAAAGGCGACCATGCGCACCGCCCGTTTCACCCTCGACCCCGCCTTCACCATCGGCGAAGTCAACCCCCGCCTGTTCGGCAGCTTCGTGGAACACCTCGGCCGCTGCGTCTACACCGGCATCTTCGAACCCGGCCACCCCACGGCGGACGCCGACGGCATCCGCCAGGACGTCCTCGACCTCGTCCGCGAACTCGGCGTCACCGCCATCCGCTACCCCGGCGGCAACTTCGTCTCCGGCTACAAGTGGGAGGACTCCGTCGGCCCCGCGGAGGACCGCCCCCGCCGCCTGGACCTCGCCTGGCACTCCACCGAGACCAACCGCTTCGGCCTCTCCGAGTACATCGCCTTCCTGAGGAAGATCGGCCCCCAGGCAGAACCGATGATGGCGGTGAACCTGGGCACACGCGGCGTCGCCGAGGCACTGGAACTCCAGGAGTACGCCAACCACCCCTCCGGCACCGAACTCTCCGACCGCCGCCGCGCCCACGGCGACAAGGACCCCTACAACATCCGCCTGTGGTGCCTGGGCAACGAGATGGATGGCCCGTGGCAGACCGGCCACAAGACGGCCGAGGAGTACGGCCGGATCGCCGCCGAGACGGCACGTGCCATGCGCCAGCAGGACCCTTCCGTCGAACTCGTGGCGTGCGGCAGTTCCGGCCAGTCGATGGAGACCTTCGCCGAGTGGGAGGCGACGGTCCTGAAGGAGACGTACGACCTCGTCGACTACATCTCCCTGCACGCCTACTACGAGCCCGTCGACGGCGACATCGACTCCTTCCTCGCCTCCGCCGTCGACATGGAGTCCTTCATCGAGAACGTGGTCGCCACCTGCGACCACATCGGCGCCCGGCTGAAGTCGAAGAAGCGGATCAACCTCTCCTTCGACGAGTGGAACGTCTGGTACATGACCCGCTGGCAGGAGCAGGCGACCACCTTCGAGCAGGACGACTGGCCCGAGGCACCGCGCCTGCTGGAGGACAACTACTCCGTCACCGACGCCGTCGTCTTCGGCTCCCTGCTGATCGCCCTGCTGCGCCACGCCGACCGCGTCACCGTGGCCTGTCTCGCCCAGCTCGTCAACGTGATCGCGCCGATCATGACCGAGCCCGGCGGCCCGGCCTGGCGGCAGACCACGTTCTTCCCGTTCGCCCAGGCCGCGCGGTACGGGCGCGGCCGGGTCCTCGACGTACGGGTGGACTCGCCCACGTACGAGACGCGCAAGTACGGCGAGACGGACCTGCTGCACGCCACCGCCGTACGCGCCGAGGACGGCACGGTCACGGTGTTCGCGGTGAACCGCGACCGCACGCGGCCACTCCCGCTCGACGTCGCGCTGAACGGCCTGGACCTGACGCGGATCGTCGAGCACAGCGTGCTCGCCGACGCCGACCCCGACGCCCGCAACACCCTCGACGAGCCCGAGCGGGTCGCCCCGCACCCGGGGGAGGGGGCGCGGCTGGCGGACGGCCGGCTGACCGCCGTACTGGAGCCGCTGTCCTGGAACATGATCCGGCTCGGGTGACACCCGCCGCCCGCCGCGGCCTCACAGCGGCGACAATGGACGCATGAGGATCTCGGCACGGGCGGACTACGCGGTACGGGCTGCACTGGAACTCGCGGTACGCCAGGAGGACGGCCCGGTGAAGGCGGAGGCCATCGCCACGGTGCAGGACATTCCGCACAAGTTCCTGGAGAGCATCCTCGGGGACCTCCGCCGCGCCGGACTGGTCGACAGCCGGCGCGGCGGCAACGGCGGATACCGGCTGGCCCGGGACGCCTCCGAGATCACGGTCGCCGACGTGATCCGGGCCGTCGACGGCCCCATCGTCTCCGTGCGCGGGGTCCGCCCGACGGGCCTGTCCTACGCGGGTTCCGCCGAGCCCCTGCTGCCCCTCTGGGTCGCGCTGCGCGCGAACGTGCGGCGGATCCTGGAGGGCGTCACCCTCGCGGACATCGCGGCGGACAAGCTGCCGGAGACCGTGCAGTCGCTGGCGGCGGAACCGGCGGCCTGGGAAAACCCGTAATCCCTCCCAGCCCCTTCAAGCTGGGAAACCCCTGAGAACCTCTCTCAGCTCACGCTCAGTTCGGTCCCCTAGCGTCCCGGCCCATGCGCACGCTGATACTGCTCGCCCTCGCGGGCCTGGGCGCCCAGCTCGTGGACGGCAGCCTCGGCATGGCCTACGGCGTCACCTCGACCACGCTGCTGCTGGCCATGGGCACCAATCCGGCCGCCGCCTCGGCCACCGTCCACCTCGCCGAGATCGGCACCACGCTGATGTCCGGCGCCGCGCACTCGCGGTTCGGGAACGTGGACTGGAAGGTCGTCGCCCGGATCGGGGTGCCGGGGGCGGTGGGCGCCTTCCTGGGCGCGACGGCCCTGTCCCACCTGTCCACCGATCTCGCCGAGCCGCTGATGTCCGCGATCCTGCTGGGGCTAGGGGTATATGTCATGTCCCGCTTCACATTCCGCGGACTGCCCAAGGGCCAACTCGGCAAGCCCCTGCGCAAGCGATTCCTCTCACCCCTCGGCCTGGTCGCCGGGTTCCTGGACGCGACGGGCGGAGGCGGCTGGGGCCCGGTGGGCACGCCGGCCCTGCTGGCGAGCGGGCGGATGGAGCCGCGCAAGGTGATCGGCTCCATCGACACCAGTGAGTTCCTGGTGGCGGTGGCCGCCAGCCTGGGGTTCCTGGTGTCGCTGGGCTCGCAGGGGGTGGACGCGGTGTGGGTGCTCGCCTTCCTGCTCGGCGGGCTGGTCGCGGCACCGGTCGCCGCGTGGCTGGTCCGGCTGCTCCCGCCGCGCGTACTCGGCTCGGCGGTCGGCGGTGTCATCGTCCTCACCAATGTCCGCACGCTGCTGCGCGCGGGCGGGGCATCCGTGCCCACCACGCCCGTCTACGTCGTCCTGTGCGCGATGTGGGCGGCGGCGGTGGCGTACTCGATCCGGGCGCATCGGGCGGAGCGGGCCGAGCGGGCCGCGGCGGAGGCCGACGAGGGGGTCCGGGTCGGCGCCGTGCTGTGAACGGCCGCCTGCGGTGAATGGCTGGAGTTCGACCTGTCCATGCCAAGCCAGGCTCCCTACGATGCGTACGCCTCCGGCCTTCACAGAAACCTCACGGTTTCTTCAAAGGTCAACCAAGTGGGAAGTGAGGGCCGAGGGCGACAGCCACCCCCCAATTCAAGGAGAAGCCATGGCGCGTGGACTTCTGCTGAGCGCTGCCGCGCTCACCGCGCTCGTCGCCGCCGCACTGCCCGCCGAGGCGGCGGACCCGTTCGACGACCCGCCGCCGGACAAGATCATCATCAAGGTCGCCACGGTGAACGGCTCCGGCTGTCCCGCCGGCACCACCGCCATCGCCGTCTCGGAGGACAACACCGCCTTCACGGTGACCTACAGCGACTACCTCGCCCAGGTCGGCGGCAGCTCCGACCCGACGGCCTTCCGCAAGAACTGCCAGCTCAACCTGGTGGTGCACGTTCCGTCGGGCTTCACGTACGCCATCGCGAGCGCCGACTACCGAGGCTTCGCCTCGCTCCAGCACGGCGCGACCGCCACGCAGAGAGCCTCGTACTACTTCCAGGGCTCGCCGCAGACGGCGTACCGCAACCATCCCTTCAACGGGCCGCTCAACGACAACTGGCAGGCCACGGACGAGACGGACTGGGCCCAACTCGTCTGGGCGCCCTGCGGAGTCCAGCGCAACTTCAACATCAACACCGAACTCCGGGTCAACCTCGGCAGCTCCGACCCGCGCAAGGTCAGCTTCATGACCATGGACTCGACCGACGGCGACATCAGCACCGTGTATCACCTGGCCTGGAAGGAGTGCCCCGGCAAGTAACCGCCCCACCCTTTCGTCTCTCCCCCTCAACCTCGCCGGTCACGGGCACCCCTCGTGACCGGCGAGGTCTGTTCCCCGGTTATGCTCCGGGGGCATTTTTTCGACGGGGGACGGGTGATGGCTAATTTGTGGGCACCGGGCGCGCGAGCGGTGACGCTGTGCGTGGCGACGGTTCTGGTGGTCGTGGTCGCGACCGGCTGCTCGGGCGGCGGGGGCCCGGACGCGGAGGGGCCTCGGAAGGGCGCCGTCTCTCCGACCGCATCCCCGTCCGAGGTGATGGCCGAGGCGAGTGACACGGCCACTGCCTCTCCCAGTCCGGCCGAGAAGACATCGGCGGCACCGAAGCCGACGGCCAAGCCGACGCCTTCGCGGACGCGGACGGTCCGTCAGGCGGCGACAACACCCCCGCCCGCCGGCGGCGGATCTGGCGGCTCCGGCGGTTCCGGCGGCTCCATCCCGCAGAACCCCAACCGCGGCTCCACGCCACCCCCCGCCCCACCCCGTCCCAGCCCCACCCCGGAGTGGAGTTCGGGCCAGTGGCAGCCCGGCGACCCGGTGGAGACCGTCCCCTCGACATAACCCCTTCTTCCGAGCCAACCCCCGCTCGTGATCCGGGAGTTGGTGCGCGGGTCATTGACGCGGAAGCGCTTCGATTCTACGTTCCCGTCCGAAGTGACGATCGTTGTTCGAGATATGGAACAGGAGCGTTCACATGAGCCGCATCAGAACCACCCTCCTCGCGCTGCCCGCAGCCCTCCTGCTGGCGCTCGTGCCGTCCAGCGCGTCGGCCTACCCCAACCCCGGTACGGTCACCGGGTCCACCGTCGTGCACGACCCGACGATGATCCGCACCTCCTCGGGCCAGTACCTGCTCTACGCCACCGGCGGGGGCATCTCCAGCAAGAGCTCCGGCAACCGCATCGCGTTCAGCGCGGGCGCCGACGCCTTTGGCACCCGGCCGGGCTGGTGGTCGTCGTACTCATCCGTGCCGGAGGCCTGGGCGCCGGACATCTCCTACCACGGTGGCAAGTACCTGATGTACTACTCCGTCTCCAAGTTCGGCTCCAACACCTCCGCCATCGGCCTCGCCGGCTCCACCACCGGCCAACCCGGCAGCTGGACGGACTACGGCATCGTCTACAGGTCCAACTCGGCCAGCGACTACAACGCCATCGACCCCAACCTCTTCGTCGACAGCGACGGCAAGTGGTGGCTCTCCTTCGGCAGTTGGTGGACCGGGATCAAAATGATCCAGATCAACCCGTCGACTGGGAAGCAGCTCTCCTCCAACACCACCCGCTACTCCCTCGCCTCCCGCCCGACCGGCACCAAGGCGGTGGAGGCGCCGTTCATCGTCAAGCGCAACGGCTACTACTACCTGTTCGCCTCGTACGACACCTGCTGCGCCGGCACCAGCTCGACGTACAAGGTGAAGGTGGGTCGTGCCACCAGCGTCACCGGGCCGTACTACGACCGGAACGGTGTGTCGATGATGAACAACGGCGGGACACCGGTCCTCGAATCACACGGCCGCTACATCGGCCCCGGCGGACAGTCGATCATGAACGACGTCGACGGCGACCTGATCGTCTACCACTACTACGACGGCCAGGACAACGGCACGCCCAAGCTCGGTATCAACCTCCTGGACTGGAGCAGCGGATGGCCCGTCGCTTCCTAATGCTGTTGTCAAGCTGCCGCAGTCACCGGCGGTGTCACTTCGTAGCACCGCCGGTCACGAATCAGAGCCCAGATGACGTTGA
>NZ_JBVKBN010000033.1:0-64683 GCF_055657065.1 Streptomyces sp. NPDC110618 | reverse complement strand
GGCCGACGGATCCCCTTGAGGACAGCCAGTCGGCGTCGGTCAGTCCATGAGTCAGACCCACCCGGAGAAGCCACCAACATCCTCACTGTCAGTCCCGGTAGCCGAACAAACAGCCGCTGACGCCCGCGCGGGTCAGTCCCGGTAGCCGAACACGTCGTCCTGCGCCTTCTCCCGTGCCGTCAGCAGCGCGCCGCGCAGGACCGCCTCCCCGCCCAGCGCGCTGGGCCGCACCTCGGTCGGCAGGGGCGACAGGGCCGCCAGCCGGGACTGGACCCGCTCCGCGAGGGGTGCGCCACCTGCTCGGCCGTTCTCGCCCGCGAGGACCACGCAGCCCGGGTCGAGCACGGAGACGACGGCCGCGGCGCCCAGGGCGACACGGTCGGCGAAGGCGTCCAGGAAGGCGGCGTGGGCCGGTTCGGACGGTTCCGCCGACGCGGCTCTGACCAGCGCCGCCGCCTCCCCGGCCGCCGTCAGTCCATGGGCGGCCGCCAGTTCCGCGACCGCGGCGGCGCCGGCCAGGGAGTGGAAGCCCCCGTCGCACCCGGTGGCCGAAGGCAGGCCCGTGGTCCCCGGCACCGGCAGGAACCCGATCTCGCCCGTGCCGCCCGACGCACCCCGCCGGATCGCCCCGTCCAGCATCACCGCGGCGCCGACGCCCATGCCCAGCCAGACCAGCACGAAGGTGTCCCGGTCGCGGGCGGCGCCGTCGCGGTGCTCCGCCACGGCCGCGAGGTTGGTCTCGTTCTCCACGCCGACGCGGGCCTGCGGGAACCGTTCCTGGAGGGCCGCGACCAGCCGCCGGTGCCATTCGGGCAGCCCCGTGGAGTCGCGCAGTTCGCCGGTGGCAGGGTCGATCAGGCCGGGCGCGCCGATGCCGACGGTGTGCGGCCGGTCCACGCCGGCCTCCTTCACCGCCCGCTCCACCAGCGCCACGGCCTGCTCCACGGCGGGCCCGGTGCCGACCCCGGTGTCGATCGGCGCCGACGCCTCCGTCAGGACGCGTCCGAGCAGGTCGGACACGGCCACCGAGACACCCTCGGTGCGCACGTCGAGGGCGGCGAGGTGGGCGCGGTCGGCGACGATGCCGTACACCTTGGCGTTCGGTCCGCGGCGCTGTTCGCCGGACTCCCCCACCACCACGATCAGTCCGGCGGCGGTGAGGCGTTCGAGGAGGTCGGCGACGCTCGGACGGGACAGTCCGGTCAGCTCTTTCAGCCGCCCCGCCGTCAACGGGCCCTCCTGCTGGAACAGACGCAGGGCGAGCCGGTCGTTGAGGGCCCGTGCGGTGCTGGGGGATGCGGGCATGCCGGGATCCTGCCAGATCGGCGGGGTCGGGTGGGGCGCGGTCATGGGATATCCCCTATCTATCAGGCAGGGTTCCTGATAGTTTACGGCGGCATCGCAGAGGGAGGGGTCGGAGAATGAGTGACGTGGTCCAGAGCGGACGCGAGGTGCGGCGGGCGCGCTATGCCGTGGCCGCCGTCTTCACCGTGCACGGCGCGGTGACTGGCTCCTTCGCCACCCGGGTGCCCTGGATCCAGGACCATGCCGAGGTGAGCGCCGGCCAGTTGGGGCTGGCCCTCGCCTGCCCCGCGTTCGGCGCCTCGCTGGCCATGCCGCTCGCCGGGGGCATCACCCACCGCTTCGGCGCCCGCAACGCCCTGCGCGCGCTGATCGCGCTGTGGACGCTCGCCCTGGTCCTGCCCTCACTGGCCCCCAACCTCCTCACGCTCTGCCTGGCTCTCTTCGTCTTCGGCGCCACGGCCGGCATGGCGGACGTCGCGATGAACGCCCTCGGCGTGGAGGTGGAGAACCGGCTCGACCGGTCGATCATGTCGGGGCTGCACGGCATGTGGAGCGCCGGCGCCGTGCTCGGCTCCCTCGGCGGCACCCTCGCCGCCCACCTGGACACCGACGCCCGCCTGCACCACGCGGTGGCGGCGGCCGTGCTGACCGTCGCGGGCGTGGCCGCCTGCGCCTGGGTGCTGGACCTGCAGCCCGCCCAGGACGAGGAACCGCCGCCCCGGTTCGCGCTGCCGCCCCGCTCGGCGCTGCTCATCGGCGCGGTCGGCTTCTGCGCGGTGTTCGCGGAGGGCGCGAGCCTGGACTGGTCCGCGGTGTATCTGCGGGACGAGCTGGAGAGTTCGGCCGGTCTCGCCGCCGCCTGCACCATGGGCTTCACGCTCACCATGGCGCTCGCCCGGATCGCGGGCGACAAGGTGGTGGACCGCTACGGCGCCGTCCGCACGGTCCGCCTCGGCGGTGTCCTCGCCGCCGTCGGCGGCCTGCTGATCGTCCTCGCGGGCCATCCCGCGGTCGCGATGACCGGCTTCGCCCTGATGGGCCTCGGCATCGCGGTGGTCGTCCCGCTGTGCTTCGCGGCGGCGGGCCGCAGCGGCCCCAACCCCAGCCTGGCGATCGCAGGCGTCGCGACCATCACGTACACCTCGGGTCTCGTCGCGCCCGGCGCGATCGGCGGGCTGGCCCAGGCGACGAGCCTGGTGGTGTCGTTCGCCCTGGTCACGCTGCTGTCGACCGGTCTCGCGGTGTTCGCGGGCGTGCTGCGCTCCGCCGACCGCAAGTCGGCCACGATCACCAAGGCGGACGCCGCGATCCCGGACGCGCGGACCTGACCGACGCGCCGACGGGCCCACGCGGACGACCGGCGGTCCGGCGGGTCACCGGCCCTACGGTGACCCGCCGGACGGGCGCGTGAAACCGCCGGACAGGCGCGTGAACGGCCGGACAGACGCATGTCCCGCGGATGCGGACGACCGGCGGACCGGCGCGCCAGCGCCTATGCGGATGATCGGCGTCCGGTCGCACCCCTGACAATGGTCCGGACATCCGCACGCACGACCGAAAGCGAAACCGCACCATGGATCTTGGCGTCCGCTGGAAACTGCACGGCGACGGACGCACTCCGGCGCCCGGCGCGGTGGTCCGGCCCGACGAACGGCTCTCCTGGCCGCGCACGGCGGGCCTGGGCGCCCAGCACGTGGTGGCGATGTTCGGGGCGTCGTTCGTGGCCCCGGTCCTGATGGGCCTGGACCCCAACCTGGCGATCATGATGTCCGGCGTGGCGACCATGGTCTTCCTGCTCGCCACGCGCGGCCGGGTCCCCAGCTACCTGGGCTGTTCGCTGTCGTTCGTGGGTGTCGCGGCCGTCATCCGGGCCGACGGCGGCACCAGCGCCACGGTGACCGGCGCGGTCCTCGTGGTCGGCGTGGCGCTGTTCCTGGTCGGTGTCGCCGTCCAGCGGTTCGGCGCCCGGATCATCCACGCCGCGATGCCGCCGATCGTCACCGGCGCGGTCGTGATGCTGATCGGCTTCAACCTGGCCCCGGTCACCGCCACCACCTACTGGCCGCAGGACCAGTGGACCGCCCTGCTGGTGATGCTCTTCACCGGCCTGGCCGTGGTCTGTCTGCGCGGCTTCTGGTCCCGGATCGCGATCTTCCTCGGCCTGGTCTTCGGCTACGGCGTCTCCTGGCTCTTCGACCGGATCTTCGGCCGTATCCACTCGGCGGACGCGAGTGGCAAGGTCACCGACCACTGGCGCCTGGACCTCTCCGCCGTCGGCCAGGCCGACTGGATCGGGCTGCCCACCTTCCACGGGCCGTCCTTCGAGTGGTCGGCGATCCTGGTCGCGCTGCCCGTCGTGATCGCCCTGGTCGCCGAGAACGCCGGACACGTCAAGGCGGTCGGCGAGATGACCGGCGACGACCTCGACGGCAAGCTCGGCACCGCCATCTCCGCCGACGGCGTCGGCTCGGTGCTCTCCACCGCGGTCGGCGGCCCGCCCACCACCACGTACTCCGAGAACATCGGCGTGATGGCCGCGACGCGCGTCTACTCCACCGCCGCCTACTGGGCCGCCGCCTGCTTCGCCCTGCTCTTCGGCCTGTGCCCGAAGTTCGGCGCGGTCGTGGCCGCCATCCCCGGCGGCGTCCTCGGCGGCATCACCGTCATCCTGTACGGCATGATCGGCCTGCTCGGCGCGCAGATCTGGATCAACGCCGGGGTGGACCTGCGCAATCCGCTGAACCTGGTCCCGGCGGCGGCCGGCATCATCATCGGCGTCGGCAACGTGACCATGGAGTTCACCGACACCTTCGAGCTGAGCGGCATCGCGCTGGGCACCCTCGTCGTGATCATCGGCTACCACGCGCTGCGTGCCTTCGCCCCGGCCCACCTCAAGAACCGGCAGCCGCTCCTGGACGAGGGCACATCCTCCTACGACGAGGCCAGTTCGTAGGCGTACGACGCGGAGAAGGTTCCCGGGGTGCCCTTGCAGCCGTCGGACTCGCCCGGGAGCTTCACCCACAAGTAGCCGTCGATACGGGACTCCCCCGTGCTCAGCGTCGGGGTGCGGCCGAGCGCCCGGCCGTCCGGGTCGCACCACTCGCCGTCGGCCGGGGCGCCGTTGCCGTTGCGGCTGGTGTCGATGACGGCGCCCAGGGAGGCGGGACCGCCGAGGGCCGCAAGGACCTGCCGGTCGTAGGCGACCTCGTCGGCGGTGGTGTGGAAGTTGGAGACGTTGCTGAAGATCCCGTCGGAGGACGCGGCGGAGGCGGCGCCCGCCTGCCGCAGCCAGCCCGCCTGCTTGCTCGCGGCGTGCCAGCCCGAGTGCCCGGCGTCGTAGTAGACCCGGGCGTTGGGGTTGGCGGCCTTCAACACGCGCCCGGCGCGGGCCAGCGAGGCGAACCGGGCGGCCCGCTCGCCGCCGGAGAGGCACTCGGCCTGGGCTATGGAGTCGGGTTCCAGGATGACGATGACGCTGCCGGAGCCGAGCCCGGCGGCGAAGCGGTCGATCCAGTCGTCGTAGGCACCGAGGCTCGGCGCCCCGCCCTGGCTGGCCCCGCCGCAGTCCCGGTCGGGGATCGTGTACGCCACCACCACGGGCGTACGGCCCTGGGCGGCGCCGCCCGAGGCGACCGCGCGGACCCTGGCGGTGATGTTGTCCGGGGTGAAGTCGGCGAACCACACGGCGGCGGGCTGGGCGGCGATCCGGGACTGGATGACGCCGTGCCGGGAGTCGCCGGAGTTGGCGCGGACCCAGTCCAGGACCTGGGAATCGGGGTGCCGGTAGAGCTGGGTGGAGACGGCGGCCTTGGTGGGTGCCGTCTTGGTCTTCTTCGGCGTGGGCTTCGGGCTCGTCTTCTTCTTCGTCGGCGGCGGAGAGGCGGAGGGCGAGGCGGACGCGGAGGACGGCGGAGGCGACACCGGCAGGTCCTGGATGCGCGGCGAGTACGTCACCTCGGGGCGGGCCTCGTCCAAGGCGCCGTCATCGAGCGCTGAGATCATCCCGGCCGTGGTGCCGACGGCGACCACGACGGACGCGGCCACCACCATGGCCCCCCGCCGCGTGGACCGGCGGCGCGCCGCCTTGCGCGCCTCACGCCTCTGAACACGTGAGCCAGCCAAACGCCTTTCCCCCTCCGTACGTGCGGGCCGTGCGCCGCCGGGCCTCCCCAGACCGATGCGGCTCACTCCCGTGACGGCGGACGCGTTCCCCCGTTCTGGGGAAGCGTCGGGCCCGCCGGCACTCCAGTCACCCTAAAGGTGCGACTCTGCCCCCATGGCGCAATGCGAACAACTCACCTCACCTGTGGACGCGGTCATCGGCCGCATGCGCGCCGTCGCAGTGGATCTTCCCACACGGGACGGCGTAGCCGTCTTCAACCGTGTCTACCTGGCGGTGACCGAGGCCGTGGACCGGGGCATCGACACCGGTCTCTTCCCGGACGCGCGGGCGGCGATCACGCTGGACGTGCGGTTCGCCGAGCGCTATCTCGCGGCGGTCGACGCCGCCGAGGCCGGACGGCGGCCCCCGGCCTGCTGGCGGCCCCTGTTCCAGTACCGGCGCCATCCCGGGGTACGGCCGTTGCAGTTCGCGCTGGCGGGCATCAACGCGCACATCGGACACGATCTCGCGCTGGCCGTCGTGGACACCTGTCGTACGCTCGGCTGCGAACCCGTCGAGCTGGAGGACGAGTTCGATCGCGTGGGTGATCTCCTCGTGGCGCTGGAGGAGCGCATCCGCGAGGAGCTGATGCCGGGCCCCGATCTGCTGCAGATCGCGGACCCGCTCACCCACCTGCTCGGCTCCTGGAGCCTGGAAAGGGCCCGGGACGCCACCTGGGCGGCGGCCCGGGCCCTGTGGGCGCTGCGCAGGCTCCCCGACCTGGCCGAGGAGTTCACCGAACGTCTGGACGCGGCGGTGGGGTTCGCGAGCCGGATGCTGCTCACCCCGCTGCCGGACTGAGGGGTCGGCCCGCTGCCGGGCTGAGGGTTCAGTCCTCCGGCAGCTCGACCGGCGCGATCTCGTCGTACAGGTCGCCCGGGCCGGGGTTGGTCGGGTCGGTCTCGCCGCCGAAGTGGTGCATGACGCCCCAGACCGCGTTGAGCGCCGTCTGGATCGCGCCCTCGGCCCAGCCCGCCGTCCAGGAGATGTCGTCGCCGGCGAGGAAGATGCCCCGCTTGTCCTCGGGCAGCCGGTCCTGCATGAAGTGCGTGAACAGACGCCGCTGGTAGCGGTAGTGGCCGGGCAGATTGGCCTTGAACGCGCCCATGAAGTAGGGCTCGTTCTCCCATGAGACGGTGACCGGGTTGCCGATGATGTGCTTGCGGATGTCAACCTTGGGATAGATCTCGCCGAGCGACTTCAGCATGACCTCCATCCGCTCCTGGGCGGACAGCGGCAGCCACTTCAGGCTGTCGTCGCACCAGGTGTAGGACAGGCAGATCACGGCGGGCTTGTCGGGGCCGTTGTCGAGGAGGTAGGTACCGCGCGTCATACGGTCGGTGAGGGTCATCGACATCACGTCCCGGCCGGTCTCCTCGTCCTTGTCCAGCCAGAACGGCCGGTCCACGGGGACGAACAGCTTCGAGCTCTCCATGTAGTGGGTGCGCTCGATCGCGGTCCAGTGGTCGATCGGGAAGAGCGAGTCGTCACAGTCGATCTTCGACAGCAGCATCCAGGACTGCGCGGTGAAAATGGCGGCCGGGTAGGTGCGGATGTCCCCGTTGGCGTCGGTCACGGTGATCCGGTTGCCGGCGGCACGGTGCAGCCGGGTCACGGCCGGACGCGGGGCGCGGTTCTCGTGCAGCGAGGCCAGCGAGGTGCCCTTGGCCCAGTGGACGATCTTCTCCGGCTCGCGCTCCCACAGGCGCAGCGGAAGCTGCTGGGAGCCGCCGACGATGCCGCGGTGGTGGTCGTCGGCCTCGGTGTAGACGACGCGCAGGATCTCCAGGATGGAGTTGGGGAAGTCGGTGTCCCAGCCGCCGGTGCCGAAGCCGACCTGGCCGAAGATCTCGCGGTGCCGGAAGGACTTGAAGGCCTCGGAGTCGCAGAGGAAGCCGTAGAAGGTCTGGTTGTCGAGCTTCTCGACGAGCTTCGCCCAGATCTCGCGGATGCGCGGCACGTCGCGCTCGCGCATGGCGCGGTTCATGTCGGAGAAGTCGGCGCCCTCGTCGAGGCACTTGTTCCACGCCTCGGCGACATCGCGGTAGACCTGCGGCAGGTCGTCGATGGTCTCGGCGTAGTGGGTCTCGCCCTTGAGGTCGACGACGGTCGACGGGGTGGCCTCGGCGAGCGGGTTCGGGAACGGCGCGGTCTTCAGGCCGACCAGGTCGATGTAGTGCTGCAGGGCGGTGGAGGACGGCGGGAAGCGCATGGCGCCCATCTCCGCGGTCAGGCCCTCGGTCTCCGGGCCCTCGAAGCCGACGGTGCGCAGCCGGCCGCCGATCTGGTCGGCCTCGTAGACGACGGGCTTGAGGCCCATCTTCATCAGCTCGTAGGCGGCCACGACGCCGGACAGACCGCCGCCGATGACCGCGACCTCGGTGCCGTGCCCGGTGGCGGGTATCTGGCCGAGGCCCGCCGGGTGGGCGAGGTAGTCGTCGTAGGCGTACGGGAAGTCCGGACCGAACATGGTGATCGGCGGCTGCTGCTCGTCGGCGTGCTGGACGGCGTTGGGCACCATGGACGTCATGGGGTACGGACTCCTTGCGAAAACGGTGAGCTGGGGGGAGGGGAGCTTCAGACGAGGGACCCGTAGAGGCCGGGACGGCGGTCCTTCAGGTACGGGTTGGCCTCGCGGGAGGCGGCGAGGAAGGCGGGGTCGGTGTCGGCGAACACCAGGTCCTCCTCGCGTCCGGCGCGGGTGCGGGCGACGCCGTCGGGGCCGGCCAGGGTGGAGAGGCCGACGAACTCGAACTCCCCTTCGCGGCCCACGCGGTTGACGTAGGCCACGTACATCTGGTTCTCGAAGGCGCGTACCGGGATCATCGACTCGGCGACGAACTGGAAGGGGTGCATCTGCGCGGTCGGCACGACCAGCAGGTCGGTGCCGGCGAGGGCGTGGGCCCGGACGTTCTCCGGGAACTCGACGTCGTAGCAGATGAGGATGCCCACGCGGAGGCCGTTCAGCTCGGCCTGCACCACCTGCTGCTCACCGGGGGTGAAGTGGTCCCGCTCGAAGCAGCCGAAGAGGTGGGTCTTGCGGTAGCTCGCGAGGCGGGTGCCGTCGGCGGAGATCAGCTGGGCGGAGTTGTAGACGGTCCCGCCGTCGCGCTCGGGGTAGCCGTACGCGACGGCGAGTCCGTGCCGAGTGGCGATCTCAGCGACGGTGTCCGCGCTGTCGCCGTCGGCGGCCTCGGCGAGTCGGGCGATGTCGTCGCCGATCGCGTACCCGGTGAGGAACATCTCCGGAGCGATCACCAGCCCGGCCCCGGCAGCGGCGGCACGGCCCGCGGCGTCGTCGAGCACCTTCAGGTTCTCGGCGACCGAACCGGGGCGTCCGGAGCTCTGGAGCAGGGCGGTGCGCATGCGTGTTCCTCACCGGGCAAAGGGGGTTTGGGGGGCCATAAAGAAGGTACGGTCGCCCCGCTGACCTGGACAAGAAGAACCCGTTGCGCGCCGGTGAGCGAAACGTTGCGTGAAACCCGCTCCGACCGTCGATTCATTGCACACCTCCACGGCCGCTCCCGCCCCTGGGGCTTCCCGGCTACGGCCCGGCTCACGGCCCCGGTGCAGGCGACGCCGCCCGGTTCCCCGGTCCAGCGCCGACGGGCCGCGACGCCGTGGCGTACCGCAGGCGAGCGCCGTCCGGCCCAGGCCCGCCCCCGGCCGGCGTCCGGCACAGCCCGGCTAGCAGGCACAGGGCCCCGGGCCCGGAGCATCACTCCTCAACCGGGCCGCGCCCCATCACCCGGCACCGGACCGTTCCGCGGCCCCAAGCCCTCGGCGCACGAATCGCCCCGTACCCCGGACCAGGTCCGCTCACCGACCCCCGTGCCCCGGACCAGCCCCGCTCACCCACCCCCGCGCCCGGTCGACGGCGCCTCCTCGGCCGGTGCCCGGCACGTCCGCCCCCGCCGCAGTACGCCCCAAGCCGCCGCCCACACCAGGTACGGCACCGCGAACGCCGCGAACACCGTGCCGTGGGAGGCGCGGTCGCCCGCCACCGCGTACGCCCCGTACACCAGGACCGTCATCAGTTCCGTGCCCAGGCCGGCCACCGAGGTCAGGGTCGCCCGGCCGCCCTCCTCGATGCGGTGCTGGAGGCGGACGTCGGCCAGGATCGTGGCCAGCTGGAAGCCGGCGAAGGCGACGGCGACGAGGGCGAGGCCGGGGGGCGTGCGAAGGGCGGCACCGAGCGCCAGGGCGAGGGCGGACACCGCGATCAGGCCGAGGAAACCCGGTGTGCCGAGGCGCTCGGCCGGGCCCGCCAGCAGGCTCACCGCCGTGACCGCGGCCCAGATCAGCAGCAGGGCGTACGGGACGAAGCCGTCGGGGACGCCGGTCTCGCGGACCAGGAGGGGTGAGTACTCGTCCAGCGCGCCCCAGACGCAGGCCACTGCCGGGACCAGCAGCAGCGCGCGGCGCAGGGAGGGGTTCCGGCGGGCCGTGGCCAGGCCGGTGCGCAGGGTTCGCGCCCAGCCCTCGTCGTCGGACGTGCGGCCCCGGTCGTCCGGGAAGCGGGTCGCCACGAGCGCCGCCAGCAGCGACGAGGCGACGCTCGCCGCGCCGACGGCCGGGTAGCCGCCCCACGTGAACACCGGACCCGCCGCCCCCATCGCCCCGATCACACCGAGCAGGCCCGCCGCCCGGGCCCGGCCGAGCACCCGGGCGTACCGGTCGGCGGCGCCGAGCCGGTCCAGTTCGTCGTAGACCAGGGCTTCCTGCGCGCCGGAGGCCAGCGCGCCGCTGATCCCCCACAGGACGAAGCCGACCGCGAAGGACCAGTACGTGGGCACGAGCACCCACAGGGCGAACCCGGCCGCGGTCAGCAGCGGGCCCAGCCAGAGCAGCAGGCGGCGGGAGACGGCGTCGGCCCAGGCGCCGGAGGGCACCTCGAACAGGACGCCGGAGATCGACCACAGGGCGAACAGTGAGGAGATCTGCCACAGCGACAGCCCGCTGTCGGCGAAGAGCAGCGCGTACAGCGGGTAGAGCAGGACGAGGTTCTGGAGGAACTCGTAGCCGTACAGCGTGGCCGTGAGCCGTCGGATGCCGACGGAGGTCGCGGGCGCGCGCGCAGGTGAAAGTGTCATGAGGCCTTCCCGTGGGGCGATGCGGACGCGGATGGATCGGCGTCCGCGGCGGCCCTCGGGAGGCACGACGCGTTATGGATCAATGTCGCCAGGTCATGACATCGATGGTAGGCCGATGGAGGCCCGATGTGCAGCGGAATATTCCGCTTACGTCGGCGACCCCGACGAGAAGCGCCTGAGCAGCGGGGAGAGCACCAGTACCGACTTCGTGCGCTCCACGAACGGCTCCCCCGCGATCCGCTCCAGCACCCTCTCGAAGTGCCGCATGTCGGAGGCGAAGACCTGGGCGACGGCGTCCGCGTCCCCGGTGACGGTGGACGCGGCCACGACCTCCTGGTACCGCTCAAGACCGCGCTGGATGGTCTCCGGCGAGGTGTTGCGGCGGCAGTAGATCTCGACGAACCCCTCGGTCTCCCAGCCGAGCGCCGCCGGGTCCACCCGCACGGTGAATCCGGTGATGGCCCCGGTGGCGCGCAGCCGGTCCACGCGCCGCTTCACGGCGGGCGCGGACAGGCCGACGAGTTGCCCGATGTCGGCGTAGGAGCGACGGGCGTCCTCGGCGAGGGCGTGCACGATGCGTTCGTCGAGATCGTTCAGCACTGCGGGTGGGTCACTTCACTTCTGGTGTTGCGGGAGCTTCGGGCGCTGCGAGCGCTTCCCCCGTCGCGAGACGGGAACGGCGATGGCCGTACAGGAAGTAGAACACGAGACCCGCCGCCATCCAGAACCCGAAGACGACCCAGGTCACGGTGTCGAGGCTGAACATGTTGTACGCGCAGAACAGGAAGCCGATGATCGGCAGCACCGGCCCGAACGGCACCTTGAAGGTCCGCTCCAGCTCGGGGCGCTTGTAGCGCAGCACGATCACCGCGATGTTGACCAGGGCGAAGGCGAACAGCGTGCCGATGCTGGTGGCGTCGACGAGCTTGCCGAGCGGGATGAGCGCGGCGAGGACACCGCAGAAGGCGGAGACGAGGACGGTGTTCAGACGCGGGGTGCCGGTCCTGCGGTCGACCTTGCCGAGCGCCTTGGGCACCAGGCCGTCGCGGGACATGGCGAACAGGATGCGGGTCTGGCCGTAGAGGACGGTGAGGACCACGGACGCGATGGAGATGACCGCGCCGAGGGCGAGCAGGGTGCCCCAGAAGGTCTGGCCGCTGACGTCGTTCATGATCGCCGCGAGGGAGGCCTCGGAGCCCTCGAACTTCGTCCAGTTCCAGGCGCCGACGGCGACACCGGCGACCAGCACGTACAGCGCGGTCACGATGATCAGCGAGAGCATGATCGCGCGCGGCAGGTCCTTCTTGGGGTTCTTGGCCTCCTCACCGGCGGTGGAGGCGGCGTCGAAACCGATGTACGAGAAGAACAGGGTGGCACCCGCGGCGCTGACGCCCGCCATGCCGAGCGGCATGAAGTCCTCGTAGTTGCCGGACTTGAAGCCCATGAAGCCGACCGCGCAGAACAGCACCAGCGCGGCGATCTTCACGGCCACCATGATCGTGTTGGCGCGGGCGGACTCCCGGACGCCGCCGAGCAGGAAGATCATCGCCAGGACGACGACGAGCAGCGCGGGCAGGTTGACGATGCCGCCCTCGCCGGGTGCCGAGGACAGCGCGTCGGGGATGGTGACACCGATGGTGCCGTCGAGGAGTTCGTTGAGGTACTCGCCCCAGCCGACCGCGACCGCGGCCACCGAGACGCCGTACTCCAGCACCAGGCACCAGCCGCAGACCCAGGCGACGAGTTCGCCCATCGTTGCGTACGCGTACGAGTAGGAGGAGCCGGCGACCGGGATGCTGCCCGCCAGCTCCGCGTAGGACAGGGCCGAGAACAGCGCCGTCAGTCCGGCTATGACGAAGGCCAGGGTAACGGCCGGTCCGGCCTCAGGGACGGCGTCACCGAGGACGACGAAGATGCCGGTGCCGAGGGTGGCACCGATGCTGATCATGGTGAGCTGCCACAGGCCCAGGGAACGCTTGAGCGAGCCTCCCTCGCCCTGGCCGCCCTCGGCGACCAGGTGTTCCACGGGCTTGCGTCGCATCAGGCGCGCGCCGAGCCCCGGGGACGGTGGGGCGGACTGGCCTCTGTTCTGCGGGGGTGCGCCTTGGTCGAGCACGCGCTGGCTCCTTCATCGCTGCCGGTCAGGGAGACGGGGACCGGCGGCACCCCCACGGACACGGGGACCCACCGAGCGGGGTCCCCGCCACGCCACGTACGAGGCGACAGCCTATGAGCGGGGCGTTGCCGTTGTAATGCAGCAACCTTGCGCGCACCCGCAAGATCATTGCGTTCCTGCGGACTGCGCGGATGTTCGTTGCACGGCGGCTTTCGAGCGTTGCGCGGAGCCCCGTTTCAGCCGAGTTCGCGGACGAGGAAGGTGCAGGGGTCGGCACACTCCCGCGGCATCCCTGCACGGTCCTCGTAGGAGTAGCGGTCGAGGTAGTCGATCAGGGGCCGGTAGCCGAGCCGCCGGTACAGCGCGGCGGCGCGCGGGTTGTCCTTGCCGACGCCGATCCCCGCGACCGTCAGGCGCCGCTCACGGACCAGTTGTTCGGCGGCCCGCACCAGGGCCGTACCGATGCCGCGCGAGCGCAGGTCCTCGGCCACGGCGAGGCCGCCGATCTCCGGGCAGCCCGGTCGAGCCGCCCGCACCGAGGCGTCCGCGCAGCCCGTCCAGCGCAGTTCGGTGTGCCCGACGGGCCGGCCGTCCAGCCGGGCCACGAGGTACGCGCACTCCCCGGCCTCCTGGCGGGCGAACCGCCGGGCGTGGAAGGACGTGCGGCCGGGCGAGGGCAGGCAGCGGTCGAGGAGCGCCACGTCCGGGGCTGTGCAGAGGGTGATCTCCATGCCGCGACGGTAGTGCGCAAGCATGCGAAACGGCCCCCGAATTGTCCCGGCGGGCGGGACAACGGGGGCCGTTCGGCGGTGAGTTGTGTCAGCTCCAGCTGGCGTGCAGCGGCTTGCCCTCGGCGTAGCCCGCGGCACTCTGGATGCCGACGACGGCCTTCTCGGCGAACTCCTCCAGGCTCGCGGCACCGGCGTAGGTGCAGGAGGAGCGGACGCCCGCGATGATCGAGTCGATCAGGTCCTCGACGCCCGGGCGGGCCGGGTCGAGGAACATCCGCGAGGTGGAGATGCCCTCCTCGAACAGCGCCTTGCGGGCGCGGTCGTAGGCGGACTCCTCGGAGGTGCGGTTGCGCACGGCGCGCGCGGACGCCATGCCGAACGACTCCTTGTAGGCACGGCCGTTGGCGTCGTGCTGGAGGTCGCCCGGGGACTCGTAGGTCCCGGCGAACCAGGACCCGACCATCACGTTGGATGCGCCCGCCGCCAGCGCCATCGCCACGTCACGCGGGTGCCGCACACCGCCGTCCGCCCACACGTGCTTGCTGTACTTCTTGGCCTCGGCGGCGCACTCCAGCACCGCGGAGAACTGCGGGCGGCCGACGCCGGTCATCATGCGGGTGGTGCACATGGCGCCGGGGCCCACACCGACCTTGATGATGTCGGCGCCGGCCTCGATCAGGTCCCGGACGCCCTCGGCGGCGACGATGTTGCCGGCCGCGATCGGGACCTGCGGGTCGAGTGCGCGCACCAGCTTGATCGCGGAGATCATCGACTCCTGGTGGCCGTGGGCGGTGTCGATGACGAGCGTGTCGACACCGGCGTCCAGCAGCTGCTTGGCCTTGCCCGCCACATCGCCGTTGATGCCGACGGCGGCGGCGATGCGCAGGCGGCCCTGCGCGTCCACGGCCGGGGTGTAGAGGGTGGCCCGTAGGGCGCCCTTGCGGGTCAGGATGCCCGCCAGCCTGCCGTCGGAGTCCACGGCCGGGGCGTAGCGGCGGTTGTGCTGGTCGAGGGTGTTGAAGGCCTCGCGCGGGTCGATGTCGGCGTCCAGCAGGAGCAGGTCGCGGGACATGACCTCGGCGAGCTGCGTGAAGCGGTCCACGCCGGTCAGGTCCTGGTCGGTGACCACACCGACCGGGCGCCGGTCGTCGTCGACGACGACCCCGGCGTTGTGCGCGCGCTTGGGCAGCAGCGCGAGGGCGTCGGCGACCGTCTGGTGCGGGGCCAGCACGATCGGGGTGTCGAGGACATGGTGGCGGCTCTTGACCCAGGAGACGACCTCGGTGACGACCTCGATCGGGATGTCCTGGGGGATGACCACCAGGCCACCGCGCCGGGCGACGGTCTCGGCCATCCGGCGGCCGGCGATGGCGGTCATGTTGGCGACGACGAGCGGAATCGTGGTTCCCGTGCCGTCCGGGGAGCTGAGGTCCACGCCCTGGCGGGAGCCGACCGCCGAGCGGCTCGGCACCATGAACACGTCGTCGTACGTCAGGTCGTACGAGGGCTGGATGTCATTGAGGAAACGCACGTGCTGCATCCCAGTCGTTCGGAAGTGGCCCCCGGACAGGTCAGCCAGGGGGAAAGAGCACGTACTTCATTGTCCCATGTCAGGCGGATTGCCATGCACGGTCGGTTCATCCAGGGTGGCCCGGAGGCGGCTCGGAGGATCCTCCAAGGGCGAGGGCCACGGTGACGGCGGAGGCGCTCGCGAAGACCTCGGCGGCGGTCTGCCACTCCTGCGGGCGCGCCTCGGCGTACGGCCGCCAGTTGTGTACGAGGACCACGACCGGGTCCCCGGGCCACCGGTCCGGGTCGGACAGGACGTCGGCGAGGGCGTCCCAGTTGCGGCCGAACCAGTCGGGCAGGCCGAGGGCGCGGGCGCAGCGGTCCATCAGCGCGGCCTTGTCCAGCACGCCGTCGAGGTCCACCGAGAGCACACGCCGGGTCATCTCAGCACCGCCTTGAACGATCCGTAGTGATCATCGGTGTAGTAGACCTCCCCGTTCTGCCCGGTGACGATGCGGCGGGCGCCGCGGTCACTGGAGCCGGGGGTGGGAACGGTGTACTCGCGGTAGTAGCCGCGCGACTGCTCCGGCAGCTGCCGTTCGAAGTTGTTGAAGACGGAGCCGTCCCTGGCGTACGGGAAGGGCCCGCCCTGGTCGATGAGGTCCAGCGTCTCGCGCGCCTCCTCGGGCAGCTCGGAGACGGGGACGGTGGTCATGTCCGCGGCCCAGGTGGGCGCGGCGGGACCGGAGTCGGCGCCGTCGGCGCCGCACCCCGTCAGCAGTACGAGGAGGACGCCGAGCAGCACCCGGACAACGAACCGCGGCAGCATGCTCGTGATGCTGCCACGGTCCCTGCCCGCTGACCTCTTGTCAGGGGCCGTCCGGGTCGGCCCGGTTGAGGGCGGGCTTCGGCGTCGGCCCCGACGTCATCAGCACGTCCGCCGCCGAGGTGTCCGTCACCAGGCTGGTGACCAGGCCCGAGCGCAGCACCGCGTCGATGGCGGCCGCCTTGCGGGCACCGCCCGCGATGGCGACCACCTCGGGGATACGGCGCAGCTGGTCGGCCTTGACGGTGATGCACCGCTCCCCCAGGTCCCGCCCGACCCGGCGGCCCTCGGCGTCGAAGAGGTGCGCTGACATCTCGGCGGCGACGCCGAGCGAGGCGTAGTGCGCCCGCTCCTGGTCGCTGAGCATGTCGTGCACCGTCGAGATACCGGGCTCCCAGGAGCCGATGGAGACGCAGGCGACGGTGACCTTGTCGAAGTACTCGAAGGCCCGCGCGATACCGGTCTGGCTGCGCAGGGCCGCCGCGGTGGCCGCGTCCGGCAGCAGCATCGGCGCGTAGATGGGGTGGGCGTCGCCGCCGGAGACCTGGGCCGCCCGGCGCACCGCCTCCACCGAGCCGCGCTCGGCGGTACCCGCGTCGTACACGCCCGTCAGCTGTACGACCGTGCAGGGCGGCAGCCGGTCCAGGGCAGCCGCCATGTGGATGGTGGAGCGGCCCCAGGCGAGCCCGAGCACGTCTCCCTCGTTCACCAGTTCGCCGAGCAGATCCGCGGCGACCTCACCGAGGTTCTCCGGGTCGGGAGTGTCCTCGGCCTCGGCCGGCGACTCGACCACGACGGCGTGCCTGAGGCCGTAGCGGGCGCGCAGCGCGTCCGAGCGCTCGGCGTCCAGCTCGGCGGGGACGCGGATCTCGATACGCACGAGATCCCGTTCGAGGGCCGTCTCCAGGACCCGGGCCACCTTGAAGCGGCTGACGCCGAACTCCTCCGCGATCTGGATCTTGGACTTGCCCTCAAGGTAGAAGCGGCGGGCCATGGCCGCCGCCTGCACCAGCTCAGCGGGTCCCATCCGCATGGCTGACCGGCCCGCCGACATACCCGACACGGCGATCTCCTCACTACTGTTCACACTCTGGATTCGCCGTTCATCCTTGCAGATCCGGCGCGATCGATCCGCCCTGATGGACGGCGTTCACGTTCCCTTGGCTCAGTGTCCGCACGCCCAGGCTGCGGACTTCATCGCCCCCTCGGCCTGTGCGCGCAGCCCGCGGACCGCCTCGGCGGGGTCCTCCGCCCCGTAGACCGCGGAACCGGCGACGAAGACATCGGCTCCCGCCTCCGCGCACCGCTCGATGGTGGCGGCCGAGACCCCGCCGTCCACCTGGAGCCACAGCTCAAGGCCGTGCTTGCTGATCAACTCGCGGGTCCGGCGAATCTTGGGGAGCATGATGTCGAGGAACGCCTGCCCGCCGAATCCGGGCTCGACCGTCATGATCAGCAGCATGTCGAGCTCCGGGAGCAGGTCCTCGTACGGCTCGATCGGCGTCGCGGGCCTCAGCGCCATGGAGGCGCGGGCGCCCTTGGCCCGGATCTCGCGGGCCAGACGCACCGGAGCGGTGGCGGCCTCGACATGGAAGGTGACGGAACCGGCCCCCGCTTCTACGTACTGGGGCGCCCACCGATCGGGGGCCTCGATCATCAGATGGCAGTCCAGCGGGGTGTCCGTCGCACGGGCCAAGGACTCTACGACCGGCACGCCGAGCGTGAGGTTCGGGACGAAATGGTTGTCCATGACGTCGACGTGGAGCCAGTCGGCTCCCTCGACCGCCTTCGCCTCGTCCGCGAGACGGGCGAAGTCGGCGGACAGGATGCTGGGGTTGATCTGCACGGCCATGACCCAACTCTGCCATGTCCTGCGGGGGTCGGCCGAACGGGTCCGCCCGGGAGACGGTTCTGTTATGCCCGCGGACCGGGCGCGGCCGGGCGCGCGGCGTCCCGCGCCCCTTACGGGGCACGCCCGTGCGTGGCATTCTTTCGGCTTCGGGGGTGGTCATGACCGAGCAGCGCGGGATCGCACATTACGTCTGCGGGCGACGGGCCAAGTGGGTCGTGGTGGTGTTCTGGCTGGTCGTGCTGTTCATCGCGGCACCGTTCGCCCAGAAGCTCACCGACGTCCAGGACAACGATGCCGCCTCCTGGCTCCCCGGCTCGGCCGAGTCCACCCAAGTACTGGAGATCTCCGAGAACTTCCGGCCCGAGCAGATCCCCGCGGTCGTCGTCTACGCGCGGGAGAGCGGCCTGACGGCCGAGGACCGCGCGGCCATCGAGGAGGACGTGCGCGAGCTGAAACAGCTCACCGCGTACGGCGTCCGGGGCGACGAGACCCGCGGGCCCGCCTACGACCGCGAGGCCGATCCGCGCGCGGCCCAGGTGTACGTGCCGATCACCATGGACGAGCAGGGCTGGGAGCGGATCTCGCCCGCGGTCGAGGACATCCGGGACATCGTCGGTGAGGGCGGCGGCGGGCTCGCCGTGCACATCACCGGCCCGGGCGGCACCTCGGCGGACTTCGCGGAGGCGTTCGAAGGCATCGACTCCACCCTGCTGTTCGCGGCGATGGCGGTCGTCATCGTCATGCTGCTGATCACCTACCGCAGCCCGACCCTGCTGCTGGTTCCGCTGATCTCGGTGATCACCGCCCTGTTCACCGCGCAGGCCCTCGTCTACCTGCTGGCCGAGCACGCCGGTCTGACCGTGAACGGCCAGAGCGCGGGCATCCTCCTGGTGCTCGTCTTCGGCGCCGGGACGGACTACGCCCTGTTGCTGGTCGCCCGCTACCGGGAGGAGCTGCGCGCCCACGACGACCGGCACGAGGCGATGGCACGCGCCCTGCACCGCGCCGGTCCCGCCGTGATCGCCTCCGGCGCGACCGTCGTGCTCAGCATGCTGGTGCTGATGGCCGCCGAGATGAACTCCACCAGCGGTCTGGGACCGGTCGCGGCGATCGGCGTCGCGGTCGGCGTGGTGGCCATGATGACGCTGTTCCCGGCCCTGCTGGTGATCTTCGGCCGGTGGATCTTCTGGCCGGTCATTCCGCATCTCGGGGCCCCGAACCCGCACGAGAGCGGTATCTGGGCGCGCATGGGCCGCCGTATCGCCGCCCGGCCCCGGATGGTCTGGGGCGTCACCGCGGTGGTCCTCGCCGTCTGCTCGCTGGGCCTGATCCAGCTGCGCGCGGAGGGCATCAGCAACGCCGACGCCTTCACCGGCACCCCGGACTCGATCACCGGCCAAAAGGTCTCCGAGCGGTACTTCCCGGCGGGCAGCGGCGACCCCCTGGTCGTCATCAGCAACCAGGCGCAGGCCGAGGAGGTCGGCCGCGTCGTCTCGGAGACCCGGGGCGTGGTCCCGGACTCGCTCGGCCTGCCGCCGGGCACCAAGCCCGCCTTCGAGGGCAAGGTCCTGTTCGAGGCCACCATGACCGACCCGGCCGACAGCGAGGCCGCCAAGCAGACGGTGGAGCGGGTCCGGGACGCCGTGCACGCGGTGCCGGACGCCGACGCCCAGGTCGGCGGCGGTACGGCCGCCCTGCTGGACATGGACGAGGCGACCACGCACGACAACATCCTGATCATCCCGCTGGTGCTGCTCGTCGTGCTGCTGATCCTGTGCGTCCTGCTGCGCGCCCTGATCGCCCCGCTGCTGCTGATCGGAACGGTGATCCTGTCCTTCACGGCGGCCCTGGGCATCAGCGCGCTGGCCTTCCGGTACATCTTCGACTACGCGGGCGAGACGACCGACTTCCCGCTGTTCGTCTTCGTGTTCCTGGTCGCCCTGGGCATCGACTACAACATCTTCCTGACCACCCGGATCCGCGAGGAGGCGGCCCACCAGGGCACCCGGCCCGGTGTGATCACCGGGCTCGCGGCGACCGGTGCCGTGATCACCTCGGCCGGCCTGGTCCTGGCCGGTACCTTCGCGGCCCTGGGCACGCTGCCGATGGTCGCCTTCGCCGAGATCGGCTTCACGGTCGCCCTGGGCGTCCTCCTGGACACCTTCATCGTGCGTTCCGTCCTGGTCACGGCCCTGTTCCTGGACGTCGGCCCGAAGGTGTGGTGGCCGCACCGACTGGCGCGGGAGGACGGCGGACAGCAGCCGCCGGTCAGTCCCGCTGCGGCGGATACACCGTCGGGTCGTCCAACGGCACCTTGAGCCAGGCGATCATCTGACGGAGCTGGTGGTAGGCGCGCAGCCGCTCCTCGTCGCTGTCGGCCTCCTCGGCGGCGGCGACGGGCTCCCACAGCCGGGGCACCATCACCGGGCCCACCTCCAGCAGCCCGCCGCTGCCGCCGGACGCCCAGCGAGCCAGCACGTACCGGGCGAGCGCACCCACCGGGACGTCCAGGTTCCGCGACATCCCGCGCAGGGTCTCCAACGGATCCAGGAGGCCGTAACCCGCCACGTCCGACTTGAAGTTGGCGTGCGGGTCGTCGTCGGCCCATTCCCCCTTCCAGCGGCGCAGCCGGACGACGTCATGGCCGTCGGCATCGCTCCACACGTCGGGGTCCTCGGGCGGGTTCGGCACGGGCATCGGCCTCCTCGGGCGGAACGGCTCCTCCGAGTCTCGCCCCGGCCGCCCGCCGCCGTCAGGCGGTCCGCCGGACCAGCGCCAGATACATCGCGTCGGTCCCGTGCAGATGCGGCCACAGCTGTACGTCGGGGCCGTCGCCGAGGTCCGGCACTCCGGACAGCAGGGGGCGGGCGTCGATCAGCTCGGCGCCCGGGTGGTGCTTGAGCACGTCGTCGACGACGGCCCGGGTCTCGGCGAGGTGCGGAGAGCAGGTCGCGTAACCGACGACGCCGCCGACCCGCACCGAGTCGAGCGCGGTGCGCAGCAGGCCCCGCTGCAGGGGCGCGAAGCCGTCGAGGTCCTCGGGCCTGCGCCGCCAGCGGGCCTCCGGGCGGCGCCGCAGCGCGCCGAGGCCGGTGCACGGCACGTCCATCAGCACCCGGTCGAAGGTGCCGGGCCGCCACGGCGGGCGGGTCCCGTCGGCGGCGATGACCTGGTACGGGCCCGGGTTCCCGGCGAGCGCCTTGGCGACCAGCCCGGCCCGGTGCGGCTGCTTCTCGGAGGCGAGCAGCACGGCCCCGCGCTCCGCGGCCAGCGCACCGAGCAGCGCCGCCTTGCCGCCGGGACCGGCACAGCCGTCGAGCCACGTGCTGTCGGCCCCGTCCAGCGGGGCGTTGGCCAGTGCGAGGGCGACGAGCTGACTGCCCTCGTCCTGCACCCCGGCGCGCCCCTCGCGCACGGCCTCGATGGCGCCGGGCTCCCCGCCCTCGGCCAGCCGCACCGCGTACGGCGACCAGCGCCCCGGCACCGCGGCCTCCTCGGTGAGGAGTTCCTCGGTGGTGGCCCGCCCCGGCCGGGCGACCAGGGTCACCTCGGGCCGGGCGTTGTCGGCGGCCAGCAGCTCCTCGATACCGGCCCGGCCGCCGCCGAGCGAGTCCCACAGCGCGGAGACGACCCAGCGCGGATGGGAGTGCACGACGGCGAGATGGTCCTCGGGGTCCTCGTCGTAGGGCGGCGCGACCCGCTCGATCCACTCGTCCAGGTCGTACTGGGAGACCTTGCGCAGCACGGCGTTCACGAACTTGGCCCGCCCGTCGCCGAGCACCACCCGGGCCAGCTCCACGGTGGCGGACACCGCGGCGTGCGTCGGGATCCTGGTGCCGAGCAGCTGGTGCGCGCCGAGGCTCAGTACATCGAGCACCGGCGGGTCCACCTCGCGCAGCGGCCGGTCGACGCAGGCCGCGATGACCGCGTCGTACGTCCCCTGGCGGCGCAGCGTGCCGTAGACCAGCTCGGTCGCCAGGGCCGCGTCCCGCCCGTCGAAGTCGCCCTTCTCCCTCGCCTTGCGCAGCAGCGGCGGCAGGACGAGGTTGGCGTAGGCGTCCCGCTCGTCCACGGCCCGCAGGGCCTCGAAGGCAAGCATGCGGACGGGGTCCTTCTTGGGCCGCCGGTAGGGCTTGGCGGGCCTGCGGGGCCGACGGGAGGTGTCGCTCACGAAAAAGGTGCTCCGGATTGCTGGATGACGCTGGTCGCGTGTGCGTCCAGCCTACGTCGCACCGGGCGCCCGGTGCGCGGCCGGTCAGCCGCCGAGGCGCTCGCCGTCGCCGATGCGCACCCCGCGCGCCCAGTCGGCGGCCCGCATCGGCTTCTTGCCCTGGGCCTGCACCCACAGCAGCTCCACGGCGTACGAACCGGTGCCCACGTGCACGCTGTTCTTGCCCGCGGCCAGCGCGCCCGGGGCGAGTTCGGTGCGGTCCGGGACCGGCTTCACCTGGATCAGCTTCAGCCGCTCACCGCGGAAGACGGTCCACGCGCCGGGCGCCGGAGTACAGCCCCGCACCACCCGGTCGACACGCAGCGCGGGGGCGTTCCAGTCGATGTGGGCGTCCTCGACATTGACCTTCGGCGCCTGGGAGACGCCCTCGGCGGGCTGCGGTACGGCCTTCAGGGAGCCGTCCTCGATGCCGTCCATGGTCGCCGCGAGCAGCCCGGCACCCGCGAAGGCGAGCCGGGTGAGCAGGTCGCCGCTGGTGTCGGTGGGGCGGATGGTCTCGGTCACGGTGCCGTAGACCGGCCCGGAGTCCAGCCCTTCCTCGATCAGGAAGGTGGTGGCGCCGGTGATCTCGTCTCCCGCCATGATGGCGTGCTGCACGGGGGCGGCCCCGCGCCAGGCGGGCAGCAGCGAGAAGTGCAGGTTGACCCAGCCGTGGGCGGGGATGTCCAGGGCGACGCGGGGCAGCAGGGCGCCGTAGGCGACCACGGGGCAGCAGTCCGGGGCGATCTCCCGCAGCCGCTCCAGGAACTCCGGGTCACGCGGCTTGACGGGCTTCAGCACCTCGATCCCGGCCTCCGCCGCCCGCTCGGCCACGGGGGAGGCGACCAGCCGGCGTCCCCGTCCGGCGGGCGCGTCGGGCCGCGTCACGACCGCGGCCACCTCGTGCCGCCCGGAGGCGATCAGCGCGTCCAGAGCGGGAACGGCGACCTCGGGGGTACCGGCGAAGACAAGCTTCATGGGTGACTACGGGCCTCTCGCTCGGGGTTGGTCGGCAGCGCACCAGTCTATGGGGGACGGACCCCACCCCCCGGCGCACGCATATGCCGGTACGCCCCCTCTGCGTGACCAGCGGAGCTCAAACGCGTTGGTCAAGAAAGAGTTGACCACAACGGGCCGCACGTCGCGCGGCCCGATCCTTTTCAACGCCGGTTCGAGAGGCTTGTTCATGGCCGACCACGCAACCCACGACGCCCAGGCTCGGGCCAGCCTGCACTTGCTGGTGCGGGACATCGAGCGGGTCCGCCGGCAGGTGGACGCACTGCGCACGCTCACCGCCCAGTTGGGCAACGTCTACCGCCCGCGCCGCTCCGGCCCGTCCACGGGCTTCGTCGTCTACGGACGCGCCCCCGCCCCGACCGTACGGCTGGCTCAGGAACTGCGGGACAGTGTCGAGACCCTGGTCACGGCGGCGGTGGACTTCGACCGCTCGCTCGGCTTCTCGTGGGACGCGGTGGGCTCCGCGCTCGGCGTGACCAAGCAGGCGGTCCACCGCCGCTACGGTTCCCGCCGCGCCGCGACCCAGGCGGCGGCCGAGGCGGAGCGCACGACCGAGACGCCGACCACCCGCCCGCTGAGCGTCAACACGGGCCTCCCCACGGTCCCCGCGGCCCGCTCCATGCCCACCCAACCCACAGCAGGCAGCGACCCCCGCCCCCCAGCCTTCCCCTCCCCCCGAAACGGCTGACGCTCCACCACGCCCCCGCCCTCCCCTCCCGAGGGCGAGTGCGGGGGCGCCACGAAACCCAGGTAGCTGCGGGCAGCCGGTGCCGTCCTGCCTGCATAGCTGCGGGCAGCCGGTGCCGTCCTACGTGCATAGCTGCGGGCAGTCGTGCCGCTGGGGCGGCACGGGTGGGCTGGGGGTCCCCCCTCTGGGGGAGGCACCCGCAAGCGCGGGCGAGCGAAACCCACCCCCACGGCACCCCCAACGGACAGCTCACCCAATATCCGGCGGATCAATCCGCACCCGAACCGCCGCCTCCCCACCGGCCGCCCCCCGAGCCATCCGCGCAGCCTGAGCAGACTTGAGCGCGGCAGCCAACGCGCCCCCCTTCCCCGGCGGCACCCGAATCAACGCCCGCTCCCACCGCTCCCCCGGCGGCGGCGCCCCCACCCGACGAGGCCCGCCGGACGAAACAACAGGCACCGGCACCGGCCCCAGCACCTCAGCCTCCGCAGGCAGTTCAACAGCCCGCAAGAACTCCCCCACCGCAGCGACCGCCCCCAACACCGCCGCCATCCGGGACACCGGCGGAAACCCCAGCTCCGCCCGCTCCGCCAGCTCCCGCACCGCGTGCCCCACGGGATCCCACCGCACCAACGCCTGCACAGGCCGCAGCGTGGGCTCGGCAACGACCACCACAAGCCCCCCGGCAGTCTGCGGCCGCACCAACCCCGCCGCCCCGATCCACCGTCGCAGCGCGTCCTCCCCGGCCCGCAGATCGGGCCGCCCGAGCATCGCCCACCCGTCCAGCAACAGCGCCGCCGCGTACCCCCCCTCGGCCACCGGCTCCGCCCCGGGCGTACTCACCACCAGCGCGGGCGCCCCCGGCACCGTGTCCAGCACATGCTCCCGCCCGGACGTCCGCACCGGCACCGCCGGAAACGCCCTCCCCAACTCCTCCGCGGTCCGCCGCGCGCCCACGACCTGCGCCCGCAGCCGGAACCCCCCGCACTCGGCACAGTGCCAGGAGCCCTCCTCACGCCCGCACCAGCCACACCGCAACGCCCCGGCGTCCTGCGCCTCCAGCGGCCCCGCACAGTGCCGACACCGCGCCGGAGCCCGGCAGTTGGCGCAGGCCAGCCGAGGTACGTACCCGCGTCGCGGCACCTGCACCAGGACGGGCCCGCTCCGCAGCGCGTCCCTGACGACCTGCCAGGCCAGCGTCGGCAGCCGTGCCGCCCGCGCGGCCTCGTCCCGGGCGAGATCCTGGTCCCCCACGGTCCGCACCAGCGGCGCGGCCCCCCGTACCCGCTCCCGGGATGCGACCAGCGGCCGGGCCCACCCGCTCTCCACGAGCTGCGCGGCCTCCACCGTGCAGCTCCAACTGCCCAGCAGAAACGCGCACTTGTCCTGCGCCGCGCGCAGCAGCAGCACCTCACGCGCATGCGGCTGAGGGGCGTGCAGCTCGCTGTGGCTGTCGTCCCCGTCGTCCCAGATGACGACAAGGCCGAGATTCCGCACGGGCGCGAACATGGCGGCCCGCGTCCCCACCACGGCCCGTACGGACCCGCGCCGCACGGCGAGCCACTCCCGGTACCGCTTCTCCGGCCCCGCGTCCGCGGTCAGCACCGCGTGCCGCCCGGCCCCCAGCAGCTCCGTCAGCGCGGCGTCGACCCGCGCGACGGCCCTCCCGTCCGGCACCACGACCAGCGCCCCCCGCCCGCCGGCCAGCGTCGCCGCGACGGCCCGGGCGATCTCCGCGCTCCACTCCGGGCCCGGCAGCGCGTTCCACACGGCCCTCGGGGCCCCGCCGGACGCGAGCGCCCTGAGGAACGCCTCCCCGTGCTCGTAGCGCACCCAGGACCCCGCCTCGGGCGCGGCAGGCGGCGGCAGCGGCTCGGGAGAGGGCCGCTGCTCGGCCTTGGCGCTGCGCGGCGGCACGGCGAGCTGGAGGACATCGGCGAGGCTTCCCGCGTACCGGTCGGCGACCGCGCGCGCGAGCCCGAGCAGTTCGTCGTCCAGCACCCGCTCCGGGGACACGACCTGGGCCAGTGCCGCGAGCGGCCCGGAGTACTCGGACTCCGCGAGCCGTTCGACGAGGAACCCGTCGATCAGCCCGCCGCCCTCCCGGCGCCCGTCGCGCACCCGGTGCCGCCCGGCCCCGAACCGCACGCGGACCCGTACCCCGGGCTGGGCGTCGGCGTCGAGTTCCTCGGGGACGGCGTAGTCGAAATACCGGTCGAGATGGAGCACGCCCTTGTCCACGAGGACCCGCGCGACGGGCAGCTCGGGGGCGAGGGCCGCCCCGCGCCACGTCCGCGGCTTGGCCCGGGGCGCCTTGGCCTTGCGCACGCTCTCCCGGATGAACGCGAGCTGCTCCGGCGGCGCCCCCTCGGCCCCACCGCCGTCCCGCCCGTCTTCCCTGCTCACCCTTGCATTCTTACCAAACGCCACTGACAACCGGAGCCGCCCGGACATGCGATGAGGCCCGGCGTCCCCACCGGGACACCGGGCCTCGTCGGTCGATCAGAGGCGCGCGGCCTTACAAACCCGCGGCCTTACAAACCCGCGGTCTTACAGACCCGCGGCCTTGCGCAGCGCGTCCACGCGGTCCGTGCGCTCCCAGGTGAACTCGGGGAGTTCACGGCCGAAGTGGCCGTACGCCGCCGTCTGGGCGTAGATCGGGCGCAGCAGGTCGAGGTCGCGGATGATCGCGGCCGGGCGCAGGTCGAAGACCTCGTCGATGGCCTTCTCGATCTTCTCGGCGTCGACCTTGGCGGTGCCGAAGGTCTCGACGAAGAGACCGACCGGCTCGGCCTTGCCGATCGCGTACGCGACCTGGACCTCGCAGCGGGAGGCGAGGCCCGCGGCGACGACGTTCTTGGCGACCCAGCGCATCGCGTAGGCGGCCGAGCGGTCCACCTTGGACGGGTCCTTGCCGGAGAAGGCGCCGCCGCCGTGGCGGGCCATACCCCCGTAGGTGTCGATGATGATCTTGCGGCCGGTGAGGCCGGCGTCGCCCATCGGGCCGCCGATCTCGAAGCGGCCGGTCGGGTTGACCAGCAGCCGGTAGTTCTCGGTGTCGAGCTTGATGCCGTCGTCGAGCAGCGCCTTCAGCTCCGGCTCCACGACGAACTCGCGGATGTCGGGGGCGAGCAGCGACTCCAGGTCGATGTCGGAGGCGTGCTGCGAGGAGACGACGACCGTGTCGAGGCGGACGGCCTTGTCGCCGTCGTACTCGATGGTGACCTGCGTCTTGCCGTCGGGGCGCAGGTAGGGGATGGTGCCGTTCTTGCGGACCTCGGACAGCCGCTTGGACAGCCGGTGCGCGAGGAAGATCGGCAGCGGCATGTAGGTGGGCGTCTCGTCGGTGGCGTAGCCGAACATCAGGCCCTGGTCGCCGGCGCCCTGCCGGTCCAGCTCGTCCTCGTCGCCCTCGACCCGGGTCTCGTAGGCGGTGTCGACGCCCTGGGCGATGTCCGGGGACTGCGCGCCGATGGAGACCGAGACACCGCAGGAGGCGCCGTCGAAGCCCTTCTTGGAGGAGTCGTAGCCGATCTCCAGGATCTTGTTCCGGACCAGCGTCGCGATGTCCGCGTACGTCTTGGTCGTGACCTCTCCGGCCACGTGCACCAGGCCGGTGGTGATCAGCGTCTCGACGGCGACCCGGGAGGTCGGGTCCTCGCGCAGAAGCGCGTCGAGAATGGTGTCGCTGATCTGGTCAGCGATCTTGTCGGGGTGACCCTCGGTCACGGACTCCGAGGTGAACAGGCGACGGGACACAACGCTCCCTGGGGTTGCAGCGGCTGCTGGCTGATCATTGGCGGACGGGACGGGGGCTGCGCCCGGCGTCGTCCGAGAACAGTTTATCGGTCGCGCTCGGCCACGGGCCCACCTGTCTCGCCTCTCGGGAGCGCTGTGACCTGCGGCACGGGCATTCTGCCCAATCCCTCACGGCCTTGGCCAGGGGCGCCACGCCCCAATGTGCGGGGTTTCGGGGCGGGGTGAGCCGAATGCGACATTCAGCTCAGCCGTCCGGCCACCAGATCCCACACGATTTCGGCCAGGGCTTCCTTGGGACCGTGCGGCACGGGCGTCTCACTGCCGTCGGCGCCCAGCACCACGGCCTCGTTCTCCTCGGCGCCGAACGTCTTACGCTCGCCCACCTCGTTCACCACCAGCAGGTCGCACCCCTTGCGGGCGAGCTTGGCACGGCCGTTGGCCAGCACATCGTCCGTCTCGGCGGCGAAGCCGACGACGACCTGGCCGGGGCGGGCCCGGTCGGCGGAGATCTCCGCGAGGATGTCCGGATTCCGCACCAGGACGATCGGGTCGGGGTCCTGGCCGTCCTTCTTCTTGATCTTCCCTGCCGCGTAGGCCGCCGGGCGGAAGTCGGCGACCGCGGCGGCCATGACCACCGCGTCGGCGTCGGCGGCGGCCTTGAGTACCGCCTCCCGCAGGTGCACGGCCGTGCCGACCTGTACGACGTCCACGCCCGCCGGGTCGGGCAGCGCGGTGTTCGCGGCGATCAGCGTGACCCGGGCGCCGCGGGCCGCGGCGGTGCGGGCGAGTGCGTAGCCCTGCTTGCCGGAGGAGCGGTTACCGAGGAAGCGGACCGGGTCGAGGGGCTCGCGGGTGCCGCCGGCGCTGACGACCACGTGCCGCCCGGCGAGGTCGGGCTCGGTGACCCCGCGGGCCAGGACACGGCGGCAGACCTCGAAGATCTCCGCGGGGTCGGGCAGCCGGCCCTTGCCGGTGTCGACGCCGGTGAGGCGGCCGACGGCGGGTTCGACGACCACGGCGCCGCGGCGGCGCAGCGTCGCCACGTTCTCCTGGGTGGCCGGGTGCTCCCACATCTCGGTGTGCATGGCGGGGGCGAAGACGACCGGGCAGCGGGCGGTGAGCAGGGTGTTGGTCAGCAGGTCGTCGGCGAGGCCGTGGGCGGCCTTGGCGAGCATGTCGGCGGTGGCCGGGGCGACCACGACGAGGTCGGCGTGCTGGCCGATGCGCACGTGCGGAACCTCGTGGACGGAGTCCCACACCTCGGTGGAGACGGGGTTGCCGGACAGGGCCGACCAGGTGGCGGCGCCGACGAAGTGCAGCGCGGAGTCGGTGGGCACCACGCGGACGTCGTGGCCCGACTCGGTCAGCCGGCGCAGCAGCTCGCACGCCTTGTAGGCGGCGATGCCACCGCTGACCCCCAGAACGACCCTCGGCTTGTCCACGGTCTCTCCCCTGCTCGGCGTGGCTCGCATTACCTACCCCCATGACACACCACAGGCCCGGCAGACGTGCTGCCGGGCCTGTGGATAAGACTGCTGCAAGCAGGAAATACTACTGCGCCGGGCCCTCAACGGCCTCGGACGTCAGCAGCCCCGCGTTGATCTCGCGCAGCGCGATCGAGAGCGGCTTCTCGTGGACGTGCGTGTCGACGAGCGGACCGACGTACTCCAGGAGGCCCTCACCGAGCTGCGAGTAGTACGCGTTGATCTGACGCGCGCGCTTGGCCGCGTAGATCACGAGGCTGTACTTCGAGTCCGTGGCCTCAAGAAGCTCGTCGATCGGCGGGTTGATGATGCCCTCGGGCGCGGAGATGGAAGAGGACACGCTCTACCTTCCGATGGATGGGAAAGATTCAGTCAGGCGATCAGAGACGATCACACAACGTCCATCAAGGCTAGCAGCTCGCGCGCCACGTCCTCGACGGAGGTGTTGACCAGGGTCTCGTCGAACTCCGGCTCGGCGGCCAGCTCGATCTTGGCCGCCTCAAGGCGGCGCTCGATGACCTCGGGGGGTTCGGTGCCCCGGCCGGTGAGCCTGCGCACCAGCTCCTCCCAGGAGGGAGGAGCCAGGAACACCAGATGGGCGTCCGCCATCGACTCGCGGACCTGCCGTGCGCCCTGGAGATCGATCTCCAGCAGCACGGGCTCGCCCTTCTCCAAGCGCTCCATCACGGCCGCGCGGGGCGTGCCGTAGCGGTTGCCGGCGAATTCGGCCCATTCCAGCAGCTCGCCGTTGGCGATCAGCTTGTCCATCTCGTCGTCGGTGACGAAGAAGTAGTGGACTCCGTGCTGCTCGCCGGGGCGGGGCTTGCGGGTCGTCGCCGACACCGAGAGCCAGACCTCGGGGTGTTCCTTGCGCATATGGGCGACGACCGTGCTCTTGCCGACCCCTGAGGGGCCGGAGAGCACGGTCAGCCGCGGACGTTCACTCATGCAGCGATTATTCCAGCAATCCCGGGGTGCCCGGGACTCCCTTCCCGCCTAAGTGCGGGATCAGGAACCGGTGCTGCCGAACTCACGCTCCAGGGACGCGATCTGGTTGGAGCCGAGGCCACGCACTCGGCGGCTCTCGGAGATGCCGAGTCGCTCCATGATCTGCTTGGCGCGGACCTTGCCCACGCCCGGCAGGGACTCAAGGAGGGCGGAGACCTTCATCTTGCCGATGACGTCGTTCTCCTGGCCCTGCTTGATGACCTCGTGCAGGGAGGCGCCGGAGTGCTTGAGTCGATTCTTGACCTCGGCCCGCTCCCGGCGAGCCGCGGCGGCCTTTTCGAGCGCGGCTGCGCGCTGTTCAGGGGTAAGGGGCGGAAGAGCCACGCCTACGTCACCTCGGATGTTGAACTGTCGGATACGGACCGGTGAGGAACCTAGTCGCCCCACACCTGGGGAGCCACGAGCAACACGCTTGCCCGTTCTCTGCTCGGAGACTAGCGGGCAAGTGGGCCAGAGTCAGCGAGAACAGCGGAAAAGTCCTGGTCAGCCTCCGCCAGGACGGACTTTTCGGACATATTGCCCCGGATTTGAGGATGTATTCAGGCTCAAGTCGCCTCGGAGCCACCCTCCGAGGAGTCGAACAAGCGTCTAAATACGTCCGCCCGGGGTCGGCCCGTTCCGACCTGCGCCGACGGCTCAGGCCGCCGCCACGGCGGCCCGGACCTCCTCCGCGAACCGCTCCGCCGCCGACCGCAGCGCGGCCACGTCGGGACCGTGCCGCAGCACACCCCGGCTGACGTTCGGCACCACATTGCGCACCGCCGCACCGAACACCCGGGGAAGGTCCGCGGCCGTCGCTCCCTGGGCGCCGATGCCGGGCGCCAGGAGCGGGCCGTTGATCCTCAGGTCGTACGTCGACAGATCGCCCAGCGTGGCGCCGACCACCGCGCCGAAGGAACCCAGCGGCTCCTCCCCCTCGTTCTCCGCGGCCAGGTGCGCCAGCACGGTCGCGCCCACAGTGCGCCCGTCGGCCCGTACCGCGTGCTGCACCTCGCCGCCCTCCGGGTTCGAGGTCAGCGCCAGTACGAAGAGCCCGGCGCCGCTCTCCCGGGCCATCGCCACGGCGGGCGACAGGGAGCCGTAGCCGAGGTACGGGGAGACGGTCAGGGCGTCCGAGAAGAGCGGGGAGTCCTTGCGCAGGAAGGCCTCGGCGTAGGCGGCCATGGTCGAGCCGATGTCGCCGCGCTTGGCGTCCATCACGACCAGTGCCCCGGCCGCGCGGGCCTCCTCCACGGACTTCTCCAGCACCGCGATGCCGCGCGAGCCGAAGCGCTCGAAGAACGCGCTCTGCGGCTTCAGCACGGCCACCCGGTCCGCCATCGCCTCCACGACGGTGCGGCTGAACCGCTCCAGACCGGCGATGTCGTCGTTCAGGCCCCACTCCTGCAGGAGGGAGGCGTGCGGGTCGATGCCGACACACAGCGGCCCGCGCTCGTCCATGGCACTGCGCAGCCGGGCACCGAAGGGTTCCAGAGTCATACTGCGGCCTTCCTGACGTCGGCGCCGACCGCGTCGGCGAGGGTGGCGTACGGGCTGGTGCGCAGGCGCGCGGCGAGCCCCTTGTGGATGGCACGGGCCCAGAACGGGCCCTGGTAGATGAAGGCGCTGTAGCCCTGGACCAGCGTGGCGCCGGCCAGGATGCGCTGCCAGGCGTCCTCGGCGTTCTCGATGCCGCCGACGCCGACCAGGGTGATCCGGTCGCCCACGCGCGCGTACAGGCGCCGCAGCACCTCAAGGGAGCGCTCCTTGAGCGGGGCGCCGGACAGGCCGCCGGTCTCCTGGACGAGGGCGGGCTCGGAGGTCAGGCCGAGGCCCTCGCGGGCGATGGTGGTGTTGGTGGCGATGATGCCGTCCAGGCCGAGCTCGACGGCCAGGTCGGCCACAGCGTCGATGTCCTCGTCGGCGAGGTCCGGCGCGATCTTCACCAGCAGCGGCACGCGGCGCGCGCGCACCGCGCTGTCGGCCGCCTCGCGCACGGCGGTCAGCAGCGGGCGCAGCGCCTCGGTGGCCTGGAGGTTGCGCAGGCCGGGCGTGTTCGGCGAGGACACGTTCACGACCAGGTAGTCGGCGTACGGCGCCAGCCGCTCGGCGGACTTCACGTAGTCGGCGGTCGCCTCGGACTCGGGCACCACCTTGGTCTTGCCGATGTTGACGCCGAGGACGGTGCGGAAGACGGGCGTACGGGAGGCCAGGCGGGCGGCGACGGCCAGCGAGCCCTCGTTGTTGAAGCCCATGCGGTTGATCAGCGCCCGGTCCGGCACCAGCCGGAACAGCCGCTTCTTGGGGTTGCCGGGCTGCGGCTCCCCCGTGACGGTGCCGATCTCGACGTGGTCGAAGCCGAGCATGGCCAGGCCGTCCACGGCGACGGCGTTCTTGTCGAAGCCGGCGGCGAGCCCGAACGGGCTGTGCAGGCGCAGGCCGAACGCCTCGGTGCGCAGTTCCTTGTGACGGGGCGCGAGCACGGCGGCGACGAAGGTGCGCAGTACCGGGATGCCGGCGACGAGCCGGATCCAGCGGACGGCGAGGTGGTGCGCCTGCTCGGGGTCCATCCGCTTGAAGACGAGGTTGAAGAAGAACTTGTACATGGTCCTCACCGGGAAGTGGTGTCCTCACCAAGAGGGGGACACCGTTTCCGGTGTCCCCCTCAGGGCTGCTAGTCGCGGGCCGCGGTCAGATGTTCGGCGTGTTCCTGGAGGGAGCGCACGCCCACGTCGCCATGGTTGAGGGCGTCGATGCCCTGAACGGCGGCGGCCAGCGCCTGGACGGTCGTCAGGCACGGCACGGACCGCGCCACGGCCGCCGTACGGATCTCGTAGCCGTCCAGGCGGCCGCCGGTGCCGTAGGGGGTGTTGACGATGAGGTTGACCTCGCCGTCGTGGATGAGCTGGACGATGGTCTTCTCGCCGTTCGGGCCGGGGCCCTCGGACTGCTTGCGCACGACGGTGGCGTTGATGCCGTTGCGCTTGAGGACCTCGGCGGTGCCGGAGGTGGCCATCAACTCGAAGCCGTGGGCGACCAGCTCGCGCGCCGGGAAGATCATCGAACGCTTGTCGCGGTTGGCGACCGAGATGAACGCGCGGCCCTTGGTGGGCAGCGGGCCGTAGGCGCCGGCCTGGGACTTGGCGTACGCCGTGCCGAAGACGGAGTCGATGCCCATGACCTCGCCGGTGGAGCGCATCTCCGGGCCGAGGACGGTGTCCACGCCGCGGCCGTGGATGTCGCGGAAGCGCGACCACGGCATGACGGCCTCCTTGACGGAGATCGGCGCGTCCAGCGGCAGCTCGCCGCCGTCGCCGGTGGCCGGGAGCAGCCCCTCGGCGCGCAGCTCGGCGATGGTCGCGCCGAGCGAGATCCGGGCGGCGGCCTTCGCCAGCGGCACCGCGGTCGCCTTGGAGGTGAAGGGCACCGTGCGGGAGGCGCGCGGGTTGGCCTCCAGGACGTAAAGGATGTCACCGGCCATGGCGAACTGGATGTTGATCAGTCCGCGCACGCCGACGCCCTTGGCGATGGCCTCGGTGGAGGCGCGCAGCCGCTTGATGTCGAAGCCGCCGAGGGTGATCGGGGGCAGCGCGCACGCGGAGTCGCCGGAGTGGATGCCGGCTTCCTCGATGTGCTCCATCACGCCGCCGAGGTACAGCTCCTCGCCGTCGTAGAGGGCGTCCACGTCGATCTCGATGGCGTCGTCCAGGAAGCGGTCGACGAGGACCGGCCGGGTGGGGCTGATCTCGGTCGACTCCGCGATGTAGGAGGACAGCCGGGCCTCGTCGTAGACGATCTCCATGCCGCGTCCGCCGAGCACGTAGGACGGCCGCACCAGGACCGGGTAGCCGATCTCGTCGGCGATGGCCTTGGCCTCGGCGAAGGTGGTGGCGGTGCCGTGCTTGGGGGCGGGCAGGCCGGCCTCCTTCAGGACGCGGCCGAAGGCGCCGCGGTCCTCGGCGGCGTGGATCGCCTCCGGGGAGGTGCCGACGATCGGCACGCCGTTGTCCTTCAGCGCCTGCGACAGGCCCAGCGGGGTCTGGCCGCCGAGCTGGACGATCACACCCGCGACCGGGCCCGCGAGGGACTCGGCGTGGACGATCTCCAGCACGTCCTCCAGCGTCAGGGGTTCGAAGTACAGGCGGTCGGAGGTGTCGTAGTCGGTGGAGACGGTCTCCGGGTTGCAGTTGACCATCACGGTCTCGTACCCGGCGTCGTGCAGCGCGAAGGAGGCGTGGACGCAGGAGTAGTCGAACTCGATGCCCTGGCCGATGCGGTTGGGGCCGGAGCCGAGGATGATCACCGCGGGCTTCTCGCGCGGGGCGACCTCGCTCTCCTCGTCGTAGGACGAGTAGAAGTACGGGGTCCTCGCGGCGAACTCGGCGGCGCAGGTGTCGACGGTCTTGTAGACCGGGCGGATGCCGAGCGCGTGCCGCACCTCGCGGACGATGTCCTCGCGCAGCCCGCGGATCTCACCGATCTGCAGGTCGGAGAAGCCGTGCCGCTTGGCCTCGGCGAGCAGGTCGGGGGTGAGCTCGCTCGCCTCGGCGAGTTCGTCGGCGATCTCCTTGATCAAGAAGAGCTGGTCGACGAACCAGGGGTCGATCTTGGTGGCCTCGAAGACCTCCTCGGGGGTGGCGCCCGCGCGGATGGCCTGCATGACGGCGTTGATCCGGCCGTCGGTGGGGCGGACCGCCTCGCGCAGCAGCTCGTCCTTGTCGCCGGTCTCGCCGACGAAGGTGAACTGGCTGCCCTTCTTCTCCAGCGAGCGCAGCGCCTTCTGGAAGGCCTCGGTGAAGTTGCGGCCGATGGCCATGGCCTCGCCGACCGACTTCATCGTGGTGGTCAGCGTGGAGTCGGCCTGCGGGAACTTCTCGAAGGCGAAACGCGGGGCCTTGACGACGACGTAGTCAAGCGTGGGCTCGAAGGAGGCCGGGGTCTCCTGGGTGATGTCGTTGGGGATCTCGTCGAGGGTGTAGCCGACGGCGAGCTTCGCGGCGATCTTGGCGATGGGGAAGCCGGTGGCCTTGGAGGCGAGCGCCGAGGACCGGGAGACGCGCGGGTTCATCTCGATGACGATGACGCGGCCGTCGTCCGGGTTGACCGCGAACTGGATGTTGCAGCCGCCGGTGTCGACGCCGACCTCGCGGATGACGGCGATGCCGATGTCCCGCAGGATCTGGTACTCGCGGTCGGTGAGCGTCATCGCGGGCGCGACGGTGATGGAGTCACCGGTGTGCACGCCCATGGGGTCGAAGTTCTCGATGGAGCAGACGACCACGACGTTGTCGTGCTTGTCGCGCATCAGCTCCAGCTCGTACTCCTTCCAGCCGAGGATGGACTCCTCCAGGAGCACCTCGGTGGTCGGCGAGAGGGTGAGGCCCTGGCCGGCGATGCGGCGCAGCTCCTCCTCGTCGTGGGCGAAGCCGGAGCCGGCGCCGCCCATGGTGAAGGAGGGGCGGACGACGACCGGGTAGCCGCCGAGTTCCTCGACGCCCTTGAGGACGTCGTCCATGGAGTGGCAGATCACCGAGCGGGCGGACTCACCGTGGCCGATCTTGGCGTTGACCGCGTCGACGACCAGCTTGAACTGGTCGCGGTCCTCGCCCTTGTGGATGGCCTCGACGTTGGCGCCGATCAGTTCCACGCCGTACTTGTCCAGGACGCCGTTCTCGTGCAGGGAGATCGCGGTGTTCAGGGCCGTCTGGCCGCCCAGGGTGGGCAGCAGGGCGTCGGGGCGCTCCTTGGCGATGATCTTCTCGACGAACTCCGGGGTGATCGGCTCGACGTAGGTGGCGTCGGCGATCTCCGGGTCGGTCATGATCGTCGCCGGGTTGGAGTTGACCAGGATGACGCGCAGGCCCTCGGCCTTGAGCACGCGGCAGGCCTGCGTGCCGGAGTAGTCGAACTCGGCGGCCTGGCCGATGACGATCGGGCCGGAGCCGATGACCAGGACGGACTGGATATCGGTGCGCTTAGGCACGCTGGCCCTCCATCAGGGATACGAAGCGGTCGAACAGGTAGGCGGCGTCGTGCGGGCCCGCTGCCGCTTCGGGGTGGTACTGGACGCTGAAGGCCGGGCGGTCGAGGAGCTGCAGGCCCTCCACCACGTTGTCGTTGAGGCAGACGTGGGAGACCTCGGCGCGGCCGTAGGGGGTCTCGGAGACCTGGTCGAGCGGGGCGTCGACGGCGAAGCCGTGGTTGTGCGCGGTGACCTCGACCTTGCCGGTCGTACGGTCCTGCACGGGCTGGTTGATGCCGCGGTGGCCGTACTTCAGCTTGTAGGTGCCGAAGCCGAGGGCGCGGCCGAGGATCTGGTTGCCGAAGCAGATGCCGAAGAGCGGGGTGCCGCGCTCCAGGACCGCACGCATCACGGAGACCGGGTGGTCGGCGGTGGCCGGGTCGCCGGGGCCGTTGGAGAAGAACACGCCGTCCGGGTTGACGGCGTAGACGTCCTCGGCGGTGGCCGTGGCGGGCAGCACGTGGACCTCGATGCCGCGTTCGGCCATCCGGCGCGGGGTCATGCCCTTGATGCCGAGGTCGACGGCGGCGACGGTGAACTTCTTCTCGCCGATCGCGGGGACGACGTACGCCTCCTCGGTGGCGACCTCGGCGGAGAGGTCGGCGCCCTTCATCTCGGGGGCCTGGCGGACCTCGGCGAGCATGGTGCCCTCGTCGGGCAGGGCGTTGCCGGAGAAGATGCCGACGCGCATGGCGCCGCGCTCGCGCAGGTGGCGGGTGAGGGCGCGGGTGTCGATGTGGGAGATGCCGACGACGCCCTGGTGGCGCAGTTCCTCGTCGAGGGAGCGGCGCGAGCGCCAGTTGGAGGGCACGCGCGCGGGGTCGCGCACGACGTAGCCGGAGACCCAGATGCGCTTGCTCTCGGGGTCCTCGTCGTTGACGCCGGTGTTGCCGACGTGCGGCGCGGTCATCACGACGACCTGGCGGTGGTAGGAGGGGTCCGTCAGGGTCTCCTGGTAGCCGGTCATACCGGTGGAGAACACGGCCTCGCCGAAGGTCACCCCCACGGCCCCGTAGGCACGGCCGCGGAAGATGCGGCCGTCCTCCAGGACGAGGACGGCGGGAACCCTCGTGGCTCCCCGGGTGGAGGTCGTCATCGTGCGCCTTCCGTGTTGTTGATCATCTGGTTCAGGGTGTCGACCCAGGTGGTGTGCTCGGCGGCGGTGTCCGAGCGGAAGCCGGAGTCGATCAGGCGGTCGCCGTGCGCCCAGGTCACCACGAGCAGCCCGCCCTCGGTGAGCACCTTGCCGGCGATGCCCTTGTCCAGCCGGGCCTCGCGCAGCTGTCCGGCCGGGACGAAGAAGTCGCGCGCCCCGGGGCGTTCGACGACCAGGCCCGCGTCGGTCAGGGTGAGCTCGACCCGGCTGCGGGTGCCCAGGCCGTGCGCCACGATCCGGTCGAGCCACTGTCCGGCGGTGGTGGAGCCGTGGTAGCGGCCGCTCATCGTCAGTGTGGCCTCGCCCGGCTCCGACGGCGCGCTGGGCAGCTCCGGCAGGTCGCTCTGGAGGGTTCCGCGCCATTTCCAGCCCTCGCGCATCAGCCAGTAGACGAGGGCGACGAAGAGGGCGAGTCCGACGAGCCAGCCGATGCGGGCGGCCCAGTCGGTCACCTCGGCCGACTTCTGGTCTGCGGCGATGGTCAAAAGGGGTGTCACGTGAGCTTCCCGTCGACGAGCGTGGCCTTGCCCCGGAGCCACGTGTGCGTCACACGGCCCGGCAGCTCACGCCCCTGGTACGGGGTGTTGCGGCTGCGCGAGGCGAAGCCCGCGGGGTCCACCTGTCCACGGTATGCCGTGTCGACGAGGGTGAGGTTGGCGGGCTCACCTGCCGAGACGGGACGGCCGTGGCCCTTGGCCTGCCCGATCTCGGCGGGCTTGAAGGACATGCGCGCGGCGACCCCGGCCCAGTCGAGGAGCCCGGTGTCGACCATGGTCTCCTGCACCACGGACAGTGCGGTCTCCAGGCCGACCATGCCCATGGCGGCGGCGGCCCACTCGCAGTCCTTGTCCTCGTGCGGGTGGGGGGCGTGGTCGGTGGCCACGATGTCGATGGTGCCGTCGGCGAGGGCCTCGCGCAGGGCCAGCACGTCGCGCTCGGTGCGCAGCGGCGGGTTGACCTTGTAGACGGGGTTGTAGGTGCGCACCAGTTCGTCGGTGAGCAGGAGGTGGTGCGGGGTGACCTCGGCGGTGACGTCGATGCCGCGGGACTTGGCCCAGCGCACGATCTCGACGGAGCCGGCGGTGGAGAGGTGGCAGATGTGGACGCGGGAGCCGACGTGCTCGGCGAGCAGCACGTCGCGGGCGATGATCGACTCCTCGGCGACGGCGGGCCAGCCGCCGAGGCCAAGCTCGGCGGAGACGACGCCCTCGTTCATCTGGGCGCCCTCGGTGAGGCGCGGCTCCTGGGCGTGCTGGGCGACGACGCCGCCGAAGGCCTTCACGTACTCCAGGGCGCGGCGCATGATCACGGCGTCGTCGACGCACTTGCCGTCGTCGGAGAAGACGGTGACCCCGGCGGCCGAGTCGTGCATGGCGCCCAGCTCGGCGAGCTTCTTGCCCTCCAGGCCGACGGTGACGGCGCCGATGGGCTGGACGTCGCAGTAGCCGTGCTCCTGGCCGAGCCGGTAGACCTGCTCGACCACACCGGCGGTGTCGGCGACGGGGAAGGTGTTGGCCATGGCGAACACGGCCGTGTAGCCGCCGCCGGCGGCGGCGCGGGTACCGGTCAGGACGGTCTCGGAGTCCTCGCGGCCGGGCTCGCGCAGATGGGTGTGCAGGTCGACCAGGCCCGGCAGGAGCACCTTGCCCTCGGCCTCGACGACCTCGGCGCCCTCGGCGGACAGGCCGGTGCCTACGGCCTCGATGACCTCGCCGTTGATCAGGACGTCCTGCGGCTCGCCGCCGAGCACCTTCGCACCACGGATCAGGATCTTGCTCATCGTCTTACTTCTCCTCGACGCGGGTGTGGGTGACGGCGGGCTGGTTGCCGCCCAGCAGCAGGTACAGGACGGCCATCCGGATGGAGACTCCGTTTGCGACCTGCTCGATGGCGGTGCAGCGCTCGGAGTCGGCGACCTCGGCGGTGATCTCCATGCCGCGGACCATCGGGCCGGGGTGCATCACGATGGCGTGCTCGGGCATCTTCGCCATGCGGTCGCCGTCCAGGCCGTAGCGGCGGGAGTACTCGCGCTCGGTGGGGAAGAACGCGGCGTTCATCCGCTCGCGCTGGACGCGGAGCATCATCACCGCGTCGGACTTGGGCAGGGTGGCGTCGAGGTCGTAGGAGACCTCGCAGGGCCAGGTCTCGATGCCGACCGGGAGCAGGGTGGGCGGGGCGACCAGGGTGACCTCGGCGCCGAGGGTGTGCAGCAGGTCGACGTTGGAGCGGGCGACCCGGCTGTGCAGGACGTCACCGACGAGGGTGATGCGCTTGCCGGAGAGGTCCTGGCCGATGCCGGCGTCCCGGCCGACCAGGCGGCGGCGCATGGTGAAGGCGTCGAGCAGCGCCTGGGTGGGGTGCTGGTGGGTGCCGTCACCGGCGTTGATGACGACCGCGTCGATCCAGCCGGAGTTGGCGAGCCGGTAGGGCGCCCCGGAGGCGCCGTGCCGGATCACCACGGCGTCGACGCCCATGGCCTCCAGGGTCTGGGCGGTGTCCTTCAGGGACTCGCCCTTGGAGACGCTGGACCCCTTGGCGGAGAAGTTGATGACGTCGGCGGACAGGCGCTTCTCGGCGGCCTCGAAGGAGATCCGGGTCCGCGTGGAGTCCTCGAAGAAGAGGTTGACGATGGTGCGGCCGCGCAGGGTCGGCAGCTTCTTGATGGGCCGGTCGGCCACCCGGGCCATCTCCTCGGCGGTGTCGAGGATCTGGACGGCGTCGTCGCGGGTGAGATCGGCGGCCGAGATGAGATGACGCTGCATCTGTCAGGCTCCGTAAGGCAGTTCAGTTCGGGAGATTCCGGGCAGGCGAGGGCACGCCGGGTTCCGGCGGGTCCGGTCGGCTCGCTACTGGGTCGGCTTCACACCGAGCAGGACGGTGTCGCGACCGTCCTCCTCGACGAGGTGGACCTTGACCGTCTCCCGCAACGACGTGGGGAGGTTCTTGCCGACGTAGTCGGCACGGATGGGCAGTTCACGGTGGCCACGGTCGACGAGCACGGCGAGCTGCACCGCGCGGGGGCGGCCGATGTCGTTGAGCGCGTCGAGGGCGGCGCGGATGGTGCGGCCGGAGAACAGGACGTCGTCGACGAGGACGACGAGGCGGCCGTCGATGCCGTCACCGGGGATCTCGGTGCGGGCGAGGGCGCGCGGCGGGTGCATGCGCAGGTCGTCGCGGTACATGGTGATGTCCAGCGAGCCGACCGGGATCTTGCGTTCGGTGATCTCTTCGAGCTTGTCGGCGAGCCGCCGGGCGAGGAAGACGCCACGGGTGGGAATGCCGAGGAGTACCACGTCGTCGGCGCCCTTGGCGCGTTCGACGATCTCGTGGGCGATGCGGGTCAGGACCCGCGCGATGTCGGGACCCTCAAGAACGGGCCGCGCATCGGACGCTTGGGTGTCCATACGAAACGGACCTCCTTCTCCGCCTCACGGGACGGACCTTAAAGGACGTCGGGTTTGCGTCATCCACCGTAGCAGGCCGGGAAACGGACCCCGATCACCCCCTTGGCGTAATCAGCCACGGCTATCACGGAAGAGTCGGTGTGGACCATTCGGCTTGACGCACGAGAGTCACGCTGCGTAACCTCACAGTGAGTTACCAGCCGCGCGGCAGGAACCCCTCCCGCCGCGTCGACGACACAGTGTCCGGGGAGCTATATGTCCAGCGAATACGCCAAACAGCTCGGGGCCAAGCTCCGGGCCATCCGCACCCAGCAGGGCCTTTCCCTCCACGGTGTCGAGGAGAAGTCCCAGGGGCGCTGGAAGGCCGTGGTGGTCGGCTCGTACGAGCGCGGCGACCGTGCCGTGACCGTGCAGCGTCTTGCCGAGCTGGCGGATTTCTACGGCGTGCCGGTGCAGGAACTGCTCCCGGGCACCACTCCGGGCGGCGCCGCCGAGCCGCCGCCGAAGCTGGTCCTGGACCTGGAGCGGCTGGCGCACGTGCCGGCCGAGAAGGCGGGCCCGCTCCAGCGCTACGCGGCGACGATCCAGTCGCAGCGCGGTGACTACAACGGCAAGGTGCTCTCGATCCGCCAGGACGACCTGCGCACACTCGCCGTCATCTACGACCAGTCCCCCTCGGTCCTCACCGAGCAGCTGATCAGCTGGGGTGTGCTGGACGCCGACGCCCGTCGCGCGGTGTCCCACGAGGAGAGCTGAGCCTTCTGGCGACTCAGCAGAAACGTGCCGCCGGGGTGGCCGGAACCAATCGGTTCGGGCCACCCCGGCGGTCTTTTTTCGTGCGGCCATGCTCACGCATGGCCCACGGACACGAGGAAGGCCCACAGCGACTCGCTGTGGGCCTTCCGAGAACCGGCGGGCTCTCCTACGCCTCCTCGCGGCGCAGCGAGGGCTTGAGCTCCTTCAGCCGGCCGAGCAGGCCGTTGACGAACGAGGGCGACTCGTCCGTGGAGAACTCCTTGGCCAGCTGCACCATCTCGTCCAGCACGACGGCGTCGGGAGTGCCGTCGACCCAGATCAGCTCGTAGGCGCCGAGCCGCAGGATGTTGCGGTCCACGACCGGCATCCGGTCCAGCGTCCAGCCGACCGAGTACTGGGCGATCAGCTCGTCGATGCGCGCCGCCCGCCGGGCGTAGCCCTCGACCAGCTCCATCGTGTACTCGCTCACCGGCGGCTGCCGGGTGTCGGTCCGGGAGTGCCGGACCCAGTCCGCGAGGACCGTCTGGACGTCGACGCCACGCTGGTCGCCCTCGAAGAGGATCTGGAAGGCGCGCTTGCGGGCCGTGTTGCGGGCAGCCACGGTTAGCTGTTCACCCGGCCGAGGTAGTCGCTGGTGCGGGTGTCGACCTTGATCTTCTCACCGGTGGTGATGAAGAGCGGGACCTGGATCTGGTGGCCGGTCTCCAGGATGGCGGGCTTGGTGCCACCGGTGGAGCGGTCGCCCTGGACGCCCGGCTCGGTCTCCTGGATGGTCAGCTCGACGGCGGCGGGCAGCTCGACGAAGAGCACCTCGCCCTCGTGCTGCGCGACGGTGGCGGTGAAGCCCTCGATCAGGAAGTTGGCGGCGTCGCCGACGGCCTTGCGGTCGACCATCAGCTGGTCGTAGGTCTCCATGTCCATGAAGACGAAGTAGTCGCCGTCCATGTAGGAGAACTGCATGTCGCGCTTGTCGACGGTGGCCGTCTCGACCTTCACGCCGGCGTTGAAGGTCTTGTCGACGACCTTCCCGGAGAGCACGTTCTTGAGCTTGGTGCGCACGAAGGCGGGGCCCTTGCCGGGCTTGACGTGCTGGAACTCGACGACGGACCAGAGCTGGCCGCCTTCGAGCTTGAGCACCATGCCGTTCTTGAGGTCGTTCGTGGAAGCCACGGTTGCGGAATCTCCTGGACTGACGTGGACGACCCCGGGGGCACGCACCTGCCTATAGTGCGAGCAGCTCCTTGGTCGTGATGGTGAGTAGCTCGGGTCCGCCGTCCGCCTCGGGGCGGACGACGAGCGTGTCATCGATCCGGACGCCGCCCCGGCCCGGGAGGTGGACCCCCGGTTCGACGGTGACCGGCACGCAAGCGTCCAGTTTACCCATGGCCGCGGGGGCCAACTGCGGGTCCTCGTCGATTTCGAGTCCGACGCCGTGCCCGGTGAGCAGTGGCAGTCCCTCCGCATGGCCCGCGGAGTCCAGCACCTGACGTGCCGCGCGGTCCACGTCCCGGAACGCCGCGCCGGGCGCCAGGGTCTCCCGTCCGGCGCGCTGAGCGGCGAAGACCAGGTCGTACAGCTCGATCTGCCAGTCCGCCGGCGAGGTGCCGATGACGAACGTGCGGCCGATCTCGCAGCGGTAGCCGCGGTAGGTGGCGCCCAGGCAGACGGAGAGGAAGTCGCCCTCCTCGACCCGCCGGTCGGTGGGCCGGTGCCCGCGGCGACCGGAGTTCGGCCCGGTGGCGACGGAGGTCGGGAAGGCGGGACCGTCGGCGCCGTGGTCGACCAGCCGGCGCTCCAGTTCCAGCGCGAGATGCCGCTCGGTGCGGCCGACGAGGATGGACTCCAGGAGTTCCCCGAGCGCCTGGTCGGCGATCTCGGCGCCGATGCGCAGACAGGAGATCTCCTCCTCGTCCTTGACCACCCTGAGCTGTTCCACGGCCCCGCCGAGGTCGGCGAGGCGGATACGGGGGGCCACCGAGCGGATCTCCCGGTGCCGGGCGACGGTCAGGTGGTGCTCCTCCACGGCCAGGGTGTCGGCGCGCTGGGCGTCGGCGAGGTCGGCGGCGGCCACCGCCGGGTCGCCTCCGGCACTGGGGAGGACGTGCACTCGCAGGGCCTCGTCGGGGCGGCCCTCGGAGGGGCGGTCTTCCGGGGGGCTCGCGCACACCAGGACGTCCTCGGTACGGCCGATCAGCAGGACGGCGCCACGGGGGGCCGCGCCCGCGAGGTAGCGGACGTTGGCGGGGCGCGTGACCAGGGCGGACTGGCTGCCGCCGGCCTGGCAGCGGTCGCGGAGTCTTGCTCTTCGGGTGGCGTACACCTCTGACATGTGTCGAGCGTAGGAGTTTTGTCCGGTGTGCGCGTTTTGGGAGGGCCGTGTGGGGGTGGGCTGCGATGGATCGCCGGGTGCGGGTGAGTGGGGGCCGGTCACGCGGTTCCCCGCGGCCCTGGAGGTCGGAGCAGTTGCCCGGCGCCTGCTCAGCGCCGTATCTCCGCGCACCCACGCGGAGAAGTGCCCTCTGATCCCCGCGCACCCGCGCGGAGAAGTGCCCTCGGCCCCCGCGCACCCGCGCGAAGAAATCCCCCGGCGCCTACCAGCTCGGCGGGCTGGCTATCGAGCGGGACAGGACCTCGTTGAGGACCTGGGCCGTTTGCGGGACGTCCATCTGGGAGTTGTCGATGATCGGCAGGCCCGAGCCGTACCAGCCCGCCATCCGGCCGTGGATGCGGGCCACCTCCTCGTCGGTGAGGCGGCGGTTGCCGGTGCGCTGGGCGTTGCGCTCCAGGACGATCTCCAGGCCGGGCAGCAGGACCACCGGCAGCAGGCCGGGGCCGACATGGCGCTTCCAGCCGCCGAGGCCGACGACCGGACGGTCCGGGAAGACCGCGTCGTCGAGGATGCAGGAGATGCCGTTGGCCAAGAAGTTGCGCGCGGCGAAGCCGCAGGTGCGGCGGGCCAGCCGGTATTGGGCCTCGGAGTTGTCGTTCCAGCCGGTCTGCGGGTCGGCGAACCCGGAGCGGACCCACTCGCGCACGTCGTCGAGGCTGATGTGGGCCGTGGGGACCCGGCGGTGGTCGGCCCAGTACTTGGCGACGCTGGTCTTCCCGGCGCCGGCCGGGCCGATGAGCAGCACCGCGAGCGTGGTCGTGGACGGGTCGGGCGCGGCCGGGGTGGTCGGCATGGCGACCGGGCCGCCGGGCGGCAGCGGCACATGGCCGGTGGTGTCCGGGGCCGGGTGCGGCGGGATGTGCTGCGGGGCGGGCGGCACCTGGCCGGGGGGCGGTGCGGTGAATCCCGGGGGCGGGGGCACCGGGGCGGCTCCCTGGTGCGGACCCGGGTGTTGTGCGGCCGGGGACCAGCCGACGGCCGGTCCGTGCCCCGGCTGGTGGGGCGGCGGCAGCGGAGAACCCACTGCGTGCTGCATCCGGTGCCACTCCATCTCGTACGGGCCATGAGCGTGGGCAGCGGGGGCCGAACCCCCGTTCCCTACCGAACGGTACCGCCCCCGGCCGCCGTTTGGTGAACGGCCGGGAGCGGCGGGAAGTGCCCATTCCCACAGGAAAATCGGGCGTACGGCGCCCTGAGGGACTTACTGCCCCACTTCGCCGTACGCGGCGAGGAGCACCGCCGGGTCGGGGCCCTCCAGGACGGTCGGCTTGGCGAGGCCGTCCAGGACGATGAAGCGGAGCAGGTCGCCGCGGGACTTCTTGTCGACCTTCATGGTCTCCAGCAGCTTGGGCCACTGGTCGTGGCGGTAGTGCAGCGGAAGACCGACGGACTCCAGGATCGCCCGGTGCCGGTCGGCGGTCGCGTCGTCCAGCCGTCCCGCCAGGCGGCCCAGTTCGGCGGCGAAGTGCATGCCGACGGCGACCGCGGCGCCGTGCCGCCACTTGTAGCGCTCGTTCTTCTCGATGGCGTGGCCGAGGGTGTGGCCGTAGTTGAGGATCTCGCGCAGCCCCGACTCCTTCAGGTCCGAGGAAACGACCTCGGCCTTCACGCGGATGGAGCGCTCGATCAGCTCGGCGGTGTGCCGGCCCTCGGGGCTGCGGGCGGCCTCGGGGTCGGACTCGATGAGGTCGAGGATGGCCGGGTCGGCGATGAAGCCGGCCTTGATGATCTCGGCGAGCCCGGAGACGTAGTCGTTGACCGGGAGGGAGTCCAGCGCGGCCAGGTCGCACAGGACTCCGGCAGGCGGGTGGAAGGCGCCGACGAGGTTCTTGCCCTCGGCGGTGTTGATGCCGGTCTTGCCGCCGACGGCCGCGTCGACCATGGCGAGCACGGTGGTGGGGACGGCGATCCAGCGCACCCCGCGCAGCCAGGTCGCCGCCACGAACCCGGCGAGGTCGGTGGTGGCGCCGCCGCCCACGCCGACGACCACGTCGGTGCGGGTGAAGCCGGACTGGCCGAGCGCCTTCCAGCAGTAGGCGGCGACCTCGGCGGTCTTGGCCTCCTCGGCGTTGGGCACCTGGATGGCGACGGCCTCGTAGCCCTGTCCGGCGAGGTCGGCGCGCAGGGCCTCGCCGGTCTCGGCGAGCGCCTCGGGGTGGATGACGGCGACGCGCTTGGCCTTCTCGCCGATCAACCCGCCGAGTTCGCCCAGCAGCTGACGGCCCACCAGGACCTCGTACGGCTCGCTGCCCGCGGTGCCGCCGACCTGGATCCGGGTCACTGCCTCGCTCATGCTTCCTTCAACTCCAGTGCGTCGAGCACGGCTTGGGTCACTTCTTCGGGCGTACGGCCGTCCGTCGCGACGACCGCCGTGGCGATCTGCTCGTACAGGTGCCGCCGGGCCTCCATCAGCTCGCGCCACTGCTTGCGCGGGTTGACCGCGAGCAGGGGGCGGGCGGCGTTGAGGCCGGTCCGCTTGACGGCCTCCTCGACGTCCATCGAGAGGTAGACGACCGGCTGCCCGGCGAGCAGGTCACGCGTGTCCTCGTCGAGGACGGCGCCGCCGCCGAGGGCGAGGACGCCGTCGTGCTCGGCGAGGGCGCGCCGCACCGCCTGCTTCTCCAGCGCGCGGAAGGCGGGCTCGCCGTCGTCGACGAAGATCTCGGAGATGGACCGGCCCTGCTCGGCGACGATGTCGTCGTCGGTGTCGCGGTAGCCGACACCGAGTCGCTCGGCGAGCTGCTGTCCGACGGTGGACTTGCCCACGCCCATCGGGCCGACGAGCACCACCACCGGGTTCATCGGATCGCCAGGTTGTCGAGGTACGAGCGGACGTTGCGGCGGGTCTCCGCCACGTTGTCGCCGCCGAACTTCTCGGCGACCGCGTCGGCGAGGACGAGGGCCACCATGGCCTCGGCGACGATACCGGCGGCCGGGACGGCGGAGACGTCGGAGCGCTGGTGGTGGGCCTGCGCGGCCTCGCCGGTGGTGACGTCGACGGTCTGCAGGGCGCGCGGCACGGTCGCGATCGGCTTCATCGCGGCGCGGACCCGCAGCAGCTCGCCGGTGGACAGACCGCCCTCGGTGCCGCCCGAGCGGCCGGAGACGCGCTTGATGCCCTCGGGCGTGTTGACGATCTCGTCGTGCGCCTTGGAGCCGGGCACCCGCGCCAGCTCGAAGCCGTCGCCCAGCTCGACGCCCTTGATCGCCTGGATGCCCATGAGGGCACCGGCGAGCCGGGCGTCCAGCTTGCGGTCCCAGTGCACATGGGAGCCGAGGCCGACGGGCACGCCGTAGGCCAGGATCTCGACGACGCCGCCGAGGGTGTCGCCGTCCTTGTGGGCCTGGTCGACCTCCGCGACCATCGCCTTGGAGGTGTCGGCGTCGAGGCAGCGCAGCGGGTCGGCGTCCAGCTTCTCGACGTCGGCCGGGGTCGGGTAGACGCCCTGCGGGGCCTTGACGGAGCAGAGCTCGACGACATGGCTGACGATCTCGATGCCGGTCGTCTCCTTCAGGTACGACCGGGCCACCGCGCCGAGCGCCACGCGGGCGGCGGTCTCGCGGGCCGAGGCGCGCTCCAGGATCGGGCGGGCCTCGTCGAAGCCGTACTTCTGCATACCGGCGAGGTCGGCGTGGCCGGGGCGGGGCCGGGTCAGCGGGGCGTTGCGGGCGAGGCCGGCGAGGATCTCCGGGTCGACCGGGTCGGCCGCCATGACCTGCTCCCACTTGGGCCACTCGGTGTTGCCGACCATGACCGCCACCGGGGAGCCGAGGGTGAGGCCGTGCCGGACGCCGCCGAGGAAGGTGACCTCGTCGCGCTCGAACTTCATGCGCGCACCGCGGCCGTAGCCGAGCCGGCGCCGGGCCAGGTGGTCGGCCACCATCTCCGTGGTGATCGGCACGCCGGCCGGGAGGCCCTCCAGCGTCGCCACGAGTGCGGGGCCGTGCGACTCCCCCGCGGTCAGCCAGCGCAACCTGCTCAACGATGCTCCTCAGTGCTCGCGCCCTGGTACTGCCCTTCGTACGCGCGTCGTGGCGTACGGCGACGGCTGGACCAGGTGCGCGGCCCCGGCCCGCCATGTCCGATCCTCCCACGTCCCGGGGCGGTGACCGGCCGCCGGTCCATCAGGCGGACGCGAATGTGTCAGCCCGCGACGCGGGTGCGGCATCAGAGGGCGGGGTCCTCCGGGCGCCGCTGCGGGGCGTAGGCACCGAGGTAGTCGGCACCGCTGCCCTGGTCGTACGGCACCGGGGCGGGCATCGGCTGCGCCTGGCGCCGGGCGCGGCGCTGGACGATCTTGTTGCGCAGCTTGAGACCCCAGGCGGCGAGCACGGCCAGGATGATCAGGACGAGCGCGGTGTGCTGGGCCCAGTCGGGCAGGAAGCCCAGCAGGCTCTCGAAGATCTGCGTCTTGGCGGACGCCAGCGGCCGGCCGGTGGTCATGTTCGGTTTTCCCCCTCCTGGCACCGCCCGCTGCGGAACCGGACGGGATCCTAGCGATCTTCGAGCGCGTGTTCGCCTGCTTTTCGCATCGCGTCCAGCGGGGCCGGGGCGCGGCCCGTCATCTGCTCGACCTGGAGCACCGCCTGGTGGACCAGCAGGTCGAGGCCGCTGACCACGGCGCCGCCGAACATGGACCAGCGGGCCGCGAGGTCGGTGGGCCAGGGGTCGTAGAGGACGTCGAAGAGCGTGGCGGGACGCTCGGGTACGGCGGCGGCGAGGGCGTCGGTCGTACCGGCCGGGGTGGTGGCGATGACCAGCGGCGCGCGGAGCGCCTCGGCGGCGTCGGACCAGTCCGCCGTACGGACCTCGACGTCGAGCCGTTCGCCCCACTGCCGCATCTCGGCGGCGCGGGCGGCGCTGCGGACGTAGGCGACGACCTCGCCGGTGCAGATGCGGGAGAGCGCGGCCAGCGCGGAGGAGGCGGTGGCGCCGGCGCCCAGGATCGCGGCGGAGTCGACCTGTTCGATGCCGCGTTCGCGCAGGGCGGCGACCATGCCGGGGATGTCGGTGTTGTCGCCGACCGTGCGCCCGTCCTCCGTGAAGACGACGGTGTTGACGGCCTCGACCGAGCGCGCCGTCTCACTGATCTCGTCCAGCAGCGGGATGACCGCCCGCTTCAGCGGCATGGTCAGCGACAGCCCGGCCCACTCCGGACCGAGACCGGCGAGGAAGCCGGGCAGCGCCTCCTCGTCCACCTCGAACCGGTCGTACGTCCAGCCGGTGAGCCCCAGTTCCGCGTATGCGGCCCGGTGCAGCACCGGGGAGAGGGAGTGGGCAATGGGCGAGCCGAGCACCGCGGCCCGTCGGACGTCAGCGCCCTGAACTGTCATCGAACCTGTTCCTCAGTCGTCTCTCGCACGTCCCCGGCGTCACCGGGAGGCGTTGAACTGCTCGACCAGCTTGTCGTGTTCGGCGAGGGTCTTGGTGAACTTGCTGGTCTTGCCGTCCAGCGAGATGAAGTAGTACCAGCCGTCGTCGGTCGGGTTGAGCGCGCCCTTGAGCGCTTCCTCACCGGGGTTGTCGATCGGGCCGGGCGGCAGTCCCTTGACGAAGTACGTGTTGTACGGGTTGTTGTACTTGCGCAGCTCGGCAATCGACAGGTCGATCTTGCTCTGGTTCTTGATGTAGTTGTACGTGGAGTCGAACTCCAGCGAGCCGTAGGTCTCGGGGTTGCCGGGGTCGAGCCGGTTGTAGACGACCTCGGCCATCTTGCGGAAGTCGTCGTGGCTGGTGCCCTCGGCCTGCGCCAGGCTCGCCACGGTGAGCAGCTCCCAGGGACCGTCCAGGCCCAGGCCCTTGGCCTTCTTCTCCAGGCCGAGCTTCTCGTACTGCTCGGTGGCGCGCTCGACCATGTCCTTCAGGACGGCCTCGGGCTTCTGCCCCTTGGCCACCGGATAGCTCGACGGGTAGAGGAAGCCCTCCAGCGGGTCCTTGACGTTCTCGTGGTTCAGCGCCCAGTCGGGAAGGCCGAAGCTCTCCCACTTCTTGGCGGCGACCTTCTTCGTCGTGCCCTTGTCGAGTTCGAGACGCGCGTCGATCATCTCGTAGACCCGGACATTGCGGGTGCCCTCGGGGATGATCAGGTTGCTCTGGCTCTCCGGGCTGAGCATCATCGCGACGGCGGCCTCGGCCGACATCTCCCGCTCCAGGGTGTACACACCGGCCTGGATCGACTTGCCCTTGGGGTTCTTCTGCTGCGCGGCGACGAACGCGTCGACGCTCTTGACCACGCCCTTCGCCTTCAGTTCCTGGCCGATGGCATAACCGCCCGCACCCTTGGGGATCTCTACGGTGACCTGCTCGCCATTGCCGTCGCCCGCGAAGTCCGGGGCGTCGCCGAAACGATCCTGGTAAAACTGGTACCCGAAATATCCGACACCGGCGACACCGCCGCCGAACACGAGCAGGACCACGAGACACGCGCATCCGCTGCGGCGTTTCTTGCCGCCTTTGCCACTGCGGCCGCGTCGTTCGCCGCGGGTCCGCCGGTCCCCCGCGTCGTCGTCGAGGTCGTCGTCATCGTCGTCGCGGCCCGCGAAGAAGGCGTGCTCACCGCGGTCCGGCCCGGGGTCCCAGTCGGTGCGCGGCTCCGGTTCCGGTTCGGGCTGCGGCGCGGGTTCGGCCCGGCGCCTGCTCGGCGGCTCGGGCGGTGGGTACGCCTCGGGGGTGCCGTAGTAGTCCTGCTGCTGCCCGAAGGCCGCGGCCTGCTGACCGTACGGATCGGAGGGATCGGGGTACGGGACCTGCCCGTGCGCGCCGGTGCCCCAGCCGGAGTTGTCGTACTGCTGCTGGTAGCCCTGGTTGGCGTAGTACTGCTGCTGATCGTATTGCTGCTGGTCGTACTGGGGCTGCTGCCCGCCCTGCTGGCCCCAGTCGCCGTACTGCTGCTGGTGCTGCGCCTGCTGCTGCTCCGGATAGTGCTGCGGCTGGCCGCCGTAGGGGGACTGCTGACCCGCCTGGGCCTGCTGTCCTCCCCACCCGTCGTCCCCGTAGTACGGGTCCTCGGGGTGCCACGGTTCGGAGCCCTGGCCCCGGCCATACTCAGTCATCGATCCCCTAGAGCCGCGAGGTGGTGGCCGCTTGGGGCATCGAGCCCGGTGCTTCCGTTCCGCCTCTCTTTGTGCGGTGGCTGTTCGAACACCATCGCATCGCGCGGAACGTTACCGTATCGCGATCAGATGACCACTTCGACGCCCTCGCCGGGTGCTTTACCTGACACCCGTTCGGATTCCAGCGCCTGCTGGAGGATGATCACAGCGGCTGCCTGGTCGATGACCGATCTGCCCTTTTTGGATTTCACGCCCGAGGCGCGCAGTCCTTGACTCGCCGTCACCGTGGTCATCCGCTCGTCCACGAGCCTTACCGGGACCGGCGCGATCATGCGTGCCAGTTCCTGGGCGAAGCCACGGACCTTGACCGCGGCCGGGCCCTCGCCGCCCTTGAGGGAGCGCGGGAGCCCGACGACGACCTCGATCGGCTCGTACTCCTCCACCAGCGCCTTCAGCCGACGCTGGGCTGCCGGGACGTCCCGGCCCGGCACCGTCTCCACCGGGGTGGCGAGGATCCCGTCGGGGTCGCACGAGGCGACCCCGATCCGGGCGTCCCCGACGTCGATGGCGAGCCGACGTCCTCTGCGCATTACTTGGCCGTCTCCTGGACCAGGCGCTCCACGGCGTCCACGGCCTCGCCGACGGCGGCCGGGTTCTGGCCGCCGCCCTGGGCGACGTCCGGCTTGCCGCCACCGCCGCCGCCGAGCGTCTTGGCGGCGGTGCGGACCAGGTCACCGGCCTTGAGACCGCGCTCGCGGGCGGCCTCGTTGGTGGCGATGACCGTGAGCGGCTTGCCGTTGTTCACCGTGAACAGGGCGACCACGGCGGCGCGTCCGCCCTGGATCCGGCCGCGCACGTCGAGCACCAGCTTGCGCAGATCGTCGGCTGTGGTGCCGTCCGGGACCTGCCCGGTGACGACGGCGATACCGCGGATGTCCCGGGCGGACTCGGCGAGACCGGCGGCGGCCTGCAGCACCTTCTCGGCGCGGAACTTCTCGATCTCCTTCTCGGCGTCCTTCAGCTTGCCGAGCATGGCGGAGACCTTCTCCGGCAGCTCCTCCGGACGTCCCTTGATCAGCTCCTGGAGCTGGGCGACGACCGTGTGCTCACGGGCGAGGAAGTTGTAGGCGTCGACACCGACGAGGGCCTCGATACGGCGCACACCCGAGCCGATCGACGACTCGCCGAGCAGCTTGACCAGGCCGAGCTGGGCGGTGTTGTGGACGTGCGTACCGCCGCACAGCTCCTTGGAGAAGTCACCGATGGTCACCACGCGGACCCGCTCGCCGTACTTCTCGCCGAACTCGGCGATGGCACCCTGCTTCTTGGCCTCGTCGATGCCCATGACCTCGGCGTGCACGTCCAGGTCGCGGGCGAGCACCTCGTTGATCTTCTGCTCGACGTCGGTCATCACGGCCGTCGGCACGGCCGAGGGCGAGCCGAAGTCGAAGCGGAAGCGGCCGGGCTGGTTCTCCGAACCGGCCTGGGCGGCCGTCGGGCCGAGGGCGTCGCGCAGCGCCTGGTGGGTGAGGTGCGTGGCCGAGTGGGCGCGGGCGATGGCCTTGCGGCGCAGGTTGTCGATCGAGGCGTGGGCCTTGGCGCCGACGGTGACCTCGCCGACCTGGACGACGCCCTTGTGGACGTAGACACCCGGGACCGGCTTCTGGCAGTCGCGGACCTCGATGACGGCGCCGGAGTCGGCCTTGATGCGGCCGGTGTCGCCGATCTGGCCGCCGCCCTCGGCGTAGAAGGGGGTGCGGTCCAGGACGATCTCGACCTCGTCGCCCTCGGTGGCGGCCGGGGAGGAGACGCCGTCGACGAGGATGCCGACGATGGTCGACTCGCCGGAGGTGTCGGTGTAGCCGATGAACTCGGTCTCACCGGCGCTGTCGGCGATCTCGCGGTAGGCGCCGAGGTCGGCGTGGCCGGTCTTCTTGGCCTGGGCGTCGGCCTTGGCACGCTCGCGCTGCTCCTTCATCAGGCGCCGGAAGCCGTCCTCGTCCACGGACAGGCCCTGCTCGGCGGCCATCTCCAGGGTGAGGTCGATCGGGAAGCCCCAGGTGTCGTGGAGCAGGAACGCCTTGTCGCCGGAGAGGACGGTGCCGCCGGAGGCCTTGGTCTCGGTGACGGCCGTGTCGAGGATGTTGGTGCCGGCCTTCAGCGTCTTGAGGAAGGCGTTCTCCTCGGCGAGGGCGACCTTCTCGATCCGCTCGCGGTCGGTGATCAGCTCCGGGTACTGCTGTCCCATCATGCCGATGACGACGTCGATGAGGTCCTTGACGACCGGGCCGGTGGCGCCGAGCAGGCGCATGTTGCGGATGGCGCGGCGCATGATGCGGCGCAGCACATAGCCGCGGCCCTCGTTGCCCGGCGTGACGCCGTCGCCGATGAGCATGGTGGCGGTGCGCATGTGGTCGGTGACCACGCGCAGGGAGACGTCCGAGTCGTGGGCGTCGCCGTAGGCCACGCCGGTCAGCTCGGTGGCCTTGTTGATGACGGCCATGGAGGTGTCGATCTCGTACATGTTCTGCACGCCCTGCAGAATCATGGCGAGGCGCTCCAGGCCGAGCCCGGTGTCGATGTTCTTGCTCGGCAGCTCGCCGAGGATCTCGAAGTTGTCCTTGCCGGTGCCCTCGCCGCGCTCGTACTGCATGAAGACGAGGTTCCAGATCTCCACGTACCGCTCGTCGTTGACGGCGGGGCCGCCCTCGACGCCGAACTCGGGGCCGCGGTCGTAGTTGATCTCGGAGCAGGGGCCGCAGGGGCCGGGGACGCCCATGGACCAGTAGTTGTCCTTCATGCCGAGGCGCTGGATGCGCTCCTTGGGCACACCGACGACCTCGTGCCAGATGCGCTCGGCCTCGTCGTCGTCCTTGTAGACGGTGATCCAGAGCTTCTCCGGCTCAAGGCCGTAACCACCCTTGTCCTGGGGCGTGGTGAGCAGCTCCCAGGCGTACTTGATGGCGCCTTCCTTGAAGTAGTCGCCGAAGGAGAAGTTGCCGCACATCTGGAAGAAGGTGCCGTGCCGGGTGGTCTTGCCGACCTCCTCGATGTCCGGCGTGCGCACGCACTTCTGCACGCTGGTGGCGCGCGGGAAGGGCGGCTTGACCTCGCCCAGGAAGTAGGGCTTGAAGGGCACCATGCCGGCCGGGACGAGGAGCAGAGTCGGGTCGTCCGCGATGAGCGACGCCGAAGGGACGACGGTGTGCCCGCGCTCCTCGAAGAAGCTCAGCCAGCGGCGGCGGATCTCAGCCGACTCCATCAGTGGTCCTCATTCCGGTTGTACGAGTACGTCGTGCTGTCGATGACGTACGTCTTCGGCCTGTTGCGGTTCTCGATCGCGGCGTGCCGCCGCGGTGCGGGGAGTTCGGGGTCCTCGCGGATACCGAGGGCGTCCTCCAGCTCGGCCTCCCGCTGGGCCATGTTGGCGCGGACGTCGAGCGCGAAGCCGACGGCCCGGTCCTTGAGCCGGTTCCCTGCCTCCAGCGCCTTGTTGGCGGCCTGGGTGGCGATGTGCTCGGGGGTCAGCTGCTTCAGTTTGCGGTTGACCTTGGTGGTGGCCCACACACCGGCCGCGACGCCCGTGGTGAACCAGAAGCTACGGCGGAACATCGGTGGTTCAGCCCTTCTTCCGCTTGCTCCGTCGCGCGGCCGGAACCGTGCGGCCCACGATCACCGTACGCCGGGGCTCCCGCGCGGGCATGTCGTCCTTGCGGCCCGCGATGGCCCGGCGTACGCCGTAGCCGAATGCCGCGACCTTCACCAGCGGGCCGCCGAAGGTGGAGGCCACCGTGGTCGACAGCGCGGAGGCGTTGGAGGTGACCTCCTGGACGTCGGAGGCGATGGCGTCGACCCGGTCGATCTGGGTCTGCGCCGAACGCACCGCCGTGGAGGCGTCCGCGAGGAGCGGTACGGCCTGATCGGTCACGTCCGCGACCAGCTTGGTGGTCGCCCTGAGCGTCTGGGCCAGCCTCACCAGTGCCACGGCGAGGAAGGAGACCAGGATCGCCCAGAAGACGGCCACCAGAATCCCGGCCACCTCTCCACCGGACACTGTGTGCACCCGCTCCCTGAAACGCGCCTCAACATCGAAAAGTCGTGGACCGAGCCTATCGCGCCGGGCACGCGGCTCCGTACCGCATTACCGCGCGCGGGGCGCCGGGTTCCGGGGAGTGATTGTACGGAGTGAATACGCTTCAGTACGCTCCGTGTCCCATGCGCGATCGACAGCCCGAGGACACCCCGGCGACCGGCAATCTGCCCTGCGAACTCGACGCGTTCGTCGGGCGCGCGGCCGAACTGGCGGAACTGGCCGGGGCGCTCGACCGGGCGCGGCTGGTGACGGTGACCGGCACGGGCGGGGTGGGCAAGTCCCGGCTGGCGGCCCGCGCCGCCGCCCGCGCCGCGCCGCCGGACGGGGTGTGGCGGGTGGAGCTGGCGCCGGTGCTCGATCCCGCGTTCGTCGACCACGCGGTGGTGGCCGCGCTCGGGCTCACCGACCACACCACCCGGGCGCCGCGCGAGACGCTTCTCGACCATCTCGCCGGACGTCAACTCCTGCTGGTCCTGGACGGGTTCGAGCATCTGGTGGGGTCCTGTGCGGATCTGGTGGCCGAGTTGCTGGGCCGGGCGCCGGGACTGCGGGTGCTCGCTGCGGGCCGCAGACCGCTCGGCGTGGCGGGCGAGCGGCTGTTCCCGCTGGCGCCGTTGGACGAGGACGAGGCGGTGGAGCTGTTCACGGACCGCGCCGCCCTGCACGGAGTGCGCGCCCCGGACGGGGCGGAGGTACGGGAGCTGTGTCGGCGACTGGAGGGGATCCCCCTGGCAGTGGAGCTGGCGGCCGGGCGGCTGCGGGCGCTGTCCCCGGCGCAGTTGCTGGACCGGCTCGACGACCGGTTCCGGCTGCTGACCCGGACCGACCCGGACGCGCCGTGGCGGCACCGCACCCTGCGCACGGCGATCGGCTGGAGCCATGAACTGTGCACGCCCGAGGAGCGGTTGCTGTGGGCGCGGCTGTCGGTGTTCGCCGGGCGGTTCGACCTGGAGGCCGTGGAGTACGTGTGCGGCGGGCACGGGCTGCCCGCCGAGGACGTCCTCGATGTGCTCCAGGAGCTGCTGGCGCAGTCGGTGGTCTCCCGCGAGGACACGGAGACGGGCGTGCGCTACCGCATGCTCGACACGGTCCGCGCCTACGGCGCCGACTGGCTGGCCGCCACCGGGGACACCGAGCGGCTGCGGCGCCGGCACCGCGACTGGTACCTGGGCCTGGCCACCTGGTGCGAGCTGGACTGGTTCTCCCCGCGCCAGTCCGAGGTCGCCGCGCGCGTGGAGGCGGAGCTGCCCAATCTGCGCCGGGCGCTGGAGCACTGCCTGTCCGAACCCGAGGAGGCGCATCTGGGCCAGCTGCTCGCGGGGTCCCTGTGGTTCTGCTGGGTCGGCTGCGGGCGGCTGTCGGAGGGGCGGCACTGGCTGGACCAGGCCGTCCGGCTGGACTCCGGGCACGAGCCGTCCCGGCTGAAGGCGCTGTGGGTGCTCGGCTATGTGGCGATCCTCCAGGGCGACACGGTCGCCGCGCTGGCGGCCCTGCACGAGTGCGGCGAGGAGGCGGAGCTGTCGGTGAACGAGACCGCCGCGGCCTACGCCGAGCACCGCACCGGCTGTCTGGCGCTGGTCAGCGACGACATGGCCGGTGCCGAAGCGTTGCTGCGCTCGGCGCTGGACCGCTACCGGGAGATCGGTGAACTCAACAGCAACGTGCTGATGGGGCAGGTGGAGCTGGGCATGGCCCGGGCCTTCCAGGGCGATCTCGCCGAGGCGGTGCGCCTGTGCGAGGACGTGCGCGAGATCTGCGAGGACCACGGCGAGCGCTGGGCCCGCTCGTACGCGCTGTACGTGCTGGCGTACGCGGCCTGGCGGGAGGGCGACCAGGTCAGGGCGCGGGAGCTGCTGGCGGACTGCCTGGGCCACGCGCACTCCTTCCGGGACCTGCTGGGCTCGGTGCTCGTCGTGGAGCTGCTGGCCCTGGTCACGGTGACCGAGGGGGACGCGGCGGAGGCGGCCGTGCTGCAAGGGGCGGCGGCGCGGATGTGGCCCTCGGTGGGGCTACCGCTGTTCGGCTCGGCCTACTACAACGCCCCGCACGAACTGTGCGAGGCGACGGCCCGGGAGCGGCTGGGCGACGAGCGGTACGAGGAGTGCGTACGGGCCGGTGCGCTGCTGGACCGGGAGGCGGCGGTGGCGCGGGCGCTCGGCGCCCGGCCCGCGGACCCGGACCTGCTGGAGGCGCTTCCCGCGCCGCGCACCGGGATCTCCCCCGACATGCAAGAACCCGCCGTCTCCCCGACCCGGAAGGGCGGGGAGACGGCGGGCTGAGGCGCAGGTGCCTACGACCGCCGGAGGATCAGCGGGCGTAGTACTCGACGACGAGCTGCTCGTCGCAGATCACCGGGATCTCCTTGCGGTTCGGCTCACGGTCCAGGCGGAACGCCAGGGCCTTGAGGTTCACCTGGAGGTAGCGCGGGGTCTCGCCGTCGGCGGCGAAGCCACCCTCACGGGCGATGGAGAAGAGGGTCTTCTCACGGCTGCGCTCACGGACCATCACGACGTCGTCGGGACGGACACGGAACGAGGGCTTGTCGACCTTCTGGCCGTTGACCTCGATGTGGCCGTGCACGACCATCTGACGGGCCTGGTAGATGGTGCGGGCGATGCCCGAACGCAGCACCAGGGCGTCCAGACGGCGCTCCAGCTCGACGATCAGGGCCTCACCGGTCTTGCCCTGGACCTTGGACGCGCGCTCGTAGGCGCGGACGAGCTGGCGCTCGGAGATGTCGTACTGCGCGCGCAGACGCTGCTTCTCCAGCAGACGGACCTTGTAGTCCGAGTTCTGCTTGCGGCCACGGCCGTGCTCACCCGGCGGGTAGGGACGGGCCTCGAAGTACTTGACGGCCTTCGGGGTCAGCGCGATGCCGAGGGCACGCGACTTCTTGACCTTGGGGCGGGACTGGTTCGCCACAATCTCTCATTTCTTGGTGTTCGGCTTGTCAGTGTTGGCGGGAGGTCGCATCCGCAGCCGGGGAATCCCTGGGGCCCACGAGGGCCGTCAGGGCAGCCGCTCCCCTGGTCTGGGCACATACGTGCAGCACGCGAGTGGCCCACCGACCTGTTCCGTCCCGCGGGACGGAGGGTGGTGGGCTGCCCGCGACACCGTTCGACGGTGCGCGACGCTCCTGGAACCCCCGCTGGGAGGGTTCCGGCTGGATGTCCCGCTCTGACTGCGCGGGACTCAGCACTCCGAGCGATTCTACAGGCAGCTCAGGACCGTCTGCGACCGAGGTGTTTGCGGGTCCACTCCACGGCGTCCGCGTACCGCGCCTCCGCTCCGTGCCGGGTCGGGGCGTAGTACTCGCGGTCCTTCAGGGCGTCCGGGGCGTACTGCTGCTCGGCGATGCCCTCGGGCAGGTCGTGCGGGTACACATAGCCCTGCGCGTGCCCCAGCTGGGCCGCGCCCTTGTAGTGCCCGTCACGCAGGTGCGGCGGCACGGACCCGGCCAGCCCCTTGCGTACGTCCTCCAGGGCGGCGCCGATGGCGGTGGTCGCGGAGTTGGACTTCGGGGCCAGCGCGAGGGCGATGGTGGCGTGGCTGAGGGTGAGCGCGGCCTCGGGAAAGCCGATCATGGCGACGGCCTGGGCGGCCGCGACCGCGAGGGGCAGGGCGTTCGGGTCGGCGAGGCCGATGTCCTCGCTGGCGGAGATCATCAGGCGGCGGGCGATGAACCGGGGGTCCTCGCCGGCCTCGATCATCCGGGCCAGGTAGTGCAGGGCGGCGTCGACGTCGGAGCCCCGGATGGACTTGATCAGGGCGCTGGCGACGTCGTAGTGCTGGTCGCCGTCGCGGTCGTACTTCACCGCGGCCCGGTCGACGGTCTGCTCCAGGGTCTGCAGGCTGATCTCGCTCTCGCCCTGGTCCAGGGCGGCCCCGGCGGCGGCCTCCAGGGCGGTCAGGGCGCGCCGGGCGTCCCCGCCGGCGATCCGCAGCAGGTGCTCCTCGGTGTCCTCGGGGAGGGCCACGGCGCCCTTCAGACCGCGCTCGTCGTCCAGCGCCCGGCGCAGCAGGCCCCGGACGTCGTCGTCGGTGAGGGGTTCGAGGGTGAGCAGCAGGGAGCGGGAGAGCAGCGGGGAGATCACCGAGAAGTACGGGTTCTCGGTGGTCGCCGCGATCAGGGTCACCCAGCGGTTCTCCACCGCCGGGAGCAGGGAGTCCTGCTGGGCCTTGCTGAAGCGGTGGATCTCGTCGAGGAAGAGGACGGTCTCCTTGCCGAAGCCGCCGGTGGCGCGGCGGGCGCCCTCGATGACGGCGCGAACCTCCTTGACGCCCGCGGTGATCGCGGACAGCTCCACGAACCGCTTGTTGGTGGCCTTGGAGACGACGTACGCGAGGGTCGTCTTGCCGGTGCCGGGCGGGCCCCAGAGGATCACCGAGGAAGGTCCGGCGGGGCCGCCGCCGGACTCGCCGACCAGCCTGCGCAGGGGTGAACCGGGCTTGAGCAGATGCTGCTGGCCCACCACCTCGTCGAGGGTGCGCGGGCGCATCCGGACGGCCAGGGGACTGGCGGCCGGGTCCTTCTCCTGGCGCTCTTCCGCCGCGGCGGTGAACAGGTCGGGCTCCACGTCTGAAACCCTAAATCACGGCACTGACAACACCCTCGGGCCGGTCAGCTCGTCCAGAAGTCCCACCAGCGGGTCAGGATCAGCATGCCGATGATGCCGATGTGCAGCACGGGCATGACCCAGGTGAACTCGCCGAAGAAGCTCTTCAGCCAGTTCGGTGCCGGCAGGAAGCCCTGGCGCACGTTGAACGAGGTCACGTACCAGAACATGATGATCGTCGCGACCCAGGCCAGGGAGCACCACAGGCACAGGGCGTTGATGCGGTACAGCGACTGGAACATCAGCCAGGCGCAGAAGCAGACACCGAAGAGCGTCCCGGCGTTGAAGGTGAGCCAGTACCAGCGCGGGAAGGTGGCACGGCTCAGCAGGCTGACGCCGACGCAGATGACGATGCCGTAGGCGACGAGGCCGAGCATCGGGTTGGGGAAGCCGAAGACGGAGGCCTGGTCGCTCTCCATGACGCTGCCGCAGGAGACGACGGGGTTCAGGCTGCACCCGGGGACGAAGGTCTTCCCCTCGACCTTGGCCTCCAGCAGCTTGAACTTGTCGATCGTGATGACCCATGCCGCGAGCAGTCCGGCGGCGCCGGTGATCACCAGCATCAGCGCGAAGGCGGTACTGCTGCCTTCCTTGCGCGGCGCCTCGGCGATGCGCTCCGGTTCGGGCTCTGTGGAGACGTCCTTCACTGTCGTCTTGCTCATCACGCCGATTCCGTCTGTTGGGGGGTGGGGGCCTTCTTCGAGCAGGGGCCATTGTGCCGCACCCTGACCCCATTCCACCGTTCGGTGGACATAAGGACGTACGGGCGACGCACCCCGGGCGTTCGGCGCGCGGGCGGGCGGATCTGCGGCTGTGGCGGACCCGGCGCACGGCACGCGCGCGTGGGCGGATGTCCGGAAATCAACGGGACGGGTGAAACTTCCGGCAGCGGAGTTGACGAAGGCGCCGGGCGAGTGCCCGGCGCCTTCGGTCGACGCGGTGGTCAGCCGAGCTTCGACTCCAGCTCCGCCACGATCTCGTTCACGCCGATCGCCACCTGCTCGCCGGACTCCATGTCCTTGAGCTGGACGACGCCCTCGGCGAGGTCGCGCTCACCGGCGATGACCGCGTAGCGGGCGCCGCTGCGGTTGGCGCTCTTCATGGCGCCCTTCAGGCCCTTGACGCCGTAGGAGAAGTCCGCCGCGACGCCGTTCCGGCGCAGCTCGGTTACCTTCGCGAACAGCACGCGCCGGGCCTCCTCGCTGAGCGGCACCGCGAACACGCTGGTGGTGGAGGGCAGTTCGAGCTCCACGCCCTCCGCCTCCAGGGCCAGGACGGTGCGGTCGACGCCAAGGGCCCAGCCGACGGACGGCAGCGCGGGGCCGCCGATCATCTCGGACAGGCCGTCGTAGCGGCCGCCGCCGCCCACCGCGGACTGCGAGCCCAGACCGTCGTGGACGAACTCGAAGGTGGTGCGGGTGTAGTAGTCCAGGCCGCGCACCAGCTTCGGGTCGTCCTCGAAGACGACACCGGCGGCCGTGATCAGCTCGCGGACCTCCTCGTGGTACGCCTTGCAGGCGTCGCACAGGTAGTCGCGCAGCAGCGGGGCGTCCCCGAGCTGCTTCTGGACCGACTCGCGCTTGTCGTCGAGGACCCGCAGCGGGTTGATCTCGGCGCGGCGCAGGGTGTCCTCGTCGAGGTCCAGGCCGCGCAGGAAGTCCTGCAGCGCGGCCCGGTAGACGGGGCGGCACTCCTTGTCGCCCAGGCTGTTGAGCAGGATCCGGAAGTTGCTCAGGCCCAGCGAGCGGTACGCCTGGTCGGCCAGGATGATCAGCTCGGCGTCCAGCGCCGGGTCCTCGGCGCCGATCGCCTCGGCGCCGACCTGGGAGAAGTGCCTGTAACGGCCCTTCTGGGGGCGCTCGTAGCGGTAGTAGGAGCCGGAGTACCAGAGCTTGACCGGCAGGTTGCCGGCCTTGTGCAGGTTGGCCTCCAGCGCGGCGCGCAGCACGGACGCCGTGCCCTCGGGGCGCAGGGCGAGCCTGTCGCCGCCCTTGGTCTCGAAGGCGTACATCTCCTTGGTGACGATGTCGGTGGACTCACCGACACCGCGCGCGAACAGCTCGACGTTCTCGAAGCCGGGGGTCTCGATGTAGCCGTAGCCGGAGTTGCGCAGGGGCGCGGCGATCGCCTCGCGCACCGCCAGGAACTTCGCGGAGTCGGGCGGCAGCAGGTCGTACGTGCCTTTGGGGGCCTTGAAGGTGCTCACGGAAGTCTCTCGTCACATTCCTCGTCGGGGAGGGGTGTCGACACCCGCTCCCTGGCCGGCGGCCACCTGCCGCAGATACGGGTTGGTGGCGCGCTCCTGGCCGATGGTCGTCTGGGGGCCGTGGCCGGACAGCACCACGGTCGAGTCGTCGAGCGGCAGGCACACGCGGGCCAGCGAGTCGAGGATCTCGGCCGTGTCACCGCCGGGCAGGTCGGTGCGTCCGATGGAGCCGGCGAACAGCAGGTCGCCCGAGAACAGGATCGGCGGGATGTCCGCCGCCTCGGGCAGGCCGAAGGTCACCGACCCCTTGGTATGGCCCGGCGCGTGCGAGACCGTCAGCTCAAGGCCCGCCAGCCGAAGCTTCGCGCCGTCGGTCAGCTCCTTGACGTCGTCCGGCTCCCCGATGGTCAGCTCGCCCATCAGCGGCATACCGATGGACCGGCCGAGCGCCTTCTCCGGGTCGCTCATCATGTACCGGTCCTCGGGGTGGATCCAGGCCGGTACGTCGTGCGCGCCGCAGACGGGGACGACCGAGGCCACGTGGTCGATGTGGCCGTGGGTGAGGACGACGGCGACGGGCTTGAGGCGATGCTTCCTGATCGCTTCCGCGACTCCGTCGGCGGCCTGGTGACCGGGGTCGATGATCACGCACTCCTCACCCGCGGCCGGGGCGACGAGGTAACAGTTCGTCCCCCAGGCCCCGGCGGGGAACCCGGCAATGAGCACGATCGTCCTTCGTTTGTGTCGGTTCGGGTGACAAGTCGTTGGGCTGCGCCTGAGGTCAGAGCCTACCGGCGCTGCCGATTCCTCAGCGAACCCATATACGGTACGGGGCACACGCAGACGGTCGGCTCACCGGGCGCACCCGCCCCGGTCGACGCATACAGACGCTTGAGGAGACAACCCCGTGGTCAGCCAGGAACAGCGGCGGCGTCAGCTCGCCCGGGAGAAGTTCTTGCGGCAGCAGCAGCGGCGCACGGAGGCGCGGCGCAAGTCACGTACACGCAACGCGGTGATCGCGTCGGCGCTCGGTGTCGTCCTCATCGGCAGCCTCGGGCTCTACACGGCGGGCGCCTTCGACGGGGACGACTCCAAATCGAACGCGGGCGCGGAGGTCACCCCGAGCGCCACGCCGACCAGCAAGGCGCCGGACCCGTGCGAGAAGCCGGCCAAGGGCAAGGTCGAGACCATGAGCTGGAAGAAGGAACCGGCCATGACCATCGACAAGTCCGCGAAGTACACGATGAAGCTGGACACCACGTGCGGTGAGATCGACATAGCGCTCAAGGCCGCGGCCGCCCCGCACACGGTCAATTCGTTCAACTTCCTGGTGAACAAGGGCTACTTGGACCACACCAAGTGCCACCGGCTGACGGACAGCAGTATCTGGGTCCTGCAGTGCGGCGACCCGACGGCCACCGGCAGTGGCGGTCCGGGCTACACGATCCCGGACGAGAACCTGAAGGACGAGGACATCAAGGGCGACGTGTATCCGGCGGGCACGGTCGCGATGGCCAACCAGTTCAACGCCCAGACCGGTGAGGGCAAGGACTCCGGCGGCAGCCAGTTCTTCCTCGTCTACCAGGACAGTCCGCTGCCGGCGAACTACACCCCGTTCGGCACCGTGTCCAAGGACGGGATGAAGGTTCTGAAGAAGCTCGCCGCCGCCGGAGCGCAGGCTCCGGACCCCGCGACGGGCAACACGGCGCCCAACGCGACCGTGGTGATCAACAAGGCAACTGTCACCAAATCCTGACCCCCCAACTGCGAAATTTCGGTCGCGCGGGATGCGGACAGGCAACCCGCCGGTCGCCTATGTTGGCCGTGACGAAACTGTGGACGATGCCCGGGGGCGCTGAAGCCCCGCGCAGGCATCATGTGGAGGAGGCGCTGTGAGCAGCGACCCGTGGGGCCGCGTCGACGAGACGGGGACCGTGTACGTGCGTACGGCCGACGGCGAGCAGGTTGTCGGTTCCTGGCAGGCGGGCTCCCCCGAGGAGGCGTTGGCCTACTTCGAGCGCAAGTACGAGGGCCTGGTTGTCGAGATCGGCCTCCTCGAAAAGCGAGTGAAAACCACCGACCTGTCCGCCAAGGACGCGATGGCGGCGATCGACCACATCCGCGAGCAGGTCGACGCGCATCACGCGGTCGGTGATCTCGACGCGCTGCGGCAGCGTCTGGACCGGCTCGTGGAACTGGTCGAGAAGCGGCGCGAGGAGCGCAAGCAGCAGCGGGCCAAGCAGTCCGACGAGGCCCGGCACGCCAAGGAGGCGCTGGTCGCCGAGGCGGAGGAGCTGGCCCAGTCCGACCAGTGGCGGGCGGCCGGTGAGCGGCTGCGGGCTCTGGTGGACACCTGGAAGGGGCTGCCGCGGCTGGACCGCAAGTCCGACGACGAGCTGTGGCACCGCTTCTCGCACGCGCGCTCGGCGTTCTCCAAGCGGCGCAAGGCGCACTTCGCGGCGCTGGACGCGCAGCGCGAGGAGGCCCGCAGGACCAAGGAGCGGCTGGTCGCCGAGGCCGAGGCGCTGTCCGGGTCGACGGACTGGGGTCCGACGGCCGCGCGCTACCGCGAGCTGATGGCGGAGTGGAAGGCCGCGGGCCGCGCCCAGCGCGAGCACGAGGACGATCTGTGGAACCGCTTCCGCGGCGCCCAGGACGTGTTCTTCGCGGCGCGCAGCTCGGTCTTCGCCGAGCGTGACGCCGAGCAGGCCGAGAACCTGAAGCTGAAGGAGGAGCTGGCCCAGGAGGCCGAGAAGATCCTCCCGGTGACGGATCTGAAGGCCGCGCGGGCCGCGTTCCGCCAGATCAACGAGCGCTGGGAGGCCATCGGCCATGTGCCGCGGGACGCCCGGCCGAAGGTCGAGGGGCGGATGCACGCGGTGGAGCGGGCGATCCAGGAGGCCGAGGAGGCCGAGTGGCGCCGCACCAACCCGGAGGCGCGTGCGCGTGCCGAGGGTCTGACGGGCCAGCTCCAGGCGGCCGTGGACAAGCTCAAGGGCCAGATCGAGCAGGCGCGCGCCCAGGGCAACAACGCCAAGGCGGAGAAGCTGGAGCGCGAGCTGGAGGGCCGCCAGGCCCTGCTGGACCAGGCCCTGAAGGGTCTGCAGGAGTTCGGCGGCTGAGCGACCGCAGGCGAAAGGGCCCCGCACCTTCGGGGACGCTGTTGGTTTATTCGGGCCCTGCGTGACGTCGGCCTTCAAGACCCGGTTGTGGTCTTGAAGGCCGTCGTTGTCGTATGGGGTGGATGCG
>NZ_JBVKBN010000032.1:0-67893 GCF_055657065.1 Streptomyces sp. NPDC110618 | reverse complement strand
CGCATCCTCATCAAGTCACTCCACACACCGCACACCGGGCGCGACGCCACCCACAGCGACCTCGCCGAAGCCGCTTGACATCCATAGGAGCATCCCGCGGACGTCAGCGGCTGTTCCGTACCGCCAGATACTCCTCGAACGTGCCCTTGCCCACCGCCCGCTCGGGCGCCAGGTGGCCGCCCTCCCGGAAAGCCCGGTACGCCTTCCCGGCCAGCGGGACGTTCAGGATCGGGCGCCTGCGGCCGGTCAGCCGGAGGAACGCGCGGGCCAGGGACTCCATCGACCGCACCTCCGGGCCCGCCATGTCCTCCACGCGCCCCGCGGGCGGCGCGAGCGCCAGCTCCGCCAGGCGGGCCGCCACCTCGGCCACCTCCACCGGCTGGTCCGGCACCCCGGCAGGCAACAGCAGCACCGGCGCCTTGGCGAGCGTGCCGAAGAGCTGGGCCAGCAGATCGTGGAACTGCGTGGCGCGCAGGACCGTGAAGCCGAGCCCCGAGTCCTCGATCAGCCGCTCCACGGCGAGCTTGCTGCGGTAGTAGCCGAACGGCACCCGGTCCACCCCGACGATCGAGATGTACACCAGATGCCCCACCCCGGCCTTCCGCGCGGCGGCGATCAGATTCCGGGCCGCGTCCTCGTCACCGCCCCGGGGCGACGACGCGCAGTGCACGATCGCGTCCGCCCCGGACACGGCCGCGTCCAGCCCGGCACCGCCCTCCCGCAGATCCACCGCGTAGGGCTGGGTGTGCCGGCTGAGCACCCGCACCTCGTGCCCGTCCGCCCGCAGCCGCTCGACGACGAGCCGCCCGAGGGTTCCGGTACCGCCGGTCACCAGGATCGTGGTCATCGCTGTTTCCGTCCTCTCGCAGGGCGGAGCCCCGACCCGACCGAGGCTCCCGCACCAGCTCAGACCGATCACCCGCGCGAAATGTGACAGTCCCGGGCGGGAATTCAGCCCCGCGTCAGCTGACGCCGTACAAAGTCCAGCTTCTCCGGGTTCAGCACGGCGCGCGCGTGGACGATGGCGCCGTCGCGGACCTCGAAGGCGACCACCGAGAGCAGTGTGTCGCCGGACCAGGCGGCCATGCCCGTGTCGCCGTTGATCTCGACCGCCGAGAACTCCACCCCGGCCAGGAAGGTCTGCAGCGTCCCCACCAGGAACCGGGAGACCCGGTCGCGGCCCTCGATCGGACGCCGGGCCGCGCTGACCTTGCCGCCGCCGTCGCCGGTCCAGGTCACATCGGCCGCCAGCACCTTCTCCAGCGCGGACACGTCGCCCTCCCGCGCGGCCGTGATGAACGACTCCACCAGCTTCCGCCGCCGCTCCGGCTCGGCCTCGAAACGGGAGCCCGGCTCGCCCACCCGGCGCACCGCCCGCCGGTACAGCTGACGGCAGTTGGCCTCGGTCAGCTCCAGCGCCTCGGCGATCTCCCGGTGGCCGTACCCGAAGGCCTCCCGCAGCACGAAAACGGCCCGCTCCGTCGGAGTGAGCCGTTCCAGCAGCACCAGCATCGCCAGCGACACCGACTCCCGCTGCTCGGCGGACTCCAGCGGGCCGAGCGTGCCGTCGGAGGTGAGGACCGGCTCCGGCAGCCACTCCCCGACGTACACCTCCCGGCGGGCGCGCGCCGAGGTCAGCCGGGACAGACAGAGGTTGGTGACGACCTTGGCCAGCCAGGCACCGGGGTGCGTGATCTCGGCGCGCTCGGCGGTGCTGAACCGTAGATAGGCGTCCTGGACGGCGTCCTCCGCCTCCTGCGCGGAGCCCAGCATGCGGTACGCCAGCCCGAACAGCCGGGGGCGGTGGTCCTCGAACTCGTCCGCGGTCGTCGTCATGCATGTCACCCTGCCATGCGGGCACGGCAGGGTGAGCGTTGGGAGGCCCGGCGGCGGGCAAGGGCCGTCGTCACCGCCGCCGGGCCGGTCCTGCCACGGGGTCAGCAGGCGCCCAGGTCCTGCCACACCCCCCATTCACCGGTGGTCCCGGGCTCCTCGCCCTGCGTCCACCACTTCGACTTCCAGGTGTGCCCCTTGTGGGAGACCTCGGTGCCGCCGCCGTACGCCTTCGAGGAGTCCCACGCGGGCGCGGTGCAGTCACCCGGCGTGGGAGTCGGCGTCGGGTCCGTCGGGTCCGGGGTCGGGGTGGTGTCCGAGCCCGGCTCCACGACCGTGACGCCCCGGGCCAGGTCCTGGGCCAGCGCGTACGTCGTGCCGTTGATGTTCACCGTCCAGTTCCACGGAGTGGACACCGGCAGGTAGTAGTTGAAGGACAGCTCCACCGACGCGCCCGGCGCCAGCGACTGCCAGCCCGGCAGCTTCAGCGAGACCCGGTGGAAGTCGCCCTTCAGACCGCCCACGTTGGAGCCGGTGTGGTCGCTGCTGATCACCTTCGCGCCGAAGCCCGACTGGTCGGAGGCGTTGGCCGGAGCGGCGGTCGAGTAGTCGAACTGGAACTCCGTGCCGCCCGGCAGGGTGGACTTGGTGTTGTTGGTGATCTTCACCTTCGGCGTGATCGGGTAGTTGGAGTCACCGAGCTTGAACTCCCCGAACTCCACACCGATGTTGACCGCCTTGGTGGGCAGCGCCTTGTTGGAGACCTTCGCCCCGTACGGGGAGGCGGACTTGAACTTGTCGTACATCGCGGTGGTCAGCGTCGAGCCCGGCTCGTACTGACCCTTCGCCGCGTTCCACTGGTAGTCGCCGGCCAGCTCCCACACCATGGTGCCGCCGATGCCGCGGTCCACGACGTAGTCGGCCTTGGCCTTCACCGACTGCTCGTCCTCGGTGGACAGGAACACCTTCTTCTCGGCGTTCCACAGCCACGGCGCGACCAGGGTGGAGTCGTACTTGCGGGCGTAGGTGCCGGTCAGCTTCGTGTCGGCGGGGAAGCCGTACTTGGTCACGTAGTCGCCGACGACGCCCTTCTCCAGGTTCTTGGCGTGCCACATCGGGTTCGAACCCGCGGGCGACTCCTTGCCGTTGGTGTCCAGGTCGTGCCAGAGGTTGTCGATGCCGGTGGCGCCGTCGCCGCACTTGGTCAGGCCGGACCCGGCCGGGCAGTTGGTGGCGGACGCCTTGCCCCACAGGCCGTCGGTGCCACCGGTGACGTTCTTGAACCCCCGGGTGTAGTAGGGGAGTCCGATGTTGATGCGGCCGGCCGGCATCGAGCCGCGGAAGTAGTGGTAGGCCCAGTCGGTGTTGAGGTAGCCGATGCCGCCGTACTGGGAGGCCCCGTACACGCCCGCGGCGGCCAGTTCGGCGTCCTTGCCGTCGTCGAAGAGCGAGGCGTTCGGGCCGACGTACTCGTTCCAGGCGCCGTGCAGGTCGTAGGACATGATGTTGACGTAGTCCAGGTACTTCTGCACCTGGAAGGTCTCCATGCCGCGCAGCAGATAGCCGGAGGAGGGGGCCGCGACCGTGAGCAGGTAGTGCTTGCCGTCCGCCGCGCCCGCCCGGTCGAGCTTCTCGCGCAGCGTCTTCATCAGCACCGCGTAGCTCTTGACCAGTCCGGCCCGGCGGCCGTTGGAGACCGACCAGTCGAGCGGGTTGCCCGCGTCCTTCATCGTCGTCGGGTACTCGTAGTCGATGTCGACGCCGTTGAAGCCGTACTTCCTGATGAAGTCGACGGCCGAGTTCGCGAAGGTCTCGATGCCCGCCTGGTTCACCGAGCCGTCGGCGTTGGTGGCCATCGAGTAGAAGCCGCCCGAGTTCACTCGGTCGCCGTTTGCGTCGAAGTAGCCGCCGGTCTCCGCCCAACCGCCCACCGAGATCAGCGTCTTGACGTTCGGGTGCTGCTTCTTGAACTTGTTCAGCAGGTTGAAGTGGCCCTTGTAGGAGTAGCCCGGGTCCATCTCCGCGCCGCTCACGCCCGGCCAGGTCATCCCGGTCGAGGCGTTGGTGGGGCCGTCCGCGCCGACGGAGATCTTGTTCGAGCCGTCGATGTGCGCGAAGGCGTAGTTGATGTGGGTGATCTTGTCCCACGGGATGTCCGGGGCGAGGTAGGCGGGCGTGCCGTCCTTGCCGGTGCGCCAGCCGGTGAAGTAGCCGATCACCCGGCGCTGGTGGTCGGCGCCCATCTTCTCCCGGCCCTCGGTGTCGTAGACCGAGCAGTACGGGACGTCCACGCCGGGCGTGGTGTAGAGCCCGTCGGGGCGACAGGACTCCTGGTCGGCGGCGTGCGAGACGGTGGCCGGCAGACCCGCGAACAGCAGCCCGGCGACGGCCGCGGCGCCCGCGAGCAGGGAGGTTCTCGCTCGGTTGCGTGACAGCAAGTCGGTTCCTCTCCACGGAAGTTGCGCAGACCATAGGGAGGACTAGACCAATGCGTCAATAGGTATGGACCAATTCGGGGTTCAAGTGATGCGCGGGGCGCCGGGCGTGGCCCGTGGGATGCGCCGGGAGTGGCCTGCGGAGCCTCGGCGGGAGTGGTCGGGGAGCCTCGGCGTGATCTTCTGTGAGCCACCCCACAGCCTTCGCCCGCATGGACGCAGTCCCGGCGTGGCACACTGGCCCTGTACCTAAAGCAGCGCACTCCGGGGTCGGTGAAAGTCCGAACCGGCGGTTACAGTCCGCGACCCGACCGCTTCCAGCGGCCGGTTGACCAGGTGAAATTCCTGGACCGACGGTTAAAGTCCGGATGGGAGGCAGTGCGCGGCGGGCGGGCATTCGTGCGCGCCGCCGATGCTGAGCACGTCCTTCGGGACGATTCTCACCGGCGTCGCCCCCGGTGTCGCAGTCCGCAGTCTCTGTCGTTCGTCGACAGCCCCGGAGTCCGTGCCCCGTTGAGGCAGGAGGACCCGGGACGTGTTCACCGGAATCGTCGAAGAGCTGGGCGAGATCACCGCCGTCGAGAACCTCGGTGACTCCTGTCGCTTCCGCGTACGCGGTCCCGTCGTGACCGAGGGGGCCAAGCACGGCGACTCCATCGCGGTCAACGGCGTCTGCCTCACGGTCGTGGAGCACGAGGGCGACGAGTTCACCGCCGATGTGATGGCCGAGACCCTCAACCGCTCCAGCCTCGGCGCCCTCGGCGTCGGCTCCCGCGTCAACCTGGAGCGCCCCACCGCGGTCGGCGCCCGGCTCGGCGGCCACATCGTGCAGGGCCACGTCGACGGCACCGGCGCCGTCCTGGAGCGCAAGCCCTCCGACAACTGGGAGATCATCAAGATCTCGCTGCCCGTGGACCTGGCCCGCTATGTCGTGGAGAAGGGCTCCATCACCGTCGACGGCATCAGCCTCACCGTCGTCGACGCGGGCCCGGACTACTTCACCGTGAGCCTGATCCCCACCACGCTCGCCCTGACCACGCTCGGGGTGAAGCAGCCCGGCGACCCGGTCAACCTGGAGGTCGACGTCGTCGCCAAGTACGTCGAACGCCTGCTGGGAGCAGCCAGGTGAACACGCTCAACTCCGAGGCCCTCGTCCTGTTCGGCCAGCACATCATCTGGTCGGACATGATCGGCAACACCCTGGGCCTGATCACCCTCGCGCTCGGCTTCCGGCGCTCGCTGTGGACCTGGCCGGTCCAGTTCCTCTCCGGTCTCGTCCTCTTCGGCGCCTTCTACGGGCACCTCAGCGGCAGCGCGGGCAAGCAGGCCGTCGTCATGGCCGTCGCGCTGTACGGCTGGTCCCAGTGGAGCCGCGGCACCGGCAAGGCCGAGGACGGCAGGATCGCCGTCCGCTTCGCCACCTGGCCGGAGCGCGCCACCATGGTCGCCGCCGCTGCCGCCGGCACCGTCGCGGTGGCCCTGATCTTCAAGGCGTACCCGAGCCTGTCCTGGGACCCTTGGCCGGACGCCTACATCTTCGTCGGCACCGTCGTCGCCATGTACGCCCAGGCCCGCGGCATGGTCGAGTTCTGGATCGCCTGGCTCCTGGTCGACCTGGTCGGCGTCCCGCTGAACTTCGCCAACGGCTACGCCTTCTCCGGCTTCGTCTACGTCATCTACGGCGCACTCGTCCTGTGGGGCATGCGCGACTGGTGGCTGCGCTCCCGCAGGGACCCGCGGCCCGTCCTGGAAGGAGCGCCCGCGTGAGCACCTCAACCGCCCTGTACGGCACCGAAAACATCGAGGACTGGTCGCTGGACCCCGTCGAGCAGGCCATCGCCGACATCGCCGCCGGCCGCCCCGTCGTGGTCGTCGACGACGAGGACCGCGAGAACGAGGGCGACCTCATCGTCGCCGCCGAGAAGGCGACCCCCGAGATCGTCGCGTTCATGATGCGCGAGTGCCGCGGCATGATCTGCGCCCCCATGGAGGGCGAGGAGCTGGACCGGCTCGGCATCCCGCTGATGGTGGAGAACAACACCGAGTCCATGCGGACCGCGTTCACCGTCACCGTGGACGCCGCACCCGTCCACGGCGTGACCACCGGCATCTCCGCCTCCGACCGCTCCACCACCCTCCAGCTGCTGGCGAGCGGCAAGGCCGAGGGCGGCGACTTCGTCCGCCCCGGCCACATCTTCCCGCTGCGCGCCCGTCCCGGCGGCGTCCTGGTCCGCAACGGCCACACCGAGGCAGCCGTCGACCTCGCCCGCCTCGCGGGGCTGCGCCCGGCCGGCGCCATCGTCGAGATCGCCGGGGACGACGGCCGGATGCTGCGGCTGCCCGACCTGATCCCGTTCGCCCGCAAGCACGGCCTGTCGATCATCTCCATCGAGGACCTGATCGCCTACCGCCGCGCCACAAAGACCCCGGACGCCCGGGCCACCGAGGTCCCGCAGACCGCACCGGCCGCGGCCCCCGTCGTCCGCCGCGAGGCCGAGGTGCACCTGCCCACCGGGCACGGCACCTTCACCGCCTACGGCTACCGCTCCACCGTCGACGGCGTCGAGCACGTCGCCCTCGTCCACGGCGACATCGGCGACGGCCGGGACGTCCTGGTCCGGGTCCACTCCGAGTGCCTCACCGGCGACGTCTTCGGCTCCCAGCGCTGCGACTGCGGCCCCCAGCTCGACGCCGCCCTTCGGCGCATCCAGGCCGAGGGCCGCGGCATCGTGGTCTACCTGCGCGGACACGAGGGCCGTGGCATCGGCCTGATGTCCAAGCTGCGCGCCTACGAGCTCCAGGAGCGCGGCCGCGACACCCTGGACGCCAACCTGGAGCTGGGCCTGCCCGCCGACGCCCGGGACTACGCGGCCGGGGCGCGGATACTGAAGGACCTCGGGGTCGCCAGCGTCCGCCTGATGACCAACAACCCCGACAAGACCGACGCCCTCGTCCGGCACGGCATCGAGGTCGCCGACCGCGAGCCGATGCCCGTCACCGCGGGCGAGTACAACATCCGCTACCTGCGCACCAAGCGGGACCGGATGGGCCACGACCTGCCCTGGCTGGAGGCGGCCCCCGTCTCCGCCTGCGGCAACCAGTAGACGACAGCGACACCGAGAAACACTCCGAAGGAGAGACGTGAGCGGCAAGGGCGCACCGGAACTGTCCGTACAGGGCGTGGGCGATCTGCGGGTCGCCGTCATCGCGGCGCAGTGGCACGAAAAGGTGATGGACGGCCTGGTGGACGGCGCCCTGCGCGCCCTGCACGACCTCGGCATCGACGAGCCGACCCTGCTCAGGGTCCCCGGCAGCTGGGAGCTGCCGGTCGTCGCCAAGGTCCTCGCCGGACGGGGCTACGACGCCGTGGTCGCCCTCGGCGTCGTCATCCGGGGCGGCACCCCGCACTTCGACTACGTGTGCCAGGGCGTCACCCAGGGCCTGACCCAGGTCTCGGTGGAGACCGGGGTGCCGGTCGGCTTCGGCGTGCTCACCTGCGACACCGAGGAGCAGGCCCTGGACCGGGCCGGCCTGGAGGGCTCCAGCGAGGACAAGGGGCACGAGGCGGTCACCGCGGCGGTCGCCACCGCGGCCACCTTGCGTTCAGTATCCGAACCCTGGCGCTGACGAAGCGGGTATGTGGCATAGGCTGAGCGTCACCATGTCCAAGAAGACGTTCGAGGAGCTCTTCACCGAGCTCCAGCAGAAGGCCGCCACCGGCGACCCCGCCACTTCCCGCACCGCCGAACTGGTCGGGAAGGGCGTCCATGCCATCGGCAAGAAGGTCGTCGAAGAGGCCGCCGAGGTCTGGATGGCCGCCGAGTACGAGGGCAAGGACGCGGCAGCCGAGGAGATCTCCCAGCTGCTGTACCACGTCCAGGTGATGATGGTCGCCCGCGGGATCTCCCTGGACGACGTCTACGCCCACCTCTGAGCCAACGCCGCACACCCGCACATCACTCGCGAACCGCCGCGAACCACACAACGTAAGGAAGCCGACCTCATGCTGCGCATCGCCGTCCCCAACAAGGGTTCCCTCTCAGGCCCTGCGGCGGACATGCTGCATGAGGCCGGCTACCAGCAGCGCCGCGAGTCCAAGGAACTGCGCATCGTCGACCCGGAGAACGAGGTCGAGTTCTTCTACCTCCGCCCCCGCGACATCGCGATCTACGTCTCCTCCGGCCGCCTCGACATCGGCATCACCGGCCGCGACCTGCTGATCGACTCCGGCGCGGACGCCGAGGAGATCCTCCCGCTCGGCTTCGCCCGCTCCACCTTCCGCTTCGCCGCCAAGCCCGGCACCGCGAACGGCCTGGAGGACCTCAAGGGCAGGACGGTCGCCACCTCCTACGAGGGCATCGTCGAGCGCCACCTCGCCGACAACGCCATTGACGCCTCCGTCGTCCACCTCGACGGCGCCGTCGAGACGGCCATCGAGCTGGGTGTCGCCGAGGTCATCGCGGACGTCGTCGAGACCGGCACCTCGCTGCGCAACGCGGGCCTTGAGGTCTTCGGCGAGCCGATCATGAAGTCCGAGGCCGTCGTCATCCGCCGTACCGGCGCCGACACCGAGGACCCCAAGGTGCAGCAGTTCCTGCGCCGCCTCCAGGGCGTCCTGGTGGCCCGGACGTACGTGATGATGGACTACGACTGCCGGGTCGAGCAGCTGGAGAAGGCCGTCGCGCTCACCCCCGGCCTGGAGTCCCCGACCGTCTCCCCGCTGCACAACGAGGGCTGGGTCGCCGTCCGCGCGATGGTCCCCGCCAAGGAGGCGCAGCGGATCATGGACGACCTGTACGACATCGGCGCGCGGGCCATCCTGACGACGGCCATCCACGCCTGCCGCCTCTGAGGACCCGAGAGCGATGTCCGACCAGCCCGACCTCCCCGAACTGCCCGTCACCTTCCGGCCGGGCCGCACCCGGGCCGTGCTGCTCACCGCGGGCGCCGCGATCCTCGTGGTGATCACCGCGGTGGCCCTGCTGCTGGAGAAGCTCGGCCCCGGCGAGCGGCTCAGCTTCGTCCTCACCGGCGCGCTGATGTTCGGCGTCCTGGCGATGCTCGCCCGGGTCAAGGTCGTCGCCGAGGACTCCGGAGTGACGGTCGTGAACATCGCGAGCCGCCGCCGGCTGGAGTGGGCCGAGATCATCCAGGTGAACCTCCGCCCGGGTGACCCCTGGGTCTTCCTCGACCTCAGCGACGGCACCAGCCTGCCCGCGCTCGGCATCCAGCCCGGTATCGCCAAGCAGCGGGCCATCGCCGACGCCCGCGCGCTGCGGGCCCTCGCGGAGGCCCGGGGCACGAGGGATCTGCCGTAGGCCGGCACGAGGGATCTGCCGTAGGCGGCCCCCTCTTGATTAATCTGTTGGCGGAGGCGTTGTCGTAACGCCTCCGCCGCTGATCTCCCCCTGGGTGCGCAGCGGCCCCCTGCTACCCGAGGAGTGACCCCCTCCAGCGATGGACGGATCGTCCTGTAGTACCTGCGCCGCCCCCTCCCGACATACCGAGGCGGCGGCATGACCATCCCCCTGCTGCTCCTTGCCGCGGCATTCCTGCTGATCCTCGCCAACGGCTTCTTCGTGGCCGCCGAGTTCGGCCTGGTCACGGTCGAACGCCCGGAGGCCGAGAAGGCCGCCGCCGAGGGCGACCGACGCGCCCGCACCGTGGTCGAGTCCCTGAAGGAACTCTCCTTCCAGCTCTCCGGCACCCAGCTCGGCATCACCATCACCTCCCTGGTGGTCGGCATGCTGGCCGAGCCCGCGCTCGCCGCGCTGCTGCATGGCCCCGTCACCGCGACCGGCGTCCCCGAGGGCGCCGTCTCCGGGGTCGCCGTCCTGGTCGGCATGCTGCTGGCCTCGGCCGTGCAGATGGTGATCGGCGAACTCGTGCCGAAGAACTGGGCGGTGTCCCGCCCGATGCAGGTCGCCCGCTTCGTCGCGGGCCCGCAGCACGTGTTCGCGCGCCTGTTCCGGCCGGTCATCGCCGCCCTGAACGCCGTCGCCAACCGGCTCGTACGCGCCCTGGGCATCGAGCCCACCGAGGAGCTGGCCTCCGCGCGCACCCCCGGTGAACTGGTCTCCCTGGCCCGCCACTCCGCGCGCGCCGGAACCCTGGAGCAGGACACCGCGGACCTGTTCGTACGGACCCTCTCGCTCGGCGAGCTGGCCGCGCAGCACGTGATGACCCCGCGGGTGAAGGTCAGCGCGCTCCAGTCGTCCGCGACCGCCGAGGACGTGGTCAATCTGACCCGGGCCACCGGCCTGTCCCGCTTCCCCGTCTACCGGGAGCGCATCGACGAGGTCGTCGGCATGGTCCATCTCAAGGACGCGCTCGCCGTGCCCGCCGCCGAGCGGCTGCGCACCCCGGTCGACGCGATCGCCCGCCCGCCCCTGCTGGTCCCCGAGACCCTGCCGGTCCGGCCGCTGCTGGCCCGGCTGCGCAGCGAGCAGCCCATCGCGGTCGTGGTCGACGAGTACGGCGGCACCGCGGGTGTGGTCACCCTGGAGGACATCGTCGAGGAGATCGTCGGCGAGGTCCGCGACGAGCACGACGGACAGGACCTGCCCGAACTCGCCGCGGCCCCGGCCGAGGACGGCAGGCCCGCCTGGGACGCCGACGGCAGTTGCCGGGTCGACATCCTGCAGCGGATAGGTCTCGACGTGCCCGAGGGCCCGTACGAGACCGTCGCCGGACTCGTCGCCGATCTGCTCGGCCGGATCCCGGTCCCCGGCGACAAGGCCGAACTGCCCGGCTGGCGGCTGTCGGTGCGCCAGGTCGGCCACTACCGCGCCGAGCGGGTCCGCCTGGTGCGGACCGCCCCCGTGGCGGAGGCCGCCCGATGAGCCTGCTCCAACTCCTGCTCGCCGCCCTGCTCGTGCTCGCCAACGGCTTCTTCGTCGGCGCCGAGTTCGCGCTGGTCTCCGTGCGCCGCAGCCAGATCGAACCGCTCGGCACCGCCCGCGCCCGCCAGGTGCTCTACGGCCTGGAACACCTGCCGCAGATGATGGCGGCCGCCCAGTTCGGCATCACGGTCTGCTCCCTGACGCTCGGCGCGGTCGCCGAACCGACCGTGGCCCGCCTCCTGGAACCGGTCTTCGCCTGGATCCACCTTCCGCACGCGATGATCCACCCCCTCGGGTACGTCATCGCCCTCGCGACGGTTGTCTTCTTCCACCTCGTCATCGGCGAGATGGTCCCGAAGAACCTGGCGATGGCCGCGCCGGAGAAGGCCGCGCTGTGGCTCAGCCCCGGCCTGGTCGCCTTCGCCCGGCTGTGCCGCCCGATCACCGTCGCCCTCGGCGCCTGCGCCCAGGGCATCCTGCGGCTCTTCCGCGTGGAGCCGAAGGACGAGGTGGAGGCGGTCTTCACCAGCGTGCAGCTGGGCCGGCTGGTGGAGGACGCGGGCCAGGCGGGTCTGCTGGACCCCGAGGAGCAGGAACGCCTGGAGGACGCCCTGGAACTGGGGTCCCGCCCGGTCACGGACGTGCTCCTGGCCCGGGAGTCCCTGGTGACGGTCCCGCCCTCGGTCACCCCGGGTCAGATCGTCGGCCTCACCGCCCGCACCGGGTACTCCCGCTTCCCGGTGGTCGCCGACTCGGGCGCCTTCATGGGCTATCTGCACGTGAAGGACGTACTGGACCTGGAGGACACCGAACGGGCGGTGCCGCAGCAGGTGTGGCGGCCGATGACGACGCTGCGGCCCGAACTCCCGCTGGACGACGCCCTGACGGTGATGCGGCGGGCGGCGACCCATCTGGCACAGGTCGCGGACGCCTCCGGCCGGGTGCTCGGCCTGGTGGCGCTGGAGGACGTCCTGGAACTGCTGGTCGGGGAGGTGACCGACCCGGCGCACCGGACCCTGCCGAAGCAGGCGCTGGCGAGCTAGGTCCACAACTGACGTGGCCCCGCGCCCCCCAGGGGGCGCGGGCTCACATCCCCGGCGGGTCCTGGGGCCCCCGGCCCGACAGCACTTCCCCGTACGCCTGCATCAGGTCCGGCAGCCGCAGAGTCGACAGGTCGTCCCGCGTCAGCGTCCCGGGGTACGTCGACAGCCGCAGATCCCGGTAGGCGCAGCTCTTCTCGTACAGCGTGCGCAGGAACCGTCCGTTGCCCAGCTCGTCGATCCAGCCCTGGTCCACCACGTGCCCCGCGATGGAGCGCAGCTCGTCCAGGGCCTCCTCGTCCCACACGTCGCCGTTCTCCGCGGCCAGCACCTCGCCGATCGCGGTGAGCTCCAGCGGGCGGTAGGAGGGGAAGTCCACGCGAGTGGTGAAGCGGGAGGAGAGCCCGGGGTTGGCGGCGAGCAGCCGGTCCATGCCCTCGGGGTACCCGGCGAGGATCACCACCAGGTGGTCCCGGTTGTCCTCGGCCCGCTTCAGCAGCACCTGGAGCGCCTCGTCGCCGTACGCGTCGCCCTTGCCGTAGCCCGAGTTGGACAGCGAGTACGCCTCGTCGACGAAGAGAACGCCGCCGAGCGCGGAGTCGATGAGCTCGTTGGCCTTCACGGCCGTCTGCCCGAGGTACTCGCCGACGAGGTCGGCGCGCTGTGCCTCGACGAGATGGTCGCCGCCGAGCAGGCCGAGCGCGTAGAACACGCGGCCCAGGATGCGCGCGACCGTGGTCTTGCCGGTGCCGGAGGGCCCGGAGAAGACGAAGTGCCGTTTCGGCGGCTGGACCGGAAGCCCCTGCCCCGCCCGCAGCCGGGCCATGTTCAGCTGCGCGGACAGCGCCTTCACCTGGCGCTTGACCGGCTCCAGGCCCACCATGCGCTCCAGTTCGGCGAGCGCCTCCTCAAGTAACCCGGGGTCGGTGGGTCCCGCGGGCGGCGGCTGGCCGGGCAGGCTCGCCCGCTCCCGTACGGCAGGATCGGGCACCGGGGGCAGCGGACCGGAGGAGGGCATCTCGGGACCGGAGAGCTTCAGGTCGCGGCCCTCGCCGAAGAGCGGGTCCAGGGTGTCGGGGCCGTCCACGGAGTCCTGGCCGAACCCGGTCAGCGTGATCGGGGCGAGATCGCCGGCCTCCTCGTACCCGTCGCCCTCGGCGATGGCGGCGAGCCGGGCGGAGGTGTCCATGAAGGCGGGGTCCACCCGGTGCACCGCCCGGTACAGCGGCAGCGCGGCGGCCGAGCGGCCGGTGCCCTCGTGGGCGCGGGCCAGCCAGTAGCGCAGTTCCTTGCGCTGCGGCTGCTCGCTGCGGCAGCGCATCAGCGCCGTGGACAGCAGCGGTTCGGCCTGGCCGTACATCTCCAGGCGGACCCGGGCCATGCCGCCGAAGAGCCCGGCCTCGATGCCGAGCATGGGGTCGTCGAGCAGCGGGTCGGTGTGCCGTACGAGCTGTTCCCAGTCCTTGACCAGGTAGGCCCGGCAGGCGTGCAGGAAGCGGACCTGGGGGTCGGTGTCCACCGGCGGCAGACCGGCCAGGGCCCGGTCCAGTTCGGGCACGTGGCGGCCGTCCAGCCAGTGCGAGGCGTGCGCGAGCAGCAGGTCGCGCGGGCTCTCCAGCACCGGCTGCACCCACCAGCCCAGCCAGTACCAGGAGTTGAGGGTGCGGCGGTGGCGGGCGCGCTGTTCGCCGAAGCGGTCGCGGTGGCGGAACATCCGCAGCAGCGCGGTCGTGGTGTCCACGCGCAGCGCGTGCAGGCCGAGCCAGCCGTCGGCCATGCCGGGATCGATCCGCACCGCGGTGCGGAACTCCTCCTCCGCCTGCGGATAGGCGCCCATGGTGTAGGCGTCCACGCCTCGCAACCAGGCGAGGTCGGCCGGGGCCTCGGGGCCCTGCGTGCCGAAGTCCATCACGTCCCCCACAAACCGTGCCCCCGTCGGTTGGCCGGCGGGCGTTCACCCGTCGGCCGCCAAGTCGAACCGCCGTACGGCGGACCGCAGTTGCAACGGTGCGCGGAGCAACTGTCCAGGTCGCACCGAGGGCATCGTACCTGCGGTGGTGTCGCCCGCCCCAGGGTCCCGCACGGCCCGTTTGGCGAGGTGGGGACGGATCCGGAGCGCACGAAACGGTGACCGAGGGTGAGCGGATTTCGCCTCGGTACGGCCGGAAAACGGGGTCAGGGCAGAACGAAGCCCCCGATCACGGGGGAACAACCGGGGGCTTCGCGTCTTTCGGGCGGCCTTCGAGGACCGCACATTGAGAACGTAAGACCTGTACGGCCCTTGGGTCAAGCCGAGTTGGGGCACTCCGGCGAGTTCTCGCAGGCCGCCCTTCACAACTTCACCACATTGGGGACGGTCCGTCACTGAGGGTGAGGAAGTGGTCCGTTTCTCCTGTCCCGGCAGGCCCGGGACGCACCTCGTATCCCTCCTCGCACTGACGTACCAGCCAGTCGGCGAAGGGCTTCGAGGGGTCGTCCGCGAAGTGCTTCCGCTCCGCCCGGACCCAGCCGTCCCAGAACTCCCGCTGCTCCTCTCCGTCCCGCGCCCGGCCCCGTGCCCAGGACTGCTCGCGCGGCAGATCCATCCACAGGAGCAAAGCCAGATACGGCCGCAGCGCCCGGCGCCCGGCGCCGACGCCCTCGACGAGGACGACGGGGGAGGGCGGCAGCGGAACGGGGGCCCCGAAGGCACGGGCGTGCCAGTCGTAGGGGGTGTAGTGGGCGCTCTCGCCGCGGGAGAGGGGGGTGATCACCTGGGTCAGCAGCCGGTCGGTCCAGTCGAACAGCTCGTCGTGGCTGGCGATGTCGTCGAGCCGGAGCACCGGCGCCCCGCCCAGCGCTCGTGCCAGCCGCGCGGCGAACGTGGACTTCCCGGACCCGGCGTGCCCGTCGACCCCGACCAGCCGGACCGGACCACAGGAGGGGGACAGGCGGAGAAGGCGCGAGGCGAACTGGTCGATGACGGGTCCCGGAGGGTGTGGGGCAGGTGCCTGCCGAGTCTAGTGATCCGGCCCCCGGGTGATGTCAGAGGTCGAGTCCAATGTTCCTGCGGCGGCATGCCCCGAAGTGCTGGCAGGAGCCCTTTCGTACGTCCATAGTTGGCCCACACACCATAAGGACCTGCCCCGACTCGGACACCTGGGGGTCTTTCCGCCCATGAGCAGATCCGAACAGCCGTCCCGCAGAACCGTCCTGACCGCCGCGGTCGCCGCCGCCGTGGCCGGTGGCGCCGGCGCGGTACCGGCCGCCGCCGCCCCCACCGGGGCGCCCGGCCACGGCAAGCACCCGGCCCGCCCGATCGACAACCGCGCCTGGACGACGTACACCGACTGGCGCTCGGGCACCACCAGGGGCACCCGTGCCGTCGCGGGCTCCCGGCCCGGCGTGATGATCGGTTCCCCCATCGGCCTCGCCGACTACACCGACCCGCACACCGGCACCACCGCCACCTGGGAGTACGCCACCTGGACCTCGCCGGTCCACCGGCTGTCCGTGCCCTCGACCGAGGCCATCGCCTCTTGGAACGCGCACACCCCGGCCGGAACCTGGATCCAGATCGAACTGAAGGGCACCTACTCCGACGGCACCGACAGCCCCTGGTACGTGATGGGGCGCTGGGCCGCCGGGGACGAGGACATCAAGCGGACCTCCGTCGACGACCAGACCGACGACAGGTCGACCGTCTGGACCGACACCTTCGCCATCGACGACCCGGCGACCGGCCTACGCCTGACCGCGTACCGGCTCAGGCTGACCCTGTACCGCAGGCCCGGCACGAAGAAGTCGCCGGTCGTGTGGCGGCTCGGCGCGATGGGCTCCGACATCCCGGACCGCTTCACCGTCCCGGCCTCCACGCCGGGCCTCGCCCAGGAACTGGCGGTGCCCCGGTACTCGCAGGAGATCCACGTCGGCCAGTACCCCGAGTACGACAACGGCGGCGAGGCCTGGTGCAGCCCCACCTCCTCGCAGATGATCATCGAGTACTGGGGCGGCCGGCTCACCCCGGAGCAACTGGCCTGGGTGGACCCGACGTTCGCCGATCCGCAGGTGTGCCACGCGGCCCGGTACACCTACGACTACCAGTACGGCGGCTGCGGCAACTGGCCGTTCAACGCCGCCTACGCGGCCACCTTCGACGGCCTCCAGGGCGTGGTCACGCGGCTCGGCTCACTGGCCGAGCTGGAGCGGCTGATCGCGGCCGATATCCCGGCCATAACGTCCCAATCCTTCCTGAAGGAGGAGCTGACCGGGGCGGGGTACGGCACCTCGGGCCATCTGATGACCGTGATCGGCTTCACCGCCGACGGCGACGTGATCGCCAACGACCCGGCCTCGCCGACCAACGACGCCGTGCGGCGGGTCTACCGCAGGCGCGAGTTCGAGAACATCTGGCTGCGCACCAAGCGGTACAACGCCAGCGGCAAGGTCGTCTCGGGCACCGGAGGCGTCTGCTACCTGTACTTCCCGGCCCGTCCCTCGGGCCGCCAGCGGCTGGCGCTGGCCTCGGTGGGCGTGCGCTGACGGGTGGGCGGCGGCGGCCCTCGGACACGGGTCCGGGGGCCGTCCCCTGTGACCAAACTCTCGGTCGCAAAAGCCCCGCCCGGTGGCAAGGTGGGCGGATGAGCACGAACGCAGCGACGGCCGGCCGGGTCCGCACCGGCGGGCCCCAGGAGAACGGCCCGAAGATCCTCGAACACGTCATGGGGTGGACCCTGGTCGTGGTGGTCGCGATGCTCGTGACCCAACTCGGCCTGCTCTGACCCGTTGTGACCCGACCGGTGTGACCTGACACATATTCGAACCTGTCATACTGCGGATGTCCCGCCGCCCGTATGAAGACCAGGGTCGACATTGAACAGTCAGCAGCACGTTGCCGTCGTCCGGCCCCGGCCCCGCGGTACCGAGCGATCGGCGGCCCGGCGCGCCGAACTCATCGCCATCGGGCGGAGGTTGTTCGCCGACACCTCCTACGACGCGCTCTCCATGGACGACATCGCGCGCCACGCCCATGTCGCCAAGGGGCTGATCTACTACTACTTCCAGTCCAAGCGCGGCTACTACCTGGCGATCATCGAGGACTCCGTCGCCGACCTGGTCACCTATGCGGCGAGCGGTGTCGAACTGCCCCCGGTGGAGCGGGTCCACCGCACGATCGACAGCTATCTGCGCTACGCCGAGGCCAACCAGGCCGCCTACCGCACCATCGTCAGCGGCGGCGTCGGCTTCGACACCGAGGTGCACGGCATCCGGGACGGGGTGCGCGAGGCGATCATCACGACCATCGCCGAGGGCGCGTACGGCCGTACCGACATCGACCCGGTGGCCCGGATGGGTCTGCTGGCCTGGGTGTGCAGCGTCGAGGGTGCGGCCCTGGACTGGATCGACCGTCCCGAACTCTCCCGCGACACCATGCGCGACCTGCTGGTGAAGATGCTGGGCGGCGCCCTGCGCGCCGTCGAGGAACTCGCCCCCTCCTTCCCGGCGCCGGCCCCGGCCCGCCGCGAGCGGTGACACGACTCCCCTTTACGGATCATTGGTCCGGACCAATGCGGTCGGCTCCAGCTTTCTTGGAGTAAGCGGTCGTTAACTGGTGACTGGGTGCCTCCAATCGGGCATACTCACAGCGCACAGCCGCTGGTCAGCAGCTTCCGTGACCCGGGAGTGCGAGCCTCGGCCCGCACCAAGTGAGACCCCGGCGGAGCCGCCCCACCCAAGGCGCACGTCCGCCGATGCGCCCGAAAAGGGAGGAGAGCGTCGCCATGCCCGACCGCGCCCCGCAGCCGGTGGACCGGCAACTGCCCACGGACGAGGCCCGGGACTTGATCTCGCTCGTCCGCGACATCGCCCAGCGCGAGATCGCCCCGAAGGCGGCCGAGGAGGAGGACGCCGGACGCTTCCCGCGCGAGGTGTTCCGACTGCTGTCCGAGTCGGGACTGCTCGGACTTCCCTACGACGCCGAGTACGGCGGTGGCGAGCAGCCCTACGAGGTCTACCTCCAGGTCCTTGAGGAGCTCGCGGCGGCCCGCCTCACGGTCGGCCTCGGAGTCAGCGTGCACACCCTGGCCTCCTACGCCCTCGCCGCCTACGGCACCAAGGAACAGCAGGTCGAGCACCTGCCCGCGATGCTCGGCGGCGGACTGCTGGGCGCCTACTGCCTCTCCGAGCCGTCCTCCGGCTCCGACGCCGCCTCCCTGCGCACCAAGGCGGTGCGCGAAGGCGACGACTGGGTGATCACCGGCACGAAGGCCTGGATCACCCACGGCGGCATCGCCGACTTCTACACGGTCATGGCCCGCACCGGCGAGGACGGCCCGCGCGGGATCACCGCCTTCCTGGTGCCCGGCGACGCCGAGGGGCTGAGCGCGGCGGCGCCCGAGAAGAAGATGGGCATGAAGGGCTCCCCGACCGCCCAGGTCCACTTCGACGGCGTCCGAGTCTCCGACGACCGGCGCCTCGGGGAGGAGGGCCAGGGCTTCGCCATCGCCCTGTCCGCGCTGGACTCCGGGCGGCTCGGCATCGCGGCCTGCGCCATAGGCGTGGCCCAGGCGGCGCTGGACGAGGCCCTGACGTACGCGCGGGGGCGAAAGCAGTTCGGACGGCCGATCTCCGACTTCCAGGGCCTGCGCTTCATGCTCGCCGACATGGCGACCCAGATCGAGGCGGGCCGCGCGCTGTACCTGGCGGCGGCGCGGCTGAGGGACGCGGGGCGGCCGTTCGCCAAGCAGGCCGCCATGGCCAAGCTGCACTGCACCGACACCGCGATGAAGGTGACCACGGACGCCGTGCAGATCCTCGGCGGCTACGGCTACACCGCCGACTTCCCGGCCGAGCGCTACATGCGCGAGGCCAAGGTGCTCCAGATCGTCGAGGGCACCAATCAGATCCAGCGCATGGTCATCGCCCGTCACCTCGCGGGTCCCGAGGGGCGCTGAACGCACCGGGCCGCACCGTCGGCGCCGCCAGCCTGACCCACTCCGGGTCGTGGCGGCCCGGCAGCGTGCGGCCCCGGCCCGCCCACGTACGCACCAGGTCCCGGTAGATCGGCGGGTCGGGGTGGAGCGGCGGTGCCGGCGGAAGCGATTCTGCGGGTGGCGGAACGAAGATGCGGAGCTGACGCCCGGTCGTGGAATAGGTGGGGGTCATACCAGGGCAACGCGGGGGTGACCGGGCAGGTCACCGGTCCCCCGATTCGGGAGTGCGTTCGCCGCTGCCCACCGAGAACCGCCGAAACCGCACCGCGGCACGTCAGGAGCCGCGGTACGGGTTCGGGGTGGTGCGCTACGGGGCCGCTCTCAGGCGGCGTGGCGCCGCATCGTCGGTACGCGCATCGGGCGTGAGCCCGGGCCGCCGACGTGCGAGAAGGGCTGCATCCGCCAGTCGAGGCCCTGCGGGAGCGTCAACAGAAGGGCGGTGTCCTGCTCCTGGGGTTCGGCCGACTCGTCCGCGGAGCGGGCCTCACTGGCGCGGCGGCCGGTGCCGGCGCACACGGTCAGGCCGAACGGGTTCCACGGCGAGGCGCACAGCGCGTGCTCCGGCAGGACCTCCTCGTCCGCCAGCAGCGCGATGGGCTGCGCGCAGTCCGGGCAGATCACCCGGTACATCTCGAAGGTGTCGTACGCGTCGAACTCCTCGTCCGCGGCATCGGACGCGACGGGTTCGACGCCCTCCGGCTCGGGCTCGACAACCGGCTTGGAACGCTTTGCCGCGGTACGACCGGGGCGCTTCAGACTCTGCATGGGATTCTCCCCCTCGGGCTGGGCCGTTCAGGCACTGCGGCCTCGACCACAGCAAGCACTTCCCGCCCCGTCTCGGCGGTAATCACGAGAACATCACGGAGCCGGTTCCATGCCTGTGGCGTTCGTCACATGCCGCCCGCAGGTGCCCGCGGCGGCCGGTTTGTCCCCCGGCCGGCCCACCGGCCGGGCGCCCGCAGATCACGAACTGGGTATGACCTGGGCCGCCGAGGTGTCCCGGGAGGTCAGGGGCACTGTAGGTTCTTGCGCCATGGAGGAGCTGGATCGACAGATCGTGCAGCTGCTCGTCAAGGACGGGCGTATGAGCTACACCGACCTGGGCAAGGCCACGGGCCTGTCCACATCCGCCGTGCATCAGCGGGTGCGACGGCTCGAACAGCGTGGCGTCATCCGCGGTTACCGCGCGGTCGTGGACCCCGAGGCGGTCGGGCTGCCCATGACCGCCTTCATCTCGGTGAAGCCGTTCGACCCCAGCGCGCCCGACGACATCGCGGAGCGACTCGCCGGGGTGCCGGAGATCGAGGCGTGCCACAGCGTCGCGGGCGACGAGAACTACATCCTCAAGGTGCGCGTGTCGACCCCGCACGAACTGGAGGAACTCCTGGCCCGGCTGCGCTCGTTGGCCGGCGTCTCCACCCGTACGACGGTGGTCCTGTCCACGCCCTACGAGGCACGCCCGCCGCGCATCTGAGGCGACCCGCGCGCAGGACGGCCCCGGACAGGCGCGAGACTGTTCCCCATGAGTGAGCGCACCGCCGAGTCCACCACCGTCCTGCTCCGCCGCGGAGAGGTCCACAGCCCCGCCGACCCGTTCGCCACCGCGATGGTCGTCGAGCGGGGCCAGGTCGCCTGGGTCGGCTCCGAGGGCGCCGCGGACGCCTTCGCGGACGGTGTGGACGAGGTCGTGGACCTGGACGGCGCCCTGGTCACCCCGGCCTTCACCGACGCCCATGTGCACACCACCGCCACCGGCCTCGCCCTGACCGGCCTCGACCTGTCCGCCGCCCCCACCCGTCAGGCGGCCCTGGACCTCGTACGGGACTTCGCCGCCACCCGCCCGCACGACAAGGTCCTGCTCGGCCACGGCTGGGACGCCGCCCGCTGGCCCGGCGGCCGCCCGCCGGCCCGGGCCGAGCTGGACGCGGCGACCGGCGGACGGCCCCTGTACCTCTCCCGCATCGACGTCCACTCGGCGGTCGTCACCACGGCCCTGCTGGACCTGGTCCCGGGCCTCGACGCGCCCGACGCCCCGCTCACCGCCGACGCCCACCACGCCGTACGGGCCGCCGCGCTCGGCGCCGTCACCCCCGCCCAGCGCGCCGAGGCCCAGCGCGCCGCCCTCGCCCACGCCGCCTCCCTGGGCATCGGCACCCTGCACGAGTGCGCGGGCCCGGACATCTCCTCCGAGGACGACTTCACCGGTCTGCTCCGGCTCGCCGCCGAGGAGCCGGGCCCCCGGGTGGTCGGCTACTGGGCCGAGCGCGACGTCGACAAGGCACGCGCGCTCGGCGCGGTGGGCGCGGCGGGGGACCTCTTCGTCGACGGCGCCCTCGGCTCGCACACCGCCTGTCTGCACGGGCCGTACGCCGACGCCGAGCACACCGGCGTGGCCTACCTGGACGCCGCCGCAGTCGCGGAGCATGTCGCCGCCTGCACCGAGGCGGGGCTCCAGGCGGGCTTCCACGCCATCGGCGACGCCGCCGTGACCGCCGTCGTGGAGGGCGTGCGCGCCGCCGCCGAGAAGGTCGGCCTCGCCCGCGTCCGCGCCGCCCGGCACCGGGTCGAGCACGTCGAGATGCTCACCCCCGAGACCATCGCCGCCTTCGCCGAGCTCGGCCTGACCGCCTCCGTCCAGCCCGCCTTCGACGCCCTGTGGGGCGGCGAGGAGGGCATGTACGCCGCCCGCCTGGGCGCCGAGCGGGCCCGCACCCTCAACCCCTTCGCGGCGCTGCTGCGGGCCGGGGTGCCGCTGGCCTTCGGCTCCGACAGCCCGGTGACCCCGCTGGACCCCTGGGGCACGGTCCGCGCCGCCGCCTTCCACCGCACCCCCGAGCACCGGGTCTCGGTACGGGCCGCGTTCACCGCGCACACCCGGGGCGGCTGGCGGGCGACCGGCCGCGACGACGCGGGCGTCCTGGTGCCCGGCGCGCCCGCCGACTACGCCGTGTGGCGCACCGACGAACTGGTCGTGCAGGCCCCCGACGACCGGGTGGCCCGCTGGTCCACCGACCCCCGCTCCGGCACCCCCGGCCTGCCCGATCTCACCCCCGGCCGTGACCTGCCGGTCTGTCTGCGCACGGTGGTCGGCGGACGGACGGTGTTCGTACGGCCGGGCGAGTGATCTCCCGGGGTGGCGTACCGCCGATCCGGCGCCGCCACCGCGTCGCGCGACCTGCGCATCCTCCCCGCTGACCAGGGCATTGGCTGAGAAGTCGCAGATCAGACGGCTGTTGACAGCCGACGGCGGGGGGCGGGTAGGTTCGGCGAGTCCACCACCGGACGCCCGACCCGGCACCAGGCAACGTCCGGGAACTCGTCGCGAACGCCGCTGGGTCAGGGACGGTGTGCCGCACCGGGGCACCGTCACTGGGAGCCAGGCTCAGCGCCCGCGCCACGGCGAGGGAACGTTCCGGCCGGTCGGGGAGGTGTGACCCGGGTGGGGCCCGGGTGCTCAGTAGACAACGGCTTTCGGTCGACCCGCAGCCAGCGGGTCCCAGGTCGGCCCGAAGGGTGCCGGGCCCCCATCCGCCGCGCGACGGCATGATCCGAAATGCGGATGACTACCCCGCTCTTGTGCAATGAACACCACCATACGAACGTGATGTCACGTAATCGCAGGCCGAGACCACTAAGGTGGTGCATCTGCGGACGCACACGAAGGGGCAGCAGTGAGCAACGACGGCGACGGGATCCGTGAGGCGGAGTCCTCGGGGAAGCGGTTCGGCCCGCTCGGCACGGCGTTGGTGATCATTCCGACCTACAACGAGGCGGAGAACATCAAGGCGATCGTCGGCCGGGTGCGCACGGCGGTACCCGAAGCGCACATCCTGGTGGCCGACGACAACAGCCCCGACGGCACCGGCAAGCTCGCCGACGAACTGGCCGCCGAGGACGACCACGTCCAGGTGCTGCACCGCAAGGGCAAGGAGGGCCTCGGCGCCGCCTACCTCGCGGGCTTCCGCTGGGGCCTGGAGCACGGCTACGGCGTGCTGGTCGAGATGGACGCCGACGGCTCCCACCGCCCCGAGGAACTGCCCCGGCTGCTCACCGCCCTCAAGGGCGCCGACCTGGTGCTCGGCTCGCGCTGGGTGCCCGGCGGCCGGGTGGTGAACTGGCCCAAGAGCCGGGAGTTCATCTCCCGCGGCGGCAGCCTGTACTCCCGGGTGGCCCTGGACCTGCCGCTGCGCGACATCACCGGCGGCTACCGCGCCTTCCGCCGCGAGACCCTGGAGGGTCTCGGCCTCGACGACGTGGCCTCGCAGGGCTACTGCTTCCAGGTCGACCTGGCCCGCCGCGCGGTCAAGGCCGGCTACCACGTGGTCGAGGTGCCCATCACCTTCGTCGAGCGCGAGCTGGGCGACTCGAAGATGAGCCGCGACATCCTCGTCGAGGCCCTGTGGCGGGTCACCACCTGGGGCGCGCAGGAGAGGGCGGGCAAGCTCCTCGGGCGGGGGAAGAAGCCCGCCGGGCCGCCCCGGCCGTAACCCGCCGAGCCGCCCCGGCCGTAACCCGCCGAGCCGCCCGGCCGTAACCCGCCGAGCCGCCCGGCCGTAACCCCGCCACCGGCGCTTATCCCGCACTGAGCCGCCGCCAGGCACACTGGACGCATGACGACTGGCGCTCCGAGTCCCACGTATCCCGCGCGGCCCCGGCGCTCGCGGCTGCGCACCTTCCTGCCGCTGGGCATCGCCGCCTGGCTGGTGCTGGAGATCTGGCTGCTGCTCCTGGTCGCCGACGCGACGAGCGGCTTCGTGGTCTTCCTGCTGCTGGTCGCCGGCCTGGTGCTCGGCGGCGTGGTCATCAAGCGCGCGGGCCGGCGCGCCTTCCAGAACCTCAACGAGGCACTGCAGCGCGGTGGCACCCCGGCGCCCTCCGGCGGCGGCAACGGCCTGATGATGCTCGGCGGCCTGCTGCTGATGCTGCCCGGGCTGATCTCGGACGCGGTCGGTCTGCTCCTGCTGGTCCCGCCGGTCCAGAAGGCGCTCGGCCGGTACGCGGAGCGGACGGTCGAGAAGAAGCTCCGCCAGGCCGGACCCGGCTCCCTGGGCGACGCCTTCCAGCAGGCCCGCATCCGCCGGCCCGACGGCAAGGTCGTACAGGGCGAGGTCATCCGGGACGAACCGCGGGACACCCCTGAGGACCGGCGGCCCCCGCTGACCCACTGAGCGCCGCCCACTCACGCGGACACACGAAGACCGCGGGCGCCGTACGTCGAAACGTACGGCGCCCGCGGTCTTGTGTTGCTCTCTCGGGTTCCGGACCCGCTGGGACTAGGCCGACTTGCGGCTGTCCCTCGGGTGGACCGCGATGTTCATCGCGCCGGAACGCAGAACGGCCAGGCGCTCCTCAAGGACCTCTTCGAGTTCCTCGCGGGTGCGCCGCTCCATCAGCATGTCCCAGTGCGTACGCGCGGGCTTGGCCTTCTTCTCCTCAGGGCCGTCACCGTCAACCAGGAGTGCCTGGGCCCCGCAGACCTTGCACTCCCACTCCGGCGGGATCTCCGCCTCGACCGAGAAGGGCATCTCGAAGCGGTGCCCCTTCTCGCATGCGTACTCCACGGCCTGGCGAGGGGCCAGGTCGATGCCGCGGTCCGTCTCGTAGCTGGTCACCACGAGGCGCGTGCCGCGAAGAGCTCGCTCACTCATGAATCGTGCCTCCCGGGCTTGTCGCCCACAGGACAGGTGTCGCTGTCGTCGTCATCCGGTCAACGTCCGGTCGGCGGTAAAGATTCCCGTTCCGGGTCATGCGTCGCCGTCGTAGCCGCCCCTTGTTCTACCCACCGGCGCCCGGTTTGTCACATCTGCTAGCAGATGTCACCCAGCGTTTCGGCATCTTTGACGCGCAGTAACGGTACGCCTGGCAGGCCAAACGCGTACACTACAGCCCTTTCGCGTCCAACGCTAAATCCTTGCCGGAACGGGGTTCCCGGCCGCCGCGATCGCCTGCCGCACCGGAACCCGTGCGAGCAGGACGAACCCGAGCGCGAAGAACGCCACCAGGGAGATGATCGCGTCGCGATAGCTCCCGGTCAGCTGGTAGGTGAGCCCGAACAGCAGCGGGCCGAGCCAGCTCATTCCGCGGTCGCTCACCTCGTATGCGGAGAAGTACTCGGCCTCCTTGCCCGGCGGCACCAGATGGGAGAACAGGGAACGGGACAGGGCCTGGCTGCCGCCGAGCACCAGTCCGATCCCGGCCGCCAGGACGAAGAACCACACCGGCGCCCCGGCGGGCAGGAAGTAGCCGGCCGCGAGCGTCACCGTCCACGCCACCAGCGAGCCGAGGATGGTGCGCTTCGCGCCGTAGGTTCTCGCCAGCCGCCCCAGCAGCAGCGCCCCGGCCACCGCCAGCACCTGGACCAGCAGTACGGCGCCGATCAGCGTGGACTGGCCGAGCCCCAGTTCCTCGGAGCCGTAGAGGGAGGCCTGGGAGATCACCGTCTGGATGCCGTCGTTGTAGACCAGGTATGCCAGCAGGAAGGCGAGGGTCAGCGGGTGGCGACGCATGTCGCGCAGGGTCGCCGCGAGCTGCCGGAAGCCGGTTGCTGTCGGCGTCGCGATGCCCTGGGCGGCCGAGCGGCGGTCGCGCAGGCGCCGGAGCGGGACGAGCGTGAAGGCGCCCCACCACAGTCCGGCGGAGGCCAGGCAGATCCGCACGGCGGCGGACTCGGAGAGGCCGAACCTGTCGTGGGCGAGATACAGCACCAGGTTCAGGACGAGGACGAGGGCGCCCGCCGCGTAGCCGAAGGCCCAGCCGCGCGAGGAGACCGCGTCGCGCTCCTCGGGCGGGGCGATCTGCGGCAGGTAGGAGTTGTAGAGCATCATCGCCACGGACTGCGCGGCGTTGGCGACGACCAGCAGGGCGCCGCCGAGCAGATAGCGGTCGCCGTCCAGGAAGAACATCGCCGTCGTCGCGGCCGCCCCGGTGTACGCGGCGGCCGCCAGCAGCGGCTTCTTCCGGCCCGTGCGGTCGGCGGCGGCGCCGACCAGCGGCATCACCAGCACGGCCACGATCACCGACAGGGACACCGAGTAGGCGAAGAAGGACCCGGCGCGCACCGGGATACCGAGCGGATGGACGAAGCCGTCCGCGTCCGCGGCGTTCTCGGCGACCGAGGTCAAGTAGGGGCCGAGGAACACCGTGAGCACGCTCGTCGAATAGACGGAGCAGGCCCAGTCGTAGAAGTACCAGCCGCGCTGTTCGCGGCGCCGGTCCGCGACCTGCTCGGCCGCCGTCGTGCCCATGGTGCCGGTGTCCACCCGCGCCCCTCACTTCCGTCCGGGCCGCGGGCCGCCGGGGTTCAGACCCAGACGCCCCGGTCCTCCATGACCTTGCGCAATGCCTCGATGTGATCGGTCATGATGCCATCGACTCCCAGGTCCAGGAGCCGGTGCATCCGATCTTCCTCGTTGACCGTCCATACGTGGACCTGCAGCCCGCGCGCGTGGGCGGCGCGCACGAAGCGGTGGTCGACGACGGGGATCCCGGACTGTGCCTCGGGAACCTGTGCGGCGACGGCCGACGCGCGCACCGGCGCGGGCAGTCCCCAGGAACGCAGCCGCAGGCCGAGCACCCCGCGCGTGCCGTACGACGTGGCCAGCCGCGGACCGGCCAGCCGCTGTGCCCGGACCACCCGCGTCTCCGAGAACGAGCCCAGACACACCCGGTCCCAGGCGCCGACGCGCTCCACCAGCTCAAGGAAGGGCAGCAGCGCCGGCTCCGCCTTCACATCCACGTTCCAGCGCGCCTCGGGGAACTCCTCCAGCAGTTCCTCGAAGAGCGGCACCGGTTCCCTGCCCGCCACGCGCGCGTGCCGCACGTCGCCCCAGGGCAGGTCGGCGATCCGGCCCGCCCCGTCGGTGACCCGGTCCAGCGTGTCGTCGTGGAAGGCGACGAGCCTGCCGTCGGCAGTGGCGTGGACGTCGGTCTCCAGGTACCGGTAGCCCAGCTCCACCGCCCGGCGGAACTGGAACAGGGTGTTCTCCAGGCCGTCGGCGTCCCCGCCGCGGTGGGCGAAGGGGATCGGACCGGGGTGGTCGAGGTAGGGGTGGCGTATCGGCGTGGTCACCGTCGCAGTATGGCGCGCCGGGGGAGACGCGAGGCAACGACCGCGCTGCCGCCGGGCGCCGCGGGGACGGCGAAGACGCGCAGGAAGAGCTGGGCGAGCGGGCCGATGGCGAGCGCGTACAGGACGGTGCCCACACCGACCGTGCCGCCCAGCAGGAAGCCGGTGATGACCACCGCGATCTCGATGCCGGTGCGCATCAGCCGGATCGAGCGTCCGGTGCGCCGGTGCAGCCCCGTCATCAGGCCGTCGCGCGGGCCGGGTCCGAAGCTGGCCGCGATGTAGAGGCCGGTGGCCACACCGTTGAGGACGATGCCGGCGACGAGAAGGGGTATCCGGACGGCCAGGGAGTGCGCCGCGGGGACGGCGGCCAGGGTCGCGTCCATGGCGATGCCGACCACGAACACATTGGAGACGGTGCCGAGTCCGGGCCGCTGGCGCAGCGGGATCCACAGGAGCAGCACCGCCGCGCCCACGATGATCGACACCACGCCGATCGTCAGCCCGGTCAGTTCGGCGAGGCCCTGGTGCAGCACGTTCCAGGGTTCGAGGCCGAGGCCCGCCTCGACCAGAAGGGCGGAGCTGGCCCCGTACAGCGCGAGACCGGCGTACAGCTGGGTCAACCGTCGTCCTAGACGGCTCCTGGTGGACAAGGTGGGTGCCCCCTGTGGTGGTAGTGGCCTGCCTCATGACACCCTGTGGCTTGAGGAGAACGGCCATCCATGGCCAATTCGGGGAAGGTGGACTGATTTCCATGGCGCAGTGGACCTCGGCGGTGGGGCCGGCTCAGCTCGCCCGGCTGCTCCACTCCCAGCAGGACCGCCCCGCGGGCCCCGGCACGCGCCGCCCGCCCGCCTACCGCGCGCTCGCCGACGGCATCCGGCTGCTGGTCCTGGAGGGCCGCGTGCCCGTGGCCGCACGGCTGCCCGCCGAACGCGAACTGGCGCTCAGTCTGTCCGTCAGCCGGACCACCGTCGCCGCCGCCTACGAGGCCCTGCGCGCCGAGGGCTTCCTGGAGTCCCGGCGCGGCGCCGGCAGCTGGACCGCCGTACCGGCCGGAAACCCGCTGCCCGCGCGCGGCCTGGAACCACTGCCCCCCGAGGCCCTCGGCTCCATGATCGACCTCGGTTGCGCTGCCCTGCCCGCCCCCGAGCCCTGGCTCACCCGCTCGGTGCAGGGCGCGCTGGAGGAGCTGCCGCCGTACGCCCACACGCACGGCGACTATCCGGCGGGGCTGCCCGCGCTGCGCGCCATGATCGCCGAGCGGTACACCGCGCGCGGCATCCCCACCATGCCCGAGCAGATCATGGTGACCACCGGCGCCATGGGCGCCATCGACGCCATCTGCCACCTCTTCGCCGGGCGCGGCGAGCGGATTGCGGTGGAGTCCCCCTCGTACGCCAACATCCTCCAGCTGATGCGGGAGGCGGGCGCCCGCCTGGTGCCGGTCGCCATGGCCGAGGGGCTCACCGGCTGGGACATGGACCGCTGGCGGCAGGTGCTGCGCGACGCGGCCCCCCGTATCGCCTACGTCGTCGCCGACTTCCACAACCCGACCGGCGCCCTGGCCGACGACGACCAGCGCCGGGCGATGGTGGACGCGGCCCGCTCGGCCGGGACCGTGCTGGTCGCCGACGAGACGATGAGTGAGCTGTGGCTGGACGAGGACGTCACCATGCCGCGGCCGGTCTGCGCCTTCGACCCCGCCGGGGCCACGGTCATCACGGTCGGCTCGGCGAGCAAGGCGTTCTGGGCGGGCATGCGCATCGGCTGGGTCCGGGCCGCCCCCGACGTCATCCGTAGCCTGGTCGCCGCACGCGCCTACGCCGACCTCGGGACCCCCGTGCTGGAGCAGCTCGCGGTGAACTGGCTGTTCAGCACCGGGGGCTGGGAGCAGGCGGTGGAAATGCGCCGCAGCCAGGCGCTGGAGAACAGGGAGGCGCTGGTCGCCGCCGTGCGCCGGGAGCTGCCCGACTGGGAGTTCGAGGTCCCCAAGGGCGGTCTCACCCTGTGGGTCCGCACCGGCGGCCTGTCCGGCTCGCGGCTCGCCGAGGCGGGGGAGCGAGTCGGCGTCCGGGTCCCGTCCGGGCCGCGCTTCGGGGTCGACGGGGCCTTCGAGGGGTACGTCCGGCTGCCGTTCACCGTGGGGGGCGCGGTCGCCGAGGAGGCGGCGGTGCGGCTGGCCGCGGCGGCGCGGGTGGTGGAGAACGGCGGGGCCGGGGGCGGGGAGGCGCCGCGGACGTTCGTGGCGTGAGCCTTGTGGGCGGGCGTCAGCCTTGTGGACGTGGCGTGAGCCCTTTGGAAGTGAGTCCTTTGGAAGTGGCGTGAGCCATGGGGAACACGAGAACCGCCTCCTGCCGGTCCGTCGGCGGGAGGCGGTTCTCGTACGGTTCGGGTCCCGCTAGCTCGTCTCGGCGGGTACCGCCTCGGCCGCGACCGGCGCTTCCTGGTCCGCCGGGGTGGTGCGGGGCGGGAGCAGGTCCAGCACCGCCTGGCGGTGGGCGTCGGAGGTGGCGTCGTCGTAGGGGTCCGGGGTGGCCGGGACCTGGAGGCGCAGGACCGGACCGGAGCCCAGGCGGGCGTAGCCGCGGCCGGGGGGCACCTGGGCGAGCGGGGTGGTCTGCGGGGGAGCGCCCAGGAACGCCGTGAGCTGGTCGGCGGTCGCGGGGCCGAGGACGGCACGCGCGCGTGTGTGCTGACGTACCGCGTCGCTCAGCAGGTCGGCGGTGTCGAACTGGTCGGCCACGACGACCGTGACATTGGCGGCGCGGCCGTGGCGCAGCGGGACCTGGAGCAGGGACTGGGGGTCCTTGTGGCCGTCGGTCGCGGCCAGGTGGGCGAAGGCCGTCGGGCGGTCCAGCAGGATCCACAGCGGGCGCCTGGTGTCCTCCGGCGGCGGATGCCCCGCCTGCCGGGCGCGGTTGGCGGCGATCAGCCGTCGTTCCGTCTCGTGCGCGGCCCACTCCAGGCTGGCCAGCGCCCCGGCCAGCGCGCACTCCACGGCCAGCACGCCGTCGCGGCCGATCAGACAGGCGTACTCGCCGGTGCCGCCGCCCTCGACGATGACGACGTCCCCGTGCTGGAGCGCCTGGAGGGCGATCGAGCGGAGCAATGTGGACGTGCCGGTGCCGGGCTGGCCGAGGACCAGCAGGTGCGGCTCGGTGGAGCGGATGCCGGTGCGCCAGACGACCGGCGGCATGTCGCGCTGCTCCTCGCCGTGGGTGAGGGGAAGCGTGCGCTGGACCTCACCCGGGTCGGTGAAGCCGAGCACGGTCTCGCCCGGTGCCGTGACGAACCGCTGGGCGGCGATGTCCGTGGGCAGCGGGGGAAGGGCCGAGACGGAGAGCTGGTTGCCCTCCTCGTCCCAGGTGAAGCGGTACTCGCGGCCGCGCCCCGACTTCGCGGTGAGCAGGTGCTCGATCCGTGCGCGGGCCTCGGGCTCGCCGTCGGTGAAGTAGGCGGGGTAGCGGACCGTCAGGCTCGTGACCCGCCCCGAGGAGTCGAACTCGTACGCCGGGAAGGCACTCTCCCAGGCACCGCCGTGGGAGTACATGGGGGCCGGGTCCTCGGCCGTGGAGAAGTACGGCACCAGCGCCTCGTACAGCGACTTCAGGCGCTCCGTCTGTGATTCGTCCGGTCCCTCGGGGGCCTGCGGGGCGCGTTCCCGGCCGTGCCAGGCCGCCGCCGCCATCAGGGTGATGGCGGCGAGCAGCGGGCCGTACGGGACGAGCACCACCACGAGGATCACCGAGGCCGCCAGGAACAGCAGGGGTCCGCGTTTGTCCTTCGGGGTGTCGGACCATTTGTGCCGCCCGGCCGAGGCCAGCCGACGCAACCCGCGGCTGATGGTGATCAGCGGATGCAGGACGTCGGTGGCGCTGTCGGCCGCCGTGCGGGCCAGCTCCCGGCTCCGGGCGATCTGGGCGCTGCCTGTGCTCAGGATGCGAGGGAGGGGGCGGCGGGCCACTGCTGTCTCCTGTTGGTGCGTACGGACGGGAGGGTCGGGCTCAGAACTTGATGCCGCCGAGCAGGCTCGCCAGGCTCTCGCCGCCGGCCTTGATGCTCGGCGCGATGGCCGTACTGGCCAGGTAGAAGCCGAACAGGGATGCGACGAGTGCGTGCGACGCCTTGAGCCCGTCCTTCTTGAAGAACAGGAAGACGATGATGCCGAGCAGGACCACGCCTGAGATGGAGAGGATCATTTGGGATCTCCTGGTTCGCGGGGACAGTCACCATGAGTACTTCCAGGCTCACAGGATGTATCCATACGATAAAAGGTGCAAACGGATGAAATTCGGCGGATTTCCCCCGCTCGGTGGAGCTGTCGCGGTCCGGATGAGCTGCGCTCTTGCGTCCGACCGGGTTCGTGGTGATCTTTACCTCGGGCACATCGGGTCATGTGCCGCGCGAGCCAGTACCCTGGCGATTCACCTGAACGGTTGTATGGAGAGGCGGTCCGGCGATGAGTGAAGCCCCCGACCCCGAGGTCGTGGAGCTGGCGACCAAGATCTTCGATCTGGCCCGGCAGGGGCGGACCGAGGCGCTGGTGGCGTACCTCGACGCGGGCGTCCCGGCCAACCTCACCAATGACCGGGGCGACTCCCTGGTGATGCTCGCCGCCTACCACGGCCACGCCGACGCGGTGCGCGCGCTCCTCGCGCGCGGCGCCGAGGCGGACCGGATCAACGACCGGGGCCAAACCCCGCTCGCCGGGGCCGTGTTCAAGGGTGAGACGGAAGTGATCAAGGTGCTCCTGGAAGGCGGAGCCGATCCTTCCGCCGGGACGCCGTCGGCGGTCGACACCGCCCGGATGTTCGCCAGAACAGAACTGCTCGAACTGTTCGGCGCGCAGTGATCCGTATGGTCTGACCAGCAACGACACAGAAAACGGGGGAGGCGGTAAGGGGCCGCCGAAATATCGGTCGCGGCAGGTGGAAGTGCCGAGTCATCATGGCGTCGTGATTCACGGACGCGATGGCTGGGCAGGTGTTGCCGCACCGCGCGGACCGTGATGCGGTCCGCATGGGCCACCGACGAGAGGCAGAGGAAAATGGTCTACAGCAAGCAGGAAACGGCGGGCGCCCCGACGTGTTGTCACGCGGCCAGGTAGAGCACGTTCCCGGTTGCGTCGACGCTTGATGTGAGGCTGTTTCCCATGTTCGATCCGGTCATAGCGCCCAGCGGCACGCTGCTCGGCCTGCTCCAGCGGGGCCGCGGCGACGGCACGCTGCACGCGCTCACCGCACCGCGGGCCGAAGCGCTCGCGGCCCTCAACCACTGCGTGCTCAACGACCCCCGCCACGACTGGCAGGTGGAGAACCGCTCCCTCTACTACGCCCGGCTCTACCTCGACCTCAACGGCGAGCTGGACGAGATCGAGGCCCATCTCCTCGGCGTCGAGGACGTCTACGACACCGAGGAGTCACGCACGGGCCTGGCCCTGGCCGTCCTCGGCCACCTGGCGTCCTACGGCAGGCGCGACGCGCTCGCCCTGTTGCGCAGGTACGCCGCCACCGGCTCGAACTGGGCCTGGGCCCTGGACGAGCTCGCGCTGCGCGACGACGACGCGGGCCTGCGCGCCCTCGCGGCGCCGGTACTGGCCCGCTTCTCCACCGACCCCGAGGGCGAGGCCGCCCTGGCCGCCGCCGTACGCGACGCCTTTGAGCCACGCCCATGGCGGCTGTGGGCCGAGGATCCGCGCGAATCGATCGCCACGCGTGTGCGTGCCGCCCAGGAGGCCGGCTGTTTCGACCGCTGGCAGCGGCAGATGCGCCCCTCCGGGCCCCGCCCCGGCTGGAGCGTGCGCGCCGTCTTCGAATGGGCCCAGCAGGGCGTCGACCGAGGCGCCGCGCTCCATGTGCCCGCCGCACGGTGCCTCGCCGCCGTCGCGGGCCCGGAGGACCGGCCCGAGATCGTGCGGGCCGCCAAGGACGGCACCGAGGGTGCCCGCTGTACCGCCCTGCGCTATCTCGCCGACAGCGACGACCCCGACGCCCTCGACCTGATCGAGGCCGCCGTCTCCGACGGGCCGCGCCCCGTCGTGGACGCCGCCGTCGACGCCTTCGAACGAATGAGCGGCGCCGCCGTCGACCGGGCCCGCGGCTGGGTCCACCGCCCCGATCCGCTGGGCGCCGCCGCCGGACGCGTACTCGCCTGCCGCGGCGGAGCCCAGGACAAGGACCTGGTCCTCGCGGCACTGCGCGAGGCCGTACGGGGCGAGGGCCCCGACGCACCGACCCTGTGGACGCTCGTCGACGGCACCGGTCGGCTCGGCATCGCCTGCGCCGCCCCCGTCCTGCGCCACATCTACCGCGAGACCGCCTCCTCCCACCTGCGCGGCCGCACCGCCCGCGCCCTGGCCGCCACCGATCCCTCCTTCCGCTCCGGCTTCGCCGTCGAATGCCTCTGGGACTGCGAGGAGACCACCCGCGAGATCGCCGCACGGCACGCCGAGACCGGTGACAACCGCGTCGTGGAACGCCTGCGCAGGCTCGCCGCCGACCCGGCCGAGGAGGCCGAGGTACAGACCGCCGTACGCAGCCGGATCGGGCCGGACACGCCTGCCGGGTGAAACGCGCCCCACGCGGGTCAGGCCGTCCTGAGGCCTGACCCGCGTGTTGTTCATTGCCGTTGTGTCGCTATGAACCGGACCGGCGTCCCCGGTACCGCCTGCGCCGCTGCCGGAAGGTCCTCGGGGCGGACCACCGCGATCACCGGGTAGCCCCCCGTCGTCGGATGGTCCGCCAGGAACACCACCGGCCTGCCGTCGGGCGGGACCTGGACCGCGCCCAGCACCATGCCCTCGCTGGGGAGTTCGCCGGACACCGACCGCTCCAGGGCGGGCCCCCGGGTGCGCAGGCCGATGCGGTTGCTCGCGGGGGAGACCTGGTACGCGCGGGAGGTGAAGGTCCGTACGGCCTCCGGTGTGAACCAGTCGTCACGGGGGCCGAGAGTGACGCGGAGGAGCAGTTCCGAGGGCGGGGACGGCTGCGGAGCCACGTCCACGCGCGCGTGGAGATTCATCGGGGCGCCCAGGGGGAGCACCGTGCCGTCCGTCAGCGGTGCGGGGCCGAGGCCGGAGAGCAGGTCCGTGGAGCGGCTGCCGAGCACCGGGTCCACGACGATGCCGCCCGCGAAGGCGACATAGCTGCGCAGGCCGAGAGCGGCCGGGCCGACGTCCAGTACCGCTCCGGCGGGCACCTGCACCGGGGCGCTCCACGGCGCCGGGCGGCCGTCCACGGTGACCGCGCAGGGGGCGCCCGTGACGGCGGCGGTGACCGCCGAACGCGGACGCACGGCGACGCCGTTGAGCGTGGTCTCCAGTACCGCCGCCTCGGGCGGATTGCCCACCAGCCGGTTCGCCAGCGCCGCCCCGGGGGCGTCCAGGGCACCGGAGCGGGGCACCCCGAGGTGGGCGTGACCCGGACGGCCGGTGTCCTGGACCGTGGTCAGGGCACCCGCGCGTACGACGGCCAGAGCGCGGTCGGTCATGCGGGCCTCGCGGCGGATACCGGCGCGGCCACGGGAACGAACCGCACGCGCGTGCCCGGCGTCAGCAACGCGGCCGGTACGCGCGCGTGGTCCCACAGAACCGCGTCCGTGGTGCCGACGATCTGCCAGCCGCCCGGGGACGAGCGCGGGTAGACGCCCGTGTACGGCCCGGCGAGCGCCACCGAACCGGCGGGGACCGCGGTACGCGGTGTGGCCCGGCGGGGCACTTCGTAGCGCGGGGGCAGCCCCGTCAGATAGCCGAAGCCGGGTGCGAAGCCGCAGAAGGCGACCGTGAACTCGGTGTCCGCGTGGATACGGGCGACCTCCTCGGTGTCGACACCCCAGTGCGCGGCGACGTCCGCCAGGTCCGGGCCGTCGTAGCGGACGGGGAGTTCGACGACCTCGCCCGCGCGTGGGGGCGCGGCCGGGGTCCCGGCGGCGGTCAGTTCCGACGCCAGCCGGGCCGGGTCGGCCACTCCGTCGAGGAGGACCGTACGCGCGGCCGGGACGATCTCGCGGACGGACAACGAGCCCTCCGCGCGGCGGCGCAGCAACTCCGCGTGGAGCGCCTGGGCCTGCTCGCCCGAGGACACCTCGACGAGCAGGGCGTCGCCGCCGACGCGCAGCGCCCTCATGCGAACGCCTCCACCCGGACGCCCGCGCGCACGAGGCGTTCGCGGATCCGGCGGGCCAGATCCACCGCGCCGGGCGTGTCGCCGTGCAGGCACAGGGAGCGGGCCCGTACCCGGATGTGCGCCCCGCCGTGGGCGTCGACCTCGCCGAAGCGGGCCATGCGCACCGAGCGGGCCACGACGGCGTCCGGGTCGGTGACCACGGCGCCCTCACGTCCGCGCGGCACGAGCGTGCCCTCCTCGGTGTAGGCGCGGTCCGCGAACGCCTCCGTCACGGTCGGCAGCCCCGCCTTCTCGGCCAGCTCCAGCAACCGGGAGCCGGGTAGCCCGAGCACCGGCAGCGAGGCGTCGGCGAGGAGCACTCCGTCGACGACCGCGCCCGCCTGCTCCTCGTCGTGCACGACCCGGTTGTAGAGCGCGCCGTGCGGTTTGACGTAGGACACGCGCGTGCCCGCCGCGCGGGCGAAGACCTCCAACGCGCCGATCTGGTAGGCGATCTCGGCCGTCAGCTCCGCGGACGGCACGTCCATAGCGCGCCGCCCGAACCCCGCGAGGTCCCGGTAGGAGACCTGGGCGCCGATCCGGACCCCGCGCTCGGCCGCCAGCTCGCACACCCGCCGCATGGTGGCGGCGTCCCCGGCGTGGAACCCGCAGGCCACGTTGGCGCTGGTGACGACGGACAGCAGCCGTTCGTCGTCGGTCAGCCGCCAGCGGCCGAAGCCCTCGCCGAGGTCGGCGTTCAGATCGATCGCGGTCATGGGTCTCCTGTTCTCAGATGCTCAGCACGTGGTTCCGGGTGCCGTTCATGCCAGCTCCCTCCCGCGCGTCTCCGGCAGCCCCAGCAGCGCCAGCGCGGCCAGGCCGTAACCGATCGCGCCGAAGACCAGCGCACCGCCGACACCCCAGCTGTCGGCCAGGAAGCCGACCGTGGTCGGGAAGACGGCGCCCACCGCGCGGCCGGTGTTGTACGTGAAGCCCTGCCCGGTGCCGCGCACCGCCGTCGGGTACAGCTCGCTCAGGTACGAACCGAAGCCCGCGAAGATCGCCGACATGCAGAACCCGAGCGGGAAACCCAGGACGAGCAGCAGGGTGTTGGCGCCGCTCGGGATGTTCGCGTACGCCAGGACGCAGACCGCCGACAGCAGCGCGAACAGCCAGATGTTGCGCCGCCTGCCGAGCCGGTCGGTGAGGTAACCGCCGGTCAGATAGCCGAGGAAGGCGCCCGAGATCAGAAAGGTGAGGTAGCCGCCCGTGCCGACGACCGAGAGGTCGCGCTCGGTCTTGAGGTACGTCGGCACCCATGTCGCCAGCGTGTAGTAACCGCCTTGGACCCCGGTGGAGAGCAGCACGGCGAAGACCGTGGTGCGCAGCAGGCCCGGCGATCCCGCCCGGCCCGGCTTGAAGATCGCGGCGAACGAGCCCTTCCGGGCACTGTGTTCGCGTACGGCGACCGCCTGGGGCGCGTCGTGCACCCGGCGGCGCATCCACACCACGAGCAGGGCGGGCAGGGCGCCGGTCCAGAACATCACGCGCCAGGCCAGGTCGTCGTCGAGCAACGAGAACACCAGCGTGTACATGATCGCGGCGAGGGCCCAGCCGACGGCCCAGGAGCTCTGGATCGCGCCGAGGGTACGGCCGCGGTGCCTGGCGCTCGCGTACTCGGCGACCAGGATCGCGCCGACCGCCCACTCGCCGCCGAAGCCCAGGCCCTGCAGGGCGCGGAATACCAGCAGGGTCTCGTAGTTGGGGGCGAAGCCGCAGGCCACGGTGAAGACCGCGTACGTGACGACGGTGATCATCAGGGCCTTGACCCGGCCGATCCGGTCCGCGACGACTCCGGCCAGGGCGCCGCCGACCGCCGAGACCACCAGGGTGACCGTGGTGAACAGACCGGTCTGGCCGCTGTCCAGGCCGAAGTACGCGGCCAGCGCCACCATGCTCAACGGCAGCGTGAAGTAGTCGTAGGAGTCCAGGGCATAGCCGCCGAAGGCGCCGGCGAAGGCGCGGCGGCCGCGCGGCCCCAGGGCGTGCAGCCAGGCGAGGGCGCCGTCGTCGGGGGAGGGCGCGGGGGCTGTGGCGGTCGGGGCGGCGTTCGTTTCGGCCGGGGTCGTGCTCATGGGCACCTCGCAGAGGGAGGACGAAGGGTGCGGGGACTGAGCCGTGCCGTGCGCAAGTGAACCTGCCGTGCGGGAGGGCGGCGCCGCGCGGTGAGGGAAGCGGGCGCCGTCCGTAGCAAGGTAGAGGATTGTTGAACGATCCCTCAATACCCACGTTGTTTCGTTCTTGTGTCTGCGGTTGAATTCCGGGCATGGCAGAGCAGCTCTCGGATCTGGCCGGCGACCGCGCGCTCCTGGGGCGTACCAGTACCGCCGAGCGGGTCTCCGACATCCTCAGGACCCGGATCTCCGAGGGGTACTTCCCGCCCGGCACCCGTCTGTCGGAGGACAGCATCGGCGGGGCACTCGGGGTCTCCCGCAACACGCTGCGCGAGGCGTTCCGGCTGCTCACGCACGAACGTCTGCTCGTCCACGAGCTGAACCGGGGCGTTTTCGTCCGGGTCCTGACCGTCGAGGACGTCGAGGACATCTACCGCACCCGCCGGCTCGTCGAGTGCGCCGTCGTACGCGGGCTCGGCCAACCTCCGTACGAGCTGGGCGCCCTGGAGGAGGCCGTCGCGGGCGGGCAGCGGGCGGCGCGCGAAGGTGACTGGAACGGAGTGGGTACGGCCAACATCCACTTCCACCGGGAACTGGTGGCCCTCGCGGGCAGCGACCGTACCGACGAACTGATGCGCAGCGTCTTCGCGGAACTGCGGCTGGCCTTCCATGTCGTGGACGATCCGCAGCAGCTCCACGAGCCCTACCTCAGCCGCAACCAGGAGATTCTCAAGGCGCTCGGCGCCGGCGACCGGGGCGCGGCGGAGCGGCTGCTCGCGGTGTATCTGGAGGACTCGCTGCGGCGGATGGTGGAGGTGTACCGGCGGAGGGTCGGGGAGGACGGGGGCCTCTGACGGCGGCGGCGGGTCGGCGGGGACCGGAGCCTCCGAGGGTGATGACGGGTCGGCGGGGACCGGAGCCTCCGAGGGTGATGGCGGGTCGGCGGGGACCGGAGCCTCCGAGGGCGATGGCGGGTCGGGGCAGACCGGAGCCTTCGTGATGGCGAGGGCTGTCGCGTCCCGGTGACGACCGGGGCTTCTGAGTCGTTTGGGTCGATGTCAGACCTAGCACCTAGTCTGTGCACCGTGACTTCGCCTGCATCGACGGACAGCGTTCCGCCCCAGCTCAGCGCGGGGCCGCGCCCCGCGCCGGGCCCGGCCGCCGACGAGGGTCTGGCGCGGCGCCTGCGCGCGCTCGCCTGCACCGCCCCCCTGCACGACCTCGACGCGCGCAAGGCGAACCTCGCCGGTGAGTACTCGGTCTACGGCATGGCGGAGGTGGCGCTCGCCGCCATCGACCTGGTCACCCTGAACATGGACTTCGACACCGGCGCCGACCACGACCAGATAGTGGCCAGGCTCATCCCGCGCATCGCCGCCCAGGCCCCGCAGCGCCCCGTCGCCGAGCACGAGCGCGTGGCGCGCTGGGTGCTGGAGAACCTGATCAACGTCGGCAGCGTCGACCGCGGATTCCGCGCGGTATACGGCACTTTCACCGCCGATGGCACTTATGTCCGGCGCGACTACGACTTCAAGCTGATCGAAGAGGTCCCCGGCCCGGGCGGCACGGTGTATCTGCGGACCACGGACGAGGCCGTGAACGTCCTCGTCGGCGCCCTCGACACCGACGTGACCAGCGCCCAGATCGCCGCCGAGGTCAAGCTGGAGGTGCTGATCAGCCGGGGCCGTCTCGCCGACGCCCAGCTCGCCGCCGAGCAGGCCCGCTACCGGACCGTGCAGTACTCGGAGACCCTGCGCAGGGCCCTGGACGCGACCCGGCGCAACGTCCGGGCGGTGGACTGGCTCCAAGCCGTGCCCGACATGATCGCCGAAGCGCTGGACCACGTCGCCGACCGCTACCGCCACGAGAACGCGATCCTCACCAACATCCGCAAGGCCCGCGACGAGTCCGAGGACCCCGAGCACAAGCGCCGCGCCGCCGAGCTCGTCGACATCGTCAAGGACTGCATCCGGCGCCACACCCAGCTGCAGTCCCGTCTGCTGGAGGCCGGACCGCTGTTCCGCGCGGAGCAGGACCGGCAGGCCTTCGCCGCCCCCACGACGACCTCGGGGATCGACCTCTACGGCCAGCTCGTCGCGCCCCTGCTGCCGATGCCGGTCGAACAGGCGGTCCGCGTCACCGACGCGTTCTTCGCGCACGGGACCGGTCTGCGCACGCCCGTGGCGGTACGCGTGGCCGACCTGGTCGACATACTGCTGACGCCACCGGTGGAGCGGGAGCACCTGGGCGCGGAGATGCCCGAGCCGGACCTCATCGCCACCCCGGACGACAGCCGGTTCTCGGAGGAACAGCTCGCCGCGGCCATGGAACTGCTGGACCTCCCGGCGGACGCGCCGCGCCGTCTGTCCGGACTGCTCGCCGAGGCCCGCCGCTGCGACCCCGACCTGCCCTATCTGGTCGCCCTGCTGGCCGTGCACGCCGCCAGCCCGGCCGTCGGCACCGCCTACCGGCAGGGCGAGGAGAGGCTGTTGTTCGCCGTGGACGACGGCACCGAACTCGACGACCCGGAGTTCGGCGGGGCGGACCTGATCGTCGGTACGGCCCTGCTGGACGCGGCCGGAATGGCGGCGGACCGGACGGAAGCAGCATGACCCGCACGACAGCACAGCAAGGAGACCGACCGTGACCGAGCACGTCGAGTGGAGCGAGCCGGAGGCCGCAGCCCCCTCCGCCGGTGCCGCCGTCACGCCCGCCGACGCCGCCGACGCGGCCCGCCTGGTGTCCTTCGGCCTCCAGCCGAAGCTCCAGCCCGCGCGGGACCAGGAGTACACCGAACTGCTCCGGCGCTACCGCGACGACCCGCCCTTCGCCCGGCTCGCGGACGCCGTCGCCACAGGGCTCGGCCTGGTCGTCCTGGAGGTGTCTCCGCGCGCGGGGATGGCGGTGACCGCCGCCGAGGACTCGGTGTTCGCCGTCCGCATGGGCGACTACGCCCGGCGCACCTCCGCCGACGGCGGCGACCGGTTCCTGCACGGCCTCGCCCATCTCGCCGTCGCCGCCATGGCCTTCCCGCGGCCCGAGGACCTCGCCGACGACGGCTACATCGGCCGTGTCTCCGTCAACGGCGTCGACGCCTTCGTACGCCAGGCGTGCCGGCGCCTGGAGGAGCGGGCCGAGCAGCAGGGCGAGAACACCGACCCGGCCACCGACGCGCCCGGTCTGGAGGCCGCCTGGCGGATCTGGGCCAGACGCACCGCCACCGGCGCCACCAAGGACGCCCGCCGCCTCGCCGGGTCCACCACCGGCATCGTCGGCAAGGCCGTCGCCTTCCTCACCGACTCCGGGTTCCTCCAGCGGACCGGCGACGACAACGGCGGCACGTACCGCACGACCGCCCGTTACCAGCTCCAGGTCCGTGACATGGCGGGCAGCGCCGCCATGGCAGAGCTGCTGGAACTGGGCGTCGTCCCGGTCACCGACGGCTCGGCGACCCTGCTGCCGCCGGACGAGGCCGACGACCTGGACCTGGTGGCCGACGCCGGGCTGCCGTTCCACTCCGCCTGAACACCCCCCCACCTGCCGAAGACTTACGAGAGTCCGCCATGTACGAGCTGTCCCGGGTCCGCCTCTACTCCATCGGGCCCGCCGGTGCGCGTTACGCCGACACCGTGCTTGACCTGCGCGGCGTGGGCGAGCCCGTGCCCGACCCCGCGCCCACGCAGGCGGAGTTCTTCGAGGAGGAGCCCGTCGGCCCGCCGCGCCGCCCCGCGCCCGCGGGCGTGCTGTTCCTGGAGAACGGCGGCGGCAAGTCCGTCCTGCTCAAGCTGATCTTCTCGGTGATGCTCCCCGGCCACCGCAACACCCTCGGCGGCGCCAGCTCCGGCGTGCTGCGCAAGTTCCTGCTCGCCGACGACTGCGGCCATGTCGCCCTGGAATGGCAGCACACGCTGACGGGCGAGTGCGTGGTGGTCGGCAAGGTCAGCGAGTGGCGCGGCCGGCAGGTCTCCAACGACCCGCGCAAGTTCGCCGAGGCCTGGTACTCCTTCCGGCCCGGCCCCGGCCTCTCCCTGGACAGCCTGCCGGTCGCCGAGTCCACCGCCGTACGGCCGCCCGCCGAGGGCACCTCGGGCGCGCAGGGGCGGCGGCGCACCATGAAGGGCTTCCGGGACGCGCTCACCGAGGCGGGCAAGGCGTATCCGCACCTGGAGGTGCACTGGGAGGAGATCCACGACCGGTGGATCGAGCACCTCGGCGACCTCGGCCTTGACCCGGAACTCTTCCGCTATCAGCGCGAGATGAACGCCGACGAGGGCGAGGCGGCCGGTCTCTTCGCGGTGAAGAAGGACTCCGACTTCACCGATCTGCTGCTGCGCGCGGTGACCGACACCCGGGACACCGACGGCCTCGCCGACCTGGTCAGCGGTTTCGGCAACAAGCTCGGCCGACGCGCCGAACTGATCGCCGAGCGCGACTTCACGGCCGGTTCCGTCGACCTGCTCGGCCGGATCGTGGAGGCCGCCGAGACGCGCTCCCGCGCGCGTGACATCCACGCCGGGGCCGAGCGCCGCACCCGGACCCTGGCCCGGCGGCTGTCCGCTCGCGGCGTCCAGGAGCGGGTACGAGCCGCCGACCTCGCCCAGCGGGTCACCGCCGCCGCGTACGCCGTCACGCACGCCGAGGCCGCCCGCGAGCGCAGCGCGCTCGTCGCCGCCGAACTCGCCTACCGGCACGCCTCGCTGGCGCTCGCCGCGGCGGAGAAGTCCGCGGCCGCGCAGAAGCGCGAGCTGGCCGACGCCCGCACCCTGCACTCGGCGTGGCAGGCCGCCGAGGCCGTACTGCGCCATCGCGCCGCCGCCGACCGGGTCACGCGCGTGGCCGCCGCCATCCAGGAGGCCGAGCGCGACGCGGCCCCCGCCCTCGCCGCCCGCGCGAAGGCCGCCGTCGATCTCGTCCGCGCGCTGCACGCGGCCGCGGAGAGCGCCGAGGCCCTCGCCAACGAGGGCGAGGAGCGCTCGGCCGCCCTCCAGGAAGTCAGCGAATCCGCCTACCGCGACTCCACCTCCGCCGCCACCGAGGCCCAGCGCGCCCGCAGCGAGATCGGCCACCTCAAGCAGCGGCTCGCCGAGGTCGAGCAGGAGACGGCCGAGGCCGTCCGCGCGGGCTGGCTGGACGACAGCGCGCCCGACGCCGACCCGGCCCGCGCGGCGCTCGCCGCCAGCGACGCCGAGAAGAGCGCCGTCGCCGCCTGGGACACCGCGCGGGAGGCCGCGCGGCGCGCCTCGGAGCACGCGCGCGAGGCTGCCGCCGCCGAGTCCCGCGCGGAGCTGACCGCGGCCCGCGCCTCCGACGCGGCCACGGCGGCGGAGCGGTCCTTTGAGGCCGAACGGCGCCTCGCGGAGGCCCTGGCGGCCGAGGAAAGGCTGGCGGAACTGCTCAGCCTCACCGGCTCCGGCCGGACGACCGTCCCGCAGCCCCGGCACGAAGAGCGCGGCGCGCTGAGCGCCGAGGAACTCGACCGGTTCGCCGACGAGCTGCGCGAACTCCTCGACGACGCCGTCTCCTCCGCCGAACGGCAGCTCTTCGACCTGCGCACCGCCGCCGCCGACGACTCCCGCATCCTCGGCGCCCTCGGCGACGGGGGACTGCTGCCGCCGGGACCGGACGTCCTGGCCACCGTGGAGTTCCTCGGCGAGCACGGCATCCCCGCACTGCCCGGCTGGCGCTACCTCGCCCAAGCGGTCGACCCCGCCGACCACGCGCGCGTGCTGGCCGCCCGGCCCGAACTCGTCGACGGCGTGATCATCACCGACCCCGACACCCACGTCCGCGCCCGTGAGGCGCTCAGCGAGGCGGCCCTGCTGCCCCGCTCCGCCGTGGCCGTCGGCACCGCCGCCGCCCTCCTCGCGCCGACCCCGGGAACGGACGCGCTGAGCGGCGACGTCTTCCTCGTACCGCCGAACCCGGCGATGCACGACGAGCACGCCGCCGACGAGGAACGGCAGGCACTGCGCGCCCGCGCCACCGAGCGGGACGAGGAGATCCGCACCCTCGCCGCCCGGCTCGGCAAGGACCGCGAACTGGCCGCCCGGCTCGCCTCCTGGCGCACCGGCTGCCCGGCCGGACGGCTCGTGGAGCTGGCCGAGGCAGCCCGCGAGGCGCGCGCGTTCGCCGAGGAGGCCGAGGCCGAGCTGGCCGAGGCCCGCACCGTGCGCGCGGAGGCCGACGAAGCCGCCGCCGAAGCGGCCCAGGTCCGCGACGAGCGGCAGGAGGCCGCGCAGAGGGCCCGGCGCGCCGCCGACGCCCTCGCCGGGCTCGCCTTCCGGCTGCGCGAGCGGGCGGGCTGGCAGGCCAAGCTGCGCGAACTCGCCGACGAGGCCACCGAGTCCGAGGCCCGCGCACAGGCCTGCCTGGAACGGGCCCGCGCCGCCGACGAGGACCGGCGCGCCGCCCAGCGCGCCGCCGACGACGCCCGCCGCACGGCCCGCGCCCTGCGCGCCGAGCGCTCCGAGATCGCCGGCGCCCCCGACGACGTACCGGACACTGACACGGACGCCCCGACGGCGTCGCTGCCCGCGCTCCGCGAGGCGTATCGCGCCGCCTCGCAGGTCTACGAGAAGGTCGGCGTGGGCGCCGACCTGCGGGCCGAACAGGCGCGCGCGGAGAGCGACGAGAGCGCGGCACGCGCGGAGCTGGACCGGCTCAGCAACAAGGTCCGCACCCGCGCCGAGCAACTGCTGCAGTCGCCCGACGGCTCCGACGGTCCGTCCCGACAGGCGGCCGTCGCCCGCGCCGAGGAGCTGGTGCAGCTCCTGGAGACACGCATGTCGAGCGCCAGCGAACAGCTCGGCCGGCTGCGCGGCGAGGCCGAACGGCTCGCACCCGAGGACGGCGAGGCGCACACCGGGCTGTCCGAGGAGCTCCAGCCGCGCGACGCCGACCACGCCCAGGCCCTTCTGCGCACCGCCACCGCCGAACTCGCCTCACGCACCGAGGCATTGGCCCAGGCCCGCGAGGCGCACGCCGAGCTGCTGGCCGCCCACCGCGCCGCCGAGGACGCGGCCGCGGGCTTCGAGGAGATCGCCGCGATGCTCCGCGACCTGCTGCGCGAGCACGCCCCGGAGGAGGACCACGAGGAGCCCGAGCCGTACCCCGGCACGCTGGAGGAGGCCCGGCACTCCGCCGCCGAGGCCCGCCGCTCCCTGCGCGGCTGCGCCGCCGACCTCTCTGCCGCCGAGTCCGCCGTCCGCGACGCGAGCGACGTGCTGGTGCGGCACGCCAACTCCACCCGCTACGAACAGGTACGCACTCCCGCACGCCAGCAGATCCGGGAACTGCCCGCCGCCGCGCTGCCCGAGCACGCGCAGAAGTGGGCCGATGCCTTCGCACCCCGCCTGCGCGTCCTCACCGACGAGCTGGACCAGCTGGAGCGCAACCGCGACTCCATCGTGGACCGGCTGCGCGGCCTGGTGGAGTCCGCGCTGGCGACGCTCCGGTCCGCGCAGCGGCTGTCCCGGCTGCCCGAGGGCCTCGGCGAGTGGTCGGGGCAGGAGTTCCTGCGCATCCGGTTCGAGGAACCGGACCAGGCCACCCTCACCGAACGGCTCGGCGAGGTCATCGACGAGGCCACCCGTGCCGCGGTGAAGAAGAACTCCGACCTGCGCCGGGACGGCATGTCCCTGCTGCTGCGCGGAGTCGCCGCCGCGCTCCAGCCGAAGGGCGTCGCCGTCGAGATCCTCAAGCCGGACGCCGTCCTGCGCGCCGAGCGCGTGCCTGTCGGACAGATGGGCGATGTGTTCTCCGGCGGTCAGCTCCTGACCGCGGCGATCGCGCTGTACTGCACGATGGCCGCCCTGCGCTCCAACGACCGGGGCCGGGACAAGCACCGGCACGCGGGCACGCTCTTCCTGGACAACCCCATCGGCCGCGCCAACGCCACCTACCTGCTGGAGCTCCAGCGAGCCGTCTCCGACGCCCTCGGTGTGCAACTGCTGTACACCACGGGCCTGTTCGACACCACCGCGCTCGCCGAGTTCCCGCTGGTCATCCGGCTGCGCAATGACGCGGACCTCAGGGCGGGCCTGAAGTACATCAGCGTCGAGGAGCATCTCCGCCCCGGCCTGCCCCAGCAGGCCCAGGGGGACGAGGCGGTGCACAGCGAGATCACGGCGACCCGGATGTTCAAGCGGCCCCAGCCCTGACCGTCTCCAGGGAGGGACGCGCGACCCCTCCCGGCAGACGCTGTCAGGGGTGCGACAGCTGCCCGGCGCCGCCCCGCCTGCGTATCCGCTCGTGGGCGCGCTGGGCCGCGCGCTCCTGGCGGCGGGCCCGGCGCCGCTCGCGGCGCAGCGCGCGTGCGGTGCTGGCCGGGGTCGAGACCACGCCGTTGCGCTGCTTCCACACCTGGCGGGTCACCCAGACGTCCAGCGCCGCCCAGGTGGCGACCACCGTGCTCGCCACACCGCTCAGCACCATGGGGAACGCCAGCCACGATCCGGCCAGGGTGCACAGGAAGGCCACCATCGCCTGGATCAGCGTCACCGCGATGATCAGGACCGCACGCACCGCCGCGGTCCGCACCGGATCGGGCATGCGGTGCCGCTTCGCGGGCTCCTCGACCCACAGCGGGCGGTACGCCACCCGCTCCGGAACCTCCTCGAACTCCTCTTCCTCAACAGCCTCGTCGGTCACGGGCGCCGCCTTCTCCTCGACGGCCCTGAATGATTCGCTCCGGACCGCCGGAATGTCGCGATCCGACGCCCGAGGGCTCTCACGCACCGTCGAGCGCGCCGCCGCTCCACCGTCGTCGGGCGCCTCGCGCCGCTCCGCCGTGCCCATCACCGTGTCACTCCCCACCGCCAGCAGACCGCTCGCTCCCGTGTCCGAAGACCCGGCTTCCCTGTGGCTGCCCGGCTTGCGCTGATTTACGCCGCCCGGTTGCGAGACGCGGCTCCTGTGGCCGATTCCGCCCCCGTTTCCTGATGAGTAGGACGAACGACACGCCCCGAAGATTCCCAACGAAGGAAAAATTCCGGCCAATTGGCGCGACCGTTGAACAGAGCTTGTTCGGCCGGTCGGCACTCGAAATCCGGGAGGCAATCTCCCCCAATGACCCGACAACTCCCCATCTCTCGCCCCCGGTGCGGAAGTTCAGGTTCCGGTCAGCTCTTCGAGTTACCAGTCCGTCGGTAGTAGGCTCGCGCCGTTTGTTGACGCACATATGTACCCCCGCCCGACGGGGGCCGAGCTGGGGGAGGCCATGCGCTTTCGCGGGAAGTCCATCCGCCGGAAGATCGTGGCGTTGCTTCTCGTGCCGCTGGTGTCCCTGACCGCCATCTGGGGTTTCGCCACGGTACTGACGGGGCGCGAGGCACAACAGCTGTTCAACGTGTCGTCCGTCGTGGAGCAGATCGGCTACCCCATCGAGGACACGGTCCGCGTCCTGCAGCAGGAACGCCGCCAGACCCTCGTCCACCTCGCCGACCCCCGTGCCTCCGACGGCCAGTCCGCCCTCGCCCGCAGCCGCACCGCCACCGACAGGGCCATCGCCGAGATCCGCGCGAACGCCGAGGACCCCGATGTGCGCGACGCCATGGGCCAGGGCACGGCCGAGCGTCTCACCACGGTCCTGGACGCCTTCGACGGCCTCGGCCCGCTGCGCCGCAGCGTCGACGACGGCACCGTCAACCGCGCCACCGCCCTCGACCTCTACAACGGTCTGGTCGACCCCTGCTACAACCTGCTCGCCAACCTCCACGTCGTCGACAACGTGGAGATGGACAAGCAGTACCGCGCCCTGATCAACCTCGCCCGCGCCCGTGAACTCCTCTCCCGCGAGGACGCCCTCCTCGGCTCCGCGCTCGTCGTCGGCGAACTCACCCGCGTGGAGGTCCGGGAGGTCTCCGACTACGCGGCCCAGCGCGACCTCCTCTACGACGTCAACCTCCCTCTGCTGCCCTCCTGGGAACGCGACCGCTTCAGCCGCTTCTGGAAGAACGCCGGCAGCGCCCCGCTGCGCGTCGCCGAGCAGGCCGCCGTCTCCGACGGGGCGGGCACCCCCAGCGGTGTCACGGCGAAGAGCTGGGACACCGCGGCCGGCAATGTGCTGGCCGAAGTGGCCGAACTCAACGACGAGGCGGGCGACCGCTATCAGGAACGCGTCCGGCCCGTCGCGATGGGCGTCATCGCCAAGGCGGTCATCGCCGGTGTGCTCGGCCTCCTCGCCCTGCTGGTCTCCCTGTTCCTGTCCGTCCGCATCGGCCGCGGCCTGATCCGCGATCTGCGCCAGCTGCGCCTGGACGCCCACGAGGCCTCCGGCGTCCGGCTGCCCAGCGTGATGCGCCGCTTGTCGGCGGGCGAACAGGTCGACGTCGAGACCGAAGTGCCGCGCCTGGAGTACGACAAGAACGAGATCGGCGAAGTCGGCCAGGCCCTCAACACCCTCCAGCGCGCCGCCGTCGAGGCCGCCGTCAAACAGGCCGAACTGCGCGCCGGTGTCTCCGAGGTCTTCGTCAACCTGGCCCGCCGCAGCCAGGTGCTGCTCCACAAGCAGCTCACCCTCCTCGACACCATGGAACGCCGGACCGAGGACACCGACGAACTCGCCGACCTGTTCCGCCTCGACCACCTCACCACCCGTATGCGGCGGCACGCCGAGGGCCTGGTGATCCTCTCCGGCGCCGCCCCGTCCCGGCAGTGGCGCAAGCCCGTCCAGCTCATGGACGTGGTGCGCGCCGCCGTGGCCGAGGTGGAGGACTACGAGCGCATCGAGGTCCGCAGGCTGCCCCGCGTCGCCGTCACGGGCCCGGCCGTCGCGGACGTCACCCATCTGGTGGCCGAACTGCTGGAGAACGCCACCGTGTTCTCCCCGCCGCACACCGCGGTGCAGGTGCTCGGTGAGCGCGTCGCCAACGGCTTCACCCTGGAGATCCACGACCGCGGACTCGGTATGGCCGCCGACGCCCTGCTGGACGCCAACCTGCGGCTCGCCGAGACCCCCGAGTTCGAGCTCTCCGACACCGACCGGCTCGGCCTGTTCGTGGTCAGCCGGCTCGCCCAGCGCCAGAACGTCCGCGTCTCCCTCCAGCCGTCCCCGTACGGCGGCACCACCGCCGTCGTGTTCATCCCCGACGCCCTGCTGTCCGACGAGGTCCCGGACACCAACGGCATCGGCTTCCGCCTGGACCGTCCCGGCCCTTCCAAGGAGGCCGAGCTGGAGGAAGCCCGCCGGCTGGAGGAGAGCCGCCGCACCGCGCTGGCCCAGGTGCCCGTACCGCTCCCCGGTCTGCCCACCCAGCTCCTGGACGGTCCGGTCGAGCTGGAAGCGCCGGTCGACCTGGACGCCCTGGACGACTTCCCGGACGCGCTGGACGAGGACGACGGCGAGCAGGGCGGCCTGTTCCGCCCCCGCCGGTCCCGTCTCTCCCGCACCGAGGACACCACCGGCAGGCCACGCACCGGTGCCCCCGACCGGCTCGCGCCGGACGACCAGCTCGGCGCGGCCGTCCCCCTGGTCCGGCGCGGCGCCCCCAAGCTGGTCAGCTCCCACGGGCGCCCGGTCACCGACCAGCGCTCCCGGCGGGACGAGCCCAAGGGCGGGTCCACGTCGGACGCCGGCCAGCACGACCCCGACGCCCCCGCACCGCTGCCCACCAGGCGCCGGGGCGCCTCGCCACTGCGCCGCGGCCCGGGCGGCACGGAGCCGTCGGCGCGGGCCGACATCGCGCCGCAGCTGGGCGAGCCCAGGGAAGCGGCTCGCGGTGATGCGGACGGGGAGCCCCCGTCGCTTCCCCGCCGCATCCGCCGTGCCGAGATCGAGTCCCGCACCCCGAACTCCCCGGACCGCCGCCAGGCACCCGGTCCGGCCGATGCCGACGCCGGCCCGGACCCCGCGCCACCGCAGCCCGGTGCGGCGCCCCTGCCCAGGCGCGTACGCCAGGCCAATCTGGCGCCCCAGCTCAAACGGGAGCCCGCTCGACCGACCGAGGGCACGACCGAGCCCGACGAGCGGGACGCCGATGAGGTCCGCAGCCGGATGTCCGCGCTCCAGCGCGGCTGGCAGCGCGGCCGTGAGGAGAACGCCGCGGGGGACGACGCCCCGGGCGGCACAGCACCACGAGGAACGAACAAGGGGGACGGTCGATGACCGCACCGAAGGCGACCGACGACACCGGGACCACGGGGTCCGGCGAGCTCAACTGGCTCCTCGACGAGCTGGTGGACCGCGTCGCAAGCATCCGCAAGGCCGTCGTGCTCTCCGGCGACGGACTGCCGACAGGCGCGTCCAAGGACCTGACCCGGGAGGACAGCGAGCACCTGGCCGCCGTCGCCTCCGGCTTCCACAGCCTGGCCAAGGGCGTCGGCCGCCACTTCGAGGCCGGCAGCGTCAGGCAGACCGTGGTCGAGCTCGACGAGGCCTTCCTCTTCGTGACGGCCGCGGGCGACGGCAGCTGCCTGGCCGTGCTCTCGGACGCCGACTCCGACGTCGGCCAGGTCGCCTACGAGATGACGCTCCTCGTCAAGCGGGTCGGTGTGCATCTGGGCACGACTCCACGCACCGATCTGCCCGCGGGCGGGTAGTGGGATGACATGAGTGCAGAGGGTCAGGCAACAAGCCACTGGTTCGACGACGAGGCCGGGCCGGTCGTCCGTCCGTACGCCATGACGCGCGGCCGCACCACGAGTGCGGCCCAGCACCGCCTCGACCTCATCGCGGTGGTCGTCGCGGACGCGCGCGCGGACGACCCGGAAGAGGACTCGACGCTGTCCCCCGAACACGTGGACATCGTCGAACGCTGCCGCGACACCCCGCAGTCCGTCGCAGAACTCGCCGCCGAACTCGACCTGCCCATCGGTGTGGTGCGCGTCCTCGTCGGGGACCTCGTGGCGGAGAAACTCGTCCATGTGAACCGGCCCGTCCCCCCGGCGGAGCTGGTCGACGAGAGTATCCTGCGCGACGTGATCAACGGCCTCCGGGCGCTGTGACCGGCGCGGAAGCGAGGTAGCGACGTGACAGGCTGGCAGTTCTGGGTCGACCGAGGCGGAACCTTCACGGACATCGTCGCGCGACGCCCCGACGGCCGACTGCTCACTCACAAACTCCTCTCGGAGAACCCGGCACGCTACTCCGACGCCGCCGTCGCAGGGGTCCGCCTGCTGATGAACGGCTCCGACGAGCCGATCGAGGCCGTCCGGATGGGCACCACCGTCGCCACCAACGCCCTCCTGGAACGCAAGGGCGAGCGCACCCTCCTCGTCATCACCCGCGGCTTCCGCGACGCCCTGCGCATCGCCTACCAGAACCGGCCCCGCATCTTCGCCCGCCGCATCGAACTCCCCGAGCAGCTCCACGAGCGGGTCGTCGAGGTCGACGAGCGCATCGCCGCCGACGGCACCGTGCTGCGCGCCCCCGACCTGGACGCCCTCGCCGGGCCGCTGCGCCAGGCGTACGACGACGGGATCCGGGCCGTCGCGGTGGTGTGCATGCACAGCCACCTCCACCCCGCCCACGAACAGGCCGTGGGACAGCTCGCCGAGGACATCGGCTTTCCCCAGATCTCGCTGTCCAGCGAGGTCAGCCCGCTGATGAAGCTCGTCCCGCGCGGGGACACCGCCGTCGTCGACGCCTACCTCTCCCCGGTCCTGCGCCGCTACGTCCAGCACGTCGCCGACGAGCTCCACGGCGTCCGGCTGATGTTCATGCAGTCCAACGGAGGCCTCGCCGAGGCCCGGCAGTTCCGCGGCAAGGACGCCGTCCTGTCCGGCCCGGCCGGCGGCATCGTCGGCATGGCCCGTATGTCGCAGCTGGCCGGATTCGACAAGGTCATCGGCTTCGACATGGGCGGCACCTCCACCGATGTCTCGCACTTCGCGGGCGAGTACGAGCGGGTCTTCACCACCCAGATCGCCGGTGTCCGGCTGCGCGCGCCCATGCTGGATATCCACACCGTCGCCGCGGGCGGCGGCTCCGTGCTCCACTTCGACGGCTCCCGCTACCGCGTGGGACCCGACTCGGCGGGAGCGGACCCCGGCCCCGCCTGCTACCGCGGCGGCGGCCCGCTCGCCGTCACCGACGCCAACGTCATGCTCGGCCGTATCCAACCGGCCCACTTCCCGCATGTGTTCGGCCCCGACGGCGACCAGCCGCTCGACGCGGACCTCGTCCGTGAACGGTTCACCGCCCTCGCGCGCGAGATCCGGGAACAGACCGGCGACGACCGCACCCCGGAACAGGTCGCCGAGGGCTACCTCCAGATCGCCGTCGCCAACATCGCCAACGCGGTCAAGCGGATCTCCGTGCAGAAGGGCCACGACGTCACCCGATACGCCCTCACCACCTTCGGTGGCGCGGGCGGCCAGCACGCCTGCATGGTCGCCGACTCGCTCGGCATCCGCACTGTCCTCGTCCCGCCCATGGCCGGTGTCCTGTCCGCACTCGGGATCGGCCTCGCCGACACCACCGCCATGCGCGAACAGTCCGTCGAGGCCCCCCTGGAGCCGCCCGCCATGCCGGCCGTCCGCAAGACCGCCGACGACCTGGAATCCGCCGCCCGCTCCGAACTCCTCGCCGAGGACGTCCCCGAGGACCGCATCACGGTCGTCCGCCGCGCCCAGCTCCGCTACGACGGCACCGACACCACCCTCTCCGTCGAGCTCACCGAACCCGACACCATGCGCCGCGTCTTCGAAGAACGTCATCGCGCCACGTACTCCTTCGCCCTCGACCGCCCGGTCGTCGTCGAAGCCCTCTCCGTAGAAGCCACCGGCATCACCGAACCCCCCGATCTCTCCACCCTGGGCACCCACCGCGGCGCCCCCTCCGCCCCCGGCACCGTCCGCCTACACACGGGCGGCGTCTGGCGCGACGTACCCCTCCACCGCCGCGAGGAACTGCCCCCCGGCGTGACCGTCACCGGACCCGCGCTCATCACCGAGGCCGGTTCGACGACCGTCGTCGACGACGGCTGGCGGGCCGCGACGACCGACGACGGGCATCTGGCCATGGAACGGGCGGCGATTACACAGAGTTCCGATCTCGACACAAAAGCAGATCCCGTTCTGCTGGAGGTCTTCAACAACCTCTTCATGTCGATCGCCGAACAGATGGGCGCCCGCCTGGAGTCCACGGCCCAGTCCGTCAACATCAAGGAGCGCCTGGACTTCTCCTGCGCCCTCTTCGACCCCGACGGAAACCTGGTGGCCAACGCCCCGCACATCCCCGTCCACCTGGGTTCGATGGGCACCAGCGTCAAGGAGGTCATCGAGCGCCGGGGCGACTCGATGCGGCCGGGCGACACCTACGCCGTCAACGACCCCTACCACGGCGGCACCCACCTGCCCGACGTCACGGTGATCACCCCCGTCTTCGATGCGGAGGGTGACCGGATCCTGTTCTACGTCGCGTCCCGCGGCCACCACGCCGAGATCGGCGGCATCGCCCCCGGCTCCATGCCGGCCGACAGCCGCACCATCGAGGAGGAAGGCGTCCTCTTCGACAACTGGCTCCTCACCGAGGGCGGCCGCTTCCGCGAGGAGGAGACCCGCCGACTGCTCACCGAGGCGCCCTACCCCTCCCGCAACCCCACGACCAACCTCGCCGACCTGCGCGCCCAGATCGCCGCCAACCAGAAGGGCGTCGACGAAGTCGGCCGCATGATCGAGGACTTCGGACTCGACGTCGTCCAGGCGTACATGCGGCACGTCCAGGACAACGCCGAGGAGGCGGTCCGCCGCGTCATCGACGCCCTCGACGACGGCGAGTACTCCTACGAGACCGACTCCGGCGCCGTCATCCGCGTCCGCGTGCGCGTCGACCGCGAAAGCCGTACCGCCACCATCGACTTCACCGGTACGTCACCGCAGCTCGCCACCAACTTCAACGCCCCCTTCGCCGTGGTGAACGCGGCCGTCCTGTACGTCTTCCGCACCCTCGTCGACGACGACATCCCCCTCAACGACGGCTGTCTGCGCCCCCTGAGGATCATCGTGCCGCCCGGCTCCATGCTCGCCCCCGAACCCCCGGCCGCCGTCGTCGCGGGCAACGTGGAGACCTCCCAGGCCATCACCGGCGCCCTCTACGCCGCGCTCGGCGTCCAGGCCGAGGGCTCCGGCACGATGAACAACGTCACCTTCGGCAACGAACGCCACCAGTACTACGAGACCGTCGCCTCCGGATCCGGCGCGGGCGACGGCTTCGCCGGCGCCCCCGTCGTCCAGACCCATATGACCAACTCCCGGCTCACCGACCCCGAGGTCCTGGAGTGGCGTCTGCCGGTGCAGCTCGACGAGTTCGCCGTCCGGCGCGGCAGCGGCGGGGCCGGGCGGTGGCGCGGCGGGGACGGCGCGGTGCGCCGCATCCGCTTCCACGAGCCCATGACGGTCTCCACGCTCTCCCAGCACCGCAGGGTCCCGCCGTACGGCATGGCGGGCGGGAAGCCCGGTGCGCTCGGCGTCAACCGCGTGGAGCACGCGGACGGCACGGTCACCGCACTTGGCGGAAGCGACACGACCGAGGTCGGCCCCGGCGACGTACTCGTCATCGAAACCCCCGGCGGCGGAGGGTACGGCCCACCGTCGCCCGACACCCATCAAGCAGGAGAAGAGATCGATGATCTTCGGGCGTTCTGAGCGCGGCAAGCCGCCGGTCGAGCCCGTCACGCTCAAGATCCTCGTGGCCGGAGGCTTCGGGGTGGGCAAGACCACCCTCGTCGGCTCGGTCAGCGAGATCAGGCCACTGCGCACCGAGGAGTACCTCACCGAGGCGGGCCGACCCATCGACGACACCAGCGGTGTGGAGGGCAAGACCACCACCACCGTGGCGATGGACTTCGGCCGCATCACCCTGCGCGAGGACCTCGTGCTGTACCTCTTCGGCACACCCGGCCAGGAGCGGTTCTGGTTCATGTGGGACGAGCTGTCCGAGGGCGCCCTGGGGGCGGTCGTCCTGGCCGACACGCGGCGCCTTGAGGACTGCTTCGCCGCGATCGACTACTTCGAGAGGCGTTCCATACCCTTCCTCGTCGGAGTCAACTGCTTCGAGGGCGCCGCCCGCTACCCGGTCGAGGACATCAGGCGCGCGCTCGATCTCGATGACGACGTCCCGCTCGTCCTGTGCGACGCCCGGGACCGCGAGTCCGTCAAGGAAGTGCTCATCGGTGTCGTCCAGCACGCCATGGCCCAGGCGGCGGACCGGCGCCAGAAGGTCACCACCTGATCCACGCGCGCGCACGGCCCGTACCCCCGCCGACCGGGGTACGGGCCGCGGCTTGTGGAGTACCGCACGCGCGCGTGGTTACTCCTCCTCGTCCTCCAGCCAGCCGAAGCTCTTCTCCACCGCCTTGCGCCAGTTGCGGTACTCACGGTCGCGCACCGCGGACTCCATCGACGGCGTCCACTCGACGTCCTTCCGCCAGTGCGCCTTCAGTTCGTCGAGGTCGTTCCACACCCCGGTCGCGAGCCCGGCCGCGTAGGCGGCGCCCAGGCACGTCGTCTCGGACACCTTGGGCCGGATCACCGGCACGTCGAGGACGTCCGCCTGGTGCTGCATGAGCAGGTTGTTCTTCGTCATGCCGCCGTCCACCTTCAGAGTGGTGATCTGCACCCCGGAGTCCTGGTACATGGCGTCCACGACCTCGCGCGTCTGCCAGCTCGTCGCCTCCAGCACGGCACGCGCGAGATGCGCCTTGGTCACGTAGCGGGTCAGGCCGGTGACCACTCCGCGCGCGTCGGAGCGCCAGTACGGCGCGAACAGACCCGAGAACGCGGGCACGATGTACGCGCCGCCGTTGTCCTCGACGCTCGCCGCGAGGGACTCGATCTCATCAGCCGTACGGATGATGCCGAGCTGGTCGCGGAACCACTGGACGAGCGCGCCCGTTATGGCGATCGACCCCTCCAGGCAGTACACGGGCGCCTCGCTGCCGATCTTGTAGCCCATGGTCGTCAGCAGACCGTTCTTCGACGGCACCGGCCGGTTGCCGGTGTTGAGCAGCAGGAAGCTGCCCGTGCCGTAGGTGTTCTTGGCCGTGCCCACGTCGTAGCAGGCCTGCCCGAAGACCGCCGCCTGCTGGTCGCCGAGCGCCGAGGCGACCGGCACCCCGGCGAGCTGGCCCACCGCCGTGCCGTACACCTCGGCGGAGGAGCGGATCTCCGGCAGCACCGCTTCGGGGACGTTCATGGCGGAGAGGATCGAGGAGTCCCACTGCAGGGTCTCCAGGTTCATCAGCATGGTGCGCCCGGCGTTGGTGACGTCGGTGACGTGCCGGCCGCCGTCGGTGCCGCCGGTGAGGTTCCAGATCAGCCAGGAGTCGATGGTGCCGAACGCGATCTCGCCGCGCTCCGCGCGGGCCCGCAGCCCTGGCACGTTGTCCAGCAGCCACGCCGCCTTGGGGCCGGAGAAGTAGCTGGCCAGCGGTAGGCCGGTCTGCTCGCGGAAGCGGTCCTGCCCGTCCGAGCCGCCGAGCTGGTTGCACAGCGCCGAGGTGCGGGTGTCCTGCCACACGATCGCGTTGTGTACGGGCTTGCCGGTCGCGCGGTCCCACAGCACCGTCGTCTCGCGCTGGTTGGTGATGCCGAGCGCGCTGAGCTGGTCCGCGCGCAGTCCGGCCTTGGCGAGGGCCCCGGCGACCACCGCCTGGACCTTGGACCAGATCTCGGTGGCGTCGTGCTCCACCCACCCCGGCTTGGGGAAGATCTGGCGGTGTTCGCGCTGGTCGACGGCGATGATCGCGCCGTTCTCGTCGAAGATGATGCAGCGGCTGGAGGTGGTGCCCTGGTCGATCGCAGCGACGAACTTGTTCGTCATGACGTCCCCTTCGTGGGTTCCTTCAGAATGCTGCGTTGAAGATGAGCCCGGACAGCGCCCCGCCGATCAGCGGCCCGACCACAGGAATCCAGGAGTAGCCCCAGTCCGAGGTGCCCTTGTTCGGAATCGGCAGGACGGCGTGCGTCAGCCGAGGCCCCAGGTCACGGGCCGGGTTGATGGCGTATCCGGTGGGACCGCCGAGCGACAGACCGATGCCGACGACCAGGAACGACACGATGAGGATCGCCGTGCCGGACTCGCCGAGGCCCTCGGTCAGGCCGAACGCCAGGATGGGCAGCACCAGGGCGATGGTCGCGATGATCTCGGTGATGAGGTTCGCCACGGGTTTGCGGATCGTCGGCGACGTGGCGAAGATCCCGAGCGTCGGCTGCGCCTTGTCCTCCTCGGCGTTGGCCTGGAACTGCGCGAAGTAGACCAGCCAGCACAGCACCGCGCCGAGGATCGCGCCGACCATCTGTCCGGCGATGTAGACAGGGACCTTGTCCCAGTCACCGGTGTCGATGGCGATCCCCACGGTCACCGCCGGGTTGAGGTGCCCGCCGGAAAGCGGCGCGGCCGTGTACGCCCCGGCCATCACGCCGAAGCCCCACCCGAACGCGATGACGACCCAGCCCGCGTCCTTGGCCTTGGAGTAGTTCAGTACGACGGCGGCGACGACTCCGGCGCCGAAGAGGATCAGGATCGCGGTGCCTATGACTTCACCGACGAAGATGTCTCCGTTGCTCATGGCGGCTCCTAGGCGCTGGCCCGGAGTGATCGACCCCGGCCCTCGTGCAGGGTGCGTTTCCCACAGCGACTTCAACCGAAGGCAGGGAGGGTCCCGCGCCCCGCCCGGCGTCCGTGACGAGCGTGCCGTCGTCGCATCGCCCCTCGGGGAACGGCCATGGCTGAAACAGGCCGGTCCCGCGCGGCACTGTGCCTGGTACGCCGTGAATGTACGGCGATGTCGACTGACACCGGAAGTGTTCACCGGTGTCCCAAGGGCGTCAAGGTCGTGGACAGCAACGGTTTGAGGGCGTGTTCTGTACGCCGGGGCGGCCGTTGTGGGGGGCGGGTTTCGGCCGCCGTCGGCGTCAGCGCACGGCCAGGACGGCCGATCCGTGCCCGAACAACCCCTGGTTCGTCGCGATGCCCACGCGCGCGCCCGGTATCTGCCGGTCGCCCGCCAACCCCCGCAACTGCCAGGTCAGTTCGCCGACCTGGGCGATGGCCTGGGCGGGGACGGCCTCACCGAAGGAGGCGAGCCCCCCACTGGCGTTCACGGGTATGCGCCCGCCCGGCGCCGTCGCGCCCTCCCGGAGCAGCTTCGCCGCCTCGCCCTCGGCGCACAGCCCCAGATCCTCGTACCACTGCAACTCCAGCGCCGTGGACAGGTCGTACACCTCCGCCAGGGACAGATCCTCAGGACCGACGCCCGCCTCCTCGTAGGCCGCGCGGGCGATCGACGCGCGGAACGACTCCGCGGCGGGCTCCACCGCGACCGCCGAGTCCGTCGCGATGTCCGGCAGGTCGAGCACCGTGTTGGGGTAGCGCGGGGTCACGGTGGACACCGCGCGGATCCGCACCGCCTCCGCCCGGCCGTGCCGCCTGGCGAAATCCATGCTGGACAGCACCAGCGCAGCCCCGCCGTCGGAGGTCGCGCAGATGTCCAGCAGCCGCAGCGGATCGGCCACCGTGGGGGAGGCGGCTACCTCCTCGGCGGTGACCCGCTTGCGGTAGCGGGCGTACGGATTCAGCGCACCCATCGCCGAGTTCTTCACCTTGACCTGCGCGAAGTCCTCCGCGGTGTCCCCGTGGAGAGCCATGCGCCGCCGCGCGTAGAGCCCGAAGTAGGTGGGATTGGTCGCCCCGAGCACGCGGAACCGCAGCCAGTCCGGATCGTCCGGACGCTCCCCTCCGGCAGGCCGGAAGAAGCCCTTGGGAGCCGCGTCGGCCCCCACCACGAGCACGGTGTCCGCGAGCCCGGCGAGGATCTGCGCCCGCGCGGCACCGATGGCCTGTGCCCCGGACGCGCAGGCCGCGTACACGCTGGTGACCCGCGCCCCCTGCCAGCCGAGCGCCTTGGCGAACGTGGCCCCGGCGACATACCCCGGATACCCGCCCCGCACGGTGTCCGCCCCGACGATCGAGCTCACCTCCCGCCAGTCCAACCCCGCGTCGGCGAGCGCGGCGCGTGCGGCCACCGCCCCGTACTCGACGAAGCCGCGCCCCCACTTGCCCCACGGGTGCAGGCCCACGCCGAGCACCGCCACCTCGTCCGTCACGCCGCTCGCCCCCTCACCGGCCGCCACTGCCAGGTCGTCCAGACGGTCTTCGCGTCCTCGTGGAGCACCCCCGGCACGACCTCCACCTCCATGCCCACGGTCAGATCACCGACCGTGACCCCCACAACCGCCTGACCCAGCACCACCAGGCGCTCTGCCTCCAGTTCCACAGCGACCAACGTGTACGGCCGCCACGGAAGTTCCGGATCGGTCACATAGGGTGACGGCGGCCGGTACTGGCTGTCCGTGTACGACCAGACGCGGCCCCTGGGGGAGAGCGGCACCTCCTCCAACGCGCCGCCCAGGCACCCCGGGTTGCGGCAGTGCGTGTCCTCGCGCGGGAAGAACACCGACGCACAGGCGGAACAGCGCGTGCCGAGCAGCCGGAAGCCGTCCCCTTCCCCGGTGAACCAACCCTCGACCACAGGCGAATGTGAGCGCGACAAAGGCCCTCCCCGGAACGGATCTGACGGAACGTCAGAAGTGTGACACGGGCGCGCAGGAAAGGGCACCGCCCCTTCGAGACCCGCTGGTGGAACGTTCCTGGGCCGCCCGCGGAAGACGTCGTTCTCGTGATCGGCTACAGTCCGCCGCGTGTCCGAAACTCAAACCTCCAACCCCAACTCCGCGCCGGACTGCCACTGTTCGAGCTGCGGAGCGCCCTTCGGAGAGGGCGTGACCGGCTGGCCCCGCACCTGCCCGGCCTGCGGCGCGGTCGCCTACCGCAACCCGCTTCCCGTCGCCATCGCGCTCCAGCCGGTGTACGACACCCAGGGGACAGCCCTGGTCGTCATCACCCGGGCCATCGGCCCCGCGCGGGGGAGCCTGGCGCTGCCCGGCGGCTACATCGACGACCGCGAGGACTGGCGGCAGGCCGTCGTCCGCGAACTCAAGGAAGAGACCGGCATCGACGCCGCGGCCCGCGACGTACGCCTGGTGGACGCCATGAGCGCCCCCGACGGGCATCTGCTGCTCTTCGGGGTCCTTCCCACGCGTCCGGCCGACAGTCTCCCGCCGTCCGTGGCGACGCACGAGACCGAGGGCTGGCAACTGCTGCGCCGCCCCCAGGAACTCGCCTTCCCCCTGCACACCGTGGCCGCACGGGCCTGGTTCGAGGGCCGCTACTGAGATCGGCCCCGGTCGAGCCCGCGCACCCGCACCGGGTAGTCGGGCTCACCGGCGCCGCCCTCGCCCTCCCGCTCCACGACCACCCGCCGGCCCTGCCAGCGGGCGACGTACCGTTCGATCTCCGGCTCGTCCCAGCCGTCGCCCGCGTCCGGCACGACCAGCCCGCCCCCGGTGCGGCCCCGCGCGGGCGCCCACACCTCCAACTCCAGCCCGCCGTCCTTCCCACGCACCGGAAGGACGGCCCCCGCGCGGGCGAGCACCGGAATCCGTGACAGCGGCGCGTCCACGAGCACCTGACCAGGACCCTCGTAGACCCGCTCCGTCACCACGTCGTACCAGCGCCCGCGCGGCAACTGCACCGCACGCCGGTCCGCACCGGGACCGAGCACCGGCGCCACCAGCAGACTGTCGCCCAGCAGAAAGGCGTCCTCACAGTCGCGCAGTGCCCGGTCCTCAGGCGTCCACCACCACACCGGCCGCACACAGGGCGCCCCGGTACGGCGGGCCGAATGCGCCAGTGTCAGGAAGTACGGCAGCAGCCGACGGCGCTCCAGCAGCGCCACACGCGCGTGCTCCAGCACCTCGGGACCGAACTCCCAGGGCTCCCTGCGCCCCGCGCGCAGCCCGGCGTGCGTCCGGAACAGCGGCAGGTACGCGCCCAACTGGAACCAGCGCAGATACAGCTCGGGCGACGGACTCCCGTCGAAGCCCCCGATGTCCGGCCCCGAGTACGGGACCCCGCACAGACCCAGCCCCAGCACCAGGGACAGCGAGGCCCGCAGCCCCGGCCACCCCGTCGCCACATCCCCCGACCACGTGCCGCCATAGCGCTGCAGCCCCGCCCACCCGGAACGGGAGAACACGAAGGGCCGCTCCTTGGGCGACAGTTCGCGCAACGCCTCGTACGCCGCCCGGGCCATGCACAACGCGTACACGTTGTGCGCCTCACGATGATCGCCGCCGCGCCCCTCCAGGGAGTGCCGGGCGGAACGCGGCAATGTCGACTCCCCGAACGCGGTGAACGACGTGGGCTCGTTCATGTCGTGCCAGAAGCCCGCGAACCCCTGCGCCAGCCGCTCCTCGTACAGGGCACCCCACCACTCACGCACGCGCGCGTGCGTGAAATCCGGGAACACCGCCTCCCCGGGCCACACGACCCCCTCCACGTGCCGACCACCGGCGTTCCGCACGAAGGCGTCCACGGCCGCCCCGCCGTCGTAGACGGCGATTCCGGGTTCGGCCTTGACCGCGGGGTTGACGATCGACACCAGCCGTATGCCGTCCCGCCGCAGGTCGTCGGCCAGCTGCGGCAGCTTGGGGAAACGCTCGCGGTCGACGGTGAACACGCGGTGGTCGTCGAAGTGGTCGATGTCCAGATGAACCGCGTCCAGCGGCAGCCCGCGCTCCAAGTAGCCCGAAACGATTCGCCGCACTTCCTGCTCACTGCCGAAACCCCACCTCGCGTGATGGTGCCCGAGCGCCCACGCGGGCGGCACCGCGGCACCCCCCGTCAGCGAGGCCCAGGCGAGCAGCACGCGCGCGGGAGTACCGACCATCACCCAGCAGCGCAGCGGACCGCCCTCCATACGCAGCTCGGACATCCCCACGCGGTCGTGACCGGAACCGGCCCCCTCCTCGCCCTCCCGCAACGTCACCGTGCCGTCCCAGGACGTGTCGTGGAACACCAGATGCGTCGCGGCGTCGGCCACCACCATCTGCACCGGCATGGTGAGGTACAGCGGATCGTCCTCCGGGCCGTAGACACGGCCCGGGTCGGTGTTCCACAGACGGTACGTACCGTTGCGCAGCCGGGGCCCCGACGCCCGGCCGCCCAGCCCGAAGAAGCGCGCGTCAGCGGCCACCTCCGAGCGCTGCATCCACCGCGCCGGACCGCCGCCCACCGGCTCCCACCAGCGCGGCGGCAGATCGCGCCGCAGAGATACCCCGCCGGGGGTGAGCACCTCGACGGCACCGTGCCGCGAGACCACCACCGTCACCCGCTCGGCCACCACCCGCCAGCCCCCGTCCGTGTCCGGCTCCAGCACCGCCCGCGGATCGGGCTCCGGACACCCGCCCGCCAACGCGTACGACGGCTCCGCCTCCGCCCCGTCCCAGCCCCAGAACACGGCACCGTTCACCGCCACCGTGATCCGCAGCACCGACCGGCTGAACCGGAGAACCCCGCCGCCGGGCCCGGGCTCCGCAGCCCGCACGGCACCGGGCACGCGCGCCCGCTCGGCCCCCCGGGGAGGCAGCCCGACGGCGTCCGCACGCCATCTGCGCCAAGCCGCCCGCACGGTACGCAACCCCTGAGCCGTCCCCAAAAAACCGGCCCTCCTCACCGAACGCACCAGGTCACGACCGTCCATGCTGCTCAGCCTGCCATTCACCGCGTCCCACATGCGTGTCGTTCAATCTCCGTTCACCTGTGGTGGGCCGCCACATCCTCGCGACACGGACTATGTGCGGGGCACCCTGGTGCAGGAGTCGATCACATGGCATCGTCCGTGTCAGCCGCGTCACGCGCACACCCAGCTCGTGCGCGGATGACGCCCACAACGCGCACAGTCCGGGAGCCGCTACATGTCGACCCTGAACCCCGAGCCGCTCTGGCAGCCGGATCCGGAACATATCGCCCGAGCACAGGTCACCAAGTTCCAGACCTGGGCCGCCGAGCGCCACGGAGCGCCGGCGGAGGGCGGTTACGCGGCACTGCAACGCTGGTCCGTCGACGAGCTGGACACCTTCTGGAAAGCCGTCACCGAGTGGTTCGACGTCCGGTTCTCCACGCCCTACGCGCGCGTGCTGGGCAGCCGCGAGATGCCCGGCGCCCAGTGGTTCCCCGACGCGACCCTGAACTATGCCGAGCACGCCCTGCGCGCCGCCGACACCCGCGCCGACGAGGCCGCGCTCCTCCACGTGGACGAAACCCACGACGTGACCCCCATGAGCTGGGGCGAACTGCGCCGCCAGGTCGGCTCCCTCGCCGCCGAACTGCGCGCCCTCGGAGTACGCCCCGGGGACCGCGTCAGCGGCTACCTGCCCAACATTCCGCAGGCCGTCGTCGCCCTCCTCGCCACAGCCGCCGTGGGCGGCGTATGGACCTCCTGCGCCCCCGACTTCGGCGCCCGCAGCGTGCTGGACCGCTTCCAGCAGGTCGAACCGGTCGTCCTGTTCACGATCGACGGCTACCGCTACGGCGGCAAGGAACACGACCGCCGCGACACCGTCGCCGAACTCCGCCGTGAACTGCCCACCCTGCGCGCCGTCGTCCACATCCCCCTCATCGGCACCCCGGCCGTGGACGGGGCCATGGAGTGGTCCGCGCTCACCGGCGCCGACACCGAGCCGGTCTTCGAGCAGGTGCCCTTCGACCACCCCCTGTGGGTGCTCTACTCCTCCGGCACCACCGGACTGCCCAAGGCGATCGTCCAGTCCCAGGGCGGAATCCTCGTCGAACACCTCAAACAGCTCGGCCTGCACTGCGACCTCGGCCCCGAGGACACCTTCTTCTGGTACACCTCGACCGGCTGGATGATGTGGAACTTCCTCGTCTCCGGCCTCCTCACCGGCACCACGGTCGTCCTCTACGACGGAAGCCCCGGCTACCCCGACACCGCCGCCCAGTGGCGCGTCGCCGAACGCACCGGCGCCACCCTCTTCGGCACCTCCGCCGCCTACGTCATGGCCTGCCGCAAGGCGGACGTCCACCCCGGCCGCGACTTCGACCTCTCCAAAGTGCAGTGCGTCGCCACCACCGGCTCCCCCCTGCCGCCCGACGGCTTCCGCTGGCTGCACGACGAGGTCCGCGACAACCTCTGGATCGCCTCCGTCAGCGGTGGCACCGACGTCTGCTCCTGCTTCGCCGGAGCCGTACCGACCCTGCCCGTCTACATCGGCGAACTCCAGGCCGCCTGCCTCGGCACCGACCTGCAGTCCTGGGACCCCAGCGGCAAACCCCTCATCGACGAGGTCGGCGAACTGGTGGTCACCAACCCGATGCCCTCCATGCCGATCCGCTTCTGGAACGACCCCGACGGCACCCGCTACCACGACAGCTACTTCGACACCTACCCCGGAGTCTGGCGCCACGGCGACTGGATCACCGTCACCTCACGCGGCTCGGTGATCATCCACGGCCGCTCCGACTCCACGCTCAACCGCCAGGGCGTACGGATGGGCTCCGCCGACATCTACGAGGCCGTCGAGCGGCTCCCCGAGATCAAGGAGTCCCTCGTCGTCGGCATCGAGCAGCCCGACGGCGGCTACTGGATGCCCCTCTTCGTCCAGCTCGCGCCCGGCGCGGTCCTCGACGGCGCCCTGCTCGACCGGATCAAGCGAACCATCCGCGAACAACTCTCCCCGCGCCACGTCCCCGATGAGGTCATCGAAGTGCCGGGCGTCCCGCACACCCTGACCGGAAAGCGCATCGAGGTACCCGTCAAGCGCCTCCTCCAGGGCACCCCCCTCGACAAGGCCGTCAACCCGGGCTCCATCGACAACCTCGACCTGCTCCACTTCTACGAGGACCTCGCCCGCAAGCGCGCCTGACACCTCGCGCGACCACACCCTCCGCCACCGGCCTCGGACGACAAAGTCCGAGGCCGGACGCATTGTCAGTGCCCCCGGTTACTGTGAGTGAGCATTGATCGACCGTGCACACAGGGGGAAACATGACGCACACCGACCACCGCACCATGCGACACGTCCTGCACCGCGAAATCGCCGGCACCATCGGCCTGCTCACCGACGAGCACGACTTCCGTACCATGCGCCGCTACCGAAGTTTCACCTTCGACGACCACACGACCTACCTCCGACAGGTCGAGACCCTCCTCAAAACCCGCGCCTCGGAAGGCAGCCACACCACAGTGGCCCTCTTCGACCCTCAGGAGTACGCCGAATTCTGCGCGGCCACCGGCCTCGACCCGGACGTACCGTCCAGCCGCACCCGCTACACCGCCGAACTCGCCACCACCGGCCCCAGCCTCCCCTACGAGGGACAACCCCTGACCGACCTCGTCCCGGACCTCATCGACGAAGCGGTACGCCAGGCCACCTGGGAGTACGCCTCCACCCTCCTGGCCCGCCTCGGCGCCTGCGCCACCTGCGGCGAGGACATCGGCCGCGCGGCTTTCACCCGCGCCTCCGCCCTGCTCGTCCGCATCCTCGACACCGCACGCCCCGGCCACCGGCACCTCGTCTGCAGCGTCTCCAGCACACCCGAACCCCTGGTCGCCGTCCTCCAGGCCGACGAGGACACCCACGGCACCACACAACTCGACGAAGCCGAAGCCCTCGAATTCACCACCGTCCTCGCCCTCGGCATCGCCACCCGGAGCACCGGCGGACTCGTCATGCGCACCAGCGCACCCGGCAGCGCCGACACCATCTACGGATGGCGCCTGCGCGGAGACGGCCTCGAACCCCTCACGGCCGGAGAGGTCTTCGACGCCTATTGCACCGACGCCGAATCCGGCGAGCTCATCTCCCCGGAGTCCAACGTCGACTACACGGTCCCACCGGACCTCGGAGAACCAGGAGAAGGAACAGCGCACACCCACTGAGCGTGAAAGGGGCGCCCCACCCGCAGGCGGAGCGCCCCTCACGACCCCGGGACCCAGGCCCCGGACCGACTACTCGCCGGACAGCACCGCCTGCGCGGCACTGCGTGCCTCGTCGGCACTGTCAGCAGCCCGCGCGGCGGCCGCGGCCCGCTCGCACTGGGCCAGCGTGTACTTGGCCAGAGTCGCCCGCACATAGGGAATCGACGCCGCACCCATGGAAAGGGAGGTGACACCCAGACCCGTCAGCACACACGCCAGCAACGGATCGGACGCGGCCTCACCGCAGACACCACAGCTCTTGCCCTCGGCCTTCGCCGCTTCGGCCGACAGCGCCACCAGGTCCAACAGCGCCGGCTGCCACGGATCCTGCAGCCGGGACACCGCACCCACCTGACGGTCAGCGGCGAAGGTGTACTGCGCGAGGTCGTTGGTGCCCAGTGACAGGAACTCGACCTCCTGGAGGATCGAGCGCGCCCGCAGCGCCGCCGACGGGATCTCCACCATCGCGCCGAACTTCGCCTGCAGCCCCGCCTCACGGCAGGCCTCCGCGAACGCCTTGGCATCCGTGCGATCGGCCACCATGGGGGCCATGACCTCCAGGTAGACCGGCAGACCTTCGGCAGCCTTGGCGAGCGCGGTCAGCTGCGTGCGCAGGATCTCCGGGTGGTCCAACAGCGTCCGCAGCCCCCGCACGCCCAGAGCCGGGTTCGGCTCGTCGGCCGGGGTCAGGAAGTCCAGCGGCTTGTCGGCACCGGCGTCCAGCACCCGCACCACGACACGCCCCTCGGGAAACGCCTCCAGGACCTGGCGGTACGCTTCGACCTGCTTCTCCTCCGACGGCGCGTTCTTACTGTCGTCCAGGAAGAGGAACTCGGTACGGAACAGACCGACACCCTCGGCACCGGCCTCGACCGCGGCAGGCACGTCCGAGGGCCCACCGACATTGGCCAGCAGCGGCACCTTGTGACCGTCGGCCGTGGCACCAGGACCGGTCGAAGCGGACAGCGCGGCCTTGCGCTCGGCGGCAGCAGCCCGCAGCTGCTCCTTCTTCTCCTCGCTCGGTTCCACGAAGATCTCGCCGGTGCTGCCGTCGACAGCGATCAGCGTGCCCTCGGCCAGCTCACCGGCCCCGGGCAGCGCCACCACGGCCGGTACTCCGAGGGCGCGCGCCAGGATGGCGCTGTGACTCGTCGGACCGCCCTCCTCGGTGACAAAACCGAGCACCAGGGTCGGGTCCAGCAGTGCCGTGTCGGCCGGCGCGAGATCCCGGGCGACCAGCACGTACGGCTCGTCGCTGTCCGGAACACCCGGCATCGGAACCCCGAGCAGACGAGCGACAATACGATTCCGCACGTCATCCAGATCGGCCACCCGGCCGGCCAGGTACTCACCGGCGTTCGCCAGCAACTCGCGGTACGCGGCGAAGGCGTCGTACACCGCGCGCTCGGCGGTGCTCCCCACGGCGATACGCCGCTCCACGTCCGCCAACAGCTCGGGGTCCTGGGCCATCATGGCCTGCGCCTCAAGCACCGCCTGGGCTTCGCCCCCCGCCAGATTGCCGCGCGCCATCAGATCGGCTGCCACAGCCTCCACGGCCTTGCGAGCCCGCCCCTGCTCGCGCTCCGCCTCTTCCGCCGGGATCTGCTTGGCCGGCGGCTCAAGGACCGCCGTTCCCATGTGCCGAACCTCGCCGATCGCCACACCGTGGCTCACGCCGACGCCTCGCAGCGTTGTCTCCATCTCACCCGTCTCCGTTAATGCGGCGGGTCCCGCCGCCGCGGTGGTTCTCCCTACGTGCCGTCACGGGGCGGCCTGCGATGACGTCACTTCCAAAGGAAGAGACTATCGCCGGCCTTCACATCGCCCTCGTCACGGAGATCGGCAAGGGCCTCGGCGGTGGCTTCGAGAGCGACGACCGGGCACACCGGGGACTTGCCGGCGGCCTCAACCGCGGCCGGGTCCCAGCGCACCACGGCCTGGCCGCGGGTCACGGTGTCCCCCTTGTTCACGAGCAGTTCGAAGCCCTCGCCATTGAGCTGCACGGTGTCGATGCCCAGGTGGGTCAGCACGCCGTGGCCGTGCTCGTCCACCACTACGAACGCGTGCGGGTGGAGGGAGATGATGACTCCGTCCACGGGGGAGACGGCTTCGGAGGGCTCACGGACGGGGTCGATCGCGGTACCCGGGCCGACCATGGCCCCGGAGAAGACCGGATCCGGCACTGCCGCGAGTCCGATGGCGCGTCCGGCGAGCGGGGACGTCACGGTGGTCATGGGAAGCCTCCCAGGGGTGGAGAGTCATATGGGCCGTCACTGCCTGTACCCGACGGCGCACTGTTCAGCAGCGTGTCATAGGAAGCACAGGTTCCGCATGACCGGCCGTCTGGTGGTCTAGACCACTATAGCCTCTATCGATTTGCGGCGCCTCCTCGGCCGCGTGTACAGTCGTAACCCTGCCTGGGGGTGAACGACGCGAACCAAGCGTCATCACTCGGCAGCACCCAAACTTGTCAGATCCTGTCTCGGGGTCACTTTCTGCATGCCTGCAGGACGGTGGTCAGAGGGTCGGAAAAACCCTGATAGAGTTTGGAAACACCGAAGGGAAGCGCCCGGAGGAAAGCCCGAGAGGGTGAGTACAAAGGAAGCGTCCGTTCCTTGAGAACTCAACAGCGTGCCAAAAGTCAACGCC